>JBATOT010000056.1:0-2198 GCA_049291095.1 Ignavibacteriaceae bacterium | reverse complement strand
TATCAAAGCATCGGGAAGCGGTTTGATGCCTCCGCTTGTACAGCGACACCGATGGACCTACCATCATCTCTTATACAGCATTGATAAATCTATACAATGGATTTATCATTCACAGCACACCTTGGCGAAGGTGGCGATTTTCACCACAAATGCCGATGCGGAGAACGAATGTTGAATTTAGCAGTAAATATCGAGCGGAGTACTGCACCGCCACTTTTGCCAAACGTGTGTTATGCGTTCGGCTTTTTTAAACGAAATTAAATTTTAAAATATGGCACAATCAATTAGAATACCAAACGGAATTATATCAATGGTTGATGTAGATTTCAAATGTCCGAAATGTGAATGCCCACACTCGGAAGAAGATTATTATGATAGGCTTTATAAAAGTAAGCATGGATTAATTTACAAACAATGTAAAGGTTGTAAAACCAAGTTAGGAATTACAACTGATATAAGAGGTGATGTCCGTGTTTGGTTAAAAGAAGATGAACGTACGGACGGTCTTTTAAGCTGACGCATAACGTATCGGGGCTTTGCGTTCGGTTTTTGCCTACTCCGAATGTTTGATTTTAGCACAATGTTTAAAGGCAAAAACTGACGCAAAACCACTGTTATCGGCTGTTTTTCTTCGGTTATTCAAAAGTGAATTATTAACAATTAAATACAAAAAAAATGTCAAAAGAACAATTAACAACCTTTGAAAAGGTAAAAGCAATTAGAAGAACCTTACTAACAAGAGTAGGCGAAAGTTTATCATACGAAAGTTGGTCTAATGATTTTCGTTTAACCAATATTCAAGACATTCACAAAACATTGCAAAAATGGGAAGAAGAAAGTGGAAGTTTTAAAATTGACCCAACAGATTTAAGTTTTGAAGAAATGGTAGAACTTGGTTTTGGCTCTTGGTCAGAAGAAAGTCCAATGAGATTAATTCCAATTTGGTTATTCCCATTTCTTGCTGACGAATTTGAAAGCGAAAGTATTTCAGGTTCAAAACACTCTAAATTGTCAGAAATAGACAATGACCATAGATTTGGTTGCTTGGCTTACGGTGTCGTTCCAAAATAGCCGATAACGTCAAGTATAAGCGATGCAAGCGATTAGCGCAGTAGCGTCTTATACACTGTTATGTGACGGATTATTTAACGAACAAAAATAAAGAATTAAAATGACATTTACAGAGTATAAAGCAATGGTTGACCACGCTAAAAGTATAAAAGAATCGGGTAGTGAAGTAAACTTGTGGCATGATAAATATGGATTTGAATACTTAACTAACATTGAACCAGTATTAAGAAATTTAAACGTAAAATTAGGCGTTAGTTCGGTGTATGGTGTAATTACTTGTATTTCTTGTAACATAAAATAAAAATATAAATAATGTCAAAAATACAATTATACTTCGCTCCATTAATATCAGATGAGTTTGCGTACACATTAGAGCGAATAAAAGAAAAGATGATTGATTTTGAATTAAATCAAGTTGTGGCATATAAAGCTGTAAAAGAATACAATTCAGATTTCTTTTATTGTAAACAATTTGGAGAGATGTGCGCAAAACATCAAGGTACTTGTGGCAAAGAATGCAAAGAATATCATCCCAAAAATGGCAAAAACGGATGCTGTAAATATGTAGGACATTTATATATTAAAGGCGAAGAACTAACCTTATCTGTCACATAACGTTTTGTGGCTTGGCGAAGTACCGCCTTGCACAACTGTTCAAATTTAGTACAAAGGCTTATTGGCGGTATTTTGCCAAACCACTGTTATAAGCCGTTTTTATCCGTGTTTGGTGTAAACTTTAAATTGTAAAAAAATGGGAGCAGAAACTCAAAAATTAGCAACTGTTAGCTTTGTAACAGATACCGATGTAAGTTATTACGAAATTGGCGAAGTAGAAGGTTCATTTCAAAAAGACGAAATAAAAGATTATGTAAAAAGATTTGGTCACGAAAAAATATGTAGCCAATTAGCTTTTTTACAATTTCAAGTTTGGGAAGCGTTACGAGAAGTTAATTCAGAACGAGAAAATGATGGTGCGAAGTCGTGTTCTCAAAATGGCTTATAACGGCAAGTATAAGCGATGCAAGCGATTAGCGCAGTAGCGTCTTATACATTGTTATACATCGTAATTTAATTACTAATTAAAAATATTTTAGATGAGAGATATAAAATTTAGGGCTTGGGATTTA
>JBATOT010000055.1:0-6387 GCA_049291095.1 Ignavibacteriaceae bacterium | reverse complement strand
GTTTAGAAAAGATAATGCATTCCGCAAAAACTGTTGGTGCAGACAAATTTATTTCCAACTTGCCAAACAAGTATTCTGAAGAAGTAAAAGAACGTGGAGCAACTTTAAGTGTTGGACAAAAACAATTAATTTCTTTTGCCCGTGCTTTAGCTTATGATCCAAAAATCTTAATTTTGGATGAAGCAACTTCAAGTATTGATACTGAAACGGAACAGTTGATTCAGTCTGCAATTGAAAAATTACTTGTAGGTAGAACTGCAATTGTAATTGCTCATCGTCTTTCAACAATACAAAATGCTGACAAGATTATTGTTTTACATAAAGGAGAAATCAGAGAAATTGGGAATCATCAGGAGTTGCTTGCTAAACGTGGAATCTATTACAAATTATACCAGTTACAATACAAAGATCAGGAATTAAGAAAATCCAACTAACACAAATCCTAAAAAGGGAGAACTGAAATGGAAAGAATTAAGTTCAATACTCTTGCCCGCCACATTTACGAAGAAGAAAGAAAATATCCCGAAGCAACCGGAGAACTTTCTGATCTCCTGCACGATCTTTCACTCGCTGCAAAAGTAATTTCACTCGATGTTAACAAAGCCGGACTGGTTGATATAATCGGTTTTACAGGAGAAGAAAATGTTCATGGTGAAAGAGTAAAGAAGCTGGATATTTTTGCTAATGATATGATGATTAAAGCAATGGATCACGGCGGCCATCTTTGTGTAATGGCTTCTGAAGAAGAAGAAGATATTATTCACATCCCACCGGAATTTTATCTTGGTAAGTATGTTTTGTTATTTGATCCTCTTGACGGCTCATCCAACATTGATGCAAATGTTAGCATCGGAACTATCTTCTCTATTTATAAAAGAGTTTCCCCTGAAGGTGGGCCAGGAACGATGGAAGATTGTTTACAGCAAGGGTTAAAACAAGTTGCCGCCGGTTATATTATTTACGGATCGAGTACCATATTTGTTTATACATCCGGAAACGGAGTGCATGGTTTTACTTTGGATCCGTCTTTTGGTGAATTTATTTTATCACATCCTGATATTAAAACTCCAAAGAAATCTAAAATCTACAGCATCAACGAAGGCAATTATCTTTACTGGCATCCAGGATTAAAAAAATATATTAAGTGGCTTCAGGAAGAAGATGCAACAACCGAAAGACCATATTCATCACGTTACATTGGTTCAATGGTTTCTGATATTCATCGAAATCTTTTATACGGCGGTATATATATGTACCCTGCTGATTCAAGAAATCCAAAGGGAAAGTTAAGATTAATGTACGAGTGCAATCCAATGGCTTTTATAGTTGAGCAAGCTGGCGGAAGAGCAACAAATGGAAAACAAAGAATGCTTGATATTAAACCAACTTCTTTGCACGAACGAACACCAATTTTTATTGGAAGTGAAGAAGATGTTTTATTAGTTGAAAAGTTTATGCGTGAGTATGATCCTATTGAGGTGAAATAAAAAACATTTACCAAGCCCCTAACCTAAGGTAAGGGGCTTTATGAATTATTTAATCTTTATTAACTCTTCATCAAGTTTTTTAGCTAGATCAGCCACAGAAATTCCAGCAATTCCTATCTTTGCATTTTTCAAAGTAATTTTAGGCTCATCACCTTCCCCATTAACAAATTTTACCAAACAAAATGACAATCTATTTCTGTCATTTGGCGTTGGAATGTACTCTTTATAATTCTCAACCATTGTATAAATCTTTGATTCAAGTGAATCTTCAGAGGCTTTTTTAACTTTTGGTGGAGGTAAAGTTGTCATAAATCAATCCTTATTAAATTTCTAACTGAAAATTAGGCACTTAATTAAAAACTTCAAATCAATTTATTGATATAAGTTGGTTAAATGATAAATTTGCTTAAACAATTATGTAAATATTTTCTTGACAGTCACAGAATTATCAAAAATCCGTAAGATTCTTATAATCAGGCTCAGCTCGCTTGGTGATATTTTACTTACAACTCCATTTATCAGATCATTAAAGAAGAGAGAACCAAAACTTTCTATTGATGTTTTGATAAAAGAAGAATATGCTGATGCACTAAAGTTAAATAATCATCTAGATAATCTTTATTACTTTAGTAAAGATGAGAGACTGAATAATAATCTTCTCGAATCTCTAAAATTAAATAGTTATGATTTTGTTATTGATCTACAAAATAATCTCAGATCAAGAAAGATTACAAAAACTTTAAACAAAAATACTTCCCGATTTTACAAACACAGTTTTGATAAATTTATACTTGTAAATTTTAAGATAAGCAGATTAAAATCTGCCGAAACAATTCCTGACAGATATGCAAAAACGATTGAAGGATTTGTGCTTGATAATAGCAGCTTAGATCTTTTTACAGATAAGTTCCCGGATAAAACTCTTGCAGGCAAAAATAATTTTATTGGATTTTGTCCTGGAGCCAGACATTTTACAAAACGCTGGCCAAAAGAATATTTTATTGAATTAGGAAATAAACTATCAAAAGAAGGTTTTACAATTCTCTTATTTGGCGGTAGTATTGATAAAGAATTATGTTCGGAAATCTCCAAAAATATTTATGGCTCGATCGACCTTTCAAACGAAAATGATTTACTTAAAACTGTTGCCGATATGAAATTATGTAAAACTATTGTTTGTAATGATTCCGGGTTAATGCATGTAGCTTCCGCAGTAAATACAAATGTAGTTGCGATCTTCGGATCTACAGTTAGAGAGTTTGGATTTACACCATATAACTGTAAAAATTTAATCTTAGAAAACAATTCCTTAACTTGCCGCCCATGTTCTCACATCGGACGAAATAATTGTCCTAAAAAACATTTTAATTGTATGAATTCAATCAAACCAGAATTTGTTTTAAAAAATATTTTATCATTCATAACAAACGAATGAAATTAATTTACTACATAGTATACAACTACTTTATTTTACCTGTTTTATATGCGGCATTACGAATTGCAGGATTATTCAATACTAAGATAAAAAATGGCATAAATGGCAGAAAACGTGTTTATGAAAACATTATTATTGCTGCTACTTCAATTAACAAAAATAAAAAACTTATTTGGTTTCATTCTTCTTCACTCGGAGAATTTGAGCAAGCTAAACCAATTATAGAAAAGTTAAAACAGGAAAAAGATGTTAACATTCTTGTTACTTTTTTTTCACCATCAGGGTACGAAAACTCTAAAAAGTATCCCTATGCTGATTTAATTTCCTACATACCATTTGATTCAAAATTTAATACGCAAAAGTTTGTTTTAATCATAAAACCAGCTTTAACAGTAATAATGCGATACGATTTGTGGCCGAACATTATTGAAGAACTGAATAAAAATAATATTCCAATTTTTCTTGTTGATGCTACATTAAGAAGTAATTCTCCGCGTAAATTTCCAATAATAAAATCTTTCCATAAAATCCTTTTTGGATATTTGACAAAAATCTTAACAGTCTCCGAATCCGATGCAAATCAATTTAGAACTTTTGGGATTAATGAAAACAATGTAAGTGCCGTTGGTGACACACGATTTGATAGAGTTTACCAGAGAAGTTTACAAGCAAAAGAAAAAAGACTTATCAGCTACAATGTTTTAAATAATAAAAAAGTATTTGTTGCTGGCAGTACGTGGGAACAGGATGAAGAAGTTATTTTTCCGGCTTTAATGAAATTAGCTGAAGTAGATAAGAATATATTAATGATTATAGCTCCACACGAACCAACATTACTTCATCTTGAAAAAATAGAAAATGAGTTTGCCGGTAAACTAAAAACAATTCGTTTTTCTCATCTAAACACTTACACCGATGAACGCATAATTATTATTGATTCGATTGGAATACTACTTACTCTTTACACATACGCTAATGTCGCTTATATCGGCGGTAGTTTCAAACAGAATATTCATAATGTTCTTGAAGCGGCTGTTTATGGTACACCGGTAATGTTTGGGCCAAAAATAGAAAACTCACAGGAAGCAATAAAGTTAGTTGAACTTGGCGGAGGTAAAGTAGTAAATAATAAACGGCAGGTGTACAAATATTTACGGAAAATGTTTTCTGATGAAAGCTATAGAACAGCTACAGGAAAAATATCAGCCTCGTATGTCCAATCTAATATTGGGGCAACTGATAAAATACTTTCAGCTATTTATAAAGTACTATAATTAATCACATGTATTTTTCCATCAAAACATTTAAGTGATGTTTTTCATGTCCCGCGGTCATCCACATTAATGCCAAAACCGTTACTTCATATCCACTTGCAATGCCTCTGTTATGAAAGACTGATTTATCGAAACTTCCAAATAACAGAATATTAGATTCCCTTACAAGTCTATACTCATAGTTTATATCGAACAATTGTCTTTTATTAAAATTACCATTTTTAGCATACGAGTCTTGATCCATACTCGGTAATGGATTTGTTTCCCCACGGGCAATACACAACGCACGATATGCAAAAATTCTTTCTACATCCATCATATGACCGATAACTTCTTTTACTGACCACTTCCCTTCAGCATAAGAATGATTTCCTTTACTTTCCGAAAAAGAATTAAGTACATTTTGTGATTCTACATTTTGCTCTACAAGAACCCTAAAAATATCATCGCCAGGAACAAGATCGATATATTTTTGATAATACTCTGCATAGTCACCTTTTGATGGACGCATAAATCCTCCAGCTAAAAAACAGTTTAAATTTATTTCCAGATTTCAATTTTAAACTCACCTTTTGAATTCGCCGCAGCTCTCATCATACTGATTGTATTAAAAGGCATTTCATAATTTCCATCTTTATCGATTGCAATAATACCACCACTTCCTTCAGGCAATCGATTATAAATCATTTCATCACAAGCCTGCTTCAGTGTATAGCCCTTATATTCCATCAAAGCTGAAATATTAAATGCAACTGTGTTTTTAATGAACAATTCACCCCAGCCTGTTGCAGAAACTCCACAAGTTTGATTATTAGCATAAGTACCGGCATTTATTAAAGGCGAATCGCCAACTCTGCCTGGCATTTTATTTTGTCTTCCACCGGTGGAAGTTCCAGTAGTAATATTTCCAAATTGATCAAGTGCAACGCAGCCAACAGTTTCACCTTGTTGTTTTGGCAAATTTGATTTAAGCCATTTTACATAATTTGTTGAATCGTGAAAATATGTATTGGGCACAATATCAACTCCAAACTGAATTCCCAAATCATCTGCTCCTTTTCCTGCAAATAATACATACTCAGTTTTTTCCATAACTAATCGTGCAAGAGAAATTGGATTTTTAATTATTGTAACGCCTGCAACTGCACCGGATGAAAGATCATGACCTTGCATAATAGATGCATCAAGTTCGTGTTTACCTTCTGATGTAAAAACTGCGCCTCTGCCGGAATTAAAAAGGATATTATTTTCTAAATAATTAATTACTTTCTCAACAGCATCCAGACTTGTTCCACCATTTGCAAGAATATTTTTTCCGATATATAAAGCTTCAGTTAAAGAAGAAATATATAGTTGCTTAAGTTCTTCAGAAGAATCTTTTGGGAAATATCCGGCGCCACCATGAATTACAATTGTGTATTTACTATTTAATTGTTGAGCATAAAGATTTGAATTTATTTGTAAGACAAATAAAAGGACAAAGAGAATAGAATTAATAAATTGGTTCAGCCGATACATCAGAGCTGGCTCCTCTATTCAATAATCTAACTGAAAGTTTTTAACTGACTATAACTTAATAAAATTCTATTTAATAATCTTTGATCGAAGAATATTTTAATAATAATTAATTTGTTTGAGTTGAAAATAACTTTAAGCCAACAATTCCAATTACAATAAGCAGAATAAAAAATACTCTTACCAATTCTCTCGATTCATTAAACAATATTATGCCAAATATTGCGGTCCCAACTGCACCAATGCCTGTCCATATCGCATAAGCTATTCCAATCGGAAGATGCTTAACTGCATATGCCAGCAATCCCATAGAAATTATCATACAAACAATTGTAAAAACTGAAGGCCATAACTTTGAAAAGCCTTCAGTATACTTTAAACCAATAGCCCAGGCAACTTCAAATAATCCAGCTATAAATAAAATAATCCAGTACATTTACTTTATTGGGTAAGAATTAATTATCTTTTTAACTTCTTCTTTATCCGAAGAAAAAGTAAAAGCACTGATTATTCGATGTGAATTATTTTTATCAATTACATTTGGATAGGTTATTTTCACAACTTCAATTTTGCTGTCTGACATAATAAATAAATCTACTAACTCTAAAACCTGCTCAACTAAAAAGTAATGATAATCAGCAGCTATTGTAATAATTCCAATTTTATCAGAATCAAA
>JBATOT010000054.1:0-16562 GCA_049291095.1 Ignavibacteriaceae bacterium | reverse complement strand
GGCTAATCTTTTAGCTTATTCTGCTTTATCTGAAGATTTTGGTGTAGTTTATGATTTTGAAGACGTTGAACGTGAAAGTAACATTGGCATTTTTCCTTCTCCAGCTGGTAAAGGATTTGGTTTTGATTTTGGATTCTCAGCTCAAATTGATGATCGATGGAGAGTAGCAGCGGCGATAACTGATATTGGACAAATAACCTGGAACAAGAACACAACAAGATTTATTTCTGAGGGAGATATAACTGTGACTGATATTTCTAATGAAGCTCAAAGAGATTCAGTGTTCAACAAAATTTTTGGATCAGGTGAACCAATTAATTTGTTTGTTACAAAGCTTGCTACTGCATTTCGATTTGGAACAGCCTTTCTGGTTTCAAAGGATAATGAAGAAGGGTTTCCCGGTAGATTGATGCTTGCTTTTGATTACAATCAAGGCTTTAATAATATGCCTGGTAACTCTACTAATCCAAGAGTTTCTTTTGGAGCAGAATGGAAACCCTGGCAATCGTTTCCAAGTATTCGTACTGGATTAGAATTGGGCGGCACTGAAAATTTAAATTGGTCTTACGGTATGGGATTCGATTTTGGTTTTCTTGAAATTCACTTAGCCACAAATGCAATGCAAAATTTATTTTTTCCAAAATCTTCAGATATGCTTTCAGCAGCATTTAGTTCAAGATGGAAAATTAATTAAAGAAAGAAGATTTTGTTAGAAATAAAATACTTTATTGTCGTGCGCGCCACAAATTTATTGCAGCAGCTAGCATAAAAACAAAATTTGCAAACCACGATGTTAATATTGGGTTTAATGATCCGTTTTTACCAAAAGCCTGACTGACTTTCATAAAGACTAAATAAAGAAAAGTCACAAGTATATTTAATCCAACTTGTGATGCGACACCACCTTTTCTTTTGTTTGCAGAAATTGGCAAACCAAACAAAACTACAATAACACTTGTCATCGCAAATGCAATTCTTGAATGATACTCAATTAATGTTGATGTAGGATCATTACCTGCTCGCTGTTGTGAAATAACAAGTTCTTTAAGTTCGGTTAAATTCATTTCAGATGGACGAGTTTGTTTTTGGAGTAAATCAGCAGGAGAAAAATGTAAATCACTTAATTCTAAAGTTGAAAAGTATTCTGCTTTTTGGCGTTGGTCAAAAAAATCTCTTTTAATTCCGTTGCTGGCAATCCAGATGTTTTTAAGTGAATCAAACGAAAGACTTACTGCATCAATTCTGGATTTCATTTGCTTTAAATCAGAAGAATTAAAATCCTGAATACTAACTCTGTTTGCTCTGTTAGAATTATTATCAAAAAAAGATATACTTACAATTCTTTGTTTTGAATCCTGAAAAAAAATATTACTTCCAGAAAAACTTAAATTCTTTTTTAAGTATTCCTGTTCAATATTAAGTTTTGTTTTATTAGCCATCGGCACAACAAAACCACTAAAGTAAATTGAAAACAGACTAACAATAAAAGTTGTGATGAGAAAAGGGAGCATAAATCTAAACAAGCTTACACCGCTTGCTTTTATTGCTGTTAACTCGCTCGAACTAGCAGCCTTGCCAGCTGTAAATAGTGCTGCAAATAAAACAGCTACTGGTGTCATTAATCTTATTATTTCTGGTGAGAACACTATATAATAATGTAAAATTTTTACAGCAGGTACATTTTGATCAATAAAATCATCAAGATTTTCCATTGCGTCTATTACAATAAAAATAATTGTAAATCCAAGTAAGCCAAACAAAATAGTTTGTAAAAACTGTTTTGTTAAATATTTATCAATTATTTTCATTTTCAATTGCTATTTCTTTTTGTCCGAATCTTTTAGGAATTAGTTTTTTAAAGAAATTAAATGTAAGTGTTTTAGCTTCTTTATTTGTTTTGATAGTTAAGATTAATCCAACAATCCCTAAAACAAAATTTGCTGCCCACATTCCAATAAAAGGAGAGAAAAAGCCCCTTTCAGAAAGTTTTTCACCGCCAATTAAAAATGCCCAATAAATAAGAAAGAAAAACAAACTAATACCTGCTGCTACACCAAATCCGCCCTTACGTACCATCACGCCAAGTGGCGCACCAATTAAGACAAAAATTATACAGGCAGCAGGAAGAGCAAACTTTTTATAAATCTCTACTTCATATTTTTCTAATTCTCTTTTATTCCACTCCATCCTATTTAAATTTGATACAATGATATTTTTTGTATTTCTAACTTTTTCAATCGCTCTTAAATAAATCAACTCCGGATTTTTACCAAGTTTTAATTCGGCAGCATTTTTCATATCAGAACTATCTATAAATAATAGCTTATTCGATTCCTTGTTAAATAATTCTTTGTTGTTTTTAACAATAATTTTTAAACTATCTGTAATTACTAACATATCTTCAACACTTAGTTCACGCTCACCTCTGGATGTAGGTCCGGATTGTTGAAATGAAAACTGATCGCCATTCATTGTGATGATATGTTTTTCAAACTCCAGCTTTCTATACATTGTTGTGTTTTGAATATCTGATTCATGAATTTCCCCATTGTATAAATCCATTATCAATTTTGATTGATCTTTAGAGAAAAATATTTTACCGCTGTCTGCTGTAACAACATTAATCTTTGCGCCATTTGAATAATCATAGATCGTAACCTGATAAAGCCAATTTGATGTTTGATCAATACTCCGAACTAAAATTGCATAGTTATCCACTTCTTGAGAAAAAAATCCAGGTTCAAGTGATAGTGTTGGTTTCGTTCTTGAAATGTCACTCATTAATATCTTAGCTTGATGATTAGCATCTGGCAGCACATCATTATTAAACTGATATAATAAAATTGCAACTAAAATGCTGGCTAAAATTGGTGGAATCATCATTTTGTATAAACTAATACCTGATGACTTCATAATTGTAACTTCATTGTTTTGGCTTAGATTTCCGAAAGCCATTAACGTTGAAACTAACGATGCCATAGGAACAACTAGAACTACCATCCACGAAAGATTGTAAACAATTAATTTTATAATAACCCAGGTATCTAATCCTTTACCAACTAATCTATCGGCAAACTTCATTAAAAATTGTAAAAGGAAAATGCAGATGAGAGTGAATAGTGAAAACACAAATGGAATAAAATGGGCCTTTAATATGTAGCGGAATAAAATCATTGATCAAAGATACTTAAGGCATAAAAGTTTAACAAGAAACTCATTTTTAGGATAGCTTATTGGAGTTTATAATTATATTTAACAATCAAAAAATAATTTTTATGAAAAACCAATTACTCTTTATTACAATTTTAATCCTTTTAAGCGTGTCTTGTTCTCATTATAAAGGCATCAGTTTAGTTGAGGATGATCGATATCCGCTCTGGTTAAAAACTGATAGCAGTAGAACTGATCAAACTTCGGGAATTGCTTTCATCCAAGGTGATAGTCTTGGGAAGCATTTTCTTCTTGTTGATGATATAGGTTCAATCCATCTGATTACTCTTAGCGAGAATTCTGTTGACAAAATAGAACGAGTAAATTTTGCCCCTTACTTTAATGAGTTTCCAAAACTAGATTTTGAGGAAATTGTTTATGATAAAAGCGATGGTAGTGTTTATCTTTCCATTGAAGGAAATGGTGAGAATTCAAAAATTTTAGCCGGAATATATAAACTCAACTTTAAAGATGATAACATACTTTCCAGAGAAATAATAACTGTACAAAAGATACTATTTGATCCTGATTCATTATTTCTTAAATATCTGGAAAGCAATATAGCTTATGAAGGGCTGGCTATTGATCAAAAATATTTTTACCTGGGATTAGAAAATCTTTTCCAAAATTTTCAATTTGTTGATAGCACTGTTATATTTATTGCAAGTAAATCCGATTTTAACATTGTTAAAGAAATAAATACAAAGATTTTTGGTATCACTACAATTTGCGGATTATTTAGTGATTCAGATCTTTCTTTGTGGGGTGTTGATCGCAATAGAAGAAAAATATTTCACATAATGTTTGATGATTATTTAAACATTCAGAATTACTCTGAATATGATTGCTCATTACAAATTCCAGGTTATAAAAATCTCAATTATTTACCATCAATAGAAAGTATTACCTTTGATGATGAAAATAATATTTATACAGTGGATGATCCTTGGCGAGAAATGTTTGTACCACCGCACCAGGTTTTAGAAAAATTGGATAATGAAACTATTAATAATTTTAAATCATACATACCAACAATTTTTAAATATAAAATAAATTATCCTGAAGGAGAAAAATAATTGAAAGAAGTGATAGATTATATCGAAAATAACAGGGGAAGGTACGTTGAAGAACTTAAAGAATTTTTAAAAATTCCGAGTATCAGTACATTAGCAGAAAATAAAACAGATATGCAAACAGCTGCAAATTTTGTTGCTGATAAATTGAGAGAAGCCGGGTTAAATAAAATACAAATATTTCAAACTGAAGGACACCCATTGGTTTATGGTGAGTGGATGGGTGCGCCGGGTAAACCTACTGTGTTGGTATACGGTCATTATGATGTGCAGCCTGTTGATCCGATTGAACTTTGGACATCGCAACCATTTGAACCTACCATTGTTGGAGATAATATATTTGCCAGAGGTGCAACGGATGATAAAGGCCAAATGTTTATGCACATAAAAAGTGTTGAAGCATATTTTAAAACTCACGGAAGCTTACCGTTAAATGTTAAATTTTTAATTGAAGGTGAAGAAGAAATTGGAAGTACAAATCTTTCTATCTTCTTAAAAAATAATGCTGAATTATTAAAATGTGATTCCGTACTTATTTCTGATACTGCTTTATTTGCGCCGGGCGTTCCTACAATTACTTATGGATTACGTGGATTGTGTTATATGGAAGTTGAACTAACCGGACCTTCAAGAGATCTACATTCTGGAACCTTTGGCGGCGGTGTTCCAAATCCAATTAATGTTTTAACAAAGATGATAAATCAGTTGATTGATAAAGATGGTAAAATTAAAATTACAGGATTTTATGATGATGTTTTAAAATTATCTAAGAAAGAAAGAGAAAATTTTAAGGCACTAAAGTTTTCTGAAAAAGAATGGGGCAAAGCTATCGGGTTAAAATATCTTACTGGTGAAAAAGGATATACAACTCTTGAAAGGATTTGGGCTAGACCAACTTTAGATTGTAATGGTATTTGGGGTGGATTTACAGGCCAAGGTGCTAAAACAGTTATTCCGTCAAAAGCTTCAGCTAAAATTAGCATGAGACTAGTACCCCACCAAGATCCAAAAAAAATTGAAAAACTTTTTGAGAAATACATAAAGAAAATTGCTCCCAAAGAAGTGAGTGTAAAAGTAACTGGTTTACACGGAGGTTATCCAGTAATTACCCCATTAGATGATAAAGCGGTTATTGCCGGCGCAAAAGCAATGCAATTAGCATTCGGAAAGAAAACAGTTTATATGAGAGAAGGTGGATCAATACCCATTGTTGTAGAGTTTGCTAATAGACTAAAAGCCTCACCTGTTTTAATGGGATTAGGATTGAACACTGAAAATCTTCATTCACCTAATGAACATTTTAATTTAAATCACTTTCAATTGGGAATTAAAAGTTCGGCTTATTTTTTGGATGAGTATGCTAAATAGTTGTTTTATTATAAGATTAGTCTAATTTTATTCTAATTTAAATGGCCTCAGAGTTTGATTTTTGCAAAATTCTGAGGCTATTTTGTTTTCTGCTAAGGCATAAATCTTGAAAGATTACAACATCTATGTTAAAGCACATTAAATTTTCATCGTTAATATATCCTATAATCATTCTGATTTTGTTATTACTTTTAAGTTGTGAGCATAAGAAAAGTAGCGAAGCAAATCAGCTGGTTAATCATAAAGAGCAGGCTGCATACAATCAAAACAAAGATGCGGATATTCAGCGGTATAATCTTGAAGTGATGAAGAAACAAGCAAAAGAAAGAGCCCCGTGTGATACCATTGCTGTTATAGAGCATGTTTTTAATAATTATCCTTCAGGAACCTACGTCTTAAATTTTGATCGCACTACAACTTACAATATCCCAAAACCAGCACTTATTTATCTAAAAGATAAAAGCAGCACTAAATTTGTTTTTGTAGTTATTGCAACTTCCAGGGCCGGTGAAAGATTGATTGAACCAAGTAATGTTATTGGTTATGACCAGAGTTTTATAGATCTTGACAGCACGAAACTAGGCACTCCATTTCTGTATTTGGTCTTATTTGAATGTAATGGAGATAAGTTAATTAGACAGTGGGAGGCTCCAATTCCATCACATGGCGGCTTTAATAGTATTTCAATTAAAAAATGGGTCTACAATAACCATTATTATGTTGAAAATAATTTTCACTATGCTCAGGGGATTGGTAATATAAACTATAATTACTTTTTGTCTGATAATTTTAGAGAGTTTCCTCATCTATTAATGACTTATTCAGGAACAAATTTTAAACGAACTTTAGCAAATGTTAACAGCGATAATTTTCCTGATTACTATGAGCATATTTTTTATAATTTATCTGATAAAATTTACTCTAAAGATTCAGTTGGGTTCTTCTGGAGTATAAAAGATACAATATACATTAGCACAAGAAATCAAAAACAAACTCGCCGTTATTAATTTTTTTCTTATCTTAGCCCACGGAATTTTTCCACTTTCTTTATCCGAAAAAACAACAGCTACACAATGGAGTCTTAATGTTCGAAATGAATAATTCTAATTCAGATATGATATCATTCTTTTTATCGTTAGGGGCTAAAACTGAAACAGTAAATGACTTGACACTAATTAAAAACTATAACTCAATTGAGGATGAAGTTTATAGTATTAATAACGGTGTTGCATTAAAATACATGAATTCTTATGCTATTGTAGAATTAAAAGGAAACGATTCGCTTGATTTTCTGCATCGTATTTCTACTAACTCGATGAGAAATCTTGCCAAAGAAGAGGTAAAAAAAACAATTTTTACTTCTGAAAAAGGCAGAATTATTGGAGTTGCAACAATACTGAACTTTGAAAGTTATTTACTTTTAGTAACTAGTATCCATAGCAAACAAAAAGTTATGAGTTGGATAAATAAATATATAATTGGTGACGATGTGAAAGTGAGTGACGCTAGCCATCGATTTAATTTATTTGAAATTATTGGTCCGCAATCAGAATCGTTTTTATCTTTATTTGTTGGCGACTCGATCACATCCGTTACAGAAAATTCATTTAAAGTTGTTAGTGCTGATGGTGTGTTGTTTTTTCTTGCTAAGATTAAGGAGGAAAATGGTTCATTTAAGTATTGGATATTTGCAGAACAGGAAAATTCGAAAAAATTGTTAAGCAATATGGTGCAGAATAAAGGTCCTTTTGATTTTAATCTTATTGGAGAAGAAGCTTTAGCGACTTATAAAGTTGAGAATGGAATTCCTACAGACCCAAATGAGTTGAATGATTTATATAATCCTCATGAAGCCAATTTAATTGGGTTGGTAGATTTTAAAAAAGGATGTTATATAGGGCAGGAAGTAATTGCAAGACTTGATACTTATGATAAAGTACAAAAACATTTAGTTGGTCTGTGTTTTCCTGAGTCGATTGATAAGAATGAAAAGTTTTCTTTACTAGATGATCAGAGAAATGAAGTTGGTACAATAACATCAATTGTATATTCACCAAGACTTAAAAAAAATATTGCTTTGGGATATTTGAAAAAATCTTTAGCCACTCCTTCAACAAAAATTTTGGCTAAAAATGAAAGTAAGATTATGGAAGTTATGGTAAATGAACTTCCGTTTAAGAGATAGTAAATTAAATGAAGATATATACTAAGACAGGTGATAAAGGTGAAACAGGTTTATTTGGCGGTGAACGTGTATCAAAACATTCTACAAGGCTTGATGCTTATGGTACTATTGACGAATTAAATTCCTTTATAGGTTTAGCGATTACTGAAATAAAGAACAACGAAATAAATAATATTCTTATTGGTTTACAGAATAAACTTTTTGTTGTTGGTTCTGACCTTGCGACGCCTGAAACTAACAAAAATAAAAAGTTAAATATTGTTCGCACTCCAGATTTATTTGTTGAAGAAACTGAAAAAGACATTGATAGATTTGACTCACAACTTGACGAACTTAAAAATTTCATTTTACCGGGTGGATCTAAAGGAGCATCTCTTTTACACATATGCAGAACAATTGCAAGAAGAGCCGAAAGAGAAATTGTAGCATTAAAAAATACCGAAGAAATTGGCAATAATATTGTTATTTTTTTAAACAGATTATCTGATCTGTTTTTTGTTCTTTCACGTTTTGAGAATAAGTACTCAAATATTCCAGACACAAAATGGATTCCCTAATTTGGTTTGCAATTCGCATACTGCTTATTGCCTACTAATTATCGGGGGTGAATTTTGGTTTCGACGGGATTAACGAGACTTAGAACTGCATACCGTGTTCCCCGAATACACGTAAATGAATTGGGAAAAAACAATAAATGGCGAATCTAATTACGCCCTTGCTGCTTAATTAATAGTTAACAGCCGTTCAACTTATCCTCTTGTATCGGGCTGGGATTGAACGACGTTTAGATACAATAGCTGATTCTGTCTCTTGCGCAGGAAAGGCGAAATAACAGCAAGTAGGCTTTAAGTGATCTTTGTCTGTTTGGCAGCTTAAAGTCAAAAATGAAACAGACTATGTATGTAGATGTTCTTTGGATCATAATTTCGGACGCGGGTTCGACTCCCGCCACCTCCACAAAGCTTGGTTTTATAAATACAAAAACATTGATCAATAAGATTAGATACTTATTTTAATATGTTTCTCTTCTTCGTTCACCGATAAAAACATACCACTCATCCTCAGGCAATTGACCAGACATTTAATATTAAGTAAGTTTTGGTTGAGATAATAAAGAAACTATGATAAATTTATTCAAATCAAAAAAATCAGAACGAGAGAAAGTTCCTGTTTACAAAATTTTTCGATCTGTAAAATTGATTGGACTTGAAGGTTTAATCTGGATATCATCGTTGCTTTACTTAGCTTTCTTTAACAATCCATTTAACCAACATTTTACAATTTGTCCATTATCAAATGCTGGATTTGAGCATTGTCCTGGGTGTGGACTTGGTAATGCAGTCTCACTTTTATTAAATGGATATTTTATTGAATCTTTTTATTCACATATTCTTGGAATACCTGCTGTAGTAATTATTTTATTTAGAGTTTACTCAATCATCAAATTTAATTTGAGCCGAAATAAATCATTAACAAAATCAAGGAGTATCTATGCCTAATATTTTTCAGTTGTTGCCCAGTTTAGAAGGGGAAGAAATGGCTTATGTTCAGAGTCTAATTAATGATATGTCTGATACACAAGCTCAGCAATTTGCTATGGCTTACAGTGCAAGAAGAAAAGATCCAACAACTATTTTAATATTAGCCTTAGTTGGATTTCTTGGTTTTGCAGGTATCCACAGGTTTATGATTAATCATATTGGGTTGGGTATTTTATATTTCTTTACTGCTGGTTTATGTTTCATTGGTACAATTGTGGATTTAGTTAATCACAGAAAACTTGCCTTTGAATACAATTCTGTTGTTGCACAGCAAGTTGCGTTAATGGTTAAACAAATTCCTTAAAGCATAAATCTCTACAATCTCTATTTTAAAACCCTGCAGTGTATAATATACCTGCAGGATTTGCTCACCAAAATCCAGCAATAAAATTTTTAATAACTTAGAATTAACAATTATTTTTATTGAAAAGCTTAGTGCATTAAAGTAAATTTGCAATCAAATGCAAAAGATTTATTTTACAAAAATGCACGGGGCGGGCAATGATTTTATTTTTATTGATAAAAACCGAAACAAAGAATTAAATCTTGATAGCAGCAAGATTCGTAAACTTTGTGATAGAAGATTTGGCATAGGTGGCGACGGGTTAATTACTATCGAGGATATCCAAACCTTCAGTTATAAGATGAGTTATTACAATGCTGATGGATCAACTGGAAGTTTGTGTGCAAATGGTGCAAGATGTTCAATCTGGTTTGCAGAAAAATCCTCCCGATTGAAAAATGGATTAGCAAAATTCATTTCGAATGAAGATAAGTATTTTGGAGAAGTTATTTCTGATGAGCTTATAAGATTTAATCTCAATTTGCCAAATAATATTCAATTAAATCTTAAATTGGATATACATAATGAAAATATTATCTACAGCTGTGTGGATACTGGTTCGCCGCACGTTGTAATCAAAATTAAGGATTTATTAAAAAGCAATATTGATAAGCAAAAAGTATATCAAACGATATCAGATTTACCTGTTTATGATATTGGAAAAAAAATTAGGTTTGCTAGTGAGTTTAGTCCTGGTGGAACTAATGTTAATTTTATCAATATTACAAATGATGTTATTGAAATTAGAACTTACGAACGCGGTGTTGAAAACGAAACTTTAGCTTGTGGAACCGGATCCGTTGCAGCAGCAGTTGTTGGATTCTTAACAGAAAATTTAAATCCTCCAGTTACATTATTGACTCGTGGTGGAGATAAATTAATTGTAAATTTTGAAGTGGAAAATCATGAAATTAAAAATCTAAATTTAACAGGACCGGCAAAAATTGTTTTTGAAGGTTCGATAGATGAGAAATTCTTTATATAATAATCGGAGAAAAAATGTCAAAAGTCCTTTTCACAATTCAATACGAAATCTTACCAGAAAAAAAAGATGAATATTTTAAAGTTATCAAAGAACTTAAAAATCTTCTAAAAGCTGAAGGATTAGAATCCTACAATATTTATGAAGTAAAAGGAAAAAATCCTGCTTTCCAGGAACTCTATACCTTTTCTTCAATGGAGGCTTATGAAGCATTTGATGATTTGAATGATGAAAGAATTAATATACTTATCGATAAAATCAATTCAATGTCGGTAGAAAAATCCACCAAATATAACACACTTGTTCAGCTTGCAGAAGAATAGTTTAATCGGGTCTCAACAGAGACCCATTTTGTCACTTTTCAATAATTTAAATCACTTTTAGTTTTTAAGATGAATAAAACATTACACTCAATTTATGTTATCAGCTTTTTTGTTGTTGGTCTACTTGTACTGATCTTATTAGGAATAAATGGATTTCAATACTATTCACTTCCGGTTGAAGAAAGATTTTTCAGTACCTCACATACAGCATTAAAACCAAGCGGATTGTGGGGACATGGTTTTGGAATCATTGGTACATTAATGATGATTGTCGGTGTTTCAGTTTATATGATTAGAAAACGTACAAGAAAACTTTTTAGTCTTGGATATTTAAAACACTGGCTTGAGTTGCATATATTTTTATGTACTGTTGGACCAATATTAGTTTTATATCATACTGCTTTTAAATTTGGCGGAATCGTTTCTGTAAGTTTTTGGAGTATGGTGCTTGTTGTTTTAAGCGGTATTGTTGGCAGATTTATTTATATACAGATTCCAAGAACGATACAAGGAAAAGAAATAGATATTAAAGATCTAATTTCAATGCGTGAAGATCTTGCAGACAAATTAAAGATTGAAATGATATTTGATGTGAGATTGCTTAATGAACTGGACAGACTTGCTTCCCCTGACAGGTACAAAGGATTAAGTGGATTAAATTTTTTTGTATTATATATAAAAGATTTTTTTAATATAAGATCATTTATGTACAGGTTGAATAAAAATATTTCTATAGCAAATTTTTCAAATGTCCGAAGAAAAGAGATTAAAAATAAAGCACAGGCAGAAATTATTTTAGCACGCAGATTAGGGATGCTGCATACAATGCAAAATCTTTTTAAATATTGGCACATTGCGCATTTACCATTTGCAATTACAATGTTCGTGATTATGATAGTTCATGTTGTGGTTACTTTAACTTTTGGCTATAAATGGATTTTTTAGGAGATAAAAAATGAAATTAAAACCGATTTATTTGTACGGAATAGTTGCAGCAATTGCAATAATTACTCTAATAGTCGTATCACAAACTACAAATGATGAAAAAGTGGTTGGAGATATTTCTAATAAAGAAATGCCGATGGATAATGTACATAAAAATTTAAATAAAGGGATGATGGATAATCCGACTGGTGCAAATGTTTCTGAAGAAGTTAAACATAAACTTGATGTGATGAAAAAAGATGTTGATGCTAATCCAGATGATACATTAAAGATTAGAGAGTATGCAGATTTTCTTGCAGCAGCGCACCGACCGGATGAAGCACTGGTTTATTATCAAAAACTTTTAAATAAAGATAAAAGTAGAAAAGATATTTATTTTGCAGTAACCTTCATTTACTACAATCAAAAAAATCTTACAAAAGCTGAAGAGATAACAAAGCAGATGTCAAAATTATTTCCAAATGATCCGATGGTTTTGTACAACCTTGGTGCTATTGAAGCGACAAAGGGCAATAAAGATAAAGCAAGAGCTCATTGGAATGAGTTGATTGAACGATATCCAAATGATAAAACCACTGAATTAGCAAAATCTTCACTTACTAAACTATAATTTTGGACTTGTTATTTGGAACAATTATTGAATAATTGCTAATTGACAATCATTAAATTTTAAGAAAAATACATTTGGAGCAGCTTTTAGAAAATATTGTAGCATACGTACTGGTAATATTGTTGCTAGGCGGAATTTTTTACTTCTACATTTTGAGCAAGAAAATGACATCAGTCTCAACTCTCTCAAAATTGGAAAAGGCAAAAAAGTACGGTTTTAATGAACCCGTAACCTTACATCCTGTAATAAATCCGGATATTTGTATTGGAAGTGGTGCTTGTATAAATGCCTGTCCCGAACACGATATTCTTGGAATCCACAACGGTAAAGCTCAAACTATAAATGCTTCACGTTGTGTTGGCCACGGTGCTTGTTTTCATGCATGTCCCGTTGAAGCAATCATGCTTTGTATAGGAACTGAAAAACGGGGAGTTGAATTACCTCATATTTCTCAGGAGTTTGAAACTAACATTCCAGGAATTTTTATAGCTGGTGAGCTTGGTGGAATGGGCTTAATTAAAAATGCAGTTGAGCAAGGTAAACAAGCTGTTGAATACTTTCTAAAAAAATCGTCATCCAAAGTTAATTCAAAATATGATTTAGTAATTGTGGGTGCCGGGCCTGCCGGAATCTCTGCCTCATTAACTGCTGCAAAGAACAATTTAAAGTTTATTACACTTGAACAAGACTCACTCGGCGGAACTGTATTTAATTTTCCAAGGGCAAAAGTTGTGATGACTGCTCCAATGGATTTACCACTTTGGGGTAAAGTTAAATTGGTTGAGACAAGTAAATCTGAGCTACTAGATCTTTGGAAGAATGTACTGGCAAAAAATAATATAGCTATAAATGAACAGGAAAAGGTTACTGAGATAATTAAGCAGGATAACTTGTTTATAGTCAAAACAAATCATGATCATTACACAAGTAAAGGTATTATTCTTGCAATCGGAAGACGAGGTTCACCCAGAAAACTTGATGTTCCTGGTGAAAACCGAGAAAATGTGTTTTATAGATTGATCGAACCTGAAGTTATTCACGAAAAAAATATTTTAGTTGTTGGTGGTGGAGATTCCGCAGTTGAATCAGCAATGTTATTAGCGGATGAACGAAATAAAGTTACACTTTCCTATAGAAGTGAATCTTTTTCAAGACTTAAACCCAAAAATCTTGAACGAATTAATGATTACATCAATAAAAAAAGAATAAAGACGATTTTCAACTCGAATGTTAAAGAGATTTTATCTGACAGTGTTATTTTATCGCACAATGAAACTTCAGAAGAGATAAAAATGAAAAATGATTTAACATACATTTTTGCCGGTGGAATTTTGCCCACAAGTTTTCTCGAGGGAATTGGAATTAAGATTACTAAAAAGTTTGGGGATGCAATCTTAAAGCATTAATAATATTTGAAATATTTTTTAATCATATTATTTTTTTCATACAAGTTGTTTGCACAAATCTCACCAGGAGATCTAACAAAAGTTCATGCAGATTTAGAAGGAATTAGTAATTGCACTAAGTGTCACGAAATCGGTGATAAAGTGTTAAACTCTAAATGTCTGGACTGTCATAAGGAAATAAAAACATTAATAAATGCTAACAGAGGTTATCACTCTTATTCCGAAGTTAAGAAAAGACAATGTGCATCGTGCCATAATGATCATCATGGAAGAAACTTTAGAATAATTAATTTCAGTGAAGATAATTTTGATCATGGTAAAACAGGATTTAAGCTTACTGGTGCACATGCAAAAATAGAATGTAAAGATTGTCATCAGGCTAAATATATCGCTGATAGCAAGTATAAAAAGAAAAGCAAAACTCATCTTGGTTTGTATCCAGAATGCGCTTCCTGTCACGAAGATTTTCATCAAGGTACTTTAGGCAAAGAGTGCAGCAGTTGTCATTCAACTGAGAAATTTAAACCAGCCTCAAGTTTTGATCACAATAAAGCCGCTTTTAAGTTAACCGGTGCACACGAAAAAGTTGAATGTGCAAAGTGTCATCCAAAAGAAATAAGGAACGGAAAAGAATTTGAAAAACTTAAAGGATTAAGTTTTGGAAATTGTTCTTCATGTCATTCTGACGTTCACAAAGGTGCATTTGGAGCAGATTGTAAATCATGCCATTCGACAGTTGGATTCAATGTAATTAATCAAAAGAATTTTGATCATAACAAAACAAAATTTCCTTTAATCGGCAAACATCAAAAAGTAAAATGTAATGATTGCCATAAAGGTGCTTATAAGGACAAACCACTATTTGCTAATTGTACAGATTGCCATTCAGATTACCACAAAGGTGATTTTACTTTTAATGGATTAGTTAAAGATTGTAAGACGTGTCATACAGAAACTGCTTTTTCACCTGCATTTTTCTCAATTGATGATCATAACAAAACAGATTTTAAAATTGATGGAAGTCATTTTGCAGTAGCGTGTAAACAATGTCATTATAAAGATGAACAATGGAAGTTTAGAAACATCGGAACTAAGTGTCAGGATTGTCATGAGAATGTTCACAAAAATGAAATCACTGAGAAATATTTACCTGAAAATAAGTGCGAGACATGTCACCAAACCTTAAATTGGAAAACTATTTCATTCGATCACGAGCGCACGGAATTTGCTCTATTAGGGAAACATCAATCAGTTAAGTGTAGCAACTGTCATTATCCTGAAGTAAACGGAGAAAAAGTTTTTAAATTCGTATCTTTGAATTCAGACTGCGAACAATGTCATAAAGATATTCACTTTGGTCAGTTCAGGGAAAAAAAGATTACAGATTGCTCACGATGTCATAGTTTTTCTAATTGGAAAGCAGAAAAATTTGATCACTCAACGGCTAAGTTTAAAAGCGATGGTGCGCATAAAAAATTAGAGTGTTCAAAGTGTCATAAAACAATTACAGAAAATGTTACTCCATTTGTACTTTATAAAATAAAAGATTTTAAATGTTCAGATTGTCATTCAAAATAATTTTTGTACTACTTAGTATCAATCTATTTGCTCAATCACCTCATGGAGATGATTTCGATCAGGATTGTTCGCTTTGCCATGTTTCAGAAAATTGGAAAGTTAATTTATCAAAAGTTACTTTTGATCACACCCAAACTAAATTTAGTTTAGAAGGTCAGCATCAAAATGTTGATTGTAAATCATGTCATACTTCGTTAGTATTTTCTGCAGCAAAAACTGATTGCATTTCATGTCACACTGATATTCATAAAGGTTCTGTGGGATTTGAATGTGCCAATTGTCATACTCCAACGACCTGGATTATAAAAGATATTATTGGTGTACATCAGTCTAGCAGATTTCCATTAGTTGGGGCACATAAACTTTCAGATTGTGCACAATGTCATTCTGGTTACTCAGAATTAAGATTTGATGTGGAAAATGCTGATTGTTACACTTGTCATGTTCAGGATTATAGTTCAGCTCGATCTCCGGATCATATTGCTGCAAAGTTTTCTACGGATTGCGAAGAATGCCATAGTGTTAATTCGCTAACCTGGAATACTTCAAATGTTAATCATAGTTTCTTTCCACTTACAGGCGGACACTCTTTACCAAGTTGTTTTTCTTGTCATCAACAAGATACTTTCTCCGGACTTTCAAATGAATGTTATTCGTGTCATCAACAAAATTATCAAACTACAACAAATCCAAATCATATTACTGCAGGAATTCCAACCACATGTGAAGTGTGTCATTCGATAAATAGTTGGTCTCCAGCTCAATTCAACCATAATATTACTCAATTTCCTCTAACAGGGAGCCATATCCAGGTTGATTGTGCAAGCTGCCATACAAGTGGTTATACTGGCACACCATCAGAATGTTATGCTTGTCATCAATCGGATTATCAATCAACGACAGATCCAAATCACGCAGCAGAAAATTATCCAACAGATTGCACGGTTTGCCATAACACAATAAATTGGGAAGATGCAAACTTTGATCATAATATTACA
>JBATOT010000053.1:0-19953 GCA_049291095.1 Ignavibacteriaceae bacterium | reverse complement strand
ATACTGGACTGCTTTAATTTTGCCTTCAATTCCTCTTTCACCAAAACCGCCAGGTACTAAAATTCCACTAACTCCATCAAATAACTTTTCCGCAGATTCTGATTCCAGAGCTTCAGCTTTAATTGGACGAACAACAACCTTACAATTATTTTCAGCACCTGCATGTACAAATGATTCCATTATACTTTTATAAGCATCCATATGCTCGGTATATTTTCCGCAAAGAGCAATCTCAACTTTTTCAACCGGATTTTTTACACTTGCAACAAATTGTTCCCAATTCTCAATATTGATTTTTCTATCAGGAAGATGTAATCTTTCTAAAACGGTAAGATCAAATTTTTCTTTATGCAGCACGAGCGGCACTTCGTAAATTGATGAAGAATCATAATTTGAAATAACAGCTTTTGAATCAACATTACAAAACAGTGCGATTTTATCTCTTAAATCCCTGCTAAGTTTTTTTTCAGAACGACATATTAAAACATCAGGTTGTATTCCAAGTTCAAGGAGGTTTTTAACACTATGTTGTGTTGGTTTGGTTTTAACTTCACCGGCTGAAGCAATATAAGGAACAAGAGTGACGTGTATGTTCATTGTATTTGCTCTGCCAAACTGAAGCATAAGTTGACGCATTGCCTCAATAAACGGAAGACTTTCTATATCACCAACAGTTCCACCAATCTCACTGATTATAATATCATACTCACCAAGCTCACTTAGCTTTAACATACGATTTTTTATTTCATCAGTGATATGCGGAATAACCTGAACCGTGGCACCTAGAAAATCGCCTCGTCGTTCTTTTGTTATCACCTCATTGTAAACCTGACCGGTTGTGGTGTTATTGGCACGAGTCATATTTACATCAAGAAATCTTTCGTAATGACCTAAATCCAGATCAGATTCAGCTCCATCATCAGTTACATAGACTTCACCATGCTGAAATGGACTCATTGTTCCTGGATCTACATTAATGTAAGGATCAAATTTTTGGATTGTTACTCTGAAGCCGCGTTGTTTAAGAAGTAAACCGAGAGCTGAGGCTGTGATTCCTTTGCCTAATGACGAAACTACACCGCCTGTAACGAAAATGAACTTGACTTTTTTGCGTGATGACATTTTACTTTTTTTTGCCCAGAAATATAGAGTTACCTTTCAAGATTTCCAATCTGATTTGAGGCTAAAACAAACTTTATTAATTTATTTTTAATATAACCATCGTCATATCATCGTGTTGTGGTGCTTTTCCAATAAACTTGTTAATATCAGCTATCATTTTATCCTGTAATCCTGTTGCAAAAAGTTTATTATTGTATTTTGCGACTTCATACATCCTTTCCAGACCGTATTCTTCCCCTTTTTTATTTACAGCTTCGGTAAATCCATCTGTATAAAATATAAAGGTTTGTCCTTTAACTAATTTTTCTTCGTGCTCAGTGATGACTTTGCTAAATATTGTACCTTTTTCTAATCCCAAAGCTAACCCATTTGGACTTATTAAATTAAGTTTACCTTCATCATCATGAATAATTACCGGATTGTGACCAGCTCTGGCAATTTTTATTTTCATTGAGTTCAAATCTACTATTGCATAAATCATTGAGATAAATCTTCCTCGCTCCACATTCTCATAAAATAGTTCATTCATTTTTGTTAAGACTTCTGCAGGTGAATCAGTTTGTTTTGCAAGTGCTTTAAGAAATCCTTTCGTTAAAGTCATATAAAATGCAGCTTGAGTTCCTTTTCCTGAAACATCACCTATAATAATTCCCAATTTTTTCTGATCAAGTTGAATGAAATCATAATAATCACCTCCAACTTCAAAAGCTGGAATACAAATTGATGAAATGTCAATCCCACTTAGTTTTGGGTTTTCTTTTGGCAGAAAACTCATTTGTACATGTCTGGCAACATCAAGTTCTTTTTTTAATCTTTGTCTTTCTGTAATGTTTTCTACAAACTTTGGTGTAATTGAATCATAATCTGTGAATTTATCCTTTATAAATATTAGTAAAACACCTAATGATATAAGACTGATAGTTATACCTAATAAAAGTGACCACTGGTTGTGTAAATGGGATTCTGTTAAAAATGAAAATTCTGTTGCTTTGATGAAGAATCTAAAAAGTAAAAAAGAAATCAGAGTCGAAAGTAAATCATATTTTATAAGAATGACTGTTAGTAATATTCCAATTACTAAATTTATTGGTAAACCGGCAGTTAATGGATTAACATTTGAGTGAACGAGCAGTGCCCACGATAAACCAGTTACAATCACAAAAATTATATCATTACTTATGTATCGCTTAATTGCAGCAGTAATAAACATAAAGAAAGAAACTGCAAGAATTGCATACCCGTTAAAAACACCGAATAAAATATTTAACAACGGTAAGTTTGCAGTTATATGAGATTGTGTTGTAAAATTATCGCCGGTAAATGTAGTGGTAGAATAATTACTTATTAAGAATAACATCAAGTAAAACAAAACATTTAATCCAAACCCGAATGAAACACCATTAAGTATTGATTTACCAACAGTAGAATGAATAAATTTTCTATGATAAATTAAATCGAGTGAAAGAAATTTTGGATTCCATATCTCTCTAAAAATAGTTTCGCTTACTGCCCATAAAATTATGGATGCCCCTGCAATAAAAATTCCACCTAAACCCAGACCTAATATCATAGACAAATCAAAAATATTAATCCACTCCAGCAACTCTTTAAGAATAAAAGAAATAAGAACAAACAAACCAAAGATTATTGCGTGTTTAAATCCAACCTCGTAAGCTCTAAAACGTTTAAACCCAACAATTGCAATGGAAATAATAATTAGAAGTGTTAGTATTATTGTTGTGGATACTTCAAAAATATCTGTTTCAGATTTATTGTATTGATCCGGAATAATTGGCTGAATTTGAAAAAGTGAAATTTTATCACCAACTATGTTAACTTTTAGCCTATAGTTTAAACCATTTTGATTTTTTGTTTGCCAGCTAAAATTATAGTCTACGCGTCCAGGCTTATCAATGGTCTCCGTTTCAATGTAAAAGTAATAATCAGCTTGCCTTGCACTATTTACTTCAATCGAGTCTATTTCAACAACTAAATCTTCTCTCACTGATCGTATAAATTCGATTGCTGCTTTTTTTGCATCCACAGGAGATAACGATTTTTTAACAACAGAGTCAATTATCGTTTGATCAAATTCAATCAATTTTCCATTATCTAAAAATTTAATACTAAAATTAGATTTCGGGATGATTACATTATTGGAATTTGAAGAAACAACAATTCCACTCTGGTCATCAAGTTTCTGGTTTACGTTCCAGTAATATGCACAACCTGACTTGCTAATTATTTTATTCGCATCAAAAAGTTTGTTTTCGGAATAAATCCAATTTGTAAAGTTTGAATTAGTTTTAAATCCGATATTTAACTGATCTTCATCAAAAGGTACATTGATTTTGGACAGTGATTCTTTAGATTTTTTAAGAATTGAATCTTCACTCTGAGTTACATTCAATCCTCCAAATGGATGATAAGCAGGTACCAAATAATTGATAATTATAAGTGCAGTAATAAATACTGCAAAAGGAATTGATATAATTTTTATTTTGTCTATCATAATTATGCTTTTAATTAGAAAAGAAAATCATTAAATATTTAATACAAGAATCAATATTTTTAGCACACAATAATAGAATAAATATTCGTCTAAAATAACACATTTAATATATAGAGAATCTCTTGCTTAATAAAAAAGTATCTTATCTTTCGTTTTTGATTATAATTATTTTTTTGTATTCACCCGATTTAACTGCTCAGGACACAACAAAAAGCCTGGCATTTAAGAAAAACAGACCTGTTAGGAATAACCCGTACTTCTATCAACCTGATTTATCGTATCAGCTTTTGCAACAATTTAAACTTGTTCAAATTGCCAATAGTGGTGATCCTTTAGCGCAGCATGAACTTGGTTTAAGATTACTTACCGGCGAAGGAATTGCCGCAGACACAATTACTGCTGTTTATTGGATTAAGAAAGCGGCATCACAAAAACTGAGTTCCGCACAATACAATTATGGAATAATGCTGGTAAACGGTTGGGGTACTGAATGGAATCCATTTTCGGCTTATGATAATTTTCTTTCAGCAGCTGAATCTGGTATGAGCCAGGCACAATATGTTATTGGAATCTTTAACACCGATAATTTAGTAATACCACGAAATTGGAATAAAGCTTACTACTGGATAAAAAAATCTGTTGATGGAGGATATGAACCAGCTAAGGATGCTTTAAATGAAATTGCTCCAAAAGTTTCTTTAACATTCAGAGATTCTGTTGACGAAAATAAATTTACTTTAACTGATAATAATTCTGATACAATAAATGAAACTGATCCTAACATTCAGCCAACATTAGGATTGGTATTTATTGATTTTAATATTCAGTCAGATTCTGTTCAGGAAATTACGGATAAAATTCTTATCACTGAGCTAAATAATCTGAATATACCTTTGTCCGATTCTCTGTCTAATAAAAATGATTCCTCATTATCAATTTTTTATTCTGAGTCGAAAATAAATTATTTAAGAAAATTATCTGAATCCGGAAGTCATGAAGCACAGACTATTTTAGGCAAGTTGTATGAACAAGGTAATTTTGTAGGAAAGAATAAATTACTTGCTGCTGAGTATTATATTCGCGCAACAATTCTCGATTCACCAAGAGCAGCTTTTCTTCTTTGGCAGTTAATACGACAAAAAGATTTCTATAACCTGTTAAATGATGCAGTTCAATTTTCAGATCCAACCGCCCAGTTTGTATGGTATGGATTAAAAAGTCTTGGTTACGATAATCGCTTAACAGATAAAGATGCGATAGTTCTATTGGAAAAGGCCGCAGCTCAAAATCATATAGCCTCTTTAATTGAACTTGGATATAATTATTATGTGGGAAAATACGTTATGTTGGATAAGCAGAAAGGATTAGATTATTTTAAGAAAGCAGAAAATTTTAATTATGGTGAAGGATCTGTAAGGCTAGCTGCATCAAAAGTTTTTGAATCTAATTCTGCAATAACACTAGATGAAGAAATAAGCATTCTGATGAAAGCTGAAATCAATGGTTCTATATTGGCACAATTTACTTTAGCTCATTGTTATGAAAATGGAATTGGAGTAAAGAAAAATTTACCAAACGCAGTTAAGTATTATCGTGCAGCAGCACAACGCGGCAATCAATTTGCATATGAACAATTAAAAAGATTATATGACAGCTTAAGACCCAAAACCGAAACATTTAATGTTCAAAAGAATTGAATGAAAAATTTATTCAGTGTTGATTCAAAACTACCAGAAATAAACACAAGCATTTTTGCTATTATGTCCAGAATGGCAAATGAGCACAATGCAATTAATTTATCTCAAGGTTTCCCTGATTTTAATTGTTCAAATGAACTGATTGATTTGGTAAATCACTTTATGAATAAAGGATTTAATCAATATGCCCCGATGCCTGGAACACTTGAGCTAAGAAATGAAATCTCGAAAAAAATTACAAGAGACTATGGTAAATTCTACAATCCGGATACAGAAATTTCAATTACAGCAGGGGCTACACAAGCTTTATTTACAGCCTTTTCTACAATTATAAATCCTGGTGATGAAGTAATAATATTTGAACCGGCGTATGATTCATACATTCCTGCAATAAAATTATACGGTGGGGTTCCTGTTCCAATATCTTTAAATGAAAATGATTTCACTATTCCCTGGTCTTTGGTTGAGCAAGTAATTACAGAAAAAACGAAATGTATAGTAATTAATTCACCTCATAATCCAACTGGAACAATTTTAAGCGAAGAAGATATCACTCATCTTGAAGACCTTGTAAAAGATAAAAATCTATTCATAATTAGTGATGAAGTGTACGAGCACATTGTTTTCGATAATCAAAAACATTTTAGCATTTCTTCGTCCTTAGAATTGTCTAAACGATCATTTATAATCTCATCTTTTGGGAAAACGTTTCATACAACAGGTTGGAAAATTGGTTATTGTTGTGCACCTGAGTTTTTAATGCGGGAATTCAGGAAAATTCACCAGTTTGTTGTATTTGCTGTTAATACCCCAATACAATTAGCTGTTGCTGAATTTATGCAGACAGAATCTAACATCTACAGCTTAAATAAATTTTATGAAGATAAAAGAAATTTGTTCAGAAGATTATTAAAAGATTCAAAATTTATCCTACGCAATTGCGATGGAACTTATTTTCAGTTACTTGATTATTCACAAATTTCTGGCAATGATGATTTTAAGTTTGCAGAATTTCTAACAAAGGAGATCGGGGTTGCAGTAATTCCGCTTTCACCATTTTACTCAAAAAAATATTTCAGCAAATTAATTCGAGTTTGTTTTGCAAAACAGGATAGTATATTAGAAACTGCAGCAAATAAATTAAATTCAATATAAAATGAAAAGTTCGACATACTCAGTTCAACTTACCATAAGAAAAAGAGCAGCAATTATTTCACTTATTGTTGGATTTGGAATGTTCTTTTTCAAAATAGGAGCATACTTTATAACTGGTTCTGCTGCAATATTTTCAGACGCAGTGGAATCAATAGTACATGTATTAGCAACTTCAATGGCGTTGTACAGCATTATCTTAAGTTCCCGTCCTGCTGATGACTCACATCCGTACGGGCACGGAAATGTAGAATATTTTTCTGCCGGAATAGAAGGATTTCTTATTGTTATAGCTGCAGTGATAATCATATACGAAAGTGTTGTTGCTATTGTTATAGGTCCAGATCTTAAACAATTAGGCATTGGTGCAATTGTTATAATTTTTGCCTCAGTTATTAATTTATTTCTCGGAAATTATTTGATAAAAACTGGCAAAAAAACAAATTCACTTACACTTGTTGCTGATGGTAAGCATGTACTTACAGATTCAATTACAAGTTTTGGAGTGATAATTGCGATACTTCTTGTAATAATTACAGATATTAAAATTCTTGATCCGATTATTGCAATTCTTGTAGCACTGAATATTTTGTACACAGGTTACAGACTGATTCGTGAATCAATCGGTGGGTTGATGAATGAAATTAAACCTGAAACCCTATTAAAACTCTCAGAAAAACTTATATCAATAAAAAAGAATTATTGGATCGATATTCATGAGTTAAGATTCTGGCAATCCGGGGATAAAGTATTTATTGATTTCCATCTCATACTTCCCTATTACTTTAATATTAAGCAAACTCATGAAGAAGAGAATTTAATAGAAGCTGAACTCCAGAAGGATTTTTTACAAGCCGATTTAAAAATCCATCTTGATTACTGCATTCCGCAATTGTGCAAGTATTGCAATTATTATGAATGTAAGGTTAGAAGTGATGATAAATCCAAATCGTTTATCTGGGATGTAAATAAATTAATAGGCGCACCAGTTTACAAACGGGATTCAGATAGTTAAGACTGAACTTTGGGATCTTCAACTCTAAGTAAGATGATTAGTCCTATTAGGAAAAAAAATCCAACTGAAAAAATGGCATACCTCTGGTTGCCGGTAATAAAACTGACCAATCCAAAAACTAGTGGACCAATAACTGCTGAACTTTTACCAAAAAAAGAGTAAAAACCAAAAAATTCTGTTTTTCTTTCTGGCGGTGTAAGCTTTGTCATTAAACTTCTGCTGGTTGATTGACTTGAACCCATCGCAGCACCTGCCAGTAAACCAACAACATAAAAACTACTTTTATCATGTACTAAAAAAGCAATAATAACAGTTGCTATCCACATAATTAATGTAATTACAATTGTTTTTTTCTGCCCTATAGAATCTGAAACAATACCAAGTAAAACAGAACCTGCTATTGCAGTAGTTTGAACTGTGAGGAAGAAAATTAATAATTCAATTTCTGTAAAACCTAAAGTTGTACTAGCATAATTGCCTGAAAAAAATATTATTGTGTTCACTCCTTCGATATAAAAAAAATATGCTAACAGAAAAGTTGTAAGATTTTTATAATTCCTTAAATGCGATAAGGTATTCCAGACTCTGGTAACACCTATTTTAAAATATGATTCGTGTTCAGTAACATCTTTACGATTATCTTTTAAATAGATAAAAAGAGGTAAAGAAAATGCAAGAAAAAATAGTGCCGCAATAGGAAATGATTCCTTGATCATATCTGATTGAATAAAAGGATAAATGATTGCTAAAGTTGCTAGTGAACCCAAATATCCCATTGCAAATCCATAACCACTAACTCGACCATAATTTTTAGGCTGAGTTATTTCTGGCAAAAAAGCATCGTAAAAAACTAAGCCAGCTTCAAATCCAACATTTGCAAAAATAAAAATTGTTATACCCCAAAAAACATCACCAACTCCTATAAAAAAAAGGGACCCGGTACCTGCAATACACAATAAAGTAAAAAATAATAAGAAGCGTTTTTTACCAGCCGAGTAATCTGCTATTGCCCCAAGAATTGGTGAAATAATTGCAGTGATAATCATTGCGATACTAGTTCCTAGAGACCAGTAAAGATCCCCTACTGATTGTCCTTGGGCAACAACTTTCTTAAAGTAAACTGCATAAAGAAAAGTAACAACTACAATCGAAAAGGAAGTGTTAGCAAAGTCAAAAAGTGTCCAGATAAATATTTTTTTCTTATCACTCATTTATTGATTAGTATTATTTTTAGATACTGTTTCATCAACTAAACCACGACCACTTTTATTCATTTTACCTGAAGTTTTTTCTTCAACCAATATTGCGTCAAGAATTCCGTTTATAAATTTTCCGCTACCGGCAGTGCTAAATTCCTTGGCAATTTCAATTGCTTCATTTATCGATACTTTTGGTGGGATATCAGGGAAAAAAAGCAATTCACAAATTGCCATTCGTAATAAAATTTTATCAATTAGTGCTATTCTTCCCATCTCCCAGTTACTAACTCTCAATTGAATTTTATCATCCAGATCTTTTTTGTGTATAAGTACACGATTTACAAGATCCTCGCCAAATTTCTTATCATTCTCATCATCAACTTCCGCAAGTAAACTTTGAGTAAGTGCCATTAGATTTTCGTTATTTATTTCATAGGCATATAAAATTTGTAATACTTTTTCTCTTACAATTCTTCTTTTAAATACTGCTGACATTTTAACTCCTGTTGATCCAATTAATATTTAAAGTGCAAAAAACCAGAATATGGTTAGAGCAATTGCCTCTCTAACTTTAAAATAAAGTGCATTTTCAAAACTTAATTTAAGCTCTGAAGGAACTGCCAAAATTTCTATATTATGAAATTTACTTATTTCTAAAATTCTAACTAAATGATAACTATCAGATATTGCAATAATATTTTTTTTGGAATTATCTGACATTAAATTCAATTTAATGTATTGGATTTGCTCGTTAGTTGAAGTTGAATTCAATTCTTTGAAAATATTCTTGGTATTATTTCTTTTTGTTTCAATATAATTAAACGCAACTTCTGATTCCGCCATTTCTCCTGGTGCGTTACCCCCGGTCAAGTATACAGAATTTATCAGACCTTCATCCAGCAATTTGATCGACTTGTCAACTCTTGCAGCTAATGAAGGACTTGGCTTATTGTTAGACCACACAGCAGCACCGAACACTACAGCTGTATTATTTTTTGTTTTCTTTAAGTCTAAATCATAAAATAAACCTTCTTTGCCAACAATAAAGAGAAATGCAAATGTTAGAATAAATAGCAGCAGTAGAAATGTATTAAGAAAAGATCTTAATACAATTAATGATTTTGTTTTGAGAATACTTAGCCATACATAACTAGTTAATACAAATAAACTTACCTGAAGTAATGAAAATACAAGACCAATAAATATTCGATTACCATTTTTCCCAAAATAAAAATGTTCTTCAAATGGTAATGTTAGTATTGTACTTATGAATGATATAATAAGAAATATTTGATGTACAATTAGAAATGTATAAAGTGGTCTAAAATCAACTTCTAAATTTTTATGGAAATAAATAATTAGGATGCCGACTAATAGAGAAAGAAATACAGAAAGATTTAGAATATTACCAATATTAAAAAGTTTAAAATCATTAAGGGATAAAGATTGATTAGAATATTTGATAAAATACAGAAAAATTAAATCGGCAAGAATGAAAAGAATAAAAAGTAATAAACCTTTAAAAGAAATATTTTTTTTATTCTTAGTCATTATTTCAATGAAATTTATTATAAATAATACGATCTTAATTCATATCAAAAATACACAATTCGTTATCTTAAAAAAATTTTACGGCAAAATTTTTGGTGAGTAAAGTCACTTAAAATAAAAAAGGCGTCTACAGACGCCTTAAATACTCATTGAAGTTTGAATACAACAGGTATAGAAACCTGAACCCTAACTGGTTTCCCTCTTTGCTTCCCTGGTTTAAACTTTGTTTTTTTAACTGCATCAAGAGCGGCTTCATCACAACCAGCACCAATACCTTTTATAATTTTTGCATCTGTAACAGTTCCGCCTTCATCAACAAAAGCTAAAACATAAACTTTGCCTTCAACTCCTGCTCTTTTAGCTATTTCCGGATAAACAATTTTTTTCTGTATTTCACCTATTCCACCTATTGGTTCAGGCATCTCTTCTACAGCCACAAAGTAAACTGGTTCCTCCTCAACAATTTTTTTATCTTCTTTTGGAGGTGGTGGTGGTGCTTCCACTTCTTCATTTATATCAATTTCAGTATCTCCAATTTCAATATCTTCCAAAACATCAGAGGAAGGTGCCTCGATTGGGATTGGTGGTTTTGGAGGAGGCGGAGGTCTATTTTCCTGCTTAGTTTGCTGGATTTCCTCTACTTGAAATAATTCTTGAGGACCTTCTGATTGAACTTCCCCACCTTTCAGATCGGGAAAGAACTTAAAAGCCACAATTAATAGAGCTAAAGCAGTTATCAAACTGAACTCAAATACTTTCTTGTATTTGGCCATCAAATCTGCTTTTTTTGTTTTTACAATTGCCATAATTCTTTACTCCTAACTTGCAATTAGTGTTGCTAAACTAATAATGAGTTTTTCGATTGTCAAATGATTTTTCAAGTCTTTTACAATAATTATTTTAAAAAGTTCCCACTTTTAATTTGGATTTTTCAATTTCTATCTGTTTAAATCTATTAATAATATATCCGGTTATTAAAACAGCTACTAACGAACCTGAGAAATCTGCAACCCAATCCAAAAACTCTGCACTTCTCCCCGGAACAAACATCTGGTGTATTTCATCTATCAATCCATAAATAGATGCAATAACAAGGGTAAATGTTGCCGGACTATTTTTAAGTCTAATAAATTTATTTTGAAAATACATATTCAAATGAAGCAGCACACTTAATAACCCATACGCTCCAAAATGCAAAAGTTTATCGCTTACATCTCTGGTTTCAATAGCTAAACCTGTTGGCAACGATGTTAGAATAAATAAAATTATCCAATAAATTATTAAAGGTAAATGGATAAAATATCTTTTGTGGTACTGAAGGTAACTAAACAATACTTTCCTCTAAAAATTTTACAGCGGAAGGATAATTATTCATTATATCTGAAGCAAGGTAATTTGAGATTGGCTTTTGATTAAGTAGTAAATCAGCAGATAAACTATGTAAATAAACTCCTGCTATTGCAGCTTCCTCTGGATTTTTATTTTGTGATAGTAATCCTGCAATAATTCCTGTAAGCACATCTCCGGAACCAAACTTTGCCATTCCGCTGTTTCCAGTTGTATTTATAAATGATTCACCATCAGAATTAAATATAACTGTTGGTGCCCCTTTTAATACTAAATTACATTTATGTTTAACTGCAAATTCTTTTCCATAACTTAAAATATCTTTTTCAATCAATTTAGATTCTACACCAATCATTTGAGAAAACTCTCCGAGATGTGGAGTAAGAATGCAATTCTTAAGATTAATTCTTTCAAGAAATGTTTTATCTAGAGAAAATAAAGCATCAGCATCTATAACTGCAAACTTAAATTTCTGATCAAGCAAAAATCTTTTAACTGCACTTACAGTTTCATCTTCCCTGCCCAATCCTGGACCAATCGAAACAATATCCGTCCACTTTATTTTTTGTTGAAGTGTATTTAAAGCTTCAACGTTAAAATATTTTGTTTTCTCATTTCCGTAAGATTCTACAACAACTTCAAGCAGATCTTTGTGAATAAGTTTTTTTGTGCTTTCAGGAATTGCTAGAATTGAAGAACCAGCACCAGAAACCAAAGCCGATTGTGATGTTAATACAGCAGCTCCGGGATATTTATAAGAACCTGCAATTGATAAAACTTTTCCGGCGGAGTATTTATGAACGGATTTAGGTCGCTTCGGTAAATTTATATACACATCTTCAGGTTCAATCAAATATGTATCAGGATTTATTTCATCAAAGTAATCAGCGCCAATACCAATTTCCTTTAATACAACTTCACCGCAAAACTCATATCCTTTGCCAATGAACAAGCCTTTTTTAAACTCACCAAGTGTAATGGTTAAATCTGAATTGAAAACAATTTCACCAAAACCAGTATCAGCATTCAATGCTGTTGGAACATCAATCGCACATTTAAATGCTGGAATTTTATTCAATGATTTTACTATTGATGAATAAGGTTCTTTTAACTCCCCGGTAAAACCACTACCAAGAATTGCATCCACAATTACATTACAATCTTTTAACCAATTAATATCTTTTAAGGATCTATATGATTTTATTTTAAGATTTTTTCTTTGTGATGTAAGGTTTTTTAGAATGTTAAAATTTATTTTGCAATCTTCACTTAAATCATTTTCAGATCCAAGCGAGATAACTTTAACATTAAATCCAGCATTCGAAAAATGCCTTGCAACTGCATAACCATCGCCGCCGTTATTACCTTTACCGCAAACTACTCCAACACAATTAATATTATCAACTCTTTCTAAAATGGATTGATAAATACCAATTGCTGCATTTTCCATCAGAACGATTCCGGGAACTTTTAATCTTTTAATTGCAAATGTATCAAGGTTACGAATTTGAGATGTGTTATATAGTGGTATCATATAATTTCTTTATCATAAAAAAAGGGAATCACTTCCCTTTTAATTTTAAATAAACTTTGTTACCAAATCTATTAATGTACCGGGAAAGATTCCAAGTAGTATTACAAGCAGAACTGAAAAAACAATTGCAATCATCGCATTGTTATTTGTTTCGATTGCAAAATCATTTTCTGAAGGTTTAAAGTACATCAAAACAACTATACGCAAATAAAAATAAACACTAATTGCACTGGATAAAACTCCAAGTATTGCAAGCCAGGTTAAGTGAGATTTAATAGCCGCAACAAAGATATAATACTTACCAAAGAACCCACCAAATGGAGGTAACCCAGCAAGAGCAAACATCAAGACTGCAAGTAACCCTGCTAATAATGGATTTCTGTTTCCTAATCCAGCATAAGAATTAATATCAAGATTTGTTTCATCCTTTCCCTCAAGCAGAGAAATAATTCCAAATGCACCAAGGTTCATAAATGTGTAAGCAGCTAGATAAAAAATAACCCCTGCAACAGCATCATGATTTCCGGCAGCTAAGCCAATTGCAAGATAACCTGCGTGTGAAATTGAAGAGTAAGCTAACATTCTCTTAATATTGGTTTGTGCAATTGCAACTATACTTCCATAGAACATTGATAGAACAGAAATAACTGCAAGATATGGAGTAAATAAATTTCCCGCCGGACCATTAAACAATGCAAATAGTGTTGCTATGATTGCACTAAATGCAGCTGCTTTTCCTCCAGTTGAGAATAATGCAGCAACTGTTGTTGGAGAACCTTCATAAACATCCGGTACCCACATATGGAATGGAAATACAGCAATCTTAAATGAAAATCCTATTAAGAAAAGCAGTACTCCGGCTATGAACAATAAATTCTTAGTTAACTCTTCAAAATTAGAAGTTATAAAATCTATTGATGTTGTTTGAGCACTTCCGTAAATCAATGCTATACCGTATACAATAAATCCTGTTGCAAATGCGCCGAGTAAAAAATATTTAAGCGAAGCTTCATTAGCTCCGGCTTTTTTGCGATTCATTCCTGCCAATATGTAAAATGAAACGGACATAATTTCTAAGCCGAGAAAGATTACAAATAAATCTTTTGCTGCAGCCATTAGCATCATACCTAAAACAGAAGTTTGTAGGATGATATAATACTCGCCAAAATATGCACCGTATTTTTTTATGTAATCGATAGAAAGCAAAGTTACAACCGCTGCACCAAGTGTAAAAATAGCGTGAAAGACATTTACATTTCCGCCTGTTGCAAGCATACCTTGAAGAATTATAGATACATCTTTTGTGTAATAAAGTGAATGCAATCCGGAAGCTAAAAACATAAGTACAGAAAACCATGGAAGAATAGTTTCACTCTTCTTAGAATACATTTCAATTAAAAGCGATAATACAATGCCGGTTGCAACTATTATAATTGGTATAACATTAAAAAATTCTTGAGCATTTATAAACATTGTAATCTTATCTTTTTTAGTAGTTCAAATTTATAAATCACTTAATCTCATTATTTAATTAAGAGCATTTTTTTTGATTGGATAAATTCATCAGTTCTTAATTGATAAAAATAAGTACCACTCGGTAAATTACTTGCATCGAATACTATAGAATAATTACCATTTATTTTGAATTCATCTGTTAATACTTCAACTGTTTTACCAAGAATATTATAAACAATCAACTGAACTGGAGAACTTTTAGATAAAGTATAATTAATTATAGTTTTAGGATTGAACGGATTTGGATAATTCTGCAATAATGTATAAGAATTTATAGGATTTTCTGATTCGATTGAAGTAAGTACTGAAGAAATTGCAACACCATATATCCCAATTCCACTAACATCTAAACTTTCGAAAGAAAAAAATAAAAAATTATTATTGAATTTTTGTATCTCATATCCATAGAAAGATTTATCAAATAAAAATATTGGGAAATCATCAATTGAAGTTTGGCCGTTAAGAAATAGCTCTTTACAATACAATTTTGTTCCATTCCAACTATCAGCGTTACTATAAATCATCAAGAATTTAGTGTCTGTATGCTGTACTAACCTTGTAGTATTGAAAATCCCAATCTCATATTTAGCTTTTATTTCATCACTTATTGGCACACCATTAGAATTAAATATTCGAAGATGAGTATAAGTACTATCAAAGATATCGTTTATCCATGAAATAATAAAATCGCCATTGGTCAATGAAAGTATATCAGGTTCGTTTTGATCATCTAAAAATTCTATATTTGCTTGCATTTCTTCACTAATTGATAAAGTATCAAATATTCTATAGAAGACACCCTCACCGTTTTGATCATAATTATCATAAACAATAACTGACTTGCCATTATTTAATTCTGATAATCTTAAATCAGTAACAGAATTTCTATTAAATTTAAATGATTTTATTAACTGATTCAGCGAATTAAATATAGCAACTCTGATCGAATCATAAGTCCCATAATAGCTATAGGCTATAATATAATTCCCATTATTAAGCCCTAGACACACTGCCGAACGACCAATTGCTAAAGAATTATATATAGTATCATTTACTATATATTCATCTTTAATTAAATTACCTTCAGGGTTATATATTTTTGCTATAATTGGTCCAGCACTATATCCTCGTTGCCAAGTAATTAGAACATTTCCATTATGCAATTTCGTACATTTTGGATCTATATCACTTACATTAAAACTATCACTAACTAAAAATTCGTTTTTAATTTTTTCTCCATTAATATTATAAATACAAGCATAAATATCTTCTTTATTTTGTACTCCATTCTGTCCATAACTTTGCCAAGTTGAAAAAATATTACCATTATCCAGTAATGTAAAGGAATGATAATTTTGATCTCCAATTGTAAATTCATTTATTAAAAATGGTGTCATCGACTGCGAAAACAGAAATGTACTTTGAAAAAAAATATATAAAATGAGTAATTTCATAAATAACCGCACATTATATGAATAATGTATCTGGTTCTGCTTTACTAATCGAAAAAGTTGAATTTATAATAACATTTTCATTCTCGATTTGACCACCATTGAAAACTATCAACACCGATTCATTTTCGTCCCAATAATTTTTAATATCTTCAAAAGTTTTTAAATCGATTTGAACTTTATACCCTTTACCTTTATAAGGCAATGTAGCAAAATATTTATCATCAAACATTTCTAGTGAATAAATAAAGTCAGAAAATACTTGATTAGGTGTTGTAGGTGCTTTAATCTCTTTAAATGTATTTTTCATTTATTTCTCATAACTACTTTATTTAGATGATTGATTTAAACCAAGTTCAACAGGACTAACTTTTACCGGATGATAAATTTGTTTTACAACTTTTGCTGTTGATCTATCTGATACTTTTAAGAATGTAGTTGGATAAATTCCTATCCACACAATAAAAATAAATATAGGTGCAAGAACAAATATTTCTCTTGCGTTCATATCTTTTAATCCATCAAGTTTTGGATTTTTTACTTCACCAAAAACTACTCGCTGATACATCCACAATAAATACACCGCTGCAAATATTACTCCACTTGCTGCGAACACTGTAAACCACCAGCTATTTAATATAGGCGATTGGAATGAACCAAGTAGAATTAAAAACTCGCCAACAAATCCATTTAATCCCGGCAATCCAACAGATGAAAGCGATGCAAACATTAATGCAAATGAAAAAACAGGAACCAGTTTTGCGATACCACCGTAGTCAGCAATTTCACGAGTGTGTGTCCTTTCGTAAATTACTCCAACCAAAAGGAATAATGCCCCTGTTGATAAACCGTGATTTATCATTTGAATGACTGCACCTTGAATCGATTCCTGCGTCATTGCAAAAATGCCAAGTACAACAAAACCTAAGTGTGATACAGATGAATAGGCAACAAGTTTTTTAACATCTGTCTGAACCATCGCAACCAATGCACCGTATATAATTCCGATTACTGCTAGTACAGAAATGTATGGTGCTGCAAGAATTGATGCTTCAGGGAAAAGTGGAAGATTGAATCTGAGTAAACCATAAGTTCCCATTTTTAACAAAACTCCAGCAAGAATTACAGAACCAGCAGTTGGTGCCTGCACGTGAGCATCCGGTAACCAGGTATGTAACGGAAACAACGGAACTTTAATAGCAAAACTAAATGCAAAAGCCAGGAACATCCAAATTTGAATGTCCATTGGAATTTGTGGAGCGATAGAATAAAGTTCAATTAAGTTTGTTGTAAAATGTCCAAGCGGACCAATGGCATAAACAGCAAGCCACACAATTGCAACAAGCATTAATAAACTGCCAAACATTGTGTAGATAAAAAACTTTATTGCTGCGTAAACTCTTTCTTTACCACCCCAGATTCCAATAATAAAATACATTGGAATTAACATTGCTTCCCAGAAAATGTAGAAGAGAAACAAATCAAGCGAGATAAAAACTCCAAGCATTCCAACTTCAAGCATCAAAAAGAAAAATGTAAATTCTTTTACTTTGCTTTCGATACTTGACCAGCTTGAAATCAATGTAAGCGGTGTAAGAAAAGTTGTTAATAAAACTAGCAGCAAAGACATTCCATCAATTCCAACATGATAATGAATGTTTAATCCTTTTATCCACTCTAATTTATTTATGAATTGAAAATCAGAATTTGTCGAATCAAACTGAAAATAAATTACAAGTGAAAGCAGGAATGCTAATGTTGATAATCCGACAGCAAAATATTTAATAAAATTTACTTGTTCTTTCTTAATAAATAGAACTAAGATTGAACCGATAAGTGGAATTAAAATTAAATATGTTAACAGTGAGTTTTGTTCCATTTTATAAACTTAAAATTATCCAGAAGAAGGCGGCAACAATTCCGAGCACCATTACTAATGCGTAAAACTGAGCCACACCTGTTTGTAATTTTCTAATGTTAATTGAAATAACATCAATAATTTTTGCTGATCCGTTCACAACACCATCAATAATTTTGTTATCAGCTATCTTCCATAAAAAAGATCTTGATGTTTGTAAAATTGGATTTACAACTGCTGTATCGTATGCTTCATCAACAAAATATTTGTTCCAGAGTAAATTGTATAAACCTTTAAACTTCTGCGCTGTATTATTTGCGATAGAAATCTTTTTAAGATAAACAAATCTTGCAAACATTATTGCTGCAACAGCAAACACAACAGATAAAACCATTAATAATATTTCTTCAAAGTGTGAATGCGAATTAAATGAAGCAAGTTTTCTATCAGCATCCTTAAATCATGGAGCTAAGAAATTATGGAATTGATTTCCGTGTTCACCGGAAAATATTTCAGGGATTCCAACAAATCCACCAATTACAGCAAGCACAGCTAAAACAATTAATGGTAAAGTCATAACTGCCGGAGATTCGTGCGGATGTTTATCGTGCCCGAATCTTGGAGTGCCTTCAAATGTAAGGAGGTAAAGACGGAACATATAAAATGCGGTCATCATTGCTGTGCCGGCACCTAAGATCCAGAAAAATAATCCACCATTAGCATAAGCTTGCCAGAGAATTTCATCTTTACTAAAAAATCCTGAAAGTGGAGGAATTCCAGAAATTGCAAGTGCAGCAATTAAAAATGTGAGATAAGTTCTCGGCATATATTTTTTTAATCCGCCGTACTTCTGAATATCTTGCTCGTGATGCATTGCATGAATAACAGAACCGGCACCAAGAAATAAAAGTGCTTTGAAAAATGCATGAGTCATTACGTGAAAAATTCCAGCTGAAAATGCACCCATTCCCATTGCCAAGAACATATAACCAAGCTGAGAAACTGTTGAATAAGCTAAAACTTTTTTAATATCATTTTGTACAATTCCGATAGTAGCAGCAAAGAATGCAGTTAATGCTCCAATTATTGCTACAACCATCAAAATATCAGGTGCACTAGCAAATATGATTGATGTTCTTGCAACCATATAAACGCCAGCAGTAACCATTGTAGCAGCATGTATAAGTGCTGAAACCGGAGTTGGACCAGCCATCGCATCCGGTAACCAAACGAATAAAGGAATTTGTGCTGATTTACCGGTGGCACCGATAAATAAAAATATTGCAATAAACCCAAAGGTAGCAGTTGAAACATCAAAGGAAACTGCACGCGAAAAAACTTCGTTAAAGTTTAGACTTCCAAATGTCATATAGATTAAAAACATTCCAAGTAAAAACCCGAAGTCACCAATTCTGTTTACTATAAAAGCTTTTTTTGAAGCATCAGCAACTGTACTTTTCTCAAACTTTCTATCGTACCAAAAACCAATAAGCAGATATGAGCAAAGACCTACACCTTCCCATCCAAGAAACAGAAGAACAAAATTATCTGCAAGAATTAGATTCATCATTGCAAAGATGAAGAGATTAAGATAAGCGAAAAATCTCCAGAAACTTTTATCACCGTGCATATAACCGATTGAGTAAACGTGGATTAAAAATCCCACTCCGGTTACAACCAATGCCATTATAAGTGAAAGTTGATCTACCTGATAAGCAAAACTTACATTAAGATTACCAACTGTTAACCAGCTAAATAAAGTTACTATCTTCTGTCTTTGATCAACGGGTAAACCAAGAGTTTCAAAGAATGCACCAAGAGCAATCAGAAAAGATATTCCAACAACACCACTGCCAATTGCACCTATTAGTTTTTCATTTTTAATCTTGGTACCAAAAATACCATTGATTAAAAATCCAACTAACGGAAGAACAACGGTTAAATAAATTAATTCTCGCATACTATTAAAATTAAACTCTGATTTTTACCATTTAAGAATA
>JBATOT010000052.1:0-23936 GCA_049291095.1 Ignavibacteriaceae bacterium | reverse complement strand
CAACAACGGTGGAGCCCTATTTCCGATTTTGGAAGATCGACCCAACGACGGTGGAGCCCTATTTCCAATTTTGGAAGATCGACCCATCGACGGTGGAGCCCTATTTCCAATTTTGGAAGACCGACCCAACAACGATGGAGCCCTATTTCCAATTTTGGAAACCTAAAACAGCCTAAAATCAAAGGTTTTATTAAAAATTGAGGGGAAATTATGAATGGATTTACCCCCAATCACCAATAACTGCCATAATGTATAATGAACTAACGCAAATAAAATCAAATTAATGGTTAAACGCAACCGTTCGCAGACTTCAAGTTAAATTGGAGCTTTAGCATTGCTTGAAAATCTACTACAATTTAAGATTATTTATTAGAACTACTCATTATTGTAAATAGCGCTTCTGATAGAAAAAGGACTATCCTTCAAAATTTTTCTTCCAAGATTCTGCGTTATTAAATCCCAATGCCCTTTGGTCATTTCAACCATAACATCTACCTGGTCTTCAACTCTTCCAAATGAAACCAATTTACCTTCAGAATTATCCCAAATAACAAAATAAATGTTTTGATATAATCCGCTGGATGCGAAACTGCCTGTCGTACCTGGAAAGCTGTTGTTGTTTGGGTCACCAGGGGAACCTAAATAGCCTTGTGGGACCTTACCTCTCATAATAGATAAGTCATCAATGAATAAAACAAAATCTGAATTTGTACCATCATTAGAATATCGGGAATTTTCTTCCGGCAAGAAGAATTTCATTTTTTCTTTATCATTTATTGAGAGAGTTTGTTCTGTGAGATTTAATTTGTCATGATTGATATGATAGTCAACTTGTTTAAAACATTTACTTGTCTTAAAAAAAGTAATAAAATTTTGATTAAAGTAGTTATCATAAACTTCGAGTGGAACACCAGAACCTAAATCATCTACAATATCATCTATGTTAGAAACAAATGGTTTATCAAATAATCTAACAATAGTCAGATTCTTACCAAGGATTTTTTGGTCCTCATATTCTTCCATTAATACAACAGTTTTTGTACTGCAGCCAAAAACTAAGATTACTAAAAATAATTGTAGTGTAAAGAATAAAGTCTTCATTGGATGAGCCCCTGATAGTGAATAATTTTTTGTTTTATTATGAAATAAAAATAGGAATATTTTTTAAAAGATTATTATAAGCTTAGAACTAAAAAGTTTATATTAATCCATATAAAAAATGATTTTATTTGCACCCGTAGCTCAACTGGATAGAGCATTTGACTTCGGATCAAAGGGTTGAGGGTTCGAATCCTTCCGGGTGTACTTTTTTTAATTAACAATTTACAATGAACAATGTACAATTTAGAGCAAATCTGGATTGTACATTTTTATTTTTGTATCGATAAAATTTGAGAAAGTCTAATTGTCATTCCCGTGAAAACGGGAATCCAAGACTTACTTTTAAGATTCCCGCTTGCGCGGGAATGACAGTACGCGTTATTTATCACTAATCAATATCAACATTAGTTTATGTTATTTTCAGAAGATTCATATCGTTATATGTACGCGGCACTTCAGGAAGCACAAAAAGCTTTTGATGATGATGAAGTTCCTGTTGGTGCTGTGGTGGTTCATAAAAACCGGATTATCGGTCGTGGTTACAACCAGGTAGAAAAGTTAAAAGATGCAACTGCCCACGCAGAAATGATTGCAATTACTTCTGCATCAAACAATCTGCAAAACTGGCGATTAAATGAATGTTCAATTTATGTTACTTTAGAACCCTGCATTATGTGTACAGGTGCCTTGCTTTCCTCAAGAATTAACGAGCTATTTTTTGCAGCAAGTGATATTAAGTTTGGCGCTTGTGGAAGCATCCATAATCTTGCAGAAAATTCTAAAACAAATCACACAATTAAAGTTTTTAGCGGAGTTCTGGCAAAAGAAAGTGAAGAATTACTTAAATCCTTTTTTAATAAAAAACGTTTAAATACCAAGAAATAAAATCAAATTATTGAATAATATCATCTTGTATAAGTTCGGTTTTACTTCTAACTTGCAATAAAAAATGAAGAATATATGCGCTTAATACTATTCGGTTCTCCAGGAGTTGGCAAAGGCACCCAGGCTAAAATCATATCAAAAAATCTAAACATCCCACATATCTCTACCGGTGATATTTTACGTAAGGCTGTAAAAGATCAGACAGAACTTGGTAAACGAGCTGGTGAACTTATGGCACAGGGCGAGCTTGTTCCGGATGATTTAATGATTGGAATGATAAAAGAAGTACTGACTTCCGACGAGTGTAAAGGCGGATTTATTTTGGATGGTTTTCCACGTACAACTATTCAGGCAGAAGCGTTGGATAGATTATTTGATCAAATTGGATTTGATAATGCAATACTCGTTCATATTACTGCGGATGAAAAAGAAATTATTAAACGTTTGAATAACAGAAGAGCTTGTAAAGAGTGCGGTAATATTTTTAACCTTAAAGAGATTGAAGGTCTGGATACCTGCCCAAGCTGCGGTGCAAAGAATAGTTTTTATTTAAGAAATGATGATCAGGAAGAAGTTATAAAAAACAGGCTGGATATTTTTAGTTCATCAACAATGCCTGTGCTTGGTTATTATGTAAATAAAGATCGTGTTATTGAAGTTAATGGATTTGATACGATTGACAATGTTAATAAAAAAATTGTTGATTCATTAAAACAAAAAAATCTTTACTACTGATCTTTTTGTTTTAAGAATCCTTTAAGAATTTTTCCATTTTCTATTTTAAATATTCTTGTGTTCCCTTTTTTAACCATATCATAGTTGTGTGTTGCAAATAAAATTGCAGTTCCGCGTTTATTAATTTTTTGAAGTAAATCCAATATTTCCCCCGATGTTTCAGGATCAAGATTACCGGTTGGTTCATCTGCAAGAATAATTAATGGATCATTTAAGATTGCACGGGCAATTGCAACTCGCTGTTTTTCACCACCGGAAAGATTATCCGGTTTATTTAATCTTTTACTCGATAATCCAACTTCATTAAGAACATCGTTAACTTTTCGCTTAATTTCTTTTTTAGGAGTTGCAGTAACTTCCAGAACAAAGCTTAAGTTTTCAAAAACATTTCTATCTGTAAGAAGTTTAAAATCCTGAAAAACAATTCCAATTTTTCTTCTTAAAAGCGGTAGTTCATTTTTTTTAATTGAATTAGAATTAAAATTGCCAACAGTTACAGTACCAGATTGCGGAAGCAGATTCATATAAATCATCTGCAAAAGAGAAGTTTTACCTGAGCCGCTTTTACCAATTAAAAATGCAAACTCACCTGAACCTAATTCTAAATTTACATTATCAAATAATGTCTGGTTATCATATTTAAAACTTACATTTTGAAATGACAGCATTAACTTTTCCTCTTCATTATAAATTGAACCCTATCCGAAGTCGCTTTTCCTTTAGTAAACGAAAAAGCTTTATAACAATTTACAACATATAAGCCTGATTTTTCAGCAAGTTCAAAAAATGTATCGTAAGAAAATATTTTTTGGATATGTGTTTCTGTAAAAACATCTCCATCGGGATATGTAATTTCAAAAATATTTTTATGGATTTTGCTTTTAGGTAAGAATATGCTTTCTCTGCGAAAACTAAATCCTCTAGTTCTTCCCTTCACTATTGCAGTCTTCTGATGCTTGTAGCTATTGCTTTCAAGTGCGGCATCAAAAGTAAAAACACCTTTTTCAGATAAAATCCTATTTACTTCATTAAAATGTTTTAATAATTGTTTTTTGTTTCTAAGATAATTTACGCTGTCAAAAGAAGAAATTATCAGATCAAAACAAGTATTAAATGGAATAGCAGTCATATCACAGCAAACTTTTTTCATTTTTGTTTTACTATAATTAAGCATGCTAAAAGATAAATCCGTAATAAAATATTTTTGATAAAATTTTGATAAGTGAGAAGCTAAGGCACAATTACCACCAGCCAATTCCAGCACTTTAGAATCTTTAGGTACTTTATTTTTAGTGATTGTATAAATGTACCTGGCCCACCACTTATAACTTATAAAATCCATTAAGTGAGGGTAGATGTTGGATACGTGTTTGTAAGGATCAGTAAGATTTGTTTTCTGCAATTAAACGCTTCCTGTTTTGAAATATTTTTATCGCATATTTATACGATTGGAGCATACTTGATTCGTTTGCTTTATTTAATCCGGCTATATCAAACGCAGTTCCATGATCAGGCGAAGTGCGAATTAACTTTAGTCCTGCAGTAAAATTTACTCCGCTATTAAAGTTTAAAAGTTTAAATGGAATTAAAATCTGATCATGATACATTCCTAAAATCATATCAAATTTTTTATAAGTTTTATTCCCCCAAAATGCATCTGGTACAAATGGACCCGAAACATCAAATCTTTTTTGTAATGATTTGATAGCAGGTGAAATAATTTTAAGCTCTTCATTCCCAATTATTCCATTTTCTCCTGCATGAGGATTTAATCCCAGCACAGCAATTTTAGGATTAAGAATTCTTAAATCCTTTTTGGCAGTATTGTTTAATAATCTTATTGCTTTAACAATTTTTTCTTTTTTAATTAGCTTTGAAAGCTTTGAAATCGGGGAATGAATTGTGAGTAATCCTGCGTTTATTTTTTCTGATAGAAACAACATCATATAATTATCATTGTCTTCGTGCCGAGCTAATAATTCTGTGTGTCCGGGAAAATTAATTTTAGCAAGATTAAAAGCTTCTTTGGAAATTGGAGAAGTGATAAACACATCAGCTTTATCTAATTTAATTAAATCGAGTGCTTTGTTAATCGAGTTAAATGCAGTTAAACCCGATTTAGAAGTTGGTTTTCCAAAAATAATTTTTGTATTTGGTAAAGTAACCAGGTTTAATTCTTTTTCAGAAAATGATTGAGTGTTTGTAACTCTGTACTTAAAAGTAGATTTGGTTAGCTTATAATAATATTCAAATACGTTTTTGGGACAAATGAAAATAATCTGGTTTTGTTTATTATTTCTTAAAATATCTGAAAAAACCTTTACTGATATTTCAGGTCCTATACCATTTATATCTCCACACGTAAAAACAGCACGAATCATTGTTCTGTTACCAATTGAAATTTTCCGGTGCCTTCTTTATCAAGAAAAATAAATGTTCGGTGCAATTTTTTATAGTTCCAACTCTCAACAACTTTATCATCATCATTATTCGATCGATCAATAGAATCCGGAGCTCCATATTTTATATAAATCTTTCCTCTATCCGATTTAGCTCCGCCATTACCAGCTATATTTCTAAATGATTTTTCACAATAATCAATTCGATTATAGAATTCGTTCATTAACTCATTAAATCTTGTATTTGGTGTTGGATCTTTTTTATCCCAATAATCAACCAAAGTTTTGTTATAATCTTTACCCATTCTTTGTAATTCTGAAACCACTTCTTTAGGTTCAATTATTTCTAATATTTTGATTGCTAATTCAGCATCAATAAGAGATCGTGGTTTATTTATCCATAAAACATTTAAGTTAAAAGATGTTTTACTACTTGTTCTATCATCAGTAAACACTTCTAATACTACTGGACCTTCTGACAAATTTGAAGAGAAATCTCTTAATAAAAAGATTTTTAGTTTTGGCCCGGTTTCAACGTTTTTTATAACAACATTCTGATCACATAATTTTAATTCCGGAGATGCCAAGAACGGATCAGTAACTTTTGTATTTGAAATAAATACTGAGTCACCACGTTTTACAGAAAATGTAATGGAATTTGCATTTAAATCTGTAACAGGAATAGCGAGATCAAAATAAGGTTTATTAAATGGGATTGATGTAGAATTATTTGAAAGAATGTATGATTCCTCGCTCTCGCAAATCACCTTACCAGCATCAAATACAATAGGATTTAATATACTATTAGATTCATTAATAATAATATCTATTGGTGGTATTCTGCGTTCACGTTTAGAATTTGCATCAGAAATTATTGCCGCAATTTTATAGCTTCCATCAGGTAATGTAAATTGAATTATCCCTTGTAAAAAATCATTTTCAGAATTGGTAAGTTCAAAATCTTCTACAGAAATATTTTGTTTATCAAATACTCTAATTACTGAATTTCTTAAAGAATCCTTAATTTCTAAACTAACAGAAATACCAGCATTAAAGATGTTGTTTTCTTTTGCAAAGAAGAGCTGAGAATTAGATATTTTATAGGAGTAGAAGACAGAATAATCTTCTTGAGATGGGAAATAATGTATTTCTGAATTAAAAAATTTACCTGATTGGATAATATTTTTATCAAGTTGAAAATCAGGTTGAGCTAAAATTTGAGAATAGAATGCGATAAAGTATAAAAAGATATTCTTCATTTTTTAGCTCAAACATTTATAAAGTTCAAATAAAATTCAATCAGTTTTAAAGAACCGGAAAAAGAAATGCACTAAATAGATAATACTTACGAACAGCTGCAATTAGCTGTTCATATTATTTAAAAATTCTTTATTATTTTTTGTGCCGCGTACTTTATCCAGTAAAAACTCCATAGCTTCTACAGGATTAAAATCACTCAATATTTTTCTAAGGATCCAGACTTTAGCAAGATCAGTCTCGCTCATAAGTAAATCTTCTCTTCTGGTTCCAGATCGATTTACATCAATTGCAGGGAATATTCTTCTATCACTTAAATCTCTATTTAAAACTAATTCCATGTTACCAGTTCCTTTGAATTCTTCAAAGATAACATCGTCCATACGACTGCCAGTATCAATTAAAGCTGTTGCAATAATTGTTAAACTTCCTCCATCTTCAGTATTTCTTGCAGCACCAAAAAATCTTTTTGGTTTGTGTAATGCGTTCGAATCAACACCACCAGAAAGAATTCTGCCGCTATGAGGTACAACGATGTTATGGGCACGTGCTAATCTTGTAATACTATCAAGGAGAATTACAACATCTTCTTTTGCTTCAACAAGTCTTTTTGCTTTCTCGATAACCATATCAGCAACCTGAACGTGTCTGTCAGCAGGCTCATCAAAAGTAGAACTTATAACTTCTGCTTTTACTGAGCGTTCCATATCGGTTACTTCTTCAGGTCTTTCATCTATAAGAAGAATAATTAATTTTACTTCAGGGTGATTACGTGTTATTGAGTTTGCAATTTTTTGTAATAAAACTGTTTTACCTGATTTTGGTGGAGAGACTATCAACCCTCTTTGTCCTTTACCAATTGGTGCAAGCATATCCATAATTCTTGTTGAATATTCACCGGGAACTGATTCTAATAATAATTTTTTTGTAGGATAAACAGGAGTGAGGTTATCAAATAGAGTTCTATTTCTTATATGATCAGGTGAAAGACCATTAACTGCTTCTACTCTAAGTAAAGCAAAAAATCTTTCGCCTTCTTTAGGAGGACGAACCTGACCACTGACAAAATCGCCTGTTCTTAAACTAAATTTTTTAATCTGTGAGGGTGAGACATAAATATCATCTGGCGAAGGTAAGTAGTTATAGTCTGATGATCTCAAAAATCCATAGCCATCAGGTAAAACTTCTAATACTCCCTTTGAAAATGTTAATCCATCTTTAACGCTCTGAGCCTCTAATATTTTAAAGATTAATTCCTGCTTCCTAAGATCACTGTATCCAGCAATATTCAGTTCTTTAGCAAGTTCATTTAATTCAACAATCTTTTTTGATTTGAGTTCAGAAATGTCCATCGGCATTGCGGTACCTATTATTTGTTTGTTTAGTAGTTTAAATTAAAATTGTTTTCAAATTGGTTAAATCCTGATAAGCTCTCGTGGTGTTTCTTAAATCTATGAAATGAACTCGAGGTCTTAATCAAAATTAAAGACTTGTTTTACTATTGTCAAGAAAGAATTTCAGGTAAAATAGATTTTGCTTCTCCTAATAAATACATACTCCCTGCAACAACAAGGCAGTTTTCTCTATCCCCTTTTAATTGTTTTAATAAAAAATCCTTAAGATTTGTTATAACTTCAAACTTCAGATTAACATTTTGTGCGACCGATTTTAAATCAGAAATATCGGCTGCTCTCTCATAATCAATATGATAGAAATAAAAATCATCAAAGGAATTTTTAATAATTGATAACATTTCTTGGATATTTTTATCTTTCATTACTCCAAAAAGTATAGAAGATTTTTTATAGTTTGATCGTTCGTGATCAAATTCAGTAATTAAACTTTTTATTCCTTCTGAATTATGAGCAGAATCTAAAATTATTTTGGGCTTATTGGAAACAATTTCATAACGACCCTGAAGCCTAGTATTCTTAACAACATTTTTAATCCCGTTTGTGATAATAGCAGGATCATCAATATCAAAACTTTTTACAATACAAAGCGAAGCCAAAGCTGCATTATATCTTTGATGTTTTCCTATAAGCGGAACTTTCCAATCATCAAATTCTAATTCTTCTGTGTAAAGTTCTATGTTATTATTTTTTTCTATAATATATTCTTCAAGACAAAATAGTTCAGAGTTTACCTTGTTACATTTTATTTCTACAACTTTAATTGCTTCTTCCGATAACAATCCAACAAATACTTTGCAATGATTTTTTATAATCTCAGATTTTTCAAAAGCAATTGCTTCAATTTTATCACCAAGAACATTTGTATGCTCTAAGCTTATTGAGGTAATAACACAAGCTAATGGATTTAATACGTTTGTTGCGTCCAGCCTTCCACCCAAACCTGTTTCAATGACAGCGTAATCAACTTTATTAAAATCAAAATATTCAAATGCCATTGCAGTAGTTACTTCAAAAAAAGTAAGTTTAAAATCATCTATTTTTGTTTGGTGGTGATTAATAAAATTTGCGATGTAATCATCTGAGATATACTTACCATTTATAGAAATTCGTTCATTAAATTTTACAAAGTGTGGTGAAGTATATAGACCTACTTTGTAACCATTTTCCATTAAAATACTTGCTATAAAAGATGAGGTACTTCCCTTTCCATTTGAACCGGCAACGTGAATTGTTTTTAAATCCTTTTGTGGATTTCCAATTTTATCAAGAAATGATTTGATATTATCCAAACCAAGTTTGATTCCAAAAGTGTGGAGTGCAAAAAGTTTATTTAATGATTCTTGAATATCCATTTTTACAAAATATATGATGCGGTTAAGTTAGATAATTTTTCAAAGTTACTTGCAATACAATAATCTTCTAATTGTTTAATAATTTTTTCCGGCGCAGTTGGATCAATAAAATTTAAAGTACCAATTTGAACGGCACTTGCACCAACAATCATAAACTCAACAACATCCTGCCAATTCATTATTCCACCAATACCAATAATTGGAATATCAACTTTACGTGATATCTCTAAAACTTTTGCTAGAGCAACCGGTTTTATTGCAGGACCCGAAAGCCCACCGTTTACATTAAATATTTTTGGTTTTTTTGTAAAGATATTAAAAGAAGTTCCGACTAAAGTATTGATAGCTGAAACAGCATCTCCACCTTCTTGTTTAACAACTAGAGCAAACTCTGAAATGTATGAAACATTTGGAGATAATTTTATAATCAATGGTTTATTTGTTACAGCACGAACTTTTGCAGTAACATTTGCAACTGCTTTAACATCATTGCCGAATTGTAGCCCCCCATCTTTAACATTTGGACAGGAAACATTTATTTCAAATGCTTTTATTATTTCTTCAGAATTTAGAATTCGCGTACATTCAACATATTCTTCAACACTGCTTGCCGCAATATTACAAACTAAAGGAACATCATAGCTTTTTAAGAATGGAATTTTTTCTTTTAGAAAAAGGTCTACGCCAACATTAGCTAAACCAATTGCGTTTAGCATTCCGGCAGGTGTTTCAACTATTCGCTGTGGTGGATTTCCTTTTCTTGGTTTTAGACTCAATGATTTTGTAACAATGGCACCAAGTTTATTCAAGTCAGAAAACTGAGCAATCTCATTTCCATATCCAACAGTTCCTGAAGCTAGCATAATTGGATTACGTAGTTTTAATGAACCAATGTTTACTGATAAATCTACATTACTCATATCACAACATCTTTAACATTAAACACAGGCCCATCCTTACAAACTAAAAGATATTTTTCATCATCTGTTGTTGATTCAATTGGACAACCCTGACAAATTCCAAATCCACACGCCATTGCTGATTCTGTTGAGACTTCACAATCAAGATTATGTTTGATACAAAAATCTTTTAATGCCCTTAACATTGCATTTGGTCCGCAAGCAAATACTTTTGACAAATTAATATCAATTTTATCAAGATTCTTTTCTAAAAGTTGAATGACATTTCCCTTTAAACCTAAAGTGCCATCATCAGTTGAAATTTGAATATTCTGCATTTCATAAGTAATAATATCTTGCTTTGATCTTCCGCCAACAAATGATAAAATATTTTTGGAATCTTTAATTATTCTTGTTACAAATGGAAATGGTGCAGACCCTAAACCACCAGCTACTATTATTGCATTTTTATAATCACCATTAAGATTAAAACCATTTCCTAGTGGACCAAGTATATCAATCAAATCACCTTTTTGTTTATTTGCTAATATTTTTGTTCCTTCGCCTAAAACGTTAAACATCAAAAAGATATTTTCACCATCAACATCACAAATGCTGAAAGGTCTTCTTAACAATGGAAAAGAATTGATTGATACACGAACATTTAGAAATTGCCCGGGTTTTACAATACGGGCAATTTCTGGTGAATGAATTTTTTGTATAAAAATATTTTCGTGAACTTTTATTGTTTCAACAACTGGAGAATTTACTATAAACAAACTGGTTCCTCTTAATAACGATTACAAATTTATTGGAAATACAATCAAGTAGTTGGTTTTGAAAAATAATTATATATAACTACTTCAAAACTAAAATGTTCTAAACAATTTTCCGAATACTTAATATATAACTATAAATATTCATCCATTTTATTAATCTTGAGATAATCAACTATCTCTTTAACATCCTGAGCTTTATCTCTTCTGCAAATCAAAACTGTATCACCATGATTTATTACAATTACATTATCGAGTCCAATTACTGCCGTGACTTTATTTGGTGAATAAATATAAGAATCGTTTACCATATTTGTATAAACATTTCCTATTGCTGCATTACCAGCTTCATTTTTTTCTGATAACTGATAAACTTCTTCCCAACTACCAACATCACTCCAATTAAATGTTCCTTTTGTTAAAAATACTTTTGAAGATTTTTCCATTATTCCATAATCAATTGAGATCTTTTTAAGCTGAGCATAAATAGTCTTTAATTTTTCCTTAAAGTTTGTACTTGATAAACTATTTTCAATCTCGACTAAACCTTCATACAAATCGGGCATAAGATTTTTTATTTCATCAAGTATAACATCAGCACGCCAGATAAACATTCCACTGTTCCATAAAAAATCTCCACTTTCAACAAATCTTAAAGCGGTAGCATAATTTGGTTTTTCTGCAAATGTTAAAACTTTATGAATATTATTTGAAACTGCTTTATCATCAATCTGGATATATCCATAACCTGTTTCCGGCCGTGTTGGTTGAATACCAATTGTAACTAATCCTTTTGATTCATTTGCATACTTTGCAGCGTTTTCAAGAACTTCTTTAAACTTTTCTTCATCTTTTATTATATGATCGGCAGGAAGAACTATTGTGATTGCATCTTTATCTTTAGACTTTATAATAACAGAAGCTAGTCCAATACAAGCAGCAGTATTTCTGCCAAAAGGTTCTTCGATTATATTTTCTTCAGGAACATCACTTAACTGATTTATAACTTCTACTCGCTGTAACTCATTTGTGATAACAAAAATATTTTCCTTTTCCACTAATCCAGCTAAACGATTAACCGTAGCTTGGATCATTGTATTTTCACCAAATATTTTTAACAATTGTTTTGGTGTTCTTTTTTTACTTCTTGGCCAAAACCGCGAACCGACTCCGCCTGCCATAATAACAGCGAAAAGTTTCATTACTCTTGTTCCTTACTTTTTATTTTTATTATTTGATTTCCAAACTGTTCAGCTTTGTTTAAATAATTATTTATATCTACATCTTTGCCGCGAACAACAGCAACAATTACAATTAAACAAGCTCTTAAATTTTCAATAACTTCTTTACCAGGCATTAAATCGCGATTTCTAATTAATATTAACGCTCTAGAAATTATACGATGCATTCCTGCTAGTATTTCAAAACCAATTTTTCTGGAAAGTACAGAATTCTCATCCATAATTTTTGAAAACTTTGTAAGTTCCTCATAATCTATTTCGTTGTTTGATACATTTTTAAGAAGATTATCAATCGGTTTTATAGGATTCAAAATTGTAGGTTCAAATTTTTGAATTAATTCTTCATCCTCAGTTACAACATCATCAGTAAAAATTATCTCTTCTTTAATTTCATCCATTTCCTGTTTTACAAATGGTTCATCATCATATATTCTTTTTGACAGATCAATTTTTATTTCTTCACTAGAAAATATTTTTGATCCTTTTAATTTTTCAATTGCAGATTTAAACAATATTGGAGTTGTAATATCCAGCATATGTCCTAAATCTTTAATTAAATATCTGCTATGCTCTTTAAATTGGTCTGATACTTTTAAAAAGTCTATTGGGTTTTGGGTTAACGAATTATAAATGTCATTCAATCTAATTGCAAGAGTTGAAAGTTCTGTAATCTTCTTCATATCAATCAAATCATCACTTAGATTTTCAGAAAGTGAAATAGCCTCTTTAAGCAGTGCTACAACTTCAATCTGCTGATTGTTTAATCGCAAATTATTTGCGGCAATTGAAATACTTTGATTTATGTAATGTTTTATTAAATCCATTAATTCTTTACTACTCTTGGAACTCGTTTACTGATTCCACAAGTAATTTCATATGGGATTGTGTTTATTTTTTTTGACCAATCCCAGGCATCTATTTTAAATTTTCCGTTTTTACCCAACAGAATAACATCATCATTAACTTTAATATTATCATTTCCAACATCAAACATAATTCTATCCATCGTTACAGTACCAACTTGATTATATATTTTACCTTTTATAATCGCTTGTGCTTTGTTTGTTAAAGATTTAGAAAACCCGTCAGCATATCCAATAGGAACAGAAATAATTTTCGTATTATTTTTTGTGAAATAGCGTCTGCTATAACTTACCGATTCTTGTTTAGATATCTTTTTTACTGTAGATACTTTAGAAACTAAAGACATTACAGGATACAATTTAATAGATTCTGAGGTTTGAAGCGAAGGGTAATACCCATAAAGTGATATTCCGGGGCGAACCATATCATAATATGATTCCGGAAAATCAATTATAGCTCCGCTGTTTGCTGCATGCACAAAACCAAAATTAATTTTCTTATGCTTCAATGATTTTATCACATCATTAAATCTTTTAATTTGAAGTTTTGCATAATCGCTGCCAGCTTCATCCGAAGTTGCAAAATGAGTAAAGATACCATCAATAATAAAATTACTATTAGAATTTATTGTATCGATAAATGGAATTGCTTTTTTATAATCAACACCTAATCTGTTCATTCCTGTATCAATTTTAACATGTACTAAAATTTTTTTGGTGGATTTTATTTTTTTCTTTTCCTTTATCAGAATATTTAGATGTTCTTTCTCAGTAACTGAAGGAATTAAATTAAATTTTAAGAACTTATAAACTTGGTACTTATCAACAGGATCAAAAATTAAAATTGGTTGTTTGATTTTTAATTTTCTAAGTTCAACACCTTCATCAGCAGTCGCAACTGCAAAATAGTCTGGTCTTTTATTTCCTAAGGAATTTAATTCATCAACTATAGTCTTAACCCCATGTCCGTACGCATCGGCTTTTACAACAGCCATAACTTTAACATTACCAACTTTCTTTCTGATGTTAAGAAAGTTTTTCTTGAGATTTGATGTATTAATACCAGCTTTTGTGAGTCGCATTGTTTTGGTTCGATGATTTGCTTAGAAAAAATAAGACTTTTCTTTTTCCATTAAAAAATAGTTAAATCATTTGAATTAAATTTAGAAATAAATAAAAAATATTGCTATCAGAAATGTTTTTGTTTAAGAATTCTTGACATTCCAATAATGCAATGGTAATTTTGGTTCAAAATTTTTAAAAGTAATGCTGACAGAATTCGGAAAAGCCTTCATATTTATACTAATGGCAATAATATTTGTTGTTGGTATAGTTTACCTCGCAAAACTCATTCGTCCCGCAAGACCAACAAAGGAAAAATTAACCACATACGAATGCGGTGAAAATCCTGAAGGATCTCCCTGGATAAAATTTAATATAAGATTTTACGTAGTTGCTCTTATCTTCTTAATCTTTGATGTAGAAGTAGTTCTACTAATTCCTTGGGCTTTGGTTTACAAAGATTTTGGAATGACAGGTTTTTTAATCGGTGGAATATTTTTAGTTCTTTTAGGTTTAGGAATGGCTTACGAATGGCGCAAAGGCGATCTTGAATGGGAAAAACCAAAAGTTGTTCCTCCTTCGCTAAAAAAGTATTCTGTTAAACCACAAGTTGATAAAGAATTGGTAGAGGCTTGAGTTTATGGGTTTTTTAGATAAAGAATTTAATGATGGAAATATTGTTGTAGCAACCGCTGAAGATTTACTAAACTGGGCTCGATTATCATCATTATGGCAAGTAAGCTTTGGTTTAGCTTGCTGTGCGATTGAAATGATGGCTACTTCAGCATCACACTATGATTTTGATAGGTTTGGAGTTATTCCCCGCCCATCTCCCAGACAAGCTGATATTATTATTATATCTGGGACAGTAACCCTTAAAATGGCAACAAGAATTAAAAGACTCTATGAACAGATGCCAGAACCAAAGTATATAATATCTATGGGAAGTTGTGCAAATTGTGGTGGTCCTTACTGGGAGCACGGATATCATGTACTTAAAGGTGTGGATAGAGTAATTCCTGTTGATGTTTATGTACCTGGTTGTCCTCCACGACCAGAAGCTTTACTTGAGGGATTGTTAAAACTTCAAGAAAAAATCCGTAACGAAAGTATGATTAAGAAAACTGCATGAAAAAAGCTGAAGAAATTTTCCAATTATTAAAAGATAACTTTCAGGCTTCTAACCTGGAATTAAAAACAGATCAACCTACAGAACCAATACTTTTAGCATCAGCTTTAGAGATTGATAAGTTATGTCTTTTCTTACGAGATTCATCAGAATTATTGTTTGATGATTTGATGAATCTATCCGGTGTTGATGAACCTAAATCTGGATTATTAAGTGTTTATTATCATTTAGGATCTACAAAGTTTAAACATAAAATAACTTTAAAGGTTTCTACGGATAGAAATAAGCCAGAAGTTTCAAGTGTTACAGAAGTTTGGAAAGCATCAGATTGGCACGAGCGTGAAGCTTATGATTTACTTGGAATTATTTTCTTAAATCATCCTGATTTAAGAAGAATTTTAATGCCGTATGATTGGGATGCTGGTTATCCTTTAAGAAAAGATTATGAAAATCCTGAGTTCTACCAGGGAATGAAAGTTCCGTACTAAGGCAATATTATGGCAATAAAAACAGAAGAAATGGTTTTGAATATGGGTCCTCAGCATCCGTCAACTCACGGAGTGCTAAGACTTGAGCTTGCCTTGGAAGGTGAAATAATAAATAAAGTTACACCGCATATAGGTTACTTGCACAGATGTTTCGAAAAGCATTGTGAAGCAATGACTTATCCCCAAATAGTTCCATATACAGATCGTATGGATTACCTTGCACCAATGGGCAATGAATTTGGCTATGCTGTGGCTATGGAAAAACTTCTTGGAATTCAAGTTCCTGAAAGAGTGGAATATATAAGAGTAATAATGGCTGAGTTGCAAAGAATTTCATCTCATCTTGTTGCTCTTGGAACATATGGTGCTGATATTGGAGCGTTTACTCCCTTTTTATTTTGCTTTATAGATCGTGAAAAAATTCTAAATCTATTTGAAATTACTTGCGGAGCTAGATTATTATATAATTATATCTGGGTTGGAGGACTTTCACACGATTTACATCCAGATTTTGTTAGAAAAACTCGTGAGTTTATTAAAGAATTCAGACCAAATCTTAAAGAGATTAATGATCTTCTTAGCCATAACAGAATATTTATCGATAGAACCGCGAATGTTGGAATCTTACCAATTGATACAGCAATAAATTATGGTGTCTCCGGTCCCAATTTACGTGGCTCAGGTTTTAAATGGGATTTAAGAAAAGATGATCCATATTCAGTTTACCATAAATTTGATTTTAATATTCCAGTTGGTGAAGGAACTTATGGAACTGTTGGCGATAGCTGGGATAGATATTATGTTCGAGTTTTAGAAATGGAAGAAAGTTGCAGAATAATTGAACAAGCTTTAGATCAACTACCTGAAGGTGATGTTCAATCTGCAATTCCTAAAAGAATTAAGCCTGCTGTGGGTACAGTTTACGCCAGAGTTGAAAATCCTCGCGGAGATTTAGGATACTTTATTATAAGTGATGGTTCGACAAGTCCTTATCGTGTAAAAGTTAGAGCACCATCTTTTGTAAGTATGCAAATTCTAAATGAATTATGTAAAGGTTATATGGTTGCTGATGTTGTAACTATTCTTGGAAGCATCGATATAGTTTTAGGAGAGATTGACAGATGATGTACGATTTTTTTGTTGATTTATTTGGAAACACAACAATTTCAGGAGTAATCTCCGGATTTGTTATGAGTTTGATTCCTCTATTTCTCTTCATTCTACCTTTTGCATTATTTGCAGTTTATCTTGAAAGAAAAGTTTCGGCACATATGCAAGATAGACTTGGACCAATGCGTACAGGCTGGCATGGTTGGAAACAAACTATTGCTGATATTCTGAAACTTATCCAGAAAGAAGATATTGTTGCAAAGGATAACGATAAACTTTTATTTAACATTGCACCGGTTTTAACATTTGCGGGAAGTTATGCTGCATTTGCCGCGATTCCATTCACCAGTATTTTTATCGGAACTGAAGTTGACCTGGGAATATTTTTTATTATTGCTGTTACGGGTTTAGTTGTAGCTGGAATTTTAATGGCTGGCTGGGCTTCAAATAATAAATATTCATTACTCGGTTCGATGAGATCAGTTGCGCAAATTATTAGTTATGAAATTCCAACTATACTTGTAGTTTTAAGTTTAGTTATGATTAGCGGAACAATGAATCTACACACACTTAGTGAATTACAAACAGGATATGTTTGGAACTGGTATATCTTTGGTGGACCGGGTGCAGAGTTATCAAAATTTTTATTGATTCCTTCTATGTTTATTGGTTTTCTAATCATCTATATAAGTACTCTTGCAGAAGTTAACAGAACACCATTTGATATTCCTGAAGCAGAATCAGAGCTTGTTTCTGGTTATCATACAGAATATTCAGGAATGAAATTCGCAATGTTCTTCTTAGCTGAATATGCAAATATGTTTGCTGTTTCAGCAATTGTTGTTGCACTTTTCTTAGGTGGATATCAATCACCAATTGGTTATTTAGGTGATTTGATTGGTGCTAAATGGATGATACCAATTGAACAATTTTCCTGGTTTACTATTAAAGGTGTATTTTTTGTTTTTGTTCAGATGTGGTTAAGATGGACTTTGCCACGTTTGCGTGTTGACCAGTTAATGACAACAAGTTGGAAATATTTAATTCCAATTGCATTTGTTAATCTTATAATTATCGGATTGATTACGCTTTTATAAAAGTTTGATATGAAAGAATATTTCGGAAATATATTTACAGCCTTATCTACAATCTTTATTGGAATGAAGATTACATTTAAGCATATGTTCGTTCCATCAGTTACAATTCAATATCCTGAAGTTAAACCACAGCTTCCTGAAAGAGAACGTAACAGGCTTTATGTAAATATGGATGATTGCATAGGCTGCGATCAATGCTCAAGAGCTTGCCCGGTAAGTTGTATAGATATTGAGACGACAAAAGCTTTACCAGGAGAAGATCTTGGAAAAACATCCAACGGAAAAAAGAAAGCTCTTTGGGTAACAAACTTTACAATTGATTTTGCAAAATGCTGCTACTGCCAACTTTGCGTTTTCCCCTGCCCCACCGAATGTATTTATATGACAGATGTTTATGAGTTTACTGAATACAAGCGTGAAAATCTTGTTTACGATTTTGTTACTTTAACTAAAGAAGAACGACAGGAAAAAAGAGATAATCTTACAAAGTTTAATGCGGAAAAAGAAGCTGAAAAATTAAAAGCTGCTTCTGAACCAAAACCTGAAATTAAAAAAGATCAGCCAGAGGAAAAATAAAGTGAACGTTTACGATATTGTATTTTATTTGTTTGCCGCACTTACCATTATCTCTGCATTTTTTGTAGTTACAAACAGAAACATTGTGTACTCTGCATTCTTCCTGCTTTTTACATTTTTTGGTGTCGCAGGTATTTACGTTTTACTCGGTGCTGATTTTGTTGCTATCGTTCAACTTATAGTTTACGTTGGTGGAATATTAATTCTTTTACTCTTTGGTGTGATGTTAACAAACAAGATTACCAATGTAGAAATTAAAACGGGAACAATTAATATTTATCCGGCAGTAATTGGTGTTGGATTACTAACAGGTTCATTATTAGCAGCTTTAATAAATACTTCGTGGAGATCAGTTCCTGCATCTGCACCACAAGCAACTACAGCAGCACTTGGGACAATTTTATTACAAGAATACGCACTAGTTTTTGAGTTACTTGGAATTATTTTATTGATTGCACTTATTGGTGCAGCATCGATTGCGAGAAGAGAAGCATGATGGAAGTTGGACTAAATCACTTTTTAGTTGTTAGCACACTTTTATTTTCGATGGGAATTTATGCCATCGTTACAAGAAAAAATGCAATTATGGTTTTGATGGGAGTTGAATTGATTCTTAATTCAGCAAACATAAACTTTATTGCTTTTACAAGATTTGGAAACTTTGGTTTGCAAGGTCATCTGATTGCGCTTTTTGTAATCGTACTTGCCGCTGCCGAAGCTGCAATTGCTCTCGCTATTGTACTTAACATTTATAAAACTTTATCAACCGTAAACATTGATGAGATTGATAATCTGAAAGATTAGTAATGACAGAATCAGTTTTAATAAATATTTCACTCGCAATTTTATTTCTACCATTATTTGGATTTGTTGTTACTTTGTTGCTTGGCAAAAAAGTAAAATCAATTTATCTGTTTGAAGTATTTATTCTCACCATCGTTTTAATTTCTGCAATCGTTCTTGCATTTGGTAAATTATCTTACTTTATAGATCATAAAATTGTATCTGAAATTGAATGGTTTAGATTAACTGATACCATTGTAATCAAACTTGGATTTCTAATTGATAACCTAACAGTTTTAATGTTGTTTGTTGTTGCATTGATAAGCGCACTTGTTCATTATTTCTCTGTTGCTTATATGAAAGGTGATGAAAGATATAATCGCTATTTCGCTTATCTTGGAATTTTTACTTTTTCAATGAACGGAATTGTACTTACAAATAACATTTTGATGATGTACATTTTCTGGGAACTTGTTGGTTTATCTTCTTATCTTTTAATCGGATTTTGGTTTGAGAAAAAATCTGCTGCCGATGCAGGTAAAAAAGCATTTCTTGTAAACAGAATTGGTGATCTTGGAATGTTTGCCGGAATCTTAATTTTATTTCTCACTTACAACACATTTTCATTCGATACAATATTTCAATCAATCAGTGGTGGTAAAATTCCTTTCAATTCAGATTTTTGGTTAACATTAACCGGCATTCTACTTTTTATGGGCGCGGTTGGAAAATCAGCTCAATTCCCTCTTCATGTTTGGCTGCCGGATGCAATGGAAGGTCCTACACCTGTTAGTGCATTGATTCACGCTGCAACAATGGTTGCCGCAGGTGTTTATCTTACAGTTAGAATTTTTGGATTATTAACCGCCGATGCAATGTTGTTTATTGCAATAATTGGAATGTTATCTGCATTTATTCCAGCAACAATTGCATTAACACAAAATGATATTAAAAAAGTTTTAGCATACTCAACAGTTTCTCAGTTGGGTTATATGGTTATGGCACTTGGAGTTGGTGCTTATAAGTTTGCATTCTTCCATCTTGTTACTCACGCATTTTTTAAAGCTTGTTTGTTTCTTGGTTCTGGTTCAGTTATTCATGCAATGCACCACGAACAGGATATTAGAAATATGGGCGGATTAAGAAAAAAACTTCCGCTTACTTATGCAACATTTTTGCTTTCTTCTCTTGCAATTTCAGGCATCCCACTTACATCAGGATTTTTAAGTAAAGACGGAATTCTTGCAAGTGCTTTTGCATTCGGTTCATTAACTGGTTATTGGATTTTTGCAGTTGTTGGATTTTTAGTTGCCCTTTTAACTGCATTCTATATGTTCAGATTGATAATAATTACTTTTCACGGTGAACCAAGAGATCATCATAAATATGATCACGCACACGAATCACCTTTTGTTATGGCAATGCCGTTAGTTGTACTCGCAGGATTATCAATATTTATATGGTACACTCCAAATCCTATTAGTGCTGATCAAGGATGGTTTTTAACAAAATGGATTGAAACACCAGAATTGCATGCACCAAACTCAACTCGATTTGATTTTATGCAATCAGAAGTTGTTGCTGAAACTGAACATGTTGCTGAACATAATTCTTCTCATGGAGAGATTATGTACTCTGAAAAATATACTGAAGCTATGCATAGTGCTCACTATCCAGCTATGTTTCTTTCATTATTTGTTGCAGTATTAGGAATCTTTACAGCTTTCGTTTTCTATCAGTGGAAGAAAGTTAATGTTGAAAAGTTAGCTGCTTCAATCAAACCATTATATAATTTCTCTCTTAACAAATGGTACTTTGATGAATTATATCATAAAACATTTGTTGCCGGATTATTAGGATTTAGTAAACTCATTTACTGGTTTGATGCTACAATTGTTGATGGAATTGTTAATGGTTCTGCTACTGTAACAAAAGCGGTTTCTACATTTACAGGTGGATTTGATAAATATGTTGTTGATGGTCTAGTAAATTTTATGGCTTACTTAAGTGGATTTATCGGTTTGATTTTCCGTAGAGTTCAAACAGGAAAAGTTCAAACTTACATTGTACTCGTAATATTTTCGATAATTATTTTATTCTTTTTCTTCTAAATAAAAAGTTTGTAAAACAGGTAACATAGCAATGAACAATTTTCCAATACTTTCATTTTTAACATTCCTTCCAGTTCTTGGAATGTTAATCGTACTTTTTCTTCCTAAGAAGGAAGTGCAAGCAATTAGAATTACAACTCTCATTGTAACAGGTTTGCAAATAGTTTTTTCTATCATATTAGTTATGGGTTATGACTATTCTGCTGGTGGAATTAACGATGCAAACTCATTCCAATTTAAGGAATTTTTTAATTGGATTAGTATTTCTGACTTTGCAGGAATTGGTAAAATTAAAATTGATTATTTCCTTGGTGTTGATGGATTAAGTACACCACTAGTTTTACTTACTGCAATCGTTACTTTTATTGCAACTTTATCTTCCTGGAATATCGATAAATCTGTAAAAGGATATTTTTTGATGTTCCTTTTACTTGATACAGGAATGATGGGAACTTTTGTTGCTCTTGATTTCTTCTTATTCTATATTTTCTGGGAATTGATGTTACTTCCAATGTATTTCTTAATCGGTATTTGGGGCGGACCAAGAAGAGAATACGCAGCAATCAAGTTCTTCCTTTACACTTTGTTTGGTAGTATTTTCATTCTTCTTGTTATGATTGGATTATATTTCAGTTCTATGGAAACACTTGCAGATGGAACAAGAGTGTTTACATTTAATTTATTAGAATTGATGAATACAGCTAACTACACAGAAACAGGAATTCTATCTCCTCTAAATCCCAATAACCTAAGATTGGTTGCATACATCGCTTTGTTTGTTGGCTTTGCAATAAAAATACCTATGTTCCCTTTCCATACGTGGTTACCTGATGCACACGTTGAAGCACCAACCGCAATAAGTGTTATACTTGCAGGTGTTTTACTTAAAATGGGAACTTATGGAATATTAAGAATTGCTTACCCAATCTTCCCGGAAATAACGTATCAACTTGCCTGGTGGATTGCTTTATTTGGAATGATAAATATTATTTATGGTGCTCTTGCTGCAATGGCACAAAAAGATTTTAAGAAGTTGATTGCTTACTCATCAGTTTCACATATGGGTTTTGTAATGCTTGGAATGTCAGCATTAAATACAATGGGAATTTCCGGTGCAATTCTTCAAATGTTTAATCACGGTACAATCACTGCGATGCTCTTCCTTATAGTTGGAGTTATTTACGATCGTGCTCATACTAGAGATTTGGAAGCATTTGGTGGATTAGGAAAACAGATGCCAATTTATACTGGATTTGTTACAATCGCATTCTTTGCTGCAATAGGTTTACCTGGTTTAAGCGGATTCATTTCTGAAGCATTAGTTTTTCTTGGTGGATTTGGTTCAGGCACAACAAGAATATTAGCTGTTGTTTCAACACTTGGAATTTTATTAGGTGCAGCTTATATGCTCTGGACAATGCAAAGAGTCTATCTAGGATCATTGAATGAAAAATGGAAAGATTTAACTGATCTAACTGGTCGTGAATATGCAATGTTAGTTCCGCTAACAATAATTGTAATATATCTTGGTGTTAATCCATCACCAATGTTAAACTTAATGAATGCATCTGTAAATGCAATGGTTAAGTTTATTGCTGATGCTCAGGTTTTTTATAGTTCTATAAATACATTATAATTTTTTGATAAGTGAATAAATTGATTGTACCAAATTTATTAAATAGTCTTAATTCAGTTTTACCAGAAATAGCTTTATCTCTTACTCTTGTAGCTATTGTTGTTTTTGATTTAATCTTTAACAAAAACAAAAAAATACTTCCCTACATTTCAATTGCTGGATTGGTCATAACATTTATTTTTTTGGTAAGTCAGTTTGGTAAATCAACTACAGCTTTCCCCGTTAATGAAACACTTTCATTTCTTTCATTGGATGGATTTTCTTTATTCTTTAAAGTTTTGATATTAATAACAACCACATTTATTGTCCTATTTTCAATTTCATCAAGTGAAGTTCAATCTTGCAGTGATAGACACGGCGAATATTATGCTTTGATATTCGGAATGGTAATTGGAATGTTCTTTATGGTTTCTGCAAATGATTTAATTCTAATTTATCTTTCACTCGAATTACTTTCTCTATCATCTTATGTTCTTGCCGGATTTGTAAAAACATCTATACGAAACAGCGAAGCATCATTAAAGTATTTAATCTACGGTTCTGCTTCATCTGGAATTATGTTATTTGGTATGTCTATCCTTTATGGAATAACCGGTAGCACAAACCTTGCTGAAATTAATACTTTAATTAATTCACCTGCCGGTAATCAACTTGCATTTTTAATTTCTATAATAATGATATTTGCAGGAATTGGATTTAAAATTTCTATTGTTCCATTCCATTTTTGGACTCCGGATGTTTATGAAGGTGCTCCAATTTCTATTACGGCTTTTTTATCGGTTGCAAGTAAAGCTGCTGGTTTTGCTGTATTGATTAGATTTTTAAAAGTTACTTTTGCAACTTCAATAAATGGTTCAGGTTATTGGCAATTAATACAGTTTATTGATTGGCAAATGCTTCTTATAATTTTCTCTATCATAACAATGACTTATGGTAACTTTGCTGCTTTGTGGCAGGATAATATTAAGAGGATGCTTGCCTATTCAAGCATTGCACATGCAGGCTATTTAATGCTTGGTGT
>JBATOT010000051.1:0-3930 GCA_049291095.1 Ignavibacteriaceae bacterium | reverse complement strand
AGACTGAACTACGAGAACTCCAATCGTATTTTCTCCTATCCTAAGAGGCACACAAATCCAGTCTAGTGAATCAGTTCCATACAAATCAACTTCACCCGCGTCAACAAGAGATTTAAATATTTCCTGATTAACATGTAAAGGTTTTCCACTTCTTAAAACATATTCTGTTAACCCTCGTCCCGGAGGTGCTGTTTCGTATGGATCATCATACTCATCAACCATATAGGGAAAGCTTAAAAGATTTTTTTGTTGATCGTAAAGTGCGATAAAAAGATTATCTACAGGAAGAATATCCGCAAGTGATTTATGAATTGACAAATAAAGATCATCAAGATTTTCATTATTTATTACAGCGTGCGATATTTGATAAAGGGTCTTTTCAAGTTTCTCTGATTTTTTATGTTCACTAATATCTTCCTTTACAGCAAGATAATTTGTTATTTTTCCTTCAGCATTTTTAACCGGTGAAATGGAAACTAACTCCCAATAAAGTTCTCCGTTTTTTTTCTTGTTTAATAACTCTCCTTGCCATTCTTTACCATTAGATATTGTTTTCCAGAGATCGTTATATGTATCCGGATCATGGCTGCCAGATTTAAGAATTCGTGTGTTATTGCCAATTACCTCTTCAGATGTATAACCGGTTACATCGGTAAATCTTGGATTAACATACTCAATATTTCCTGCAACATCTGTAATTACAACAGTGGATTTACTTTGTTCAACAGCAGCGGATATTTTGCTTAAATGTTCTTGCAGTAATTTATGTTCAGATATATCAAGCCCAATTGCCTGATATTCAAAACCATCAGAATTTTTTTCTACAATACGATTTATTGTCCATTCAATCCAATGAATTGAGTTATCATTTAATCGAAGTGAAAATTCTTTTTTGTACTGGTTTAAAAATGGTTTGCTGGAATCAGTTTTTTCGAATTCAGAAACAGATATAAAAAATTTATTGCCAATTAAATTTTCTTTTGCGGTGTGAAAATATTTTGAATATGCTTTGTTAACAAAAAATATTGTTCCATCTTTTTTGAAACGACATAATAAAACAGGTAGATCATCTGCAATTACAAAATGATCCGACTCATGATAATCGTGATTATTATTAATATTATTTTCATTCCAGAAGGATTTATCGTTTTTCAATTTTTTATCATTCCAATTAACAAAACATAAGATTATTGCTCGGCTACTTGATTTTACAATATTCGTTCCAGTAGACTTAAATCTCTTGTAATAAATAGCCCTCGATTTCCTTTAATTATCGAACATTTTAAATACTTTATTATAGATTAAGCCTATTTATTGTAAATATAACCGAAAAACATTGTAATGTTAATATTTTTATGCAGGCAAAAGTTTCCAGCTTAGCAATTATTACTAAGCCGGCTAGAAAATTTAGGCTTTTATTAAGAAAAGTTCTTTCTGAGGATTTGAGATAAACTTACACCCGTTTTTCGTTATAAATACTTCTTCTTCGAGTGTGGAAACTCCATAACCTTCAACAGGCAGTCGTGGTTCGATTGTAAAAACCTGTCGTTCTTCTAACTTAATAAACGGAGCGTTACCGTATTTATCCCAGCGGGGAAAAAGTCCTGCACCGCCATCATGTACTTCTTTTCCAACCTGATGACCAAGACCGTGCGGATATTCAGGGTAGCCATTTTTAACAATATAATTCCTTGCAATATCATCCATCTCAACTCCGCTCACACCCGGTTTAATTGCATCGGCAACCATTTGAATAGAATCACGAATAACATCAAATCCTTTTTGCACAGCAGCAGGAGCTTTTATTTCGCCATCATTTAAAACATACCACGTTCTTTGTAAATCGGAACAGTAACCTTTATAGTAAATTCCAAAATCCATATTGATCAAATGACCGCGTTCAATTTTTCTATCGGTAGGACCGGAATGTGGATTAGATGGGTTTGGACCAGTGAAAACAGCGGGACAAGTTTCTTCATCCCACGCTAAACCAAAACCTTTTTCTTTTGTGATCTTTAAAACATAATCAGCAATATCCTTTTCACTTAATCCCGGTTTAATGTAAGCTGTAACTTTATCAAAAATCTTTAAAGTCTCATCAACAGCTTCCTGCATAATTGCAAGTTCTTTATCGGATTTTCTTCCGCGCAATGGAGATATAATTTCTTCCGCACTAACAATTTTATTTTCGTATCCTGTTCCTTTAAGATAATCCATCAACAGTAAATACATTCCGTGTGTTAATCCATCCGAAAGAACAGAGTTTACTGAAAAGTTTATTGCAATCTTTTGCGGATTTTTTTTCTTTACATATTCGATAAACGGTTCTTTAAACGATTTTAAATATCCTACAATGTTTTTATACACACCGGATTTAACAAAATTTTCCATTTCCATATCACCAACAATTGCAGTCGTATCACCATCCTTATTGATGATAAAAGCAGATTTCCAGGTTGAATGATCTCCAACGATCATATCCATAATTGGATCTTTCAAAACTTTTGTTTCCTGAACGAATGTAACCCACATATCAATATTTTTTTCATTTAAAATATCAACGGCTTGAACAACTTTTTCCTTAATTATTTCTAAAGACATACTAACCTCTCTTATAAAATTAGATTAAAATCTTATTAGGATTTATTGATTAAATAAATAAACTTTTGCTTAACGAAAAAACTAATATAGATAACTTTTTCTTTGCCTTAATTATTTAGGGAATTACTTTTTTTCTTTCTAATTTTGATATACAAAAAATATTGATTTTATCAGTAAATGCTAAATTTATCAGCAAAATTTCTCAGGGGAGAATGTGCTAATCACTCCGAAAATTCTATGTCCAAAAATTATATAAATCAAAATTTCTTAATCATAAACTTAATTCATCATTGATGAAGATAAACTAAATAGAGGTCTTTTATGTCAGATTACACAAATAAACTATTGGCAGATGTTAAAGCTAAAAATCCTGCCGAACCAGAATTTCATCAAGCGGTTGAAGAAGTTATGGGCTCACTTGAGCTTGTACTTCAACGACATCCTGAATATCGTTCAATGAAAATATTAGAAAGAATGGTTGAACCGGAAAGAACAATTACATTCCGTGTTCCATGGATGGATGATCAAGGTGAAATTCACATTAACCGCGGTTACAGAATTGAAATGAATTCTGCAATCGGACCTTACAAAGGCGGATTAAGATTTCACCCTTCTGTTACAATGGGCATCTTAAAGTTTTTAGCATTTGAACAAGTTTTCAAAAACTCATTAACAACATTGCCTATGGGCGGTGGTAAAGGCGGTTCTGATTTTGATCCTAAGGGAAAATCTGATAACGAAGTTATGCGTTTCTGCCAGAGCTTTATGACTGAACTTCAAAGACACATTGGACCAGATACCGATGTTCCTGCCGGTGATATTGGTGTTGGCGGAAGAGAAATCGGATTCTTATTCGGACAGTACAAAAGATTACGAAATGAATTTACAGGTGTGTTAACAGGTAAAGGAATTAATTGGGGCGGATCACTTGTACGTCCTGAAGCAACCGGTTATGGAGTTGTTTACTTTGCTGAAGAAATGTTAAAAACAAAAAATACTTCCTTTGATGGAAAAACTGTTGCTGTTTCTGGATTCGGAAACGTTGCATGGGGAGCAGTACAAAAAGCTACTGAACTTGGTGGTAAAGTTGTTACGCTTTCCGGACCTGATGGATACGTTTATGATCCTGATGGAATTAAAGGTGAAAAGATAGAATATATGCTGAAGTTACGTGCAAGTAATAAAGATGCTGTTGAAGATTATGCAAAAGAATTTAAAGTAAAATTTGTTACTGGTAAACGACCATGGGAAGTTAAATGCGATGTTGCCTTACCTTGCGCTACACAAAATGAATTGAATGAAGACAACGCAAAAGTATTAGTTAAGAAT
>JBATOT010000050.1:0-18095 GCA_049291095.1 Ignavibacteriaceae bacterium | reverse complement strand
GCCTTGTACAACAGGAATTTTTATTAAAATAGAATCTCCATAAATCATTGTGCTTTCGGTTGGTATTCCCATCGCACCTTGATCGGGACTATCCAAAGTTGATGTGTATTTCCCTGAATCATCTTTTGATAAATTAAATACAATTGTTAGTTCCAAAGAATTTGGCAACGAGAGTTTGCCTGTCCAGATTCCTGTCATATTAACTTGCTGTGCAAAAGTTTGAAGACTTAAAAATGTTATTATAATGGTCCAACATAAATTTCTCATAAAATTATCCTATAGTTTTTAATCTTTTTTTATTTTAATGCTTTTTTACAATTTCGAAATAAAAACTTTCTAAAACTTCATTGTAATTAAAAGCCAATTTAGTTTTTCTTATTCTTTCTAGATTAAAATATTCTATTCTTTGCCCTTCTTTCAAATCAATTTCTTCAAGATTTAAATTCAATCTTTTCCAAAAAATATTATCTGTAATGTTTTCCGATGTAAGAATTTTAAACATATTAATTTCACCCAAATTTTTGATAGACATTTCTTCCGTCATTTCCCGCCTTAGAGCTTGTTCAGGTGATTCTCCATCTTCAACTTTTCCACCCGGAATATCCCACATATTAGGGAAAGGAATATCAACCTTATCATCACGCAATAATAGCAAAACTTCATTGTTGCTGTTTAGAAGTATTATTCCTGCTCCAATCATTGTTTTACCTTATAAACTTGCTTATTTACCAAAATTAGTTTAGAATGATTCAATAAAATTCTTCTCTTTAGGGCGATTCTCAAAAATAAAAATGAAAATTTTTACAATTTCGGAACTAAATATAATCCAAATCCGTTTAGGTTAATATGACAAACAAGAAATCTAAATCAGCAATAATTATCGGCAGTGGACTTGGTGGATTATCAACCGCTCTAAGGCTTTCAACAGAAGGTTACGATGTAACAGTAATTGAAAAGCACTCTAAGCCGGGTGGCAGATTAAACCAGCTTAAGATTGATGGTTTTACTTTTGATGTTGGTCCCTCTTTTATGAGTATGAGCTGGGAACTTGAAGAATTATTTAAAAGCAACGGACTCAAAAATCCGATAGAACTTGAAGAACTCGATCCGCTTTACCAGGTTTATTTTGAAGGCGAGAATAAACCTTATAGAATCTGGAAAACTTTACACAATCTTGAGGAAGAGTTTAAAGATATCGAACCAAATCTTGCTTCGAAAGTTGAGAAATATTTATCTCGTGCCGGTGAATTCTTCCACGATACTGAAGACAAAGTTGTAAAATCAAATTATGCAAATGTTGTTGACTATATTTTAAAACTTACTCGCGTTCCACTTAAACATCTTCCCTATCTTTTTAGAAATATGTGGAGTGAAGTTGAAAAGAATTTTGAATCAGAACAAGTGCGCGTGATATTTTCTCTCGTTGCATTTTTCCTTGGCTCAACTCCATTTCATACTCCCGCAATTTATTCCTTGTTAAACTATACTGAAATGAAACACGATGGCTACTGGAAAGTTAAAGGCGGAATGTACAAGATTGTTGAAGAGTTAATGCAGATTTTAGAATCACGCGGAGTAAAATTTGTTTTTAACACTGAAATTGTTGGTGTCGCAGATTCAAACGGCAAATTAAATTCTTTGCTTGATAGAAATGGCAAAACCTGGAACGCAGATATTTTTATTTCCAATTCTGATGCTGCTTCATTCAGAGGGCAAATTCTTGGAAGAAAAAAATTCACTGAGCAAAAATTGGATAATATGGATTGGACGCTTGCACCGTTTACTATCTATCTTGGCTTAAAAGGTAAAATCGATTCGCTGCAACATCATAATTATTTTCTTGGAAGTAATTTTAGAGGTTATGCTGATAAGATTTTTACATCTTCAATCATTCCGCAAAAACCTTATTACTATGTAAACGTTTCATCCAAAACAACTCCGGAATGTGCGCCTGAAGGCTGCGAAAATGTTTTTATTCTTTGTCCGGTTCCTGACAGAAGATTTAAAAAAGATTGGGATGACAAAGAAGAAATTGCAAACAACATTATAAAAGATTTATCAGAACGAACAGGATTTGATATCCAATCCAACACTTTAGTAAAACAAATTTATTCTCCGGTTGATTGGGAAAATATGTTTAATCTTTACAAAGGTTCAGGATTGGGACTGGCACACGGCATCAATCAAGTTGGAGCATTCAGACCAAAAAATAAAGACGAAGAATTTCCAAATTTATATTATGTGGGCGCATCAACAACGCCAGGCACAGGATTACCAATGGTTATTATAAGTTCAAAACTTGTAACAGATAGAATAAGGAGTGATTATGGATCAATATAATAAGACTTCGTATGCAATTAGTAAGGTTATAACCAGAAGTTACAGCACTTCATTCAGTCTTGGTATTTCAGCATTTGCACCGCAATACCGCGATGCTATTTACGGCATCTATGGTTTTGTAAGAATTGCTGATGAGATTGTAGATACATTTCAAGGTTACGATCAAAAACAATTGATGGAAAATTTCCGTAATGAAACTGAAGAAGCATTAAAAACAGGAATTTCAACTAATCCTGTTTTGCAATCGTTCATCCATACAGTAAAAGAATATAAAATTGATTATCACTACATTGATGCTTTTTTGAGAAGTATGGAAATGGATTTAATTAATTCTTACTACGAACCACAGCAATACAATGAATATATTTATGGATCCGCAGAAGTTGTTGGATTGATGTGTTTACAAATTTTTGCTGGTAATGATGCTAAGCTTTTCAATAGGCTTATTGCACCAGCAAGAAGTTTGGGCTCAGCTTTCCAGAAAGTAAATTTCTTAAGAGATATTAAAAGTGATATGGAAGAGAGAGAAAGAATTTATCTTCCAGGTGTAAATCATGCAATAAAAATAGATGATATGCATAAACAAAATTTAGAAAAAGAAATTGAGTTAGAATTTGCAAATGCGTTAGAAGGCATTAAGCAGTTACCGGTTGGAGTAAAGCTCGGAGTGCACTCAGCATATCTTTATTACCAGGGCTTATTTAAAAAGATAAAGAGGTTAAAGGTTAAAGAGCTTATGAATCAGCGTGTGCGTGTTTCAAACACAGCAAAGCTAGCATTATTTTTAAGAGGATTATTTGAAATTAAAATTCTAAAACTAACCTGAAACAAAATTATTATTTAATTAAGTTGCCGGTATAATTACCGGCTTTTGTTTTATATGAGCACATACTTACTGATAAACATATTGATCATTTTCTTCCCATTAATTTTATCCTTCGATAAAAATTTAAAGTTCTATAAAAAGGTCCCTTATGTTTTGCAATCTATTGCGTTCATAAGTACAGCATACATTGTATGGGATGTAATTGCAACAGAACGCGGCGATTGGGTTTTTAATCCTGATCACTTGATCGGTTCTTACATTTTAGGTTTACCGATTGAAGAAATTTTATTCTTCATTACAGTTCCCTACTCGTGTATTTTTATTTATGAAACGGTTTCGTTTTACATAAAAGAGAAAAAATTTAATTTTAACAACAAGTTGTTTGTGATTCCATCGATTCTGTTGCTGATACTGGGAACAATTTTTTACGATCAGAATTACACATTCACCGTTTCAGTTTTCGCTGCAGCTTTTTTTATAGGCGCTATTCTATTTAAAGAATCCATACTTAATTCAAGAATTTTTTGGATTACAATCCTGATTGGTTTTATTCCTTTTCTAATCGTTAATTATTTTCTCACCTCAATTCCGGTTGTTACATATAATGAGGCAGCGTTTAGCGGTAAGCGATTTATTACTATTCCATATGAAGATTTTCTATATTCATTTTCTATGATTTCCTTGTGGATTTTATTTTATGAGTTAGCAAAGGAAAAGAAAAAGTGAAAAAGAAAATCTGCGTTATTGGAGCAGGACTTGGGGGATTATCAGCAGCTATCAGACTTGCAAATAAAGAATTTGAAGTTGATCTCTATGAACAGAACAGTGCACCCGGCGGTAAAGCTGGTGAGATAAAAGAAAGAGGATATCGATTTGACACAGGCCCATCTTTATTAACAATGCCTCAGGTTATAAAGGATTTATTTTCTGAATGCGGAGAAAATATTAATGATTACCTAAGTATTAACCGATTAGAATTAATTTGTAAATACTTTTATCCAGATGGCTCAATCCTAAATGCGTATTCCGATCAAGATAAGTTTGGAAAAGAAATTGATGAAAAAACTTCTGATAATTCTGTCTCATTAAATAAATATCTTACTTACTGTAAAACGATATATGAATTAGCCGGTGATTTATTTCTAACTAAAGACCCTTCAAGTTTTTCAACATATTTAAATTCCAAAGCGCTTATAACTTTATTGAACGTTGGTAAGATTGATCCGTTCCGAACAATAAATGAGGCAAATGAAAGTTTCTTTAAAGATAAACGACTCATTCAATTGTTTAATCGATATGGAACATACAGCGGGTCAAATCCATATTTAGCTCCCGCAACATTAAATATTATTCCTCACGTTGAGTATAATTTAGGAAGTTATATTCCTGAAGGAGGAATTTATGCTATTACAAAATCACTTAGGAAATTAGCCGAGAAGAAAAGTGTTAATATTTTCTTAAATCAAAAAGTTGATGACATCATTCTTGAGAACAAAGAAGTAAAGGCAATCAAGGTTAATAATAAGATTATAAAGTACGATAAAATAATTTCTAATGTTGATGTGAACTTTACTTTTAAAAATCTGATAAAGAATTTTGAAAGTCATGAATCTAGAAGATATGAAAAGAAACTTCCCTCCTTTTCAGGATTAGTTTTTTATTGGGGAATCAAAAAAGAATTTCCGGAACTTGAAACACACAACATCCTTTTTTCCAAAGATTACAAAAAAGAGTTTGATGACATATTTGATAATAAAACGATCCACAATGATCCCACAGTTTATATTTATATTTCATCAAAGTTTAATAAAGATGATGCACCATCTGGAAAAGAAAACTGGTTTGTAATGGTTAACGCACCACACATTCAAAATCAGAATTGGGATAGCGAAGTTAAGTCTGCACGGAAGAATGTTGTAAAAAAAATAAATAATTTTCTTAAAACAGATATTGAGAGATTAATAGAGTTTGAAAAAGTTATGTCTCCAGTCGATATTCAATATAGAACAGGAAGTTATCTTGGAAGTATTTACGGCATTTCATCCAATGATAAGTTTGCCGCGTTTATGCGACAATCAAATAAATCTAAATCTATTAAGAACTTGTACTTCTGTGGCGGAAGCGCACATCCCGGTGGCGGCATTCCGCTTGTGATCTTATCCGGAAAAATAGTTTCTGATATTATCCAAAAAGAATATCAAAAATGATTAAAGCTGATCATAAAAAATGGGCTGCGTTTGTATTTGATATTTTTCTTAACAGACTATTAAAAAAATTTTTTTATGATTTTAGAATTATTAATGCTTTGCCAAAACTTGATAAATCTAAAAGTATAATAATTACACCAAATCATTTTTCCTGGTGGGATGGTTTTTTTATTTACCGGACAAATAAGAAACTCTTTAACAGAAAACTTTACGTGCTAATGCTTGAAGAACAGCTAAAGAGATATTGGTTCTTTAAAAAACTTGGATGTTATTCAATTGATTTAAATGACAGCCGTAAAATGATTGTATCTCTAAAGTACACAATCGATATGCTTTTAAAACAAAATAACCTTGTTACAATTTATCCACAAGGTGAAATACAGGCTTACGATGAAAAAAATATCGTATTAAAAGAAGGACTTGATTTTATTGCAAAGAAAAGTGCAGTTGATTTTCACATTTTACCGATTGCATTCAAAATACACTATACCAATGAAAGACTACCAATCATATATGCAAGATTTGGCAAATTATTAAATTCAAAAGACGTTGCAGTGAATCCACAAATATTTAAAGAAGAGTTTATCAATAATCTTGATCTGATTAATTCTGAATACTCCGCATCAAACTTTAAAAGTATTTTATAAACAATGTTTATAGTATTACTAATATCGTTGAGTGTCTTTGGTCTTATCTCAATCTATAATCTTTTCACAGCTCCTGTATTAAAAGTAGTGTCTCAACCTTCAGACAATCAAAATTTTGTCTCGGTTTTAATCCCAGCAAGAAATGAAGAAAGAAATATTGAAAAATGTATTAAGGGTATGTTGATACAAGATTATGAGAACAAAGAAATTATTGTGCTTGATGATAATTCTACTGATAATACTTTTAAATTGGTTTCATCTTTTAGTACTAGCAATGTAAAGGTTTTAATAGGCAAAGAACTTCCACCTGATTGGCTTGGTAAAAATTGGGCTTGTCATCAGCTTGCACAAGAAGCTAAAGGTAAATATTTACTTTTTATGGATGCTGATGTTGAACTTACTCCAGAGGTTATTTCATCTGCCGTTTATGAATTAGAGAAATCAAACGTGACTCTACTTTCAATTTTTCCAACACAAATAATTAAATCATTTGGCGAGCATCTTATTGTTCCGCTTATGAATTGGCTGCTTTTAACTTTTCTTCCATTAAGATTTGTTTATACTTCGTCAAGTAAATCTTTTGTGGCGGCAAACGGACAATTTATGCTTTGGAGAAAAGCTGATTATTTAAATCTAGGTGGTCATCAAGTAGTAAAGCATAAAGTTGTTGAGGATATGGAACTTGCAAGATTAGCAAAGCACAATAAATTAAAAGTTAAAACTATGTTAGGCGGTAAATTAGTTTTTTGCAGAATGTATGAATCGTTTAATCAAGCTTATAATGGATTTACAAAAAACTTTTATGCTGGATTCTTGTTGCCCTCATTTTCATTCTTGACTATTATACTGTTTCTGTTGATTGCTTTCGTATTACCATTTTTATTTTTAATGCAGCCCGTTTCTTCATTTATTTTAATCGCACTTATTTTGATAACGAGAATATCTGTTTCTATTGTGAGTAATCAAAACTTGTTTATTAATGTTTTACTTCATCCTGTTCAAATGCTGTTTATGTTTTGGATAGGAATAATTTCTTTAATTAAGTTTAAAACAAAGAAGATAGTATGGAAGCAAAGAAAACTATAGTATCAAATAAAGAAATCGCATTCCTTTATATTATTTTCTCTGTAGGAATCGTTGGTCATCTATATGATCCATTGCGGAATCTTATGCTGTTATTAACTCCGGCAACATTACTTCTTACTGGACTAATTGTTTTATTTTATTCACATAAATCTTCCACAAATAATTTTTTACTTTGGGCTGCTTTTACTTACATAATTACTTTTATAGTGGAAGTAATCGGAGTTAAAACCGGAATGATATTTGGCGAATATAATTATGGTTCAACTTTAGGAATAAAATTATTTGAAGTGCCTTTAATTATTGGATTTAACTGGGTATTTGTAATTCTCGGCTCAATTTCAATTTCAAGAATTATTACAACTAATTTTTACTTAGGTTCATTGATATCTGCGTTTATTGCTTTTGCTTTTGATCTTATACTTGAGCCCATAGCAATTAAGCTTGATTATTGGACCTGGGCTGAGGATATAATTCCATTACAAAATTATTTAGCATGGTTTGTAATTACTTTAATTTCTGCTTTGGGATTCGGTCACTTTAAAATAAAAGTAACTTCAAAAATATCTTTACATTATCTTTTTGTTCAATTTATATTTTTTGTAACGCTACTAATTTTTTATCGATGAGTTTGATATGGGAATAATAATAGCATTAATAATAATTAGCATTTGGGCCTCACATTTATTTTATTCACTGTTATATGTAAGTGTTGATTTTACAAACGTAGTTTTTTATTTACATATTCTTTTGCAAGGTTATCTTTATACAGGATTGTTTATTACTGCTCACGATGCTATGCACGGAACTGTATCCAAAAACAAAATCATTAATAACGTTTTTGGTTGGATATCAACTTTACTTTTTGCTGGTTTATCATACAGCAAGTTGATAAAAAATCATTTTAAGCATCATAAAAATCCAGGCGAAGAATCTGATCCAGACTTTTATACAAAATCACAAAACTTTTTTATTTGGTGGGGTGCTTTTCTCTGGCGATACACAACTATTACACAAATAATAATTATGGCAATTGCATTTAACATTTTAAAAATTTGGTTTGATGAGTTTTCAATAATGATGTTTTGGGTTATTCCAGCTTTCCTTGGAACATTTCAGATGTTTTTCTTTGGAACATATTTACCACATAAATACCCGCATACAGAAAATATGCAGCCCCACAAAGCACGCACACAAAAACGAAATCACTTGTGGGCAATGTTATCGTGTTATTTTTTTGGATACCATCACGAGCATCACGAATCACCTAAGACACCCTGGTGGAAATTATATAAATTAAAGGACGAAAAAAGAGAGGCTAATCTTGGATAGTTTCGGTAATTATCTTTGTGAGCTCTAACTTTCCAAAAGGTTTAACTAAAAATTTAGTAGCACCTGCTTGATAGAACTCTTTAATTTTTTCTTCTATATACTCACTTGAAATAATAATTATTGGGCGCTTAAATGGGTCGTGTCTTTTGATATCCTTGCAAATTAAAATTCCTTGCTGCCAATAATTCTTATCAACATCAAAAATAAAATGGCTGTATGAATTATCCTGCACCAACTCAAGCTTAAACTCTCTTATGCTGTAATTAGAAAGAGTATAAGAATTTTTTAAGAAAGCTTTTACTAATTCAAAAGTTTCACCCGAATTATCAATCATTAAAATATTGTTAGCTCTATTTGGTTCATCTTTATCGCCTACTGTGGAAAATACTTTTGACTGATTTAAAGGAAGTGTAAATGTAAATGTTGAGCCAACCCCTTTTATACTATCGACCAATAATGAACCACCTAATTTTTCGATATATCTTTTTGCTAACGCAAGGCCTAATCCGTTACCTTCATAATTTCTACCAACATTAAGATCTTCCTGGCTAAACGGCTGATAAAGATGATCCAGATACTTTGTTGAAATACCAATTCCTGTATCTCTTACTTTGCAAATAGCTAATCCCTTTTCCTCGAGAATACTTACTTCAACTTCAATATATCCCTGATGAGTAAATTTAACAGCGTTGCTAATTAAACTATTAAGAGCATTTTCTACACATTGAACATCTGCATCAACAAAAATCTTTTTGTGCGAAAAATTAGTTCTAAGTTCCAGATTTTTTTCTTTAGCAATTTTTTGATGTTCCGGGATACAATTTTGAATAATACTAATAATGTCTGCGGTTTCAATATTCAGTGTATAATTTCCAGCTTCTATTTGTGCAAACTCAAGCATCTGTGTTATGCTTTTAAACAAACGTTCACTACCACTATGAAGATTATCAAGATAAATTTTATCTTCAGCACCAATTTTATCCGCTAAGTTCTCTTTTATAAGAGATGAGTAACCTAATATTATATTTAACGGAGTTCTAAGTTCGTGTGACAGAACATTTAAAAAAGTATTCTTAAGTCTCTCAGATTCGTAGCTGGCATCACGGGCTTTTTTAACTTCCTCTTCAGTTAAAAGCATTTCTGTTTGATCTTCATGATACATTACGATGAAAGGTTCATCTTCATCCTTAATCAAAAATATGTTTGTTCTTAAAATTGGAACAGCGTAGTCTCTGGAACGAAGTAATGAATCTTCAAAGTAATCAACTGTAGTGTAAGATTTTCCGTTTAGTACTTCTGTAACCTTTTCAATTACTTTATTCTCTCTTAAAACACTATCATTAAATAAAGAATATTCAGAAAGTTCAGATAGATGATAACCCCAGAGAATTGTAAAAGCTTCATTAAGATAAACGATCTTTCCACTTTGCTCAACTACTTGAACAGGAAAGCGAACTTTATCGTACATCAAGCTTACATATTTTAGGAAATCTGTTGTTACCATTTTACAAGACAGGTAAAGATATTTCTATTTTAGTTCCGATATCAGTATTAATAAGCTTTATATCGCCATTGTGTCTATCAACTATACTTTTACAAAGGAACAAACCATAACTATTTTTTTTAGGTGTATAAGAAGCAAAAAGATTTTTCTTTATATCTTCCGGAACACCAGGACCGTTATCTTCTACAATAACTTTAACAAATTTTTCATCATAATTTGATAAGATATTTATTGTTGCATCTTTTTTTGCGCTTACCGAATTTGTAAACAAATGTACAAGCAAATGTTGTATTTGTTCAGAATCATAATTGCAAAGAGGTACATTATTTAACTGAGTTTTAAAAGTTGCAAATTGATATTTCTTCATTGGAGAAATATATTTTATAACTGATTGAATAGTTCGGTTTAAATCACCACTATCTTTATTCAAATTCATTATAGCAGTTTCCATAAGCACTTGTGCATATTTTTGTATGCTTCTTATACTGTCTATCGCTACTTTAGATTTTAATTTTAGTCTATCAAAAAGTAATGATTCTCTTCCATTTCCACTATCTTCAATATCCTTCTTAAGTTTTTCAACCATTCTTAGCAAGCTTTCATTTTCCAATAATGCAAGATGAACTAATCCCTGTAAAGATTGTCCTATTTCCGAATCAATACCGGCTTTTAATGCTTTTCTTTCAGCTTGTATTAATTGTGTATTTGCTTCTTGCAAAGCTGTATTCGCTGAAAGTTGGTTTTGATAAAGTTGTGCATTTCTGATAGCAGCTGCGGCTTGCCCGGCTAAAATCTCAAATGTACTTGTGGTTTCTTTTTCTTTAATCTTATGTAAGTGTTTGCTGTCAACATAAATAACACCAATTTTATTTCCATCTGTTATTAACGGAGAGCATAAGATAGTCTGTAAATCTAATCTTAAAATACTTTTACTTGATTCTAAAGAAACATCACTTTGTGCGCCTTCAATAAATCTGGATTGTCCATTGTAAAAAACATCTTCAACAACGGAGTTGCTAATCTGGAATAAGCTTTCCGGTAATTCTTTGCCATTCGAATCTAGCCCAAGTTTAAATTCAAGTTTGCTTGCGGTACTTTTCAAAACTATAAAACCCCGTTCGGAATTTGTTAATCTTATTGCATTCTTTAAAACTAACTCTAGTACATCTTCTAAAATAAGTGTTCGATTAATACTGTTAAGAATATTTAGTATTACTTCAAGATTCTTGGTTTTTTCACTAGCAACTTCACTATCTAAACTAGTTTTAATACCGTTGTCTATGTTTTTTTTAAATTCAGAAAATTTCATTAAGAATAATTTCTTTAAGATGATTTATAAAGCAAATAAATTCTGCAATAATTATACCGCTTTATCTGCTAAGTATAAACGATTATTTTAACATTTAACGTAAAAACTACATTAAAGACGTCTAATCTTTAAATAATTTGAAAGAAACAAACCACTCAAAATCATTTCCATTACGCCACCAAGCTTTTGCAACACCAGCAGAAATCGTGGATTCAAGATTATACCAATGCTGGAACATTATATTTAGTTGTCCGCCCAGATCAACTATTTTATCTATAGTTGGCGAATCTGAATACAAAACCTGAGAAAATACTGACAGATTAATATTTTTTAAATCAACACTCCAAAATGAAGCTCCTGGTATTCTTATTGGCGGGAATGAATTCTCAACCATCACTTTAAAGAATTTATCTGAAATTATACTGTAAATCGGCACTCCAGGAAATCGAAACATCTTTCCATATTGTTTAACAGGTTCATTTTCAAATTCCCGGTTTCCAAATCCTCCAAAGAAAAACATTGTTTCAGGAAGATTCTCATTACTGACGTGATATCCAGTGTTAAACTTTAAATGCAAAACATTATGATCTGCAATTGTAATAAAGTACTTATCCCACTCGCCCATTATTTGTCCCGAATATTCAGGATCATTTGGATTTGAACCGTATCCCATAATAGAAAACTTAAATTGATCACCTGATTCCCAGTCTATACTACCAATGGTTCTTCTAAGGTTTTTAATATCAATCTCAGATTTTAGTATTGCAAAATCAGGTTGTTTTACTTCTGTAAGATTATCATTAATAAACTTAATATCCTTATAAAAAGAAAGTTCTGTAGTTTGTTTTACTTTTAAAGGATTATCAAAAACCCAATAGTTACTATAGCCAATTGAATATCTGCTGCCAAGCATTCCACGTTTTCTTTTATTTATCAAATCTCCAAAATCTTGTGAGTTATGCTCAATGGAAAAGATGATTTTTTGTTCATAAGAATATTTAAATCGTAAATGGAACTTTATATCGTTGGTTGTTTCTTTAAAAGGTGATATTCCTGCTTCAATGATTAAATCATGTATAAGCAATGGGTCATTTAACTGAGTATAAAATCCTAATACTATTCTAGATTGAAATCCTGATACTACGGGGATAAAAGTTTTAAATCCAATATTTTTAAAAGTTGAATAGGAAGCTTCAGGTAAAAAATCTTTTTGATCAACCACATCTCCAGCTGGCTTAAGATTCCAATCAATTATTTCAGGAGATTTATTTAGAATTCGTTGTCCAAAATAATTTATTGCTGGAATTTTTGTTGTTTGATTACTTTTAAATGTTACCGGAACAAAACCATCTACCGTAAATTCCATTGCAAGAATTGAATCTTGACTAATTTCTATAGGTCTAAATAATCCTTGAATTGTATTTGTTAACGGAATGATTAATTCTGATTCTACACTATATTTATAAATATTTGAAACACCATTAGTATATGCATTCCAATACAAATATTTACCATCAACGGACCATGAAGGGTTTTCTGGTGATCCACTTGAAGTAACAACTCTAAATTTAAAAGGATCTCCTTTTTCAATTCCCGTGATATCAGAAATGATAATAGATTGCTGCCCAGTATTTCTGTGTAAGGTTGCAGCAAGCAAATTTCCATTTCTATTGATTGACAAATCCTGCAATTCATCACCAACATTAAATATTGAAAGTGATTGTAATTCCGTATAAGGATATTTTGACTTTACTAAAATGGATTTGCCACTTAAATGTTGTATGCCCCACAATTCGTGGGTTATAGGTGAAGAGGTTAAGTAACCAATTCTTGCGTTTTCAAATAATAATTTTTCTTTGTCAGAATTAAAATCGTACATCCAGAGATCTCTGTAAAGCTGATTATTATTTGTAGTAAAAAATAATTGCCGATAAATTTCGTCATATGCCAATGACGAAACCTGTATAATACTTGGTGACGGAAGTGTGCTTATTTTTATAGATTCAATTTTATTAAGATTAAGTCGCTCTATACTTGCCAATTCACCTGGTCTATGATAACCGAATAATATTGAATTAGTTTTTGAATCATATGTTAATTTGGTTACCCATCCAAAACTTTTATTTGTTAGATAATTAAGATCAGTTAAGGGATATCGTTTCAAAGTTTCAATATTCCGGCGTTGGAATTCAATTTCATTATTTACAAATTCTTCCCAAAATGAATTAAACTCTACACCATAAATGTCTTTAAATTTTGATTCAAGTCCTGGATAGAATTCTTCAGGTTGCAGAGAAAACCATTCAATTAATTTTTTCACTCCATATTTATCTGAAAGATGAGCAACAAATCTTGCTCCATACATATATAAAATGTTTTCTAAAAAAATAGTTTTATGTGAAGTATAATTTTCCAACTCAGATGTTGAAGGAAAATTAATTTTATTATTAACTAAAGTTCTAAAATACATTTCATCAAAATTGCCCAAAATTCTACCATAGCCTCCACTAAACCAGGTTTCCATAAAAACTGCTATTGCTTCCTGGTACCATCTTGGAGTATATCTATTATGATTTGTGAGTAAGCTATATAACATTGAGAGCGGTTGATTTTTATCAGGATTTACTTTTCCAAAAACACTTCTTGCTGTAGATTCAAAATTTCCTGCCATATCATTCACTACAATATGAACAAGTTCATGACTCAGCAGCCATTGAAATCTTTCTGAATATGGAACAACTTCATAACCAGGTTCTAATGGTTCAATCTCTAATCTTACATAGTTATCAGGAACTGTAGTAGTAGCTCCATATCCAAAATCATTAACATCATAAGTATTTAAAACAATTTTACCTTTGGGTTTATATTTAAATAACTTCATTAACAGATTTAAGGAGTTTTCTGCAGATGATAGAAGGTGAGTTACTAAATGAGAATGTGAATCACGGTATATAATTTTAAAGTGTTCACTTTCCTGTATATACCAATCGCCAAATTCTCTTTTATTAATCCTCACAATCAATTCATTTTCTTTTGAGCCTTTGTAGACTTCTGTAATTGTTTCGTTTTCTTTTAAAGAAAAGATCCATTCTGTTGAATTATATGATTTTATAATATCGATTTTTTCTAGAATATCATCAGAAAATACTTTAAGAATTGAATCACTTGCTATCGTTGTACCCCAAAGCAATAAATGTAAATTTTTTGATCGATAAAAACTATTTGTTGTACTAACTGGTTCTTCTAAGAAAATTTTTATGAGAGAATAATCGTCACCCGTTTCAACTGAAAATCCATCTATTTTCACTGAATGAGTTTCTAATGTCTCTTCTTCTTCTATTTTCTCAACGACTTTAATTCTGTTTGCGGCAAGTTGAAATAATTCTTTATCCCAATAGTCATTAATTAATTCAACTAAAGTTAAAATTGAAACATAAATACTTTCATTTTTAAAGTAGGGACTACCAGATAGTTGAACAGTTTTAAGTATACTATCTTTATTATTATAAATAGTTACAAATGGATTATTAACATTAAATCTCACAGAGATTGAATCAAATGTTAAAGAAACGGATTTTAATTTATCAAGTTTTATAAGAGGTAATGAAAGTGCGTCAGCTAAATCAGTTAGTGAGACATAAACTATTCCTGTTTGGTTTTCAGCATTTATTAACTGATAGCTATTATTTTGAATCAATGCGATTTTGGTTAAATCTTGAGCAAACGTAAAAGAACAAATAGCTATAGCAGTAATAAGAATAGATACTGATCTCATGAGGTAGTCTGTTTAAGGTTACTGAAAATATTTTATACTATTTGTAAAATTAAAAAAAAAGCCTTCAATAAAAATTGAAGGCTTAATTTATAATTTATTAAGATATTATCTTACAAAAGCGTATCTGCTACCTAGTTCTTCTAATTGTGAACCTGAGCGTACCCATGCATAACGGCTACCTAGTTCTTCTAACTGAGAATTTGATCTGTTCTGTAGGATCATATTATCAGCTGTTTCGTTAGAATTTGACACACTTACTTGTTGTTCAATAAGAGTTGCTTCGCCCGGCACTCTATATCTAATCGCTTCTTCAACTTGTGCGAATGAAGTAACAACTAGACTGAACAACAATACAAACAGTAAAATGGATTTTTGCATAGCTCCCACCGTAACTGATGATTGAATATTATTTATTATTACACTGATTTCATATTAAATTTAACTCTGCATAACTAGAGTTAGCCCTATAATACGGTGAAATAAAGGGCAATGTAAGTGCCATTGGAACTAATAATTATTTATTAAAATTGATGGATTTGGCTGGTTTGGCGGTAAATATTACTGAAAGAATTAGGAAATTAAGTTTTTATTGTAAAATATATTTACAATATTTTTTATTAAAAATAATTAATTATTTCTTTTTTGACACCAGAGTATCAAGTTTAGGTCTTGAAATTCCTAATAGTTTTGAGGCCTGTGATTTATTGCCCCCAACTTTTTCTAAAACTTGAATTGCATAGTATTTTGTTAGTTTTTTTAAATCAGTAGTCCCGTAGTTAAGGTCCATGCGAATTAAATTTTCTGACAATTCTGTTTGTGAAGAACCAGAAGGAGCTACTGCGGGGACTGAATTTATAAGATTTGAAAAATCACTCAATCTGATTTCGCCATCTTCGGAAAGTAAAACTGCTCTCTCAATTACATTTTTTAATTCACGAACATTACCAGGCCAGGGATAGCCAAGAAAAAAATATTTAAGTTCTTTGGTTATTTTTTTTACAGATTTATTAAAACTAGCATTAAAATCCTCAATAAAATAATCAGCAAGCTTAATAATATCTTCACTTCTATCTTTAAGTGGCGGAAGTTCGATTGTAACAACATTGAGCCTATGATATAGATCTCTCCTAAAAAATCCTTCCTCTACCATTTGCTCTATGTTTTTATTTGTGGCAGATATTATTCTTGCGTCTACTGGAATATCAACAATACCGCCTAATCGTTTTATCACTTTCTTTTCAATTGCTCTTAAGAGTTTAGCTTGCAAATTCAAACTCATATCCCCAATTTCATCAAGGAAAAGTGTACCTTTACCAGCAATTTCAAAAAGGCCCAATTTACGTGTTCTTGCACTAGTAAATGCACCAGCTTCATATCCAAATAATTCTGATTCAAGTAAATTTTCAGGAATTGCTGTACATACAATATCTACAAAAGGTTCTTTTCTATTTTGACCATAATTATGAATGGCCCTTGCAAACAATCCCTTTCCAGTTCCAGTCTCACCTAATAAAATAATATTTGATGAACTTTGCTCTGAAACTTTTTTAGCTAATTCTATAGTTCTGGAAAATTTTGGAGAACTGCCAACGATATTGGAAAGATTATATCTATCGCTTATAAGTTCATCGGCTTTTAAATCAGAAGTACGATATAAACCATTAGAAATGATCTCTTTGATGTAAGTGGTAAACTTTATCATTTCATACGGAAACACAAATATATCCTGAAGACCCATCTTAGCTATGGTACTAACCAACAATGCATTATTATTTCGAATGACTACAATAATTTTGTTTTTAATATCTTTTTTAACAGATGCGACTTCTGCCAATAATCCGGAGGCTAGTGAATCAATTTGTAAAACAAGAATCGTATCATCCTCTGGTGCAAATAACTTTGGATTTGTAAAAGCTATTGGAATGCTCTGAAGCTCAATCTGGCGTAATCCAGAATTAATTGCACTAATATCATCATTATCAGAATAAATTTTGATATTAACTTTGTTGGAATTCATTAATCTGTACCTGATTACCAATTAGTTTAAGTTTATCTAAAGCTATTTTTCTAATCGGATGATTAAAATAGGCTGATCTAATTTTACTATTAGAAATATTTTCACCTATTAAATTTATTAACTCATAAGCATAAATGCGAGGCTTTTTGGATTTATTAATATTTCCTCTTTCCCAATACAAATCTGTTATCTCAAATAAAATCTTCCAAGTCAGTTCAGTTACACTTTCGTTCTCAATTATTTCAAATGCTTTTTCAAAGTTTTTAATAGCAGGATTATTTTCAATTTCAGGTTTAGCTTTTGCTATTTTTCCCAACAGATAATATCTATATGCCGATAATAAATTATTATCTTTAATTTTTATATCAATCTTTACTAAGCTTATCAACTCTTTAACTTTTAAATAGTTCTCCTTTTTGATTAAATATTCACAAAAAATAAATATCTGTTCGATTGAATCATTGCTTTCGTCCAAATCTAGAGCTCTTAGTAGAGTATTCGAAAATTCTATTTCGTTTACATTATTTTCCGACAACATGGAAACAAACATTTTAAGAAATGCAAAATGCTTGTTTGCCTTTTCTGAAAGCTGTTTTTCGGTTAAGGATATAAGTTCGTATTTGTTAAGTACCCCGGAAAGTTCACCTATATCTCCAATTATAAACCAAAACTTTCCTAACAAATATAAGAAGTATAATTCGTCTTCTTTGTTTTCTAGTTGTTTGAACTGTTCTATAGAATCAACTAGACAATCAAAGCTGTGCTGAAAGTCAGAAATTTGCAGATAAACTTCTCCCATATTCCCAATTGATAAGGCAAGATAATTATTCATTCCAATTGAACTAAAAATGGCATTAGCTTTTTGAAAATTTTCAATTGCTTTTTCAAAATTATTTATTGAATGATGAAATACACCATAATTCAATAAAATAGAACCCTCTTGTTCAAGATTACCAATATCAGAATTTATTTCAAGTGCTTTATTCCAATGTTTATCAGCTTCAGATTTTCTACCTTGCATATCAAGGAGTATCCCAATATTAACATGCATACCT
>JBATOT010000049.1:0-61812 GCA_049291095.1 Ignavibacteriaceae bacterium | reverse complement strand
AGCCAGTTTACAAATTTTTCAAATGCGGTTAGTAAATATTTTACAATTATTGTTTTGTTGATTGCTGTTATTTCAGCAGCTTTTTGGTATCAGACAAGTACTGCTATTGCAATAAACGTTTTTACCTCAGTGCTTATTGTTGCTTGCCCTTGTGCACTTGCTTTGTCAACTCCTTTTACGCTTGGTAACACGATGAGAATTTTTGGTAGAAACAAATTCTATCTAAAAAATTCTAATGTTGTAGAAATGATGGCAAAAATAAATTCAATTGTGTTTGATAAAACCGGAACGATAACAGAATCAGGAAAATCTGATATTCTTTATTCCGGAAGAATATTAAATCCAACAGAATTAAAATGTATTAAATCTTTAGTACGAAGTTCTACACATCCACTAAGTAAAAAGATTTTTGATTCGATTGATGTTAAAGAATATTTTCCGGTAACAAAGTTTAGTGAACCTACAGGCAAAGGCATTGAAGGGCTTATTTATGGACATCATGTAAAGATTGGTTCAGCAGATTTTACTGGATGTAAAGCCATTGACGATGATAAAGATATTGTTAAAACAAAGGCACATATATCAATTGATGATGAAGTTGTAGGGAAATTTACTTTTTCCAATTCATATCGAGAAGGTATTAACACAGTTATTAAAAAATTGTCTTCTGATTATCAGCTCTCCTTACTCTCTGGAGATAATAATGGGGAGAAAGAAAATCTTTTAAAAATATTTGATGATGAATCTCAACTACACTTCAAGCAATCACCAGAAGATAAATTGCTATTTGTAAAAAATTTGCAATCAGTAAATAAAAAAGTGTTAATGATTGGCGATGGATTAAATGATGCCGGGGCATTAAGTCAAAGTGATGTTGGTATATCAGTTACTGATGATGTAAGTAATTTTACCCCTGCTTGTGACGCAATAATTGATTCGGGGCAATTAAAAAACTTTATGAAATATTTACATTTTTCAAAAACCAGTTTATATATTATCCATCTAAATTTTTTAATTTCATTTTTCTATAACCTTATTGGATTGAGTTTTGCTATTCAAGGATTACTTTCCCCATTAATAGCTGCGGTGCTTATGCCGGTAAGTTCAATCACTGTGGTTTTATTTGCAACATTGGCAACAAATTTTATCGCTAAGAGAAGAGGTTTGTTATCTCCGTAATTGTTGTGCTGATCGGATTTAGTTTACTTGTAGCAATTGGTTTTTTAGTTGCGTTTTTATGGAGTGTAAAAAGCGGTCAATATTCAGATACATATACTCCATCTGTACGTATGCTTTTTGAAGATGAGAAATCAAAAAAAGAAAAAGAATCTGTAAAAGAATTAAAAGAAGAAAAAAAACATGATAATTAACTTACAACTTCAATTAAAGGAGCCCTTATGCAGTTAGAAAAGTTCAGTTACGATAATAAGATCGTAAGAGACTTTACTATAGCATCATTGGTATTCGGTGTGGTGGGAATGCTTGTTGGTGTGCTTATTGCAAGCCAGCTATTTGCCCCTGAACTGAATTTCAGCATTCCGTTTTTAACATTCGGAAGAATTCGTCCCTTGCATACCAATGCTGTTATTTTTGCTTTTGTTGGAAATGCGATTTTTGCCGGTATCTACTATTCGCTTCCAAGACTTCTTAAAACCCCAATGTTTAGTACGCTATTAAGCAGAATTCATTTTTGGGGCTGGCAATTAATTATTGTTGCCGCTGCCGTTAGTCTTCCATTAGGAATTACTACAAGTAAAGAATATGCTGAACTTGAATGGCCAATTGATATTGCAATAACTCTTATATGGGTTGTGTTTGGAATAAATATGATTGGCACGATTATTAAAAGAAGAGAAAAGCACATGTATGTTGCAATTTGGTTTTACCTTGCAACCTGGGTAACCGTTGCTGTGCTACATATAGTTAACTCATTTGAAATTCCTGTAAGTTTATTTAAAAGTTATTCGTTGTATGCGGGTGTTCAAGATGCACTAGTGCAATGGTGGTACGGACACAATGCAGTTGCATTTTTCTTAACTACACCTTATTTGGGTCTGATGTATTACTTCTTACCTAAAGCGGCTAACAGACCTGTTTACTCTTACAAACTTTCAATCATACATTTTTGGGCTTTGATATTTTTATATATCTGGGCTGGTCCTCATCATTTATTATATTCAGCTTTGCCTGATTGGGCTCAATCTTTAGGAACAGTTTTTTCAATAATGTTGATAGCTCCAAGTTGGGGCGGAATGATAAACGGACTTCTAACTTTACGCGGTGCATGGGATAGAGTAAGAGAAGATCCTATTTTAAAGTTTATGGTTGTTGCAGTAACTGCATATGGAATGTCAACATTCGAAGGTCCGATGTTATCCTTAAAAAATGTAAACGCAATTGCTCACTTTACAGATTGGATTATTGCACACGTACACATCGGTGCTCTTGGGTGGAATGGATTTTTAACTGCGGGAATGTTTTATTGGTTAATACCTAAAATATTTAAAACCGAACTTTACTCTAAAAAAATGGCTAACGTTCACTTCTGGGTTGGAACATTAGGAATGGTTTTCTACGCATCAGCAATGTACTGGTCCGGTGTTGCTCAATCATTAATGTGGAAACAATTTAATGATATGGGAATGTTACAGTATCCAAACTTTTTAGAAACCACACTTCAAATAATTCCAATGTATATCATTAGAGCATTTGGCGGTACTTTATACTTGGTTGGAATGCTAATGATGGTTTACAATCTTGCCAAAACAATGATGGCTGGTAAACTTGTTGCAAATGAAGAAGCTGAAGCTGCTCCAATGCACAAAGAAGAAAAAGAAAAAATTTCACATCGCTGGTTGGAAGGAAAACCAATTTACTTTTTAGTGGTATCGTTGATTGTAATTTTAATTGGTGGTATTGTTGAATTTGTTCCAACGTTTTTAGTTAAATCAAACATTCCTACAATCGCTTCTGTAAAACCTTACACTCCACTTGAGTTGCAAGGACGTGATTTGTACATAAGAGAAGCTTGTAACAGTTGTCATTCACAGCTTGTTCGGCCTTTCAGATCTGAAACTGAAAGATATGGCGAATATTCAAAAGCTGGTGAGTATGTTTATGATCATCCTTTCTTATGGGGATCGAAACGTACCGGACCTGATCTGCAAAGAGAAGGTGGAAAATATCCTAACCTTTGGCATTATCTGCATATGGAAAATCCACGATCAATGTCTCCAGGATCAATTATGCCTCCATATCCATGGTTGATTGAGAATACCTTAGATATTTCTTTAACGCCAAATAAAATTAATGCGTTAAGAAGTATTGGTGTTCCTTATCCGGAAGGTTATGAAAATCAAGCTAACGATGATTTGATGAAGCAGGCAGAAGCCATTGCAACTGATTTGCAAAAAAATGGTGTACCGGCTGAACCTGATAAAGAAATTATTGCTTTGATTGCTTATCTGCAAAGAATAGGTACAGACATAAAAGCAAAACCAGTTGTAGAAAACAGATAGGTTAAATAATGTATAAAGAAATCTTACAATCAATAGAAGGTGTTTCGGTTTATCCGATCATATCGTTGGTTGTATTTGTTTTGTTCTTTGCTGTTATACTTATCTGGATGTTTAAGGTTGATAAAAGTTACATTAAAAAAATGGAAAATCTTCCTTTTGAAAAAGAGGAAGAAAATAATTTTAACAATACAGGTGATTTATATGAGAAAAAAGTTTAATCATTTCACCGTTTTACTTGCAGCTTTGGTTATGATATTTTCATCTCCAATTTTTGCTGCTGGTGAATCTGATTTTCCACCTTCATATTATGATATCGTAGCAATGTTTCTAATTGCAATTATCATAATCGGGTTTACTGCAATAGTTTACTACGAAGGAAGAAAAGGTGTTGCAGAGGAAGAAGAAGTTTTAGTTAAACAGCCTTCTGCTTTTGCAAAGTTTAGGAGAGTTATCACAAAAACAACTCCGGTAGAAACAGAACATGAATTGTTATTAAATCATGATTATGATGGAATAAAAGAATTAGACAGCCAGATTCCACCATGGTTTTTATGGTTGTTTTATATAACAATTTTCTTTTCAATAGTTTATATGCTTGATTATCATGTGTTTAATTCAAGTCCACTGCAGGATGCTGAATATCAATTGCAAGTTAAGCAAGCTGAAATTGAAAGAGCTGCATTGATGAATTCCGGTGCTATGCTTAATGAGGAAACAGTAACTTTGTTAAGTGATCAGGCAGCAATTGATAATGGAAAACAAATCTTTGCAACAAACTGCGTAGCTTGCCATTCAGCTGATGGCGGCGGATTAGTTGGTCCAAATCTTACTGATGATTATTGGATTCATGGCGGCGGAGTTAAAAATATATTTAAAACAATTAAATACGGTGTTACTGCAAAAGGTATGATTGCATGGCAAACACAATTGAACCCTAAACAAATGCAGGATGTTGCCAGTTTTATTGTTACACTACACGGAACAACACCGGTAACTCCTAAACAACCGGAAGGAACTATCTGGAAAGAATCTGATTCAACTGCTGTTGCATCAAACTAATGTGTTGAAATAAAAGTAAGAGAAATAAATGGAAACGAATGACAAGCAAATTGCTGAAGAAAAACAGGAATACAGAAACCAGCTTGCAACAGTAACTGACGATGGAAAACGAAAATGGGTTTACCCGAAGAAACCTTCGGGTAAATTTTATAATGCAAGAACGATTCTTAGTTTTTTTCTTCTTGCATTCTTAATAATTGTTCCTTTCATTAAAGTTAATGGTCATCAATTTTTATTATTTGATTTTCTAAATAGAAATTTTATTCTATTTGGAATTCCATTTGGTCCGCACGATTTTCATCTCTTTGTACTTGCAATGATTTCTATTATAGTTTTTATTATTCTTTTCACGGTTGTATTCGGTAGAATCTTTTGTGGTTGGGCTTGTCCGCAAACAATATTTATGGAAATGGTTTTCCGTAAAATTGAATATTGGATTGAAGGCGATGCAAAAGATCAACGCAAACTTGATGCTGAAGAATGGAATAGTAAAAAACTATTTAAAAAAGGATTGAAGAATATTATTTTCTTCATCATCGCATTTTTTATAGCTCACATATTTTTATCCTACATTATCAGTATGGATAAAGTCATATCAATCATTACACAACCCCCGAGTGCACACTTAAGCGGATTTATTGCAATAATAGCATTTTCATTAATCTTTTATTGGGTATTTTCATTCTTTCGTGAGCAAGCTTGTACGATTGTTTGTCCTTATGGAAGATTGCAAGGAGTTTTACTCGATCAGGATTCTCTAGTTATTGCTTACGATTATAAACGCGGCGAGCCAAGAGGTAAACTAAAAAAGGGTGATGAATCATCTTCCAAAGGTGATTGTATAGATTGCGGATTATGTGTTGATGTTTGCCCAACAGGAATTGATATAAGAAACGGAATTCAGTTAGAATGTGTAAACTGTACTGCTTGTATTGATGCTTGTGATGAAGTAATGGAAAAAATTAAAAAACCAAAGCAGTTGATCAGATATGACTCACTTAATGGAATTGAAAATAATACCAAATTAAGATTTACTCCAAGAATGATGTTATATTCTGTGATTCTTGTTGTGCTTATTAGTGTACTCGTTTATTTGTTGTCAATTAGAACTGATTATTCGGTAAATATTTTAAGAACACCGGGAATGTTGTTCCAGGAACAGCCAAATGGAAAAGTAAGTAATGTTTATGATCTTAATATTGTGAACAAAACTTTTAACGAAACTCCAGTAAAGTTAAAACTTGAGAATCCAACTTCTGGTGAACTAAAATTAGTTGGAAAAGATATTACATTAAAATCACAAGAAATTGTTGAAACAAAATTTTTAGTTATGCTTGATAAATCAAATTTGAAAAAAATGAACACTCCGATTGAAATTGGTGTTTATGACGGTGACAAATTAATTAAGAAAGTTAAGACATCCTTTTTAGGACCGGTTGAAAAAAATGAACAAAAGTAAATTTAATTGGGGAACAGGAATTTTGATTACAATAATCGTTTTTATGGTTATTACGATTGGAACAGTTGTGTTTTTAATGAACCAGGATGTTGATCTGGTAACGAGTGATTATTACAACAAAGGAATTGAGCACCAAACACAAATTGAAAGAGTTAACCGCACAAATGAAATGGTTGAAAAAGTTTCAATCAATCAAGGAAATGGATTTGTTGTATTTAATTTTCCTAAAACACTTTCGCAAGAAAGTTTTAAAGGCACAATTCAATTTTATCGTCCTTCTGATTCAAAAAAGGATTTCTCAATTCCTCTTTCTATTGATACTAGCGGACAGCAAATAATCTCCACCCAAAGTATTGCTAAAGGTTACTGGAAAGTAAAAGTTGATTGGACTCAAGATGCAATTGAGTATTATAAAGAAAGTTCTTTTGTAATAAATTAAAATTGTAGAACACGGATAACACAGATTTCGCGGGTTCTCACAGATTAAATAAGTGAATATCCATTGAATCAGTGTCATCTGCGCTCTTTTGTCTTTTAATATGTCGCCAGAAATTTTAACATCATTCTTTGTTGGATTATTCGGAAGTTTTCATTGCATCGGAATGTGCGGCCCAATCGCAATTGCTCTTCCTATCCCAAACTCAAATAATCTATCTTTTGTTACAGGTAGATTACTTTACAATCTTGGTAGAGTTGTAACTTATTCTTTCCTAGGTGCAATATTTGGGTTGCTTGGCTCTCGACTAGTTATTTCAGGGTTTCAACAAAGCATTTCTATCGTACTTGGAGTTGCAATTGTAATTGCTGTCCTCATCCCACCAAAGTATAAAGCAAAAATCACCCAACATAAAATTATTCAGAAAATTACACTTCCATTAAAATCTGGCATTAGTGGTTTGTTTAAAAGTGGAACTTTTTCTGCAATGTTTTTAATTGGAATTCTAAATGGATTTCTTCCCTGTGGATTAGTCTACGTTGCATTAGCTGGTGCTATTGCAAGCGGCGATGCAATCTCAGGTTCTGCAGTTATGATTTTGTTTGGGCTTGGTACTGTACCCACAATGTTTGCAGCAACAATTTTTGGAAAGTTTATTAATCTTAATATCAGAAGAAAGATTACAAAAGCGATTCCTGTTTTCGCGTTAGTGCTTGGTTTGCTTTTTATTTTACGCGGAATGGGTTTAGGAATTCCTTACATCTCACCAACAATATCTGCACAAGTGGTCGATGAATCAAATATGGATTGCCACTAAAGCGGTAAGGGCAGAGAGCAAAGCGCATAGAGAAATCTAATATTATTATTATTCACTCCGTGATTTTCCGTGATTCTCTGTGGAATTAAGTGTAAGAATTTTATAATTCTTTTCATGGAGAAACACACAGAGGGAATACTGAGAACTACTGAGAAAATCTTAAAACTATAAGAATATGCGATCGTAATCGAAAAATCTTCAAAAAATTCATTTCTCAATAATTCTTATATTTGTTTATAACATTTCAATTAAAATTTATGCGCAAGTGGAAAAAAATATTTATTGGTTTGTCTTTAACATTCCTGGTTACATTTGTAATTGCAGGTTGGATTTTTTACAATATGCTAAATTCCTCATTACCGCAATATTCAGGAGAAATTCATTCTAATCAAATAAAATCATCAATTGAAGTTTACCGTGATAGTTTTGCTGTCCCTTATATAATTGCTGAAAATGATGAAGATGCAGCGTTCGCACTTGGATTTTTGCACGCTCAGGAAAGAATGTTTACGATGGATTTAATCCGGAGAGCTGGTGAAGGAAGATTAAGTGAAATACTTGGAGAAAAAGCAATTCCTTTTGATAAAATGTTTCGTACAGTCGGTATAAGCAGAAACATCAAAAAAAATCTTTCTAGATATGATTCAAACGTGATGAATATTTTGCAAGCTTATTCAAATGGTGTAAATACATTGCTTAAGGAACGCGAAGGAAATTATGGAATTGAGTTTGATGTTCTTGGATATCAACCTGAAAGATGGAAACCTTTACACAGTTTAATTGTAATTAAAATGATGGCGTGGGAACTAAATATTAGCTGGTGGACTGATTTGTCTTTTGCTGAACTTATCCAAAAACTTGGTGAAGAAAAAGTTTTAGAAATCTTACCAGATTATCCGCAAAATGCTCCAACAATTATTGCAGATAACTTTAAACATTTACCGCTAATCAATTCATCACTTGCAGAAACTGATAAAGTATTTAGAAATTTTATTGGCTGGACTGGAACGCACATCGGTTCTAACAATTGGGTTGTTAATGCAAGCAAGTCTGTTTCCGGCAAACCAATAATTGCAAACGATCCGCATCTTGCATTTAGTGCCCCTGGCAAATGGTATGCTGCCGTTATAAAAAGTAAAAACTGGAATGCTTCCGGAGTTACATTACCCGGAGTTCCCGGAGTTGTAATTGGCAAAGGAGAAAATATTTCCTGGGTACTTACAAATGTTATGAATGATGATTCTGATTTTTATGTAGAAAAACTCGATTCATCTAAAACAAAGTATTTTGTTGATGGGCAATGGCAAAATCTTCAAATCATTAAAGACACAATTAAAGTTAAAGATGGAAAAGATTTTGCAATTGAAATTAAAGAAACTCATCGTGGACCAATTATTTCAAGCATACATCCTTACAAGTTTGTTTATAACGATGATGATATAGATGTTCCACCAATAAGTATGCGATGGTCTGGAAATGAGTTTAGTGATGAAATGCTGGCGTTTTACAAAATCAACAAAGCAAAAAATTGGAATGAATTTCGTGATGGTGTAAAATACTTTGGAATTCCCGGACAAAATTTTGTTTATGCGGATGCGCAAGGAAACATCGGTTATATTATGGGCGCAAGAATTCCAATTCGCAGTAGCAATAACCCGACTTTAGTTTTTGATGGAACAACTTCTGAAAATGATTGGAGAGGATTTGTGCCATCAAATGAGATTCCTTTCATTCTAAATCCTGCTGAAAATTTTATTGCTTCTGCAAATAACAAAACAATAAAAGATTTTAAGTTTCATATTTCAAATTTATGGGAGCCTTCTTCACGTATTGATAGAATAAGAGAGTTACTAACTTATAAGGAGAAACATTCTTCAAATGATTTTAAAAACTATCAGATTGATATTAACTCGCCATATGCAAAAACAATAGTTCCGTACTTACTTAATTCTTTTAATGGAATAAAAGTAAAAGACAAAAATCTAAATATCTCACTTGAATTATTTCGAAAGTGGAATTTTGAAATGGATAAATACAGTCAAACTCCGGCAATTTATTCTGTGTTTCTAAAATATCTATTAGAAAATATTTATTATGATGAAATGGGGGATGATCTTTACCATCGTTTTGTGTTTCTTGCAAATGTTCCTTACAGAAGCTTGCTGCAAATTTTAGAAAAGCCTGAATCAGTTTGGTTTGATGATATCAAAACATCTAAGAAAGAAAAACGCGAAGAAATTTTAAGAAAAAGTTTAGCTGATGCTTTAAGTTACCTTGAAGAAAATTTCGGTAGTGATTTAATTAATTGGCAATGGGGCAGAATGCACAAAGTAAATTTCAAACATTCATTTAGCGGTAATTTCTCATTGCTGGATAAATATATAAACATTGGCCCGTTTGAAGTTGGTGGCGATGGAACAACTATTAATAATACGGAATATCCTTTTGCAAAAAGTATTGAAGAATTTTCAATGTTCAGACACGATGAATTTGATAATGTACTTGGTCCATCAATGAGATATGTCTACGATTTTGCAAATCCGGAGGAATTTTATTTAGTTCTTACTACTGGCCAATCAGGAAACGTTATGAGTGATTATTATAAAGATCAATCACCATTGTGGCTTAAAGGAATGTATATGAAAATCAGAACTGATGAAGAATCGATTAGAAAAAACAAAGACGTGTTAAAGATTATTAGTGAGTAATTGATGATAATTTGTAGTGGCCCTGTTTTTCCGGATAGCTACTAATCTGGCTGTCTTCTGACCAGTTTATACGATTATAACCAATTAGAAAAGTATTATTATATTAGAAGCGTAATCATAAATAATTTGAGTATGTATGAAAGTTATTGAGCATCTTGATAAAGCAAAAAATCCACTTATTAGTTTTGAATTAATTCCACCTAAACGTGGTGGAGATATAAAAGGTTTGTTATCTGTTTTAGATGACATCACAAAATTTAATCCTCCATTTATTGATATTACTTCTCATGCTGCAGAAGTTATTTATGAAGAAACTGCCACAGGGATCCAGAAGAAAATTAAAAGAAAAAGACCCGGCACACTTGGTATTTGTGCGCTTATCCAAAATAAATATAACATTGATGCGGTGCCTCACGTTTTAACTAAAGGTTTTACGAGAGAAGAGACAGAAGATTTTTTAATTGAATTAGATTATTTGCAAATACAAAATGTGCTTGCAATTCGAGGTGATGATTCTGGTTATGAAAAACCAATTCCTGAAGGTAAGAGTAAAAATAGATTTGCTTCTGAATTGGTTAGCCAAATAATGAATATGAATCGAGGCAAGTATTTAGAAGATAGTTTACTTGATGCTCGCCCAACAGATTTTTGTGTTGGTGTAAGCGGTTATCCGGAAAAACATTTTGAAGCTCCAAACTTAAAAACTGATGTTAAGTACGTAAAAGAAAAAGTTGATGCAGGCGCGGATTATGTTGTTACCCAAATGTTTTATGATAATAAATATTATTTTAAGTTTGCTGAACTGTGCAAAGAGAGTGGAATTAAAGCTCCGATAATTCCAGGATTAAAAATATTAACTTCGCGCGCTCACTTAACTTCAGTACCAAAAAATTTTTACATCAATATTCCTGATGAGTTAGCTGATGAAGTTGTGGCCGCTAAACCAGAACACGTACTTGATATTGGTGTTGAATGGGCTGCAAAACAAGTTGAGGAGTTACTAAACAAAAATGTTCCAGGTGTGCATTTTTATATTATGCAAAACTCAAAACCAATTTTAAAATTGATGGAAAGATTAAAACTATAATTTATGGTTGAAAAACTTTATAAAGGAAAAAAGATAAAATGGGGCATTGCTGGCTGCGGTAGATTTGCAGAAAATTCTTTTTTGCCGGCAGTAAGACTTATGCGAAGAAGTTCTGTAACAGCTTTATACAGCAGAGATTTGAATCGCGCAAAATCACTTGCGGATAAATTTGGTGCACAAAATACATTTAATAGTTACGAAGAATTTCTAAAATCAGATATTGATGCTGTCTTTGTCGCAAGTTCAAATATTCATCATTATGAGCAAGTGATTAAAGCAGCAAAGGCTGGTAAAAATATTCTTTGCGAAAAACCTCTTGCTATAACTTCTCAACAAGCTGAAGAAATGGTGAAAGTTTGTAAAGAAAATAGTGTTTTGCTTGCTGTAAATTATGTTCATCGTTTTCATCCGCTTGTTTTAAAAGCAAAAGAGTTAATTGTTGATCAAAGACTTGGAAAACTTGTTTCTATCGATGTTCATTTTAATATAGATTTTCCACCGGATAATAATTTTAGATTTAAAAAAGATTTAAGCGGCGGCGGAGCTTTGCGCGATATCGGAACGCATATGATTGATTTGTTACGATATTTTGGCGGTGAGATTGAAAGTATTGATGGAGTAGTAGAAAACCTTATTTATCAAAGTGAAGTTGATGATTTTGCGATCGGCACGGTTAAGTTTAAGAAAAGCGGATATGGAACTTTTAATGTTTCGTATAATAATAAAAAGGCTTTTAACAGGATAGAAATTCTTTGCCATAAAGGCGCAATCGCAATTGATAATCTTATCGGTAAAAAAATATTGGCTCCCAAGCTTACGATACTTTTGGAAGATGAAACAAGAAAAAGTTTTCGTAAACGCGGAAATAAAATGGTATATGTAATCAAATCAGTACAAAAATCTTTTTTGAAAAATGAAATTCCGCATGCAACCGGCGAAGATGGTTTGATTAATCTAAAACTTATGGAAGAACTGGAACAAAAATGTCTCCAAAGAAAAAGTTAGTTGAGATTTGCCATAAAGTTTATGCAAAAGGATTTGTTACAGCTTATGATGGAAATGTCTCGTGCCGAACTTCAAACAATACAGTATTAATTACACGCTCAGGTATTTGTAAAGGTGATGTAACAGAAAAGGATATTGTTGAAATTGATTTGAACGGTAAAACTATATCCGTCAATCAAAAAATATCTACCGAACATAAAATCCATCTTTACGCATATAAAAAAAGAAATGAAGTTAATGCAGTAGTTCATTGTCATCCAACTTATGCAACGGCTTTTGCATTGATTGGTAAAGGTTTCGATAAGCATTATTTGCCTGAAGTGTTTTTAACTTTTGGAAAAATTCCGTTGTGTAGATATGCAACTCCTTCAACTGATGGAGTGCATAAGAGTTTAGACCCATACGTTAATTATTCATGGGCAATGCTGCTAGAGAATCATGGTGCAGTAACGCTTGGCAAAAGCATGGACGAAGCTTATTACAAAATGGAAAAACTTGAGCATGCAGCCAAAATGATTTTGTTGGCTAAAACTATTGGGAAACCTAGAGAGCTTTCAAAAAGAAATATTAGTGATATTTTGAAGATTGCCAAAAGCACTTACGGAATAATTCCAGATAAAAGAAATTTATAATTCGCGGTACAGACTTTAGTCTGTGCTTTGTACAAAATTATTTATTTTAAACAGACTAAAGTCTGTTCTACGAAAGAACATTACCAAATGGATAAAAAATTAAAAGTACTTTTACTTCTCGGCGGCACATCACCCGAAAGAGAAGTATCTAAATCTACAGGAAAATCTGTTTACCAGGCTTTACTAAATATAGGATATGAAGTTATTGTACTCGATCCTGCGTACGGAATCAATCAACCTTTTGAAGTTGAAGATTATTTTAAGGAAGATGATTACTCAGAAATATTGAATGAAAATTATCTTGATGCAGTTAATCTTATTTCTTCTGATCAAATTAGTGTGGCATTTTTAGCTTTGCACGGTAAATATGGCGAGGATGGAACAATTCAATCATTACTAGAACTTAAAGGAATAAAGTACACAGGATCCAAAGTTTTATCCAGCGCAATAGCTATGGATAAAATTATGTCTAAAATTTTGTTTGAAGATAATAAAGTTTCAAGCCCAAAATGGTTTCACTTTAAAATTGGTGAACTGACAACCGAAGAAGTTAACGGTAAAATAGAAAATATATTTGGATATCCTGCTGTTGTAAAACCAAATGATCAAGGTTCCACGGTTGGATTAACGATTTGTAAATCTTCTGATCAACTTGCTGATGCAATACACAATGCGTTTGAATATTCTGATAGAATATTGGTTGAAGAATATATTCCTGGCAGAGAAGTAACAGTTGCGGTTATTGATGATGAAGCTTTGCCTGTTTTAGAAATCAGACCAAAACATGGAATTTATGATTATGAATGTAAATACACATCAGGAATGAGTGAATATATTGTGCCTGCAGATGTACCCGATGAAGTTGCAAAATCATTGCAAGAAATTGCTGTGCTTGCGTGCAAATCTTTACGATGCGAAGTCTATGCGAGAGTTGATTTTCGTTTAAGTCCGGACAATAAAGTTTATGCGCTGGAAGTAAACACTTTACCCGGAATGACATCAACCAGTCTTGTTCCGAAAATGGCTAAGGCTGTTGGAATTTCTTTTGAAGAACTTGTTGAAAAAATTATTAGTCTTAGTTTAAAATGAAATTTATAGAAAATAAAAAAACAAGATTTTATATAATTACTGCTGTTGTAGTTATCGGAACTTTGTATCTGTTGTTTAATAATTATGGCGTTGTAAAGTATGCTAAAGTTAAAAGTGATTTGGAAGATTTAAATTTAAGAATCACCCAACTTGAAGAAGAAAACAGAAAGCTTGAAGCAGAAATAGATTCATTAAAAAGAAATGTTCCTGCAAAGATTGAAAAGATTGCACGAGAAAAGTATGATATGATTAGACCGAATGAGAAAAAAATTGAGTTTAAAGCTGAAGAATAAAACTGGATTTCATTGCGAGTCCTATCGGGACGAAGCAATCTATTATGTTTGATACGCTATATCTATAATGAAATTGTTTTAATTTAAGGATTACTTCGTCGAATACTCCTCGTAATGACGTAGAAATTATGAATAACAAAATAAAAATTCCCACCACACCACTTGCAGAAAGAATTCGCCCGCAAACAATAATTGATTTCTTTGGGCAGAAGCATCTACTTGGATCAGGCAAACCAATTCGGTTGATGATTGAGAATGATACGCCTTCTTCTTTTATTTTGTGGGGGCCACCAGGGACAGGCAAAACAACTATCGCAAAAATTATTGCAAATCAAACACAGGCAGAGTTTTTTAAAATAAATGCTGTTTCAAGCGGAGTAAAAGATATTCGTTCGATTATTGAGATTGGCACTCGCAACAAAGAATTGGGAAAACGCACAATTCTTTTTATTGATGAGATTCATCGTTTTAATAAAGCGCAGCAGGATGCTTTATTAAGCTCAATAGAATCCGGAGTTTTGATTTTAATGGGTGCAACAACTGAAAATCCTTCTTTTGAAGTTATCCCGGCATTGCGATCCAGAGCACGTGTTTTTGTTTTAGAAGAATTATCCAAACAGGATTTAATTGATATATTAAAATCAGCCATCGAAAAAGATGAATTTCTAAAACAACTTAATATCAAAACAATTGATGAAGACTTCTTGATTTATCTTTCCGGCGGTGATGCACGAATAATGTTAACAATTTTTGAAGCAGCAGTAATTCAAGAAATTGATAAAGCTGAAATTATTTTAACAAAAGAGATATTTGAAAACATTGTACAAAGAAAAAATGTTTTATATGATAAAGGTGGTGAGGAACATTACAATGTAATTTCAGCATTCATAAAAAGTGTTCGCGGCAGTGATCCTGACGGGGCATTATACTGGATGGCAAGAATGTTAGAAGGCGGTGAAGATCCATTATTTATTGCTAGAAGATTGATTATTCTCGCATCAGAAGATATTGGAAATGCTTCGCCAAATGCCCTCGTGTTAGCTGAAGCTGCTTTTAGTGCGATTCATAAAATTGGAATGCCCGAAGCAAGAATAATATTAGCACAGTGTGTTACGTACTTAGCCTCTCAACCTAAAAGTAATGCTTCTTACATGGGAATCGAAAGTGCTCTTGATTCAGTTAGGAAAAATCCGCTTGCTTCAGTTCCAAAACACTTACGAAATGCACCAACAAAGTTGATGAAAGAAATTGGTTACGGAAAAGATTATAAATATGCTCACGATTTTGAAAATCATTTTATTGAAGAAAATTATCTACCGGATGAATTGAAGAATAAACAATTCTATTTTCCAACCGAAATCGGACAAGAGAAAAAATTAAAAGATTGGCTTAAGTTTTTGTGGAAGACTAAAAAGAAATATTAATGTATGAATGAAAATCTATCCTGCACTATCTGTGATAATCAATTCCACAACAATATTCTTAAAGTACGCGAGATGTATTTTGGGACAAGAGAAGTTTTTGACTATTTAAATTGTTCAAACTGTAGTTGTTTGCAATTAATTAATCCTCCAAAAGATTTTTCAATTCATTATCCCAAAAATTATTTCACTTTTAATCAAAAGCATGAAAACAAGGTAAAATCTTTGTTAAATCGATTCCGTGATAAAGCTGCAATGGGAGAAAAATCTTTTCTTGGAAATATTTTATACAAAAAGTTTGGTGAGCCCACTTATATATCAAGACTAAAAATTGTGGGAGTGAATATTAATGATTCAATTCTTGATGTTGGCTGCGGTCAGGGAATTCTACTGCACAAAATGAAAGAATCAGGATTTGAAAATGTTATTGGAATTGATCTTTTTATTGATGAAACAATTGGGTATAAAAATGGATTGAAAATTCTAAAAAAGAATTATTCAGATATGGATGGATTGTACGATTTAATAATGTTCAATCATTCATTTGAGCATATGGAATATCCATTGAAAGTAATGAAGAAATCAAATGAATTACTTAAACTTAATAAAACATTACTAATTAGAATTCCTGTTGCGGATTCTTATGCTTTCAAACATTATAGAGAAAACTGGTGTTCACTTGATGCACCAAGACATTTATATCTTCATACAAAAAAATCTATAAAAATATTGGCTGAGCAATCAGGTTTTGAAGTAAAGAAAATAAGTTATGATTCCAGAAGCTGGCAATTGTGGGGAAGTGAACAATACTCTAAAAATATTTCTTTGCTGGATGAAAGATCATACTATACCAATCCTAAAAAATCAATCTTTACTAAAAATCAAATTGATGAATTTGAAACGAAAACAATAGAGTTGAACAAAAATGGCGAAGGTGATCAGGCAGAATTTTATTTGCAAAAAGTAAGTGAAATTACATCAGCATAAACATTTTACCGGGCAATTGTTTTACCATTCCTTTAAACTCTAACGAAAGCAAATTTACCAGACAATCTGAAGTTGATAGATCAGTTTTTTCTGCAAGCTTATCTATGTGCAAAGGTTCAGTTAATAAACAGTTGTAAATCTTTTCTTCAAAGATTGTTAAATCCTTTTGCTGCTTTGGAATATTTTTACCAAGCACAGGTTTTAGTTTTAATTCCAGTTCAGTTAAAATATCTTCAGCACTTTTAACAAGTTCTGCTTCACCTCTCTGAATAAGCATGTTTGTTCCTTCGGATTGCTTAATACCAAGATTACCAGGAATTGCAAACACTTCACGATTCTGATCAAGTGCTAATCTCGCAGTTTGCATTGCACCACCGGTAACTGCAGTTTCAATCACCAAAGTGCCTAAAGTTAAACCAGAAATAATTCTGTTACGCTTAGGAAAATTTTCTGCATTCGGTAAAGTGCCAAGATTAAACTCAGAGATGACAACGCCTTTTTCTTTAATCTCATTAAACAGTTTTCTATTTTCTGCAGGATAAATTACATCTAACCCAGAACCAATAACAGCAATCGTTCTACCATTATTTTTTAATGCTGATGAATGTGCAACGGAATCAATTCCACGAGCCAAACCACTTACAATTGTAATGTTTTGTTCCACTAAATCACTTACAATTTTTTCTGCTTGAATTTTGCCATAGTTAGTCGGTTGCCTTGTTCCAACAACAGCAATTGAGTATTTATCTTTTTCATCAAAATTGCCAAGCACATTTAGCACTAAAGGCGGATCATAAATCTTTTTTAATAGCGGGGGAAAATCTTCATCCCAAACAGTGATGATTCTACCGCCAAGCTTTTCTAATTGCTTTAGTTCTTTTTCTAAAAACTTTTGGATCGAATCTTTTTGTGAATTTACTTTTCGGATACGAGAAGCAAGTTCTTTACTGATTCCTTCTGTTTCAATTAACTCGGATGTAGCAGCAGAAAGAATGTTAGATAATTTTTTAAATCGGGCAAGAAGATTTCTGATCTTTGCGGGACCAATCCTATCAACAGATAAAAGAAGATAAAGCTCGGTTAATTGTTCAAAAGTAAGTTTGCCCAATTTTTAACTGTGGATTGATTAATGAATAAATAGATAAACACTAAAATATTAACATAAAGTCTACTTGTCATTTGTCATTCCCACGCAAGTGGGAATCCATTTTGTTAATGCAGCTTTAGATTCCCGTTTTCACGGGAATGACAAGAGCATAAAAAACTAATTATCGGCTATAACTGTTTCTGCGACTGATTTCTTACGATACAGTATTGAAGCAGGCATTACTACAACAAATCCAAGAAATAGTAATATTGGAGAAACTACAAGTGAAGATGAACTATTCCATTCACCCTGACCCATAAAATAAAATCCAACAATTATTAAAAACATTCCTAATCCAAACAAAATATAATTTATCTTTTCCCAATAAATATTAAAAGGAGAAGGAAGCGATTTTGCTGAACCGGTTTTTACATTTTTCTTTTTTGTTTTTACTGCCATAAATACTCCGGGTTTAAAATAAAAACCCGGTGAGGGGGATTCACCGGGCCTGACTCGTTCACATCAAAGGGCAGGGGAGAACCCTTTGAAAGAGTCGATTGAAAAATAATTTGATAAATGTTATTTGTCAAGTATTATTTGTTATTAATTATTTACTTATCTGATATACTATCTTTCGGATAGTATCAAACTGTAAATATGGATATTCTTCGCGAATTGCATCAATCGCGTCTCCGGCACTTAATTTTCCGGATCTTAGTTGCTTAAATTTCTTCCTTATCTGGTAATCTCTAACGGCCTTGTCGTCAATCAAGCCGTGTGTATCCAGAAGATCAAAAATATCATCACTGATAAGTTCAGATAATGGATTATCGATTTTTGCTTTTATTTCTCTCATCACGCGTTACTCCTATAAAGTTAGTGATTGCAGTTACCTAAAAGTACCGTATCAAATCGTATAAATAAATCTCCATTATTTGGTTGTGTAAAGATAACAAAAAACCGACCAGAGAAATTCCCTAAATCGGTACATTTGCTACTCTGGTTAATTTTCTAACAATTAAATATTTAGACGAACGAAAATTAAAACTGTAGCAAATCGGTTATAAATTTTTTCCTTTGTTTTTAACTAGTGCAAATATTGATAGAAAATAACATAATGTCAAGGAAAATTTTTAACTGAAATGGTACACTGATTATTATGATCTTTTAAGATCAGTTATGATCATAGTAAATCAGTCCAATCAGCGTACCAATTCTTAAGATTGATGTCGCTAATTATCATATCTTTAAAAGATGTTGTAAATTTGAATAGATTTAATCAAATATTTACTGATTCAAATTTTTAACTATAAATGAAAACAGCAATTATAACAGGAATAACAGGACAAGACGGTGCCTACTTAAGTAAATTCCTGCTTGAAAAGGATTATAAAGTAATTGGCATTACAAGAAACCTTCAATCCGGTAATTCTAATGGATTAAGTTTTCTTGGTGTTGAAAATGATGTTGAGCTTGTTGAAGCCAATGTTTTTGATCTCTCAAATATTATACGTTTGCTGGAAAAATTTAAACCTGATGAATTCTACAATCTTGCAGCTCAAAGTTCTGTAGGATTATCATTCGAACAGCCGATTGGTACACTTGAGTACAATATTATTTCTGTTGCAAATATTTTAGAAGCGATTCGCATTGTAGATAAGAAAATTAAAATTTATCAGTCTTCCAGCAGTGAAATGTATGGCAATGTTGCTAAAGAAAAACTTCCGATTGATGAAGAGTTTATTATTCACCCGGCAAGTCCATATGCAATTTCTAAAGCTGCAGCACACTGGACTTGCGTAAACTACCGTGAGGCATACAATTTATTTATCTCAAGCGGAATTTTGTTTAATCACGAATCGGTGCTAAGACGACAAAATTTTGTAACAAAAAAAATCATCTCCTCTGCAATAAAAATTAAAAGAAATGAACTTGATTCTCTTAAAGTTGGAAACACTGCAATACAAAGAGATTGGGGTTATGCACCAGAGTATATAAAAGTAATGTGGAAAATGCTGAATGTACCCAAACCTAATGATTATATAATCTGTACAGGTGAAGCACATACTTTGCAGGAATTTATTGAAAAGGTATTTATTAAGCTTGGTCTTGATCCTGAAAAGTTTGTGAAATTTGATAAAGCACTTTACCGTCCTGTAGAACTTGAAGTAATTTATGGCAATCCCCAAAGAGCTAAAACAGAATTGGACTGGAATTACAACTTATCTTTTGATGCACTAATAGAAAAGCTTATTGAAGATGAAATTAAATACCAGGAATGGTGGATGAGTAAAACAGGATAACTTTAAGAATTTAACAATTGCCAAGATTTATTGCTTTACTTTGAGTTAATAAAAGCTATTTTAGAAATAGTTATTTCTATTTATTTATTTTTTCATAGGGGCCAATATGAAAAAGATAGTTGTTCTTTTGATTTTAACTTGGGCTACCTACCCAAATTTGTTCGCACTTAGTTCATTAAAATATATCAACTCTAAACTTACCAAACCGCACTTAGTCAGCCATTATAATATAAATAGTGCTTTACCAATTAGTTCCAATTTGAGTTCAATCGATTCTTTAAGTCGCCTTCGAGTCGAATTGTTAAATCATTATCCACTCTCAATTGGTAATAAGTGGGTTTATCTAGAAAAAACAGTTTTGAATCCGAACATTTGGTATGAAGTTATAACAAAAGAAGTAATTGGTGATTCCTTAGCTGTAAATGGTAAATTATATTTTCATTTAGTCGAAGACGACTATCATTACCTTGACCGTATCGATTCTGTTGATGGCAAAATATATAGATACTACCAACATCCAAATCTTCCAGAAAGTGAATACTTAATAGCAAATTTATCTAGTGAAGTTGGTGATACTATTATATCGTTTGATCCAACTAATCCGGGCAGCTATTCTTATATTATATTAAGTCAAATTGATACAGTTAACAAGTGGGGACTATCATCAATAAAAAAAACATTTCAACAAATTACATTTGAACCACCACATCTTACAAGTAATGCTTATACAGAAGGTATTGGGATAGAAACGTTTTTAACAGTGTGGCCTTTATATGGATCGTCTATAGAACAGATTCTTAAAGGTTGCCTAATTGATGGAATTGTTTATGGAGATACTACTCTTACTGATATTGATGTGGAAGAAAATCTTGTAATAACTAATTTCAAACTAGCTCAAAACTACCCAAACCCATTTAACCCAAGTACAAAAATAAGTTGGCAAACACCTGTAGGCGGTTGGCAAACTTTAAAAGTGTATGATGTTTTAGGAAATGAAATTGCAACCTTGGTTGATGAGTTTAGAAATGCGGGTGCATACGAAATAGAATTTAATCCAGCATTAAGTATCAAGAATCCAGCATCAGGAATTTACTTCTATTGTTTGCAGGCAGGTGATTATGCTGAAACTAAAAAAATGATTTATTTAAAATAATTTTTAAGGGGCTCTTTATGAAAAAGCTAGTTTTGGTTTCAAGTTTTATTTCAATCCTTTACTCAAATATTTTTTCACAACAAGGTTGGGTTTTTATTCATACATTTGAAGAAGATGTTTCAAGTATCTGCTTTATTGACTCAATAACTGGTTTTGCTGGTACAAGTTTTTTGGCAGGTACAAAAAAGATAATTAAAACAACCGATGCTGGATACACTTGGATTGATGTACTACAAACAGATAATGGAATTAATAATATTTATTTCTATAATCACGATATTGGATTTGTTGTTTGTGATAATGCGAAGATATATAAAACAACCGACAGTGGTATAAACTGGATATTGCTTCCATCATCTGAGACAGATTATGTTTATAATATTTTTTTCTTGAATGAAAACGTTGGTTGGGCTTGTCTTGGATCTGATAAAATTATAAAAACAACTGACGGAGGTAATAATTGGACCATTAGCAACACACCAAATGCTATTGCAAATAGAGATGTTCAATTCATTAATGAAAATGTTGGGTATGTTGTTGGGTTATATGCCCATATGTTTAAATCAACAGATGGAGGTACAAACTGGAACCAGATAAGTGAGCCCAGTGTCTCTTCAATGTTTGATATACATTTTGTAGATGAAAACGTAGGTTTTTTAGTAGGTGGTGATTGGATTGCGAAAACAACAGATAGTGGAACAAACTGGAATATCATTATTAGTGGAAGCGGAAATCAATTAAATAGCATTACTACATTCGGAGATAAATTCGCTTGGGTGGTAGGTACAAGTAAAATTTATTATACTTCAAATGGTGGTGCAAATTGGATAGCACAATCATTTACTCCAGAATCATATTTACAAAAAGTAATTTGTGTTGATTCCGCTAATGTCTGGATGCTGGGTGTTAAAAAATTGTACCGTACAACATCAGGTGGTATTCTTGATATAGCAGATGAGAAAGTTATTTCCCTAGATGAAATTCAACTTTATCACAACTACCCAAACCCATTTAATCCTAGTACAAAAATAAGTTATCAATTATCAACTGCTAATAATGTAACTTTAAAAGTGTTTGATATTTTGGGAAGAGAAATTTCAACTTTAATTGATGAGTATAAAAATGCAGGAAGTTATGAAGTTGAGTTTTACGCGGCCAATTTACCAAGTGGAGTTTATTTCTATCAGCTAAAAGCTGGCGCTTATATACAGACTAAAAAAATGATATTAATTAAGTAAGGTTGGATGTATGAAAAGACATATCTTAATCCTTTTATTTTTGTTTTACTCAACAGATTTTTATACACAGAATTTTTGGGAGCCAACAAATGGACCATTTAAAATCGGTTATGTTTCGGCATTAAATATTATGGAGAATGGAACTATCTATGTCGGAATAGATAAGGGTGGAATTTATCGTTCAACAGATAGAGGTAGGTCCTTCTCTTTTGTATATGGAAGTTTTCCAGCTACGCAATTCCAAAATGAATTTAAATTTATACTAGCTAATAAAAAAAATTATATTTTTACTAGTTTGTTAGGATCTGGAATCTATCGATCGACCGATGACGGAAATACTTGGGTTAAAAAACTTGATGGTTATTTTCATCGGATCTCATTAGATTCAGTAGATTTTATTTTTGCTGGTGGTGGTTCAGGTTTCTTTCGTTCAACTAATGATGGTGATACTTGGGAACTTGTTAATAGTCTGCCCAGTGGTTATGTAGTAACAATTGCAACTAATCCTGATGGATGTATATTTGTAACTATAGATGTAAATACATTTATTTCGTGTGATAATGGTGAGAATTGGGATCCATTATTCGTTCCTGATGATGTATATTTGACAAATTTTGCATTTTCAAATGATGGAAAACTTGTCGCAGCTTTTCATCCAAATAATACTGCAGATAGCTCAGGATTTCTTATTTCAAATGATAATGGGAGCACTTGGTATAGAAAAAATATTATAAAATCCTATTATGGTATTAATACTGTCAAATTCGATGAACCAAGTAATTCTTTTTATGCTGTATTATATGATGTTACTAATTGGGAAATTATTAAATCAAGTGATTTTGGTAATCAGTGGGAATACGTTTCAAGTATAGATTATAATCAACCAGATAATTTTTGTTTGGAAAGCGACCAGCAAAGTTATCTTTTCGTTGGAACTATTGATGGATTTAAATATTCATCAGATTTTGGATACAATTGGGTACAATCAGACAGTGGTTTTTTTGTGAATAAATGTGAAAAATTGACTCTTCTACCTGGAAATAGATTGTTTGTATCAACCCCATCTGGAGTATTTAATTTTAAAGAAAATCTCGACTTTTGGGTTAAGGATACTTCAGCCATTGCGGGTTCATTTTTAGTCTCTATAAATGGAGATTATTTTATCACTTGGGGATCAGTTTATAAATCTACCAATGAAGGAAATACATGGATTCAGGTTTTTAATCCATCAACTCCACAATATGGTGATTACTCTGGAGTATATGAAACAGCACAACTTTCAAATGGTTACCTACTGACGTGTGGAGATACTTACTTTTATCCAATCATTGGAACAGCAAGGGCAAGAGTTTGGAGGTCAACCGATGAAGGATTAACCTGGGATTTAGTTTTTACCGAAGATCCTGATAATCATATCAAAACAATCATTTCTATACAGAATAATATAATTTTAGCTGGTGGAAGTTTTGGCGTAATTAAATCAACTGATTCTGGTATAACTTGGTTTGCTAGTTTAAATGGATTGCCAAGTAACATTAATGTTTGTGTAGTCAGATCTAATAGTAATGGAGTAATATTTCTTGGTTCGACCAACTCTGGAATTTATATATCTACAGATAATGGAGAAAGCTGGATTAATAAAAATAATGGATTGAGTTCAAGTTATATAAAATCAATTATATTCAATTCTGAAAATAAAGTATTTATTGGAACTCCGGAAGGAGTATTTTATTCTTCAAATAATGGGGATACTTGGCCTGAAATTAATACAGGATTAAAAAGCTTATCGGTTAATTCATTAATATGTGATTCATTAGACTTTATTTACGCAGCAACAAATTCTTCAGGTGTTTATAAGTCAGTTAATATGACAACTGATGTTAACTTAGAAATAACTCCAGCACCAATTAACTATAAATTATTACAAAACTACCCAAACCCATTTAATCCAAGTACTAAAATTAGTTACCAATTACCAAATGCTGGTAATGTAACGTTAAAAGTTTATAGTGTGCTAGGAAGAGATGTTGCAACTTTGATTGATGAATATAAAAATGCCGGAATTTATGATGTTGAATTTAATGGAAATAAACTACCAAGTGGAGTTTATTTCTATCAGCTAAAAGCTGGTGATTATGTCGAAACAAAAAAGATGATTTTAGTAAAATAAAAAATTATAAAAATTATAAGAATTATAAGAATTATGAAAACAATTTATTTATTTCTGACATTATCGCTTTTTCAACAAAATATTTACTCACAGAATTTTTGGGAATTAATATCAACTGTTCCAACTAATTTATCTTCTCTTGATATCGATTCTGAAAACAGGATTTTTGTAGGTGGTTTCCCTAATGGGTTCTTCAAGTCTACAGACGATGGATTAACGTGGAGCTCTCTATTTATTGATGGTAGGTATGGTGGGCCTATTGCAATAAATCAAAGAGATGAGATCTTTATAGGAAATAGAGATGGTGTGTTATGCTCATATGATAATGGAAATAATTGGACAGAAATTGATTCTGGGATTGGGACTATAGATAATGGGTATTTATCCTGTTTTTCGTTTTATTCTGATAGTACAATCTATGCCAGTACAAGGCGCGGACATATTTATAGAACTACCAACAATGGAACTTTATGGTTTAGGCGGGATAATGGGGTTGATAGTACTCAAATTAATTGTATTACTGCGCTCTATGATGAAATAATGCTGGCAGGAAGTGAAAATGGATTATATAGATCTACTGACCAAGGGTTAAATTGGAGTCTAGTAACTGGTTTACTTTCAAATCAGAAAATTAGATGCATTGCGAAAAATTCAGAAGGCACCATTTTGCTTGGTACTGCGAGTGGACAATTATTTAAGTCAGTAAACAATGGAATTGAGTGGCACCAGGTAAATATTCCAACTACTGGAGGTATCAATTCTATTACCATTAATTCAAATAATCACTTTTATTTAACTAGCTATAAAAATGTATATCGGTCATTTGATAATGGTGAAAATTGGGAACTGATCAATTTAGGATTAATTCCGAATGGTAATTATGGTAGAATAGAAATTAATAATAATGGTTATGCTTTTACAGTTCTTGGTACCGCAGTATTTAGAAGTATTCATTCAACTACTACCACTGAGGAAAATTATTATTATTTGTTAGAATTTAAGTTAAAACAAAACTATCCCAACCCATTTAACCCAAGTACAAAAATAAGTTACCAACTACCAAATGCTGGTGTTGTAACATTAAAAATATTTGATGTTTTAGGTAGAGAAATTGAAAAATTAGTTGATGAATACAAAAATACTGGAAGTTATGAAGTAGAATTTAAAGCAAGCAACTTACCAAGTGGTGTTTATTTCTATCAGCTAAAAGCAGGTGAATATATAGAAACCAAAAAAATGATTTTTTTGAAGTAAATCTAAGTGAAGAAAATGAAAAAGCTATTTTTATACTCTATACTTTTAATTTTATCAATAAATTTATTTGCTCAGAATTTTTGGGAGCAGACAAATGGTACAGGAGGGGGATTTATTAGTAACCTAACAATTAATTCTAATGATTACATCTTTGGAGTAGGTTCTAATGGAATAATTCGATCCTCAGATAATGGCGAAAATTGGGTTCTAACAAATAATGGTTTACCAAATATTAATATTAAGTCTTTAGTGAATAATTCAAACGATTATATATTTGCTGGGACTTATGGAGGAGGCGTTTTTCGCTCCACGGATAATGGAAATAACTGGGTTCAGATTAACAATGGCTTAACTAGTTACGATGTTCTTTCACTATCAATTAATACAATTGGCAATATATTTGCGTCAACTAATCAGGGTGTTTTCCGATCGACAAATGAAGGTGATAATTGGATTCTGGTAAATAATGGCCTAGAAGGAATTAATATTTTTTCTTTAAAAGTAAATTCAATGGATTATATTTTTGCTGGGGCTTATGAAGGTATCTTTCTATCAACAAATAATGGTGAAATTTGGAATCAAGTGAATGCTGGTATTGATAACCTTCATGTTTATTCGATAGGGATCGGGAGAAATGATAACATTTATGTCAATTATTATATACCCTATCGTTGGCCATATTATGGACAAGGTATTCGGTCTACAGATAATGGAGAAACCTGGATTGATTTTGAATTGGATAGTACCTGGTTTAATATAAGAGCCTATGCATTTAATAGTAATGGGGAAGTATTTGTTGGGACAGCTACAGGTATATTTCAATCTACAGACAATGGGGCGAACTGGGTTCAAATAAATAATGGATTGACTAATCTTAATGTTTGGTCTTTAGCCATAAATTCAAATCAACACATTTTTGCTGGAACTTACGATGATATATTTTGCTCTACTGATAACGGAGGGCATTGGGTCCAAAAGAATTCTGGAACTAATTATACAGTCGTATCTTCTTTAACAATAGACTCAAACGATTTTATTATTGCCGGGGCTACTGGTATTGGTATTTTTAGATCTACAAATAATGGTGATACTTGGGCCAGAAAAATAAATGGGTTGCCTGATCTTGGTGGAATTGTTATGAGGTCGTTAGTGGTTAACTCACTAAATCATATTTTTTTAGGAATTCAGTATGGTATATTCAGATCTACAGATGATGGGGATAATTGGGTGCAATTAAATAATGGACTGACTACTAACGATGTATATTCATTAGCTATAAACTCAAACGATATTATTTTTACAGGAACTGATGATGGTGTTTTTCTGTCTACAGATGATGGAGATAACTGGGTAAAAACTAGTAGTATTATGACAAATTCTTGGATTGAATCCATAGGAATAAATTCAAATGATTATATTTATGCAGGAACTTCTGGTGAGGGTGTTTTTCGCTCAACTAATGGCGGTGCAATATGGGTGCAGATAAATAGTGGTTTAACTGATTTAAATATTCAGACCATCGCAATAAATTCTAGTGATGACGTCTTCGCAGGTACATTGGGAGGGAGTATTTTTCGCTCTACTGATAACGGAGATAATTGGGTACATATTAATGATGGATTAAACACCCCAATCATCTTTTCCTTAGCAATCAATTCAATTGATAATATTTATGCTGGTACACTTGATGGCATATTCCGTTCAATCAATAATGGGGATAATTGGGTTCAGGTAAACAATGGTTTAATAAATACCGTCATTTTATCTTCAGCCATAAATTCAAACGGTTATATTTTCGTGGGGAGTAATGGCGGTGGAGTATTTCGCAGTATAAATTCTACCTCTTCAGTTGAAGATGAAAATATTTTTCCTTCGACATTCAATCTTAATCAAAACTACCCAAACCCATTTAACCCAAGTACTAAAATTAGTTACCAATTACCAAATGCTGGTAATGTAACGTTACAAGTTTATGATATTTTAGGTAGAGAAGTTGCAAGATTAGTAAATGAGTTTAAAACTTCAGGAAGTTACGATGTAGAATTCGATGCAAGCAGCTTACCCAGCGGAGTTTATATCTACCAGTTATCAGCTGATGGTTTTGTTGAGACTAAGAAAATGATATTAGTTAAATAAAGATGGATTTATGAAAAAGTATATCCTAGTAGTATTCTTGTTGATCTTTTCAACATATTTTTATGCTCAGAATTTCTGGGTACAAACTACAATAACAATTAGCACTGTAACGTCTATGACGATAGATTTAGAAAACAATATTTATTTTACACAACCACTTTATGGTATTTATAAATCAACAGATGATGGTGAACATTATTTTCAACTTTCTACACCATCGGCCCGTTATCCCAAGTGTATTAAATATTTGAATAATTATTTATATGCCTCTTCTGAATATGGTGCATTTCGATCAGAAGATGGTGGAGCAAATTGGACTGTAATTAATGATGGATTAAATAATTCCAGACCTTTGTGTTATTGCATAAATAATGAAGATAAGTTATTTGCTGGCGCGATAGGAGGGAAAATTTTCTATTCAACCAATCGCGGTGATAACTGGATCGATTTAAGTTTTAATTTTCCAAATTATGATATCAATTGCATAGCTGTTAATTCCTCAAATGATGTTTATGTTGGGACTAGTGATGGAGGTATTTATCTGCTGCAAAATAACGAAAATAGTTGGGTTCCAATGAATAATGGATTAACATCATTAAGCATCAATGTTTTATTAATAAACTCAAATGGGAGGATTTTTGCAGGTACGGAAGGAAGTGGAGTTTATGTTTCTACAAATAATGGAGATAATTGGAACGAATTGAATACTGGATTAATTAGTGCATTTGTTAGGGACTTAACAATTGATGAAAGAGAAATCATTTTAGTTGCAACAGAAAAAGGAGTATTCAAATTAGAGAATGGGGTGACTTTTTGGGATGATATAAATAGCGGAATCGACACTAACTGGATCAGTATTTACAGTTTGGCAATAAATTCCGAAGGATATTTATTTGCTGGTTCAGCAAGACCATTTTATAAATCAACTTCTCCGTTTACATCGATTGGCTATGAATTTGTTTTATTAAGAGGAGGTTATTTTCTCTCTGAAAACTACCCAAACCCATTTAACCCAAGTACAAAAATTAATTTCCAATTACCAAATGCTGGTAATGTAACTTTAAAAGTTTTTGATGTTTTAGGTAGAGAAGTTGCAACTTTGATTGATGAATACAAAAATGCAGACAGTTATGAAGTAGAATTTAATGCAAGCAATATGCCAAGTGGAGTTTATTTCTACCAGCTAAAAGCAGGTGAATATATTGAAACTAAAAAAATGATTTTAATTAAATAAAAGAATAATTATGAAAAGGATTACCATTATATTATTGTTTCTTATTCTCTCATCTAAATATTTCTCTCAGAATTTTTGGGAAAAACTATCAGACGTACCTTCGGGAACATTAACTTGTATGGCAATAGATTCCGAGAATAGAATCTTTGTTGGAGGATTTCCTAATGGATATTATAAATCAACTGATGGTGGGTTGACTTGGCAAGGTGTCCCTCAATATGCGCGTTACCCTTTATCTTGCGCAATAAATGAAAATGATGAAATTTTTTTGGGAATAGGTGGTGGTTATGGTGTATTTAGATCTCTTGATCATGGATTAACCTGGCTTGAAATAAACAGTGGTTTAACAGATCGCAATATAGTGTGTTTTGCTTTCGATTCTGATAATACTGTATATGCAGGGACACTTAGCGGAAAAGTATTTAAATCTGTTAATAATGATCAAAATTGGAATGAAGCCGATTATGGAATCTCTAGCTCTAGAATTTATGACCTACTTACTTTATCAAATGGAAGAGTATTGGCTGGAACTGATAGTGGACTATATAAATCAGATGACCATGGTGATACTTGGATAATTGCAAATGAACAACTAAATAATAAATCCATTTATTGTTTAGCAAAAAATTCGCATAATAAAATTTTCATTGGAACAAATGAGCGCAATATTCTAAGTTCCAATGATTTTGGCGATAATTGGGAATTAAATTTTGTTAGTCCATCAACAATTAATGGGATATCAATAAATTCACAAGACAATATTTTTGTCCTCTGTGGCGATACAATCTTTTATTCACAAGATGATGGTATTAACTGGAATTCTTTCGGAAGTGTTTATCCTTATACGCCTTACCAAAAATTAAAAATAAATAACGATGGATATGTTTTTTTAAAAGCCGGACCAGCTATGTTTCGAAGTATTAATTCAACAATAGAGGTTGGAGAAACAAAACCTTATTTTTTTACATTTTATCTAAAACAAAACTATCCCAACCCATTTAACCCAAGTACAAAAATAAGTTACCAACTGCCAAATGCTGGTGTTGTAACATTAAAAATATTTGATGTTTTAGGAAGAGAAGTTGCAACTTTGGTTGATGAACATAAAAATGCAGACATTTACAAAATTGAATTTAATGCAAACAACTTACCAAGTGGTGTTTATTTCTATCAGCTAAGAGCAGGTGAATATATAGAAACCAAAAAAATGATATTATTAAAATAATTCTTAAACCCTACCTACTAGTTTAAATTCTATCCAATTTAATTGGCATTGTCATATCTTAACTAAAAATATTAACTTTGCAACAATATTTATCAATCAATCCAAGAGAAATTGTTTTAATGGAAAACACCCAAAAAATAGTTGAGCCTAAATTTTCTGATTACATTTATATCCTTTATAAATGGAAAAAATTTATCTTAATTAATGTTTTTATTGTAGTACTTATTTTTACAGTCATTTCATTTCTCATCCCTATTCAATACAAAGCCACAGCTACAATTATGGTTCCACCTGACAATCAGTCCGGGTTTGGAGGACTTTCAAGTCTATTAGGTGGAAAATCCTCACTTGCATCTTTAGGGTCCAAAGCATTTGGTCTTTCTAATACTTCTGAAGATGTTTTATTAGGAATTCTTAACAGCAGAACGGCAATAACAAATGTGATCAATAAATTTAATTTAATGGGTTATTACAATATTGAAGATAAGAACTGGGATAAAGTAATAAAAGCATTTAGAGGTGATATAGCCACAGATCCTAACGAATATGGAATGATTGATTTTAGTATAACTAATAAAGATCCAAAAGTAAGTGCAGAAATAGCTAATTATCTTGTAATTCTTGTAGATAGTCTGAATATAGAGTTCAATATCCAAAGAGCAAAAAACAATAGACTTTTTATAGAACAAAGATATATTCAAAATGTAAGTGATCTGAAAAAAGCAGAGGATTCTCTATTCAAATTCCAAAGGAAATATGGTATTGTAGCTGTTCCCGAGCAATTAGAGGTTACAATTAAAGCTGCAGCAGAAATTGAGTCACAATTAATGCGAAAAGAGATGGAGTCATTTTTTATAAAACAGGGATATGGTGAAACTTCACCGCAGTATGTTGCAGTTCAGAAAGAAATTGAACTTTTAAATAATAAGGTTAGTGAATTAAAAAATTCTTCAAATCTTGGGAATACTTCGAATGTACTTTTTTCATTTAAAGACATGCCAAATATTGCCATCCAATATCTAAGGACTTATCGTGAAGTTGAAATTCAACAATCAATCCTTGAAATAGTTATGCCAATGTACGAGCAGGCTAAAGTTGAAGAACAAAAAAGTGTTCCAACAATAATGATAATAGATCCTGCTGTTCCGCCTCAGTTAAAAGACAGTCCTAAAAAAGCAGTTATAATTATTGCAGCCTTTTTTATTTCGATGTTTATTGTCATTCCATTTGTTTTTTGGATGGAAAAATCTGTTATAAGAAAAGATTTTCGTAACCCATTACAATTAAAAGAACAAGCATTCTTTTCGAGAATCGCTAAAATCTATAGAATAAAATTTTAATGTCTCAATTAATTGTTGGATTGGTAATTTTTGCCAGCATAATTGCAGGCAAACTAATATTTAAAAAATGGTTTAATCATTTAACCCTTTATAGTTTGATATTTGGTGGAGCAGTTTTTTTATATGAGTTAAAATGGTTGCCATATATTGATATAGTTTCTGAAGCCTGGTTAGTAATTATTTTTTCATATTTATCTTTTGTGTTTGGTATTCTTACAATAATTAGTGCGAGAAACGTCTTTTTTGAAAATCCATTACATATAAAAAGAGAAAGAATATATTTAAAATTATTTGCTGATGATGGATGGACCTTAAAGTATTTTATTTTAATTCTAAGTTTAATCAGTTTGTACTCTGCTTTCGAACTCTGGAATAATTTAATTAAAGAGTTTGGAAGCATTCCTGCTGTATTTATAAACTCTAAAACAATATACAAATTGAATGTTGAAGGCAAACTTGATATCGCAACTCCATATCTTTTCCTTTTTGGGTATGTAGGGGTTTTTTTCTCGGGTATTTATACAGCTTATAATAAACGATTTACTATATTATCTTTTCTTCCCCTTCTTTCAATAATTCTAAGAGAAATTGGATTGGCAGGCAGAGCTGGGATGTTAGTGGCTTTAGCAGAGTTTGTTATATCTTTTATACTTTTTAGACATTTGTTAAATAATGATATCGACCAGAAATTTAAATTTTCTAAAAAGAAATTAATTTTAGGTTCATTGGTTTTTATTATTTTATTTACAATTGCTTCATCATTAGTAAGAGTAACTAGGAGTAGCGAAAGTTCTGAAGATTTTGCTGGTGCAAGTAGTGAATTAAAACAAACAAAAGATAATATCTTTATTTCTCCATCAGTTTATCTCTATTTAAGTAGTGATGTTGGAGTACTTAGTAAATATCTATCTTCAAATGGTGAAAAGACTGAAATTGGTCAAAATACGTTTCTAACTCTTTATGTTTTTATTTCAAAACTTGGAATTATTAAAAGACCCAATGAGTTTCAAAGAGGATATAATATTCCAATGTGGACAAATACTGGCACTTACTTAAGAGAATTACATGCAGACTTTGGAATATCCGGGATTCTTTTAGGTCCATACTTACTTGGGGTAATAATTACTTGGTTATGGTTTTTATTTTATGAAAAACATAGCATGATAGTTTTTGTTTTACTGGTTTACTTAAATATAATTATCGGTTTTTCATTTTTTGTTATTGCTAGTAGAGTATTGTACTGGAATTTTAGTTTAGTTTTGAATGTATTATTCATTCCGATTTTGGAAAGAACTGCTGCGATTAAAAATACAAAAAATAAAAATGCAACATGAGTTCACTTTTCTTAATTCTTTTTTGTTTCCCTTTAATATTAAATAGATTGAAATTTGATTGAAAGAGAAAACTAATAAAAATAACTTACTCCATACAGGAGCAATTACAAAGCATACAGTTTATAATTTAATTGGGAACATTCTTCCAATATTTTTTGCAATTTTTTTAATCCCAGAATTAATCAAAAATTTAGGTACAGAAAGATTTGGCATTTTAGGCTTAGCCTGGATGATAATAGGCTATTTTAGTTTTTTTGACTTTGGAATTGGGAGAGCATTAACTAAAGTCATTGCTGAAAAAATTGGAACTGAAAAAGTAAACGAAATTCCAGGGATTTTCTGGTCATCACTATTTTTTTTGTTCATAATTAGTTTTTTAATGATTGTTATTTTAATTTCAATTCTACTTCTTTCTGACTTTACATATTCTCTAAAAATTTCAAAAAGTCTTGAAGCTGAATCCACAAAAATTTTTTTATTACTAATATTTTCTATTCCTATCGTAATAACAATGGCTGGTGTTAGAGGAGTACTTGAAGCCTACCAAAAATTTGCTACTATTAATATTATTAAAGTAATTCTGGGTGTAACCACTTATCTCGGTCCGGTAATAGTCTTACTTTTTATAGATAGTCTATTTTGGGTAATTGCCTTTTTGATTATAGCGAGAATTGTGATTTGGATATTATTTATGTATCAGTGTTTTAAGACAAATAAAAATATACAATTAAATTTCGTAGTTGACTTTAAAATCATTAAACCAATTTTAAAATTTAGTTTATGGATCACTATCGGGAATATTATAGTTCCAATAATATTTTATTCAGATAGATTTTTAATTGGAACTATACTCTCAGCCTCTGCACTAACTTTCTATGTAACTCCATTTGAATTAGTTTCAAGGATTTCAATCATTCCTAACGCAATTGCTACAGTTTTATTTCCAATTTTTTCAGCAAATCAAGTAATATTTAATGCCTCAATACTTGAATTATTTCAAAGAGGACTAAAAGCAATAGTATTAATTTTGTATCCTATAATCTTAGTGATTATTACGTTTGCTTATGAAGGAATGGAAATGTGGGTAGGTAAGGAATTTGCAGATAAAAGCACTTTTATTTTACAAATTTTATCTGTGGGAATACTTATGAATAGTCTTTCCCTGATCCCTAATATATTTTTTCAAGGTAACGGAAAACCAAGAATCCCAACATTAATTAATTTGGCTGAATTTCCAGTCTACATTTTTTTGATGTGGTTTGCAATTAAAGAATATGGTTTGAACGGTGCCGGATTTGTTTTCACATTAATGGCAACTATTGATGCACTTTTAATGTACTTGTTTGCAAAAAAAACATTTAAATTTACATCTACGGGTACATTCTCATATTTAGTTTCATTTATCGCGGTTTTAATAATTCCCTTCTTTCTTTCAAATATTGTTTATAAGATCATATTTCTTGTTGTAATTATGATGTTGTTTTTACTGGTAACATTAAAATATATTCTATCAAAGACAGAGAAGGATTTTATATTTTCTAAATTAAGATTTATTAAATAAGGCTGTAGAATAATTGAAAAAAGAAATTGCCGGAGTTGTCGTTATATATAACCCATCAGAAAATGTATTGCAGAATATATATTCATATTTGAATCAGATAGACAGATTATTCATTGTTGATAATTCTGAAAATAAAAATGAATCTTTTGTTGAAAACCTTAAAAATATTCTTCAAGCCGAGTATATCTGGAATGGTAAAAACATTGGTATTGCTTCTGCTCTTAATATTGGTGTAGAAAATGCTACTGAAAAAGGGTATAAATATATATTAACAATGGATCAAGATAGTGAAGCTCCGTCGAATATGGTTTCTATTTTGTTAAATTCTTTTTTAATGGAACCTAACATAGCAATAGTTGCTCCAATATTATATCATCCAATTGGTAGAAATGAACAACAGTTAAAAGAAATTACAAACAAACAAGTATTGACAGTTTGGACATCCGGAAATCTTGTAAAACTAGATATATTTAAAAAAGTTGGTGGTTACAAAGATGATTTTTTTATTGATTATGTAGATCATGAATTTTGTTTACGTTTGAATAGTTATGGTTTTAAGATCTATATCTGCAGCAAAACTGCATTAAAACACAATCTGGGAAGTACAAAAGAAAAAAATCTATTTTTTAGAAAGGTATATCCAACTAATCATTCTCATATTCGGCTTTATTATAGGGCAAGAAATCGATTTTATGTAAAAAAAGTTTATCAAAAAAAATTCCCAGAATTTTTTAAACAGGATAATAAAGATTTTTGGAAAAGCTTTCTGAAAGTGATTTTATTTGAAAGCGATAAGCTGTTGAAGATTAGATTTTTTATTTTAGGGATAATACATTTCAAAAATAATAAATATGGAGTTTTAAATAATTAACCAGTCAATAGATGCTTTAAATCATGAATCAGCTTAAAATATCTATAATCATCGTAAATTGGAATGGTTATACTGATACATATGAATGTCTAAAATCTTTGGAAAAAGTAAGTCGCAAAAATTTACAAATAATCATAGTTGATAACGGTTCAGATAATAATGACTTTATAAAGTTAGAAAGTGAATTTCAAGGATTTAAATTAATTCGATCTGAGTCTAATTTAGGATTTACAGGAGGTAATAATCTAGGTATAAAGTATGCTTTAGAGATAGAGTCTGATTTTATTATGTTATTGAATAATGATACAGTTGTTACACCAAACTTTATAAATCCACTTTTAAAAGTTTTTGAAAAAAATAAAAACGCTGGCATAGTTGCACCAATTATTAATTACTTTGACGAGCGAGATAAAATCTGGAGCTCTGGTGGTAAGATCAATAAATTGAGAGGTGCTGGTATTTCAAATCCTGCTTTAGTAACACAACAGGATAACTTATCAGAAGTTAAAGTAGAGTTTGTTTCTGGCTGTTGTATGCTTATACCAAGTTCGGTATTTAAAAAAGTTGGGTTATTTGATGATAGTTACTTCCTTTATAGTGAGGATACTGATTTATGTTTCCGTGTAATTAAAAACAATTACGAGATTTTTATTTCAAAGGACTCATTAATTTATCATAAAGCAAAATCCTCAACAAAAAATGAGTTATCGGTTTTAGCATTATATTATGAAACAAGAAATAGACTTTATTTTATTAAAAAAAACTATCCTAAATATTTAATTATTACTATGTTTTATATAATTGTTACAATGACAATTAAATCAATTATTTGGTTTTTTAATGGTAAACCAAACTATATTCAAGTAGTAATTAGAAGTTTTTCGGATTTTCTAAAAGGTAATCTAGGCAAATCTAGCTTTGTAAATCATTAAGTCATTAAATGAAATCTACTATTGAATTAAAGAAATAAACTTGATGATTCATCAATATATAACTACTTCTAAATTAAAAAAAACAATTCATTTTATTATTGATTGGTTGGTTGATATTTATGTTAGACTTTTTTTAAATATTTCTGATGTTGAAATAAAAAATCCCCAAAAAATTGTGTTTTTCTCTCTAGGTCATCTAGGTGATGTATTAATATTGTCTTACATCTTTCCATTAGTAAAAGAATATTATCCCAATTCAACTATTGATGTAGTAGCTCCCGATTGGTGTTCCCCAATATTAAGGAATAATCCCTACCTAAGAAAAGTTATTATCCATAACACTTTTCATGAAAATAGAAGCCCAATAAATTTTTTAAGAAAAATTTTACTACAATTTAATTCGTTAAAGAAGGTTATCGAGGAATTAAGAGAGCAACAGTATGATGTATCAATTGAAGGTAGAATCTCATATCCTAATGGTAATCGCATAGCTTTTAAAAGCAAAATTAAAAAACGCATTGGCTTTGGATCTGGTGGATTTGGTTCGCTTTTAACTAATGAAATTAAATTCCCAGAAAGTAACTCCTTTCATTTGTTGGAAGCCTTGTTAAAAGAATTAAGTGTTATCGGGATAAAAAAACAATTATCTGATATTAAATCTTATTATAACTGCAGTGTTGAAACATCAACAGACTTTTTGTCACTGATGAGAACTATTTCTCTTCCGTTTTTAATACTGCATTTTGAAACTGGAAATCCAAATCGGAAGGTCAATAGAGATTTCTTAATTAAAGTCGTAAAAAAAATAGTTGAAGAAACAAAATTTAATTTAATACTCTGCGGAATATCAAATGAAAGTAATAAATTTTATAGCAGTTTATTGTCTATAGTTCCAAACTCAAACAATAGAATTATAAATGCAGTTAATAAATTGTCAATAGACGAATTGTTTGAGCTAAGTAAATATGCAAAAGCAGCCTTAACATTAGAATCACTACCTGCTCATCTTTGTGCGATAAATTGTGAAACAATTTCATTTTATAATAATGGAGCAGGTTCACTATTTTTCCCAATTTCAAATAAAAAAGCGAATGTAATTCACAATCACTCTAATTCTAAATATTGTAACCAGCCAAATATTATTAACTATTTTGTAAAAGATATTGAGTCTATTGAAACTTATGAGATTGTAGAAAAACTATTAATTGAAATAAGTAATGATTAAACTTTCCATTAATAATAAGTAAATTTAGATACATTTAAATAATAATTTTAAAAATGAAAATAGTACAAACAAATAAAGCATACTATCCTAAAATTGGTGGAATAGAGACTGCAGTTACAACACTTTCAGAAGGATTGGCAAATAAATATGGTGCTGAGGTTGAGGTTCTTGTATGTAATCATAAAGTACATTCAAAAAAAATTGAAAAAACAATTAATGGAGTTAAAGTTACATATTTACCTACTTTTGGATTTGTGTTGTCTCTTCCAATCAGTCCAAGTTATCCCAAAAATTTATTAAAGGCCTCCGGTGATATTCTAAATATACATGAACCATTTCCATTAGCTGATCTCACCTTAGAAATTTTTCCTAAACTTAGAAAGAATTTTTCAAAGATTATTACTTCTTGGCAATGCGATATAACAAGACAAAAATGGACATTCCCTATCTATGGTAAGTTCGTTCATAGATTTTTACAAAAAGTGGATAAAATAATTGTCAATAATCCTAAAATTATTGACAATTCTTATTTTCTTAAACACTACAAAAATAAGTGTGAGGTAATTCCTATTGGGATAAATCTAGACTGGGCTAAAACAGATTTAGATAGTTACAACTTGCAAAAATATCGGACTGGTGTTGATAATAAACTGATGATATTGTTCGTGGGAAGATTAGTCACCTATAAAGGAATTGAATATCTAATTGAAGCAATGAAATTTGTCGAAGACGGATTTTTATATATTATCGGTTCTGGTCCTTTGGAGAATTCTCTAAAAAAATTAATTATCGATTTAAATTTGGAATCAAAAATTAAAATGATTACTGAGGTTGATGATATAACTTTACAAGCATATTATAAAGCATGTGATATTTTTGTTCTTCCTTCAGTAAATGAAGCAGAAGCATATGGAATCGTTCAGATTGAAGCAATGGCGTGTGGTAAACCCCTGATTTGCACTGAGTTAGGAACAGGCACTAGCTACGTTAATCAAAATAACATTACTGGTTTAGTGGTATCACCTATGGATACAAAGGCACTTTCAGAAGCGATAAATATAATGATTGATAATGCTGAGTTACGTTTGAAATGGGGAACAAATGGAAGAGCAAGAGCTTTTGAAGAATTTACATCCGATAAAATGTTACAAAGAACTTACGAACTTTATCAAAATTTGTTGAAAGATTAATTAAGACTTATAGTGTCCAAATCCAAAGAAAAAATACTCCTCCTCCTAACAGATTTTCTAATGATAAATGCTGCGTGGTTTGTTTACAGCTACATTAGATTGGAAACTGGTTGGTTTGCATTAATTATTGCTCCTGAGTTTATCATTCCTATGCTGGTAATTTACTTTTACTGGCTTATCATTTTTACTTTTGTGGGAATGTATCGCACCTGGTTTGCATCTTCACGATTTGATGAAATCTCCACTTTATTTAAGGCATCATTTTTTGGAATCTTCTTACTCTTCTTTTTAATTTTTGTTGATGATTATATGCACAATGTTGCAACTGCAACACGCATTTTAATTTTTATTTATTGGGGATTGTTTTTATTCTTTGTTGGTTCCGGTAGAATTATAATTAGAAGTGTGCAACGTAATCTTTTAATAAAAGGAATTGGAAGAAGATGCGGATTAATAATTGGATACAATGATAAAGGTAAAGAAGTTTTAGAATCAATATTAGTTGCTCCTGCTCTTGGAATTGATATTGAAGCTTTTGTTGCTGTAAAAAACGAAAATATTGGTAAAGATTTTAAAGGGATAAAAGTTGAAGGAACGACTGAGCAGTTAGTGGATATAATTCAAAAGTATAATGCTAAAGAAATAATAATTGCGTTAGAAAAAGAGGATCACGATGTTCTTGTTGATGTCATCACCAAAACTGAAGGAAAAAATCTTAGTTTAAAAATTGTTCCGGATCTATATGAAATACTAAGCGGGCAGGCACGCACCAGCCAGATTTATGGAATGCCGCTTATTGATATTATGCCGGAGTTAATGCCTGAGTGGGAAAAAAAACTTAAACGTCTAATGGATATAGTTATTTCTTTATTGATTTTATTGGCTAGTTCTCCAATTATTTTTTTAACTGCTATTGCAATAAAGATTGATAGCGAAGGTCCAATTTTTTTTAAGCAAGAACGACTTGGACAAAATGGCAAACCTTTTAAAGTGTTAAAGTTTCGTTCAATGATAAAAGATGCTGAAAAACATACAGGCCCGGTTTGGTCGCAAAAAGATGATCCACGTGTTACACGAATGGGAAAGTTTGTTAGAAGAGTAAGGATTGATGAAATTCCACAAATGTATAATGTACTTAAAGGTGAAATGAGTTTAGTAGGACCAAGACCGGAGAGAGAATTTTTTGTTGAAAAGCTTTCAAAAGAAATTCCTTATTATAAACGCAGATTAAAAGTTCGCCCCGGTGTAACCGGTTGGGCACAAATAAAACATAAGTATGATGAGACAATTGAAGATGTAAAAGTAAAACTTAAATATGATTTATTTTATATTGAGAATATGTCATTAAGAATGGATTTTAAAATTTTACTCAGAACCGTGTTTGTTGTACTATTTGGCAAAGGGCATTATGATTAAAATTCAATTGCCATTCTATGGTCATTTGTTGTCATTCAATTGTCATTTGTAGTCATTCAGTAGTTGTTTATTGGTAGAATTGGTTTAATTCATTTTTATGTTTTGGGAGGATCAGATGAAATTGGAAGAACTGAGAGTTTATCAATTGTCTATGAGTTTGGCTGAACAGGTATGGGAGATCGTAATTAAATGGGATTATTTTGCAATGGATACAATAGGTGAGCAATTAATCAAATCTTCAGATTCCGTGGCTGCAAATTTGAGTGAAGGATTTGGCAGGTATTTTTATAAAGAAGAAAGACAGTTTTGCTATTACTCAAGGGGTTCTTTATACGAAACTAAAACATGGTTGACAAAAGCATTTAATCGAGGATTACTTTCTAACGAAGAATTTGAAAAGGAAATTAAAGATTTAGGTGTTAAATTAAATAATTACATAAATGCTATTGGTAAAAATCAAAATAAAAAAACAATGAATGACTTAATAACGACGAATGACTCAATGACTAAGAATTACATTTGAGAATGACGACTAATGAAAATTAACTGACAATGAAGCAAATAACTAATAATAGAATTAACAAGTAATATTAAATAAAACTATGCGCTTAGCGCTTTGCCCTACGCAAAAAATATGAGCGATAAAAAATCATTAGTCATAGTCCCAACCTACAATGAGCTGGAAAATCTTCCCAGACTTATTCCGGTTGTATTATCTCAGGATGAGAGCATTAACATTCTTATTGTTGATGACGGCTCACCAGATGGAACAGGAAAATTTGTTAAAGATGAAATGCAGAAGAATAATCGCATTCATCTTTTAGAACGTGAAAAGAAAATGGGATTGGGTACTGCCTATATTGCCGGATTTAAATATGCTCTGCAAAATAATTATGATTTTATTTTTGAAATGGATGCAGACTTTTCTCATGATCCAAATGAGTTAAAGAACTTTTTAGTTGCAATTAAAGAAAATGATCTTGTACTTGGCAGCAGATATATTAATGGTGTTCGCGTACTTAACTGGCCCATGGCAAGATTGCTATTAAGTTTTTTTGCAAGCGTTTATACAAGAATTATAACTGGTATGCCGGTTAAAGATGCTACTGGTGGTTTTAAATGTTTTCGCAAAAAAGTTTTAGAAGCAATTGATTTAGATAAAGTAAAATCAAATGGATATTCGTTCCAAATTGAAATGACATTTAAAGCGTACTCAAAAGGATTTAAGGTTAAAGAAATACCAATCGTTTTTATTGATCGCGTAAAAGGTAAATCCAAAATGTCTAAAAAAATTGTTCGCGAAGCTGTAACTATGGTTTGGAAGCTAAGACTGCAGCATATCTTCGGTAAATTGTAAGGATCATATAATTGGATCTTTCAATAATCATAGTAAACTACAACGTAAAAGAATTCCTTCAGAATTTAATTCACTCAATTGAAAAAGCCTCATCAAATCTTGCAAAAGAAATTTTTATAATTGATAATGCTTCAGATGATGGCAGCGTAGATTTTATAAAAGAAAAATTCCCACAAATAAAATTATTTGCAAATCAAAAAAACTTAGGATTTGGAAAAGCGAATAACATCGGATTAAAAGAAGTAACTGGAAAATATATTTTACTTATCAATCCAGATACTATTGTTGCTGAAGATACTTTTGAAAAGATGATTCAGTTTTTTGAATCAAATAAAAATTTGGGGTTAGCAGGATGTAAAATTTTAAATCCTGATGGAACATTACAGCTTGCTTGCCGAAGAAGTTTTCCCGGTCCCTGGACATCTTTTACAAAAGTTACAGGTCTTAGTTCTTTGTTTCCAAACAGTAAAATATTTGCCCGTTATAATCTTACTTATCTTGATGAAAATCAGACTTACGAAGTAGATGCTATTTCAGGTTCTTTTATGATGATGAGAAAAGAAGTTTATGATAAAGTTGGTGGATTTGATGAACAGTTTTTTATGTATGGCGAAGATCTGGATTTGTGTTATCGAATTCAAAAAGCCGGATATAAAGTTTTTTATGTACACACAACACAAATAATTCATTACAAAGGTGAAAGTACAAAACGAAGCAGTCTTGATGAAACAAAAGTTTTTTACAGCGCAATGCATCTATTTGTAAAAAAACATTTATCAAGTTCTTTGCTTGTTGAGTTTATTCTAAGAAGTGCAATTGCTGCAAGAAGTGTTTTTGCTTTTATAGGAATTCGTAAGTTAATTCTTATTTCAGTTATCTTGGATTTTATATTTTTTGATCTCTGTTTGTATGCAGCGGAAAGAATATATCATAGTTTAAGTGATTGGGGCGGTTTCCCTGATTTTGCAATCCCAATCGTATATTCAGTTCCGGCTTTAATTCAGATTTTTATTTCCTTTGCAATCGGCAATTACAAAAAAGATAAGATATCAGTTTCCAAAACTTTTCTTTCTATAATCATAAGTTTGCCAATTCTAACCTCCCTAACATTTTTCTTTAAGGATTTTGCATTTAGTCGGGCAATAGTTTTAATAACTTATTTATTCCTTTTTATTACGCTTGCATTTTGGCGTATAATTTTTAAAATCTTTTTTAAAAATGGTTTAGTAGATGACGAACTTAAACAGAAACGTACTTTAATTGTTGGTTTAAATGAAACTGCGATTCAAATCGGCAAAAAGATCAAAAAGAAAAAAACTGATAGAAGAACTGTTGTTGGATTGATTGGATTTTCAAATAAAAATATTGGAGATAAGTTAGAATCTTTTGAAGTTATCGGTACAGATCAAAATATTAGAAGAGTGATTAAAGAAAACAAAATAAACGAAGTAATATTTTCATCAGGTGATTTATCTTATAATAAAATGATGGAGATTGTTGCTAAGTGCCGCGAAGAAAATGTTGAGTTTAAAATTGTTGGCAGCAATCTTGATTTTATAGTTGGTAAAACTGCTGTAACAATGCTTGATGATATGCCTGTTATTGAACTGAGTTATAATATTTCAATGCCGCAAATGAAATTTATAAAATCAGTTTTTGATTTATCAATCGTTATTCCTTCTTTGTTTTTGGTTTATCCTTTTATATTTTTCAAAAGTAAACTTGTACAAACGCAATCAGATTTTACTAAATTTGTTTTAGGTTTTCCTGATGTGTTAAAAAGAAGTGCAAGTTTAGTTGGACCACAATCATCGGAAAAAGCTGAAGATAATTTTTTAGGTAAAACAGGTTTAACAGGATATTGGTATATTGAAAACGAGAATCCTGAAGAACTAGAAAAATTAAATTTTTATTACGCAAAAAATCAAAACATTTGGCTCGATTTAGAAATACTTGCTAAATCGTTAAATAAAATGTGGAGCAAAAAGTAAAGATGGCGAAAACAATTTTAGATTTTGAAAAACCAATTTATGAGTTAGAATCAAAACTAGATGAAATGAAAAAATTCTCCGATAATCTTGACATCGAACATGATGTGATAAGACTCGAAGAGAAAGTAAGACAATTGAAAGAAGAATTATACCGGGATCTTTCAAGATGGCAGCGTGTACAATTAGCTCGTCATCCTGATAGACCTTTTACGCTTGATTACATTTATGGTATGACTGAATCTTTTGTTGAACTGCACGGCGATAGAGCGTTTAAAGATGATAAAGCTATTGTTGGCGGGCTTGCACAAATCGGTCATCATAAAGTTGTAATTATGGGACAACAAAAGGGGAGAGACACAAAGTCCAACGTTTACAGAAATTTTGGTATGATGAATCCTGAAGGTTACCGCAAAGCTTTACGTTTATTTAAACTTGCAGAAAAGTTTAATCGTCCTGTTATCACTTTAATTGATACTCCTGGTGCTTTTCCCGGTCTTGAAGCGGAAGAACGCGGCCAAGCCGAAGCAATTGCCAGGAATCTTTTTGAGATGAGTAAGCTTAAAGTCCCAATTGTTGTTGTGATAATTGGTGAAGGTGCAAGCGGCGGAGCTTTAGGAATTGGTGTTGGAGACCGAATTTTAATGTTAGAGAATTGCTGGTATTCTGTTATCAGTCCTGAATCTTGTTCTTCCATTTTGTGGAGAAGCTGGGAATACAAAGAGCAAGCTGCTGAAGCACTAAAGCTTACTGCACCGGATCTATTAGAACAGGGAATAGTTGATAGAATAATTAAAGAACCCTTAGGTGGTGCGCATAAAAATCATAAAGAAGTTACTGATACACTTAAAGCTGCTTTGATTGAAGAACTCGACGATCTAATAAAAATTAAACCTGATAAACTTGTTGATAACAGAATAGAAAAATTTGGTAAGATGGGCGTTTTTGTTGAGTAGAATTTTTGATTATAGGTTTTTTAATAGCCACGACTTTCAAGTCGTGGTTTTTTATTTAATAGACATACGGCTTTAGCCACATTTTTAATTTATATTTACTGAAACCTTTAATATTAATTCTATAATCACTTTTAATTTTAACTAATGCTTAAACATTTTACAGAACTTAGAGTTAGATACGCAGACACAGATCAAATGCGGTTTGCATACAACGGAAAATATTTTGAGTACTTTGAAGTCGGCAGAACTGAAATGATGCGCGAAGTTGGATTGCCGTATGAACTGATTGAGAAGAGTGGTTTCTTAATGCCGGTTATTGAAACCAAAATTCATTTTTTTCAACCAGCATATTATGATGAACTTCTTTTAATTGAAACTCGGGTTGAAAATTTACCAACAAGCAAAGTTCACATCGATCATATAATTAAAGCTAAAGAAAGAAACGTTGTTATTTGTGAAGGTTATGTTGAATTAGCTTTTCTTGATGCTAAAACTAACAGACCAACCCGTGCACCAAAATTATTTATTGATGCTGTAAAAAAATATTATGATTAAAATGGATAAATCAGTTTTAAAACTTATAAAAACTGCTTTGCAAGAAGATGTTAAAAACGGAGACATCACAACCAGCGCCACGATTTCAAAATCTAAAAAAGCTGTTGGAAAATTTCTTGTAAAAGCTGATGGAATTATTGCTGGATTAGAAATTGCAAAAACAGTTTTTAAAACTGTTGATCCTAAAATAAAATTTGAAATAAAAATTAAGGATGGTTCTAAAGTAAAATTTAGTGATGTTGTTGCAATTGTATCAGGTAAAGCACAATCATTACTAACTGCAGAAAGAACAGCATTAAACTTTTTACAACGAATGAGCGGTATTGCAACAGCAGCCAATACTTATGCTGAAAAAGTTAAATACACAAAAACAAAAGTTATCGATACAAGAAAAACTGTTCCTGGTTTACGCGCTTTAGATAAACTTGCTGTAAAACTTGGCGGATGTGCAAATCATAGAATTGGTTTGTATGATATGTTTTTAATTAAAGATAATCATATAGAAGTTGCAGGCTCAATTAAAAAAGCAGTTGAGGCTTGTGTAAAGTACAATAAAAAACATCATAAAAAATTTAAGATTGAAGTTGAAACAAAAAATCTTGAAGAAGTTGAAGAAGCATTGATGACAAAGGCTGATATTATTATGCTTGATAACTTTGAAATAAGTGAAATGAAAACAGCTGTTGAGTTAATTAATGGTAAATGTAAAGTGGAAGCTTCAGGTGGAGTGAATTTAGATACTGTTAAATCAATTGCAGAAACCGGAGTAGATTTTATTTCTGTTGGTGCGCTCACACATAGCGTAAAAGCTTTGGATATTTCATTAGAGATCGAACTTAAATAATATCCAATGAAAGAAAAGTTAAAAGAACTAACTAAGGATACAGCTATATACGGCATCAGCACGATGCTTGGCAGATTTCTTAATTTTATTCTTGTTCCATTTTATACAAATGTTTTTTCTCCTTCTGATTACGGTGTTGTAATTCTTATCTACTCTTACATCGCATTATTTAACATCATTTTTATTTATGGAATGGATGCTGCATTTTTAAAATATGCAGCGTTTAAAGATATTGGCGATGAGAAAGATAATTTTTCAACTCCATATTTCAGCGTTCTATTAACCTCAATTTTTATTGGCGGGTTGATAATCTTTTTGCAAAGACCTATTGCAGAATTTGTGGAATTAAAATCAAACTTAAATTATATCATAACACTTACTGCTCTTATTTTATTTGCTGATGCTAATGTTGTAATCCCATTTTTAAAACTCCGACTTGAAAAGAAGGCTAAATTATTCTCGCTGATAAAAATCATAAGTATAGTTTTCAATATCATACTGAATGTTTTTCTAATCATAAAACTTAAATGGGGAATTGAAGCAATATTTATAAGTAATCTGGCCGCTTCAGTTTTATCATTCATACTCTTAACCCCAACTTTAATAAAGAATATTAAATTTAGTTTTCATAAAGTTTTATTTAAAAGATTGTTGAGGTTTGGATTGCCATACTTGCCCGCAGGATTGGGAATGATGTTAGTGCAAGTAATCGATGCTCCAATACTTGAAAAATTAACGGATGTAAATACTGTTGGAATTTATAAAGCAAATTATAAGCTCGGTATTTTTATGATGTTGTTTGTAAATATGTTTCAATATGCCTGGCAGCCTTTCTTTTTAACTAATGCTAAAGAAGAAAATGCAAAAGAATTATTTTCAAAAGTGCTAACTTACTTTACTATTGTTGGAAGTCTGATGTTAATACTTTTATCATTATTCATTTCTGATATTGTGCGAATTAACTTTTTTGGATTTTCAATTATCGGTGAAAAATTTTGGGGTGGATTGTACATTGTACCAATTATTTTACTTGCTTACCTGTTTAATGGTTTATATGTCGTATTTTCTGCAGGAATTTATATTGAAGAAAAAAGTATATATGCTCCTATTGTAGCCGGAATAGGTGCCTTTACAAATATCGTGGCAAACTATATTCTTATTCCACAATTGAATATTATGGGTGCAGCACTTGCGACCTTACTAAGTTATGTTGTAATGGCAGCAGGTTATTATATCGTAACGCAAAAGTTCTATAAGATAAATTATGATTATATAAAGCTTTCAAAAATTACTATTGCTGTAGTTTTTGTTGGTACTGTTTATTATATGTTAATGTATGGCGGATTTTTAGTAATCTACTACAAAATAATTCTTGCGATTATTTTTATTGCTTACATTTTTATGCAAGTTTTTGAAAAGAGTGAAATGAATTTTATCAAAACAAAATTATTACGGAGATAAATGTCAGACGAGATCAAAATAAAAGTTAAAAGACTAAGTGAAGATTACTTAGATGTTGCGCTTCCTCATTATGCAACTCCGGGCAGTGCCGGTATGGATATTCGTGCAGCAATTAAAGATGATGTTATTCTTGAACCGGGAAGAGTTGAGCTGATTCCAACAGATATTTCAGTAGAAATTCCTTTAGGATATGAAATTCAGGTTAGACCAAGAAGCGGGTTAGCGGCGAATCATAGCATCGGGATTTTAAATTCTCCGGGAACAATTGATTCTGATTATCGTGGTGAAGTAAAAATTATTTTAATGAATTTTGGGAAAGAAAATTTCATAATTTCAAAAGGGGATAGAATAGCGCAGCTAATAGTTTCAAAAGTTTACATTGCAAAAATGGTTGCGGTAAAAGATTTAAATTCATCAAGTCGTGGCCAGGGTGGTTTTGGGCATACTGGGAAGAAGTAATATTAAGTAAAAAATAGAAAATGAGAAGAAAGAGACTACTGTTTGGAGAGTTGATATATAGTTTGTTCTCAATAATATAATTTGGTTTAATATTGCAATCTATTTTTCGGTTTATATACAAATAACTTGAAGTTGTATAAATATTTTAAAGAATTGTTTTTATGGAACGTACTTAAAGATGGCCCCATTGTCTCCAACAATCAAACCATTTTTATCATCAAAGAATCGTATTGCATTTAAATCTCCCGAGCTTCCAGAATAAATTTGATTCCAGGTAGAACCCAAATCGGATGAGTAAAATAATACACCACTTTCACCAACCAACCAACTTTGTCCATTTTTTGATATAAAAATAGAATTCAGATTTTCACTGACAGGAAGTTGCTTAAGATCCCAATTTTTTCCACTGTTGGTTGAAATAAAAAGCTTACCTGATTCTGATGTTATAAAACCTAAATTTCCTGAAAAGTATATTTGATTCATATCAATTTTAGGACTTATATCAATATTTTTCCAAGTTTCACCATTGTCAGAAGAATTAATTAGAATCCCACCATTTCCACATGCCCAGAAATAGCCATCTGAATTTGAAGTAACGAAATTTAAGGTTTGATTAATTTTATCAGAATGCATAAAAGTCCAATTATCACCTCCATCTATAGATCTTAGGATTGTTGATCTACTGCCAACGATTATTCCCGTTTGACTATCGATGAATGAAACTGAATTAAGATCTAAATTTGTCGGAGAATCAATAGAAAACCAAAAGTCACCACCATCAATGCTTCTTAAAATAACACCATTCAGTCCTACAATAACTCCGGAAAGTGAATCAAGGAAATAAACAGAACGTAATTCTTGTGAAGTGTGAGCACTTATCTTTTCCCAGTTCATTCCACTATCTTTAGTCAATAATATAGAACTTTTCCAGCCAACTACTAATGCTCTTTTCCTTGAACAAAATGCAATTGAATAAAAATCCTTAATTGTAATTTTCGGCTCCCTAACTGCAAAAAGATTCTCATTGTTTTTGTTTACTAGAATTATTCCATTATCCCCAACAACCACAATTAAATCACTATTTTCATCTAATGCGTAAAAGTTATTAACTACTCCAATGTGTTTTGATTTCCAAGTGTTTCCATTGTCAAGTGAAATGAGTAGCAAACCTGTGCTGGTTGTAATAAATATTCTACCATCCTTAACATTTTTAATTGAAAATAGATCTCTGTATGTAATTGAATCCTGAACAGTCCAGGACTTGCCAGAGTTAGAACTAAATAATATTTTACCGTAATTTCCCACAGCTATTACTCTCAAATTCTGCAATACTTCTATATCATTTAATTTAATATCTGGGTCATCAAATACTAATTGCCAAGCTTTTCCAAAATTGGCAGAATAATATATTTTACCAGTTTCAGTGGTTAATAGAATTTTATTAGAATCAATAAATTCTACAGAAGTAAAATTTTCTAAAAAATTAGGACTAATATCAAACCATGTCTCTCCAGAATTACTGGATATTAAAATCAAGCTTGAGTCCCCAACTACCATCCCCAAGTTTGTTCTAAAAAATTTAACTGAATGTAGATCTAAATAAGATGAACTGAAAATTTTTCGCCAAGATTTTCCCCAATCGAGAGTTTTAAACATTGAACCACCCTTGCCAACAGCAATAGCACTTGAATCGTTATAAAACTCAAAATCGTAAATGTCACTATTCAATTCTGAATTTAAGTAAAACCATGTGTTACCTCTATTAGTACTTTTTATTATCAGTCCGGCACCACCTATTGCTATAACGTTTGAATCATCCAGAATTTTTACGTCGTACAATCTATTTCCTGGAGGTTGAGGATTGGTCCATTTCCAATTGTTTTGAGCTAGAACAATTGTTGGGGAAAATAGAATTAAAAATAAAGTTCTATAAAAAGATTGAAAATTCAATTGCAGAATAAAATTTACATTTTTCATTAATAACTCTTTAATTTGAGTATAAAAAACTTAATTTAATTTCTAAAAAAAAATAATAAATTCTAAAAAAATCAAAACCTATGAATTAAAATCATACACTACAATAATCAGCAAAAAGTATCTGGCTGTTCAATACTCATTGTAAAATAAAATATCAAAAGATTATAGATTACAGAAATATGCCGTAAATTTTTTTAAAGTTAAATTTTAATTAACTTTAATTTAAAGTTACAAAAATTAGTATAAAACACTTTGCCATTTTCTTCTGTTTAAATGTAGGGATGATTATTTAGGAGTGAATTGGTTTCTAAAAATGTAAAGCTTAATATAACTTTGTATTATATCTCATTTAGAAAATTATAATTTAATTTTGATATCCGATGTCTGATTTTATTCATCTTCATAATCACACACATTACAGTTTACAGGACGGCGCTTGCACAGTTGATGGGTTAATCAATGCTGCAAAAAAACATAACATGAAATCTGTTGCTATTACAGATCACGGTGTTATGTACGGCGCTGCGGAATTTTACAACAAAGCAAAAAAAGCGGGCATAAAACCAATCATAGGAATGGAAGCTTACATTGTTGTTGATGGAAGCCGAAAAGATCGCGCCAAAGTTGAAGATGTTAACAACAAAAAAAAATCAAAACATTATAATCACTTAATCCTGCTTGCAAAAAACAAACAGGGTTATGATAATCTTTCTAAACTTTCCACGCTCGGGCACACCGAAGGCTTTTACTACAAACCCCGTATAGATATGGAATTGCTTGAGAAGTACAAGGAAGGATTAATTTGTACTACGGCTTGTGCCGGCGGAGTTGTATCAACTCATCTTGTAAATGCTAATTATGAAAAAGCAAGATCGGTTGCAAAAAGATTTAAAGATTTATTTGAAGATGATTTCTATTTAGAGATTCAAGATCACGGGATGGACGTTGATAAACCTATTCTTGAAGGAATGCCGAAGCTTTCAAAAGAATTGGGAATCAAACTTGTTGCAACAAATGATTGTCATTACATCGAACCGGAACACGCGCTTGCACATAATATTCTGCTTTTGTTATCAGATAAAAATGGTGCAGATTATACTCAATTGAGATACGGCACTGACCAGGTTTACTTTAAATCTTCCGATGAGATGACTAACCTATTTAAAAAGTTTAAAGGAGCCACTGATCATACGCTTGAAATAGATGAGAAGATTGACATCAAACTTGATTTTGAAGGACATCACTTTCCAAATTTTCCCATTCCAAAAGAATCCAAAGCAAAAAATCTTGATGAGTATATGGAACTACTTGCAAGACAAGGATTGGAAAAAAAGTTTAAAGTTATCACACCAGAGATTGAAGATCGATTTAATTTTGAGATCAAGACTATAAATGAAATGGGTTTTCCAGGTTACTTTTTAGTTGTTGCTGATTTTATTAATGCAGCTAAAGATAGAAATATTCCCGTTGGACCTGGAAGAGGAAGTGCTGCCGGAAGTATTGTTGCTTATGCGATGGGTATCACAAATGTTGATCCTTTAAAATATGATTTGTTGTTTGAAAGATTTTTAAATCCTGCAAGAAGATCAATGCCAGATATTGATGTTGATTTTGCAGATGATCAGCGTGGTGATGTGATTGATTATGTTCGCGAAAAATACGGAGCAGAATGCGTTAGCCAGATTATTACTTTTAACAGGTTATCATCAAAAGCTGTGTTGCGTGATGTTGCTCGTGTTTTAAAAATTCCAATTCCTGTTGTTAACAAGATTACAAAATTTATTCCTTCAAAGTTTGGTAAAGTTTATTCGATTGATCAGGCACTAGCAGAAGTACCTGATTTGAAGTGGGTGAAAGAATCCAACGAAACTGATATCCAAAATCTTATAAAGTATGCAAGAGTGTTGGAGGGAATGAATCGTAATGCTTCAAAGCATGCGGCAGGAGTTGTAATCACGCCTGATGAAGTTAGTAAATATGTTCCTCTGGCAAACGCAGTATCGCAGCAGGATATTGTTACACAGTACACAATGAAAGACATAGAAAATGCCGGATTATTAAAAATGGATTTTCTTGGTTTGCGTACGTTAACGATTATTCGTGATGCAATTAATATGATTAAGAAAAATCATAAAGTGGAAATTGATATTGATGATGTTCCGCTTGATGATGAAAAAACTTTTTCGCTTTTTGCAAAAGGACAAACAACCGGCGTTTTTCAGTTTGAATCTGGCCCGATGCGTGAGTATTTAAAGCAGCTTCATCCAACAAGTTTAAATGATCTTGCTGCGATGAATGCTTTGTATCGCCCGGGTCCGATGGAATTTATTGATGATTTTATCGATAGAAAGTTTGGAAGAAAAGAAGTTAAATATTCACACAAAATACTTGAACCAATTTTAAAAGAAACATACGGAATTATAGTTTACCAGGAACAGGTTATACAGCTTGCAAATAAAGTTGGCGGAATGAGCTTGGCAGATGCAGATCTTCTTAGAAGAGCAATGGGTAAAAAAGATCTGAAAGTAATGGAAGATCAGAAAATAGTTTTTGTTGATGGTGCAATTAAAAACGGAGTTGACCGAAAAAATGCCTTAGAGATTTTTGAAACGATCTTCAAATTTGCAAATTATGGATTTAATAAAAGTCATGCAGTTGCATATAGTTTTATCGCATATCAAACAGCTTATTTAAAGGCGTATTATCCAGCCGAGTTTTTAGCAGCCAACTTAAAAAACGAATTTGAAAACACCGATAAAGTAACAAAGTTTCTAGATGATTGCCGCAAGCTGAAAATTGAAGTTCTACCACCTGATGTTAACAATCCATCTTTACATTTTGAAGCTGAGAATGGAAAAATAAAATTTGGAATGTCTGCAATTAAAAACGTTGGTGTTCCGGCAGTTAAGGAAATAATTAATGCAAAAAATAATCTTGGCAGAAACTTTACAAGCATATATGATTTTTGTGCAAATACAGATACCCGAATTGTAACAAAACGCGCATTAGAAGGTTTGGTTTTAGCCGGTGCATTTTACACAATGAATAAAAATCGTGCACAACTTTTTGAAGTAGTTGAATCTGCGTTGGATTATGCACATAAAACTCAAAATTCAAAAATGTTATCAAGTGATTCTTTATTCGGTGAATCGGAAGAAGTTTTATTGAAAGAACCAGAATTACCAAATATTAAAGCGTGGACTGAAAAAGAGTTTCTAGCACAAGAACGAAAAGTTATTGGTTTTTATTTAACTGACCATCCTTTAAGAAGATATGAACTTGAGTTTAATTCTTTTGCCTCAATTCATCTTGGTGAAACTGAAGATGTAATTGAAAAAAGTGATGTTAGAGTTTGTGGTGTAGTAACAGAGTTAAAAACTAAGTTTGATAAAGCTGGCAGAACAATGGCGTTCTTTAAACTTGATGATTTAACTGGAAGTTGTGAATGTTTAATGTTCTCAAAAGCTTTTGATGAATTTGGTAAATTTGTAGAAGATGAAGAAGCAGTTTTTGCAGTCGGAAATCTGGAAAGCAGCGGTGATGCAGTAAAGATGCAGGTTAATAAAGTTATTCCAATGAGGAAAATTGCGAATGAGCTAACAGAAAGTTTGAAGCTTCAAATAAGTAAGCAAAAGGTTTCGGCAATTCAGCTTGTAGAATTAAAAACAATTTTAAAACAAAGCGAAGGTAGTATCCCTGTATTTATCAACTTAACAGAAAATGGAATTGATAAAGGAAAATTGTTTTCTCTAAAAGATATCAGAGTAAAGATCACAACTGAGTTGGTAAAATCTTTAATAAGTTTGATTGGCGAGGAATCTGTTATATTAAAATCAAAATAAAATCATAAATATTTTTTGTTGTTTCACTTTGTTCGATTTCGTATTATTGTCTCCGTTATACTTACAAAACTTTAAGGAAAATTATTTAAATGAAGCGTAATGAAAAGCAAGAATATTGGGCTTTGATTTTAGGTGCATCTTCTGGATTTGGAGAAGCTACAGCATTAAAATTAGCAAGTGATGGATTTAATATTCTTGGCGTTCATCTTGATAGACAGGCAACAATGCCAAATGTTGAAAGAATAATTAAAGAAATAAAATCGAATGGTGTTGAAGCCGTTTTTTTTAATGCTAATGCTGCTGATGAATTTAAAAGAAATGAAATTATTTCGGAAATAAAATCTCTGCTAAATGAAAAACCATTAGTTAAAGTTATTATGCATTCACTTGCATTTGGAACTTTAAAACCTTTTGTTCCGAGTGAAACCGAACAAGCAATTACAAAAGCTCAAATGGAAATGACACTTGATGTAATGGCTCACTCACTTGTTTACTGGGTACAGGATGTTGTAGTTAATAATTTACTTTCCTACAAAGCAAGAATTTTTGCAATGACAAGTTCCGGCAGTCATTCTGCTATCCCATATTATGGAGCAGTATCAGCGGCAAAATCTTCTTTAGAATCTCATGTTAGACAACTATCTGTAGAACTCGGATATAAATATGGTGCATCCGTAAACTCAATTATGGCAGGAGTAACTGATACCCCGGCATTAAGAAAAATTCCGGGTAATTTAGAAATGATAGATATAGCTCAAAGAAAAAATCCTCACGGAAGATTAACAACACCTGAAGATGTTGCAAAAGTAATTTCACTTTTATGTAAAGATGGTGGGGAGTGGATTTCCGGTGGATTGATTCACGCTGATGGCGGTGAAGACATTGTTAATTATGTTGGACAGGAAAAAAAATCGTAACCGAATTAAATTTGTTATAAATATTTTTTAAGGTATTAGAATGAAACCAATTGAATTTACAGATCAAAATTTTACTGATGAAGTTTTACAATCAGACAAACCGGTACTTGTTGATTTCTGGGCAGTGTGGTGCGGCCCTTGTAAAATGATTGCTCCTTTTGTTGAAGAACTTGCAAATGAATTTGAAGGAAAAGCAAAAGTTGGAAAGCTTGATGTTGATAACAATCAAGAAAGCGCTATTAAATATGGTGTTAGAAGCATTCCAACAGTTTTAATTTTTAAAGATGGAAAAGTTAAAGAAACTATTATAGGCGCAGTTCCCAAAGTTCAGCTTAAACAAAAATTAGAAGCAGCTATGTAATTTAAATTTGGATAAATGGAATAAATGATAAATATTAGGTATACATTATATTTAAACGGAAAATAGTATCTCTTGACATTATTAACAAAAAATATTATTTCACTACAGCAAATAAATAAAAGTTTAATTTCTTGACTAAAATCACAAACAATGTTAATTTAGACAAGAAATTAAGGATTATAAAATTTTAGTGACTTTTGGATTCATTAATTAAATTAACTAACCAATAAACACACAACTACAAAAGGAGATCGTCATGATCAAAAGACTTTCTATTCTTCTTATTGCCGTAATGTTGATTCCTGCTTTTATTAGTGCGCAGGAACAAACTTATATGAGACCAGACGGCAAGTTTTATAAATCCAGTAAAGTGCCAACTTCATACGAAGTTATGAAAGCTAAACACTTGCCCAAAGAACAAATTAAAAATCAAGTTCCACAATTTGGACCATTGGCTGGTGTTAATGGTTTATTAGATACATTATCTTATCCAAGACCAGCAACAGGCAATTCTAATTTTGGTGTATTTGGTCAGGATGTGTTCGTACAGTGGTTTAAAGCTCCTGCTGATCTAACAATCAAAGGATTTGCTTTCCTTTCTACCGATGATGCAGGCGTTGCTAATGGAGCAGTTTATGAAGGTAAAATTGTTGCTGTTAATTGGACTGAAGAACAATTGATGGCTAATACTACTCCTCGCCTTGAAGGTTATTATGAAGCAAATGGTAATGGATATAATAATATTACTGCATTTTTAGACAACCCAGATAGAACTGGTGGTTGGACTTCAATTAGTGGCGCTCCAGAATTATTTGGTAATGATATTTGGAGTGACGGCGGTTTTGGTGCCCCAATTACACCTAATCCTGCAGCAACCGGTGTATATCAATGGATTAATACAAACATTTTGTTTGAACCAACTGTATTACAAGGTGAGATTTTTGGTATAGTTTATAAAAATACCGGTGCAACTTTGGATGCAGATCGTTTAGGCGTTCTCGGAGTTAATGATGTCAATTATACTATATACCCTGGATATAAGTTTTACGCTAACGGCCGTTTAGTGCCTGGCAGCGATTATGGTTGGTGGGTTCGTGAATTTTTCTGGGATTTTCTAGTTGCTGTTGATATTACAGGTGACACACCTCCAGATTTTAATTCATTTACTTCTTTACCTAGTGGAATTGATTATGGTCCTTTTACTGTTGATGCTGACATCACAGATGAAAACCCGGGTAACCCAGCTAATGCAGGTGTTGCTTCAGCAAAATTATTCTGGTCAATAGATGGCGGAACAACATGGAATGAAGTTGCTATGACAGGTTCTGAACCAAATTTCTCAGCAGTTATTCCTGCACAAGCTCCTGGTTCTACCGTTGAGTATTATTTAGAGGCAACAGATGTTGCAAACCAAACAAGTGTTAGTGCTACAAAATCTTTCTATCTATTCGAGCCATCTGGTGCACCAACATTGGTAGTATTAAATGGTTACACAGCAACTTCAGGTTATCCAATTGATTATTTCTTTGGTCCTGATATTCAAAGTGGTGATTTTTCATTTGATCATGATGTATGGGCTTATGGTCCACTTACAACTGATTTATTAAATAACTATGATAACTTAATTGAAATTTGTAATGCTGCACCTGCGGATTACAATGATGCAGTTGTTAGACCTTGGTTAGCAGCAGATGGTACAAGAAACTACTATCTTGAAGGACAAGAATGGTTAGGAGCAAGATATAGTTATGTAGATAAAAGCTTTGTTGCCGGTGATTTTGAATTTGATGTACTTGGAATTAATGCAAGCTTTAACGACGTTAGTTATGATGGAACAGTAGGTCAATTATTACCATCAAAATTAACACCTCAACCAGGTACACTTTTTGGCCAACCAATGCTAGATAAATTTGCAACATATACTCCGGTACCTGATTCAATTCAGTATGATCCTAATTATGAGATCACTGAAAATAACTGGATGGACGGATTTTTTGTTGAATCTGATGTTGTGGTAGATGTAATAAGTGAAACAAGAGGAATTGCCGGTGCACCAAGTGTAACAGATAAACCTTGTGCTATGCATAGAACATTACCAGCAGGTAATAAAATATTCTTTGCTAGTTATTGGAATATTGCAGTAAACACAACAGAAACAAATTATAACTGGTTAGGATTTACAAATGAAAGTCCTGCATACCAGGCATTATTATGGTTTGGAATAACAATTTCAGATGTTAAACAAGTTGGAAGTGGAGTACCAGAGGTTTATAATTTATCACAAAATTATCCAAACCCATTTAACCCTACTACAACTATTAATTTCTCAATACCAAAAGCATCAAATGTAGTATTAAAAATATATGATGTTTTAGGAAGAGAAGTTGCAACATTACTAAATGATGATAGAGCTGCCGGTAATTATGAAGTTAATTTTGATGCTTCAAAACTTGCTTCAGGATTATATGTTTATACAATTAACGCAGGTGACTTTACATCTACAAAGAAAATGATGTTAATGAAATAAGTGGGCAAAATTCCCATAATTCTGTAAATTATTTATTAGGATTGCCCCATTTGAGGGCAATCCTTGCTTTTCGTCAACATGATTTTAAGAATTTACCTCAAAGTACGAGAAGGATTTAAAATAATTTATTTGTTTAATATTTATTAAAAGATTATCAAAAAAAGTGAGAGGTAAATATGTCGATAAATTTTACTGCCAAATCAATTTTTGTGATTTTAATTTTAATGGGCTTTATTCTTACAAGCTGTTATGAGGAGCCAATTTTAGAACCCGTTAAAAGACCTTATTCAAGTGTTAGAGTTGGAAATTTTACATATAATCAAGCAGGATTCTCCGGAAACATTGACCAGTTTAATGTTTATGTAGATGGTGAACTGAAAGGAACTGTAAATTTAAATTCATTTACTGACTATTTTGATTTAGCTTCCGGGGAGAGAAAATTTGTTTTGATCAGTGGTGCTGACACAATATTTAATGATGAAGTTACAATAACTTCTTATGAAGAAATTTCATTAGTTTTTGATGGTGTCTATGCTCCAGCCGTTGATACACTAATGTCCTTTGCACAATATCCTATAACTGATGGATATGTTTATACATACGAAGCACCTTCAGGGAATACTGCAAATATTGTTGCGTCTAATTTAGCTCCAAATACAGCTACAGAAAATCAAATTAAATATTCTTTAGCATTTGTATCTGCTAATTATGATACGACAATCAGAAATTTGTACGAATACAATAAGTCATTTGGAGTCAATCTGCCCGCAGGAGATTATACGGTTTGGGTTATGGAAGATATTACTGATAATCCATTATCGATCGAACCAATATATGATACTTTAGGCACATTTACAGGAAATTTTTCAGCAGGGATGAAAGAAAATTTATTTATTATAGGTGATCCTGGATCTCCTGTTGTAATTAAAAATCAGCAAACTCCTTTAGCGGTTCGTCCTAAGTAATTATTCTTAATTAAATTTTAGGAGAGACAATGATGTCAAGATTTTTTCTATTTTTTACTTTATTAGTCCTAAGTTCTCCTATTTTACTCTTTTCACAAACTGGTAAAATTGTTGGAAAAGTTTTAGATAAAGAGAGCGGAGAAGCTTTAATTGGTGCAAACGTTTTAATTGAAGGCACTAATTTAGGCGCTGCGACTGATGTTAGTGGAGATTACGTAATTTTAAATATACCACCTGGCAGTTACACAATCACTGCTAAGTATATAGGTTTTAGAGATGTAAGAATTGAAAATATAAAAGTTTCAGTCAATCTTACCACTGAGGCAAATTTTGATCTGCCATCAGAAACCTATGAAACTGAAACGGTAATAGTGGTTGCACCAAAACCATTAATTAATAAAAATACTACAAATCAAATTAGCGTTATAAGATCTGAAGATCTTGAAAACATGCCAATTAGAGGTATTAATGCTATTGTAGGAACTCAAGCTGGTGTAGTTACACAAGGCGATAATTTGTATGTACGCGGAAGTCGCTCAGATGCAATAGCATTTTATGTTGATGGCGTTCTTATTAATAATCCAGTAACCGGCGGATCTACTACTGGTATTATTAATAATGCTATTGAAGAAATCCAGGTTCAAGCTGGAGGTTACCCCGCTGAATTCGGCGGCGCTAACGGTGGAATTGTGAGCTCTTCAACGAGAGCAGGCTCCGAAGTTTATAGAATAGGTATTGAAGCTATCACTGATAATTTTTCCAGCGCTGGAAAAGAAGTTTTAGGCGGTTATTCCTATGGCTATAGTGAGTATTCATTAACTGCGAGTGGGCCAGTAATACCTGACTTTAAAGATTTGAAATTCTTTTTAGCTGCCTCAAATATTTATCAACGAAATGATGCAAAGTATTATAGAGAATATGATTTCTCAAATATTGTTGACCCTAACACCCCGAGTACAAACCCATTTACAGGGTTAGATGATACATTAAATCTATTTTATCCAGCAGCCACTAATGTTAATAATGGAAGTAATACTTTCCAAGTTCAGGGTAACTTAACCTGGAACTTTAATCCATTTACAATTAAAGTGAATGTTAACCATAGATGGAATGAAAACCGAACAGGAGTAAACTGGCAGAATTTAAATCGATCTAATAGTGCAGGATTAAACCAAAACTACACATTTATTGGATCTTTAAAATTTACTCAGGTTATTAACCCAAAAGCTTTCTATGATATTATATTTAATCATTTTAATGATTATAATGTAACTATGGATCCAATATTCCAGCATAATATTGCGCTGTATGGTGATTCACTAGCTAATGCTGAATATGGTCGCACGTTAAGAAGAGATGGCGAATATTTGTCGAATATTAGAGCTTTTGGACTAACATTTGAACGAAGTGACAGACCATTTAATAATTATACTAAAACTAAGTATCAATCATACGGTGGAAAGATTAATTTTCTTTATCAGTTGGATAAAGTTCATGAATTAAAAACAGGTGGAGAATTAACTTCTTACAATATTCGTAATTATTCTTTGGCTCCAGTTCAGTTAGCTGATAATATCAGATCTATAGCTGATGGAGATATGATTGGTGTTTATGATAGATTGGATAATTATGGTTATGATACATTTGGCAATGAATTGAATGATGGAGTAAATGGTCCTAAGAAACCAATTTTTGCTGCATATTATATTCAAGATAAAATGGAATTTTCTGATCTGGTTTTAAATCTAGGTTTCAGGTTAGATTATATCGATACAGATTCTAAAACATTTTCAGATCCATCAAACGTTAAATTTGATGCTGAAGGAATAATTGACCCTAATTATATGGTTGAAGTAGATCCAACTGTTCAACTTAGTCCAAGATTAGGTTTTTCTTTCCCAGTAACTGACCAGACTGTTTTTCATGCTCAATATGGTAAATTTATACAACAGTCACAGTTACGAAATATTTATCTTGGATTTAATAGAACCTCTGACATTGTTAAAGGAGGATTCGCAGAATTAAATCCTGTTGGTTATGGATTAAAACCGGAAAGGACAACTCAGTACGAGATTGGATTTAAACAACAATTAGGCGAAAATTTTGCTTTTGATATCACAGCTTTTTACAAAGATATTAAAGATCAAATACAACTTAGGTCAATCTTTGCAGATCCAACAGCTGCCCATAAACAATATTATGCTCTTGTAAATGGTGATTTTGCCACAACCAGAGGTTTTGAGTTTAAATTCGATTTGAGAAGAACACAAAGATTAGCTGCTTCAATTAATTACACATTTTCTGATGCTCAGGGATCTGGATCAACTCCAACTGAAGCCGGAAGAGCGGTATGGCAATCACCAACAGCCACACCATATTTCCCGCAACAAATTGCACCTTTAACTTTTAACCAGGCGCATACAGGAGCAATAAATCTTGATTATCGTTTTGCAGATGATGATGGTCCTGAACTTTTTGGTTCAAAGTTTTTGCAGAATTTTGGAGCAAATTTATTGTTTACATTTAATAGCGGCCATAACTATACTCAATTCGAAGGATTTGGAAATTCCAGAATACCAAACGAAGCATTAAATTCTTCAGTTACTCCATGGAATTTTCAGTTGGATGCCAAAATTGATAAATCTTTTTCAATTGGCTCACTTAACCTAAATGTTTATTTGTGGGTTATTAATGTTCTGGATATTAAAAATGTTGTGGGTGTTTTTGGCACAAGTGGTGACCCTGTTGATGATGGATATTTGGCAAGTGGTGAAGGTAAGAACAGATATGAAAATTATAAACTTGCCTCAGGAGTCGAAACTGCTGAATTATATAAACAACTTTATTTAGCATCCATATACAACGCGGATAACTTCGGAACCCCAAGACAAATAAGATTGGGTATAAGGCTTGATTATTAATTTTAATAATGAATCAGTTTGGAGAAAAAATGAAAAATAAAAACTTACTCTATTTTGTTTTATTTGCTCTTGTGGTCGGACTGTTCTCATACGGTTTCAGGCCAGATGAAAAAGATAAAACTAAAAGACAATCTAAAATTTCTACTAATGATAATTCCAATTATACTGATATTAACCAGATTTTTATGTGGTTAGCTAATAATGGAATGGGCTCACACGATCCAAGAACGGATGGCTCTGGATTTTATTGGCCAGGTGGGATTCAGGCAACTATTCCTGCTATCTTTTCAGATGGATTAATTTGGGGTGCCAAAGTTGGTAGAGAAATTCGTGTTAACGGTGCGACATATCGTTATGGACTTCAAGCTGGGAAAATCCTGCCTGATGGTACCGCCGATGATCCGTCTAATTCCCGTTATAGAATTTTTAAGATAAGAAAAGGCTGGGAGAATCTTCCTGCCGGTCCAACAAGAGATGCATATGAAAAAGATTATAACGAATG
>JBATOT010000048.1:0-39021 GCA_049291095.1 Ignavibacteriaceae bacterium | reverse complement strand
GTAATGGAACCTGAGTACACTGCTTATCTTGATTCACCACACTCTCGCGTTGGTTGCGTAGGATGTCATATTGGTTCAGGAACAAGCTGGTATGTAAAATCCAAATTTTCTGGTGCTTACCAGGTTTATTCTGTTTTATTTATTAAATATTCTCGCCCTATTCCAACACCTGTTCATGCACTTAGACCTGCAGAAGGAACTTGTGAACAATGTCATACTCCATCACACTTTTTTAATGAAAAGAAAGTTGATTACACTTATTACTTGTCAGATGAGCAGAATACCAAATCTAATTTAAGTATGCTCATCAAAATTGGCGGCGGAAAAAGTGAACTTGGATCAATTGAAGGGATTCACTGGCATATCAATCCTGATATTAAAGTTTCCTATGTTCATACTGATGAAAGAAGATTAGAAATTCCATGGGTAAAGGTAACTACTAAAGATGGAACAGAAACAATTTTTAAAGATAAAAAGTCCAATTTTGATGAGAAAAATTTCAATCAAGAAAATTTACGCACAATGGATTGTATTGATTGTCATAATCGTCCTTCTCACATTTATCATCAACCAGATAAAATGATGAATGAAAATTTAGCTAACAGCAAAATCGATGTTTCACTTCCTTACATAAAAAGTATTTCAGTTGAAGCATTGGAAGAAAATTACTCAACAAAACAGCAAGCATTAGAAACAATCGAACAAAGGATAAATGATTTTTATGTTTCAAATTATCCTGAACTTTATAAATCCAAAAACGAGCAGATTAAATCAAGTGTGGATATTGTACAAAAAATTTATTCCAGAAATTATTTTCCATATATGAATGCAAACTGGAAGCATTTTCCTGATAACATAGCACATACTTACACACCCGGATGTTTTAGATGTCACGATGGAAATCACGTTAGCGATGATGGAAAAGTTATCTCAAATGATTGCAATAGCTGCCACACTATAATTTCACAAACAGATAATAATGGTGTTAACAGGGTTGATTTAGATGGATTAAATTTTATTCATCCCGTTGATTTAAGTAGTGCAGAAAAATTGCAATTATGCACAGATTGTCATTGGAAGAAAGATTAAATAAATTTTGAGTAATGAAAAATGCTATTCTTATATATTTCCTTTCGATATTTTTTGCATCACAAATTTGTTCTCAGCAAATTCCAGAGGGATTTGTTGAAATAAGAGAAGTTATTCCAGAAATTATTCTTGACCTTCGTTATTTAACAAAACATAATTTTCTTGGCGTTCGTGTTGACGGGTATAAAGCTGAAAAATGTTATATAACCAGGGAAGCTGCTGATTCACTCTTAAAAGTTCAAACAGAATTAAAACGATTTGGATTTTCACTTAAAGTCTATGATGCGTACCGACCTCAAAAAGCAGTTGATCATTTTTTTCGCTGGGCAAAAGATTTATCCGATACTCTTACAAAAAAAGAATTTTATCCAACAATAAAAAAATCCAGATTATTTGTTGATGGTTATATAGCCGAAAAATCCGGTCATAGTCGCGGCAGTACTATTGATCTAACAATTGTACCGATTCCAATTCCCAATCAACCTGAGTATAATATTGATAATCAGTGTGAATGTTATAAATCAGTTGATGAAAGATTTAAAGACAACACCATTGATATGGGAACCGGATTTGATTGCTTTAACGAGCTTTCACATACTGAAAATCCAGCCCTTTCTTATCAACAAAGAGCAAACAGATTGTTGCTAGTTAGCATCATGCAAAAGTATGGATTCAAAAATCTTGCTGAAGAATGGTGGCATTTTACATTAAAGAATGAACCGTATCCAACAACTTACTTCAATTTTGATATAGAATAGGTCAAAATTCTTTCTCCCTAGTATTTTTCTCAGATTTTCTGGAACAAAGGAAATTTTCAAATAGTCAAAGCAGCAGATTATTTAATTGATTATCCATCACGGAGGTTTATATGAAATACTTAGCTGCCCTTATACTTTTGGTTAGCCTTTCGACTGATTTATTTTCAAATCACATTCCTGAATCAAAACTCTCTAAAAATAATTCAATCCAGCTAGCATTGTTATTGGATACAAGCAACAGTATGGATGGTTTGATCGATCAGGCTAAAAGCCAGTTATGGAAAATTGTAAATGAACTTGCAACTTCCAGAAAAAATGGGAAAGGTGTTGAGTTGTTCGTTTCACTTTATGAATATGGGAAAGATGCAATACCATCGCAAGAAGGTCATTTAAGAAATATTGTTCCTTTCACACAAGACCTTGATAAAATATCTGATGAACTATTTAAATTAAAAACCAATGGCGGACAGGAATATTGCGGTAAAGTTATTCTTGATGCCGTGAATAATCTTCAATGGAAGAAATCTAATGATGAATTAAAAATAATTTTTATTGCAGGCAACGAACCTTTTACTCAGGGTGATGTTGATTATAAAAATGCATGCAAAAAAGCTGTAAAGAATGGAATTGTGGTTAATACAATTTTCTGCGGTAATTATGATGAAGGTGTACAGACAATGTGGAAGGATGGTGCAGATATTTCTGATGGAAAGTATATGAATATAGATCACAATGCTGAGATTGTGCATATTGATGCTCCACAGGATGATGAGATTATAAAACTCGGGCAGGATTTGAATAAAACTTATATAGCTTTTGGTAATTATGGCAGAGAAAAAAAGGAATTGCAAGCAGAACAAGATGTTAATTCAATGAGTTTAAGTAATGAAGTTATGGTTCAGAGATCAGTAACTAAATCAGGTGGACAGTATAAAAACTCCGGTTGGGATCTTGTTGATGCAAAAAAAGATGGATCTGTTAAGATTGAAGAATTAAAAGATGAAGAATTACCTGATGAAATGAAGCCGATGAGTGTTCAGGAAAGAAAAGTTTACATAGAGAAGAAGGAAAAAGAACGATCACAAATCCAAACAAAAATAAATAAGCTGAATGAAGAACGAAGTAAATATGTTGCACAAAAATTACTAGAGAATAAAAATGATAACACTCTTGATGCTGTGATGATAAAAACTATTCGTGAACAAGCTAAACAAAAATATTATAAGTTCGAATAAATTACTCTGCGCCTTAGGGTCTTTGTGAGAGAAAAGAATAAATTTCGCGCAGAGACGCAAAGTCGCCAAGAAAAAGAAATACAATATGAGAATCTTATGAAAAGAATAATTAAATATGTTCTAACTTTTGTTGTATTAACATCAAAACTATTTGCGGATGGATTCATTGTTGTTCCCCGTCCTAATCCATTACCAAATCCATTTCCCTTAGAGGTTGTTTATCATAATGTTGATGTTAAGATTGAAGGTCAATCAGCAGTAACAACGATTGATCAATCATTTTATAATCCAAGTCAATATCAGCTTGAAGGATTCTACATTTTTCCAATCCCAAAAGGCGCTGTAATAAATAATTTTACAATGGAAATAAATGGCAAGGAAACTAAAGCAGAGTTATTAGATTCTGACAAAGCAAGAAAAATTTATGAAGATATTGTAAGACAAATGCGTGATCCTGCATTACTAGAGTATAGCGAACAGAATATTTTTAAGCTGCGCATCTTCCCTATTGAACCTAGAAGTGAAAAGAAAATATCAATAAGTTATACTCAGATTCTGGAATCAGATAATAACCTGTTCGAATATATTTATCCACTTAATACTGAAAAATTTTCTGCAAAACCATTAAAGAATGTTTCTGTTAAGATAGATTTAAAATCAACCAAAAAAATTAAAAATATATACTGCCCAACTCACGAAGTTGATATTGTAAATATAAGTGATAAATACTCAATTATTTCTTACGAAGACGAAAACATTAAACCTGATTCCGACTTCAAAATTTACTTTGCAAACAATTCATCCACTGTTGGATTGTCTCTACTTAGCTATCAATCCGGTAAAAATGATGGTTATTTTTTATTGAGTGCTTCGCCATCAATTGAAATTGATAAGAGCAGCATTGAAAATAAAGACATTACTTTTATTCTTGATGTTTCAGGAAGTATGAGCGGAGAAAAGTTAGAACAGGCAAAGAAAGCATTACTGTATTGTGTGAATAACTTGAATGCAGGAGATCATTTTAATGTAATTAGATTCTCAACTGAAGCATACTCATTGTTTAATTCATTGAAGAAAGCCGACAAGCAGAATATCAATGAAGCAAAAAGATTTATCGATGATTTACAGGCAATTGGAGGAACAAACATTGAAGAAGGATTTAGTTTAGCTTTTAAGAATTATACTGAATCAAATCGCCCACATTTTGTTGTCTTTTTAACAGATGGCAAACCAACAATTGGGGAAATGAATGATGAGAAGTTGGTTAAGAGGATTTTAAATTCAAACAAAAGCAAATCCCGCATTTTTACTTTTGGAATAGGTGATGAAATAAATACTTATTTACTCGATAAGCTTACGGATGCAACAAAAGCCTGGCGCACTTATGTTAGCGATGATGAAGATATTGAAATTAAAGTCTCCAACTTCTACGATAAAATTAAATCTCCTGTTCTAAGTGATTTGAAATTAGATTTTGATAATGGAGATATCTATCAAACATATCCCAAAAATCTTCCAGATTTATTTAAAGGATCAAACTTATTAGTATTTGGAAGATACAAAGGAAACGGAAATGCAACGATTGTTTTATCAGGAAAACTAAATGGTGAGCAGAAAGAATTTTCTTTGCAGGATAATTTCGCTTCTTCAGGTGATGAATATAATTTCATTCCACCGCTTTGGGCTTCACGAAGAATTGGACACTTACTTGATCTAATTAGGTTGAAAGGTGATGACAAAGAATTAGTCGATGAAGTTACTTCACTCGCTCGTGAGCATGGAATTATAACTCCATACACAAGTTATTTGATAATGGAAGATGAAGAAATCAGAGTACGTGGAGGAAGATTAATTGATGGTTTACAATCTCTTGCACCAAGACCAGAATTAAAAAAAGAAAATGAAGCCGATTATTTTAGAATGAAAGATAAAAGCGGAAGAGGAAGTGTTGAAGTCAGTGAAGAATTTCAAGGGTTAAACTCAGCAACTAATTACAACCAGACTCAACAAGGTAAAGATCGATTATCATACAAAGATGACAAAGGAAATTTGCAAAATCTTTCTCAACGAGTAAAAAATGTTTCGGGCAGAGCGGTTTATCAGCAGGATAAGTTTTGGGTTGATAGTGAATTACAGAAACGAGAAACGAAAAACGCGATACGAATTAAGTTTAATTCTGATGAGTATTATACTTTATTAAACAAAGAACCCGAAACAGCACAATTTTTAACTCTAGGTCAAAATGTTAGATTTTTCCACAACAATATTTTTTATGAGGTGTATGAATGAAATTAATTCATAATTTTTCGGAGCAAAAATGAGACTTTTATTCTTGTTTATAACATTAACTATTTCAATTTCATATGCTCAGATTGATTCTTCAAAAAGGTTCCTAAAAGATGAACCGATTCATGGAGCATGGATTTACTCAATGCCGGAACCAATTGGCGGTATAAATGCAATTCAACAAGAGATTGCTTATCCTACTGAAGCTTTAATAAACCAAATAGAAGGGAAAGTGTACATTGTGGCTACAATTGATTCATTAGGTGATGTTGTTGAAACCAAAATAATTAAAAGCATTGGATATGGATGTGACGAAGAAGCAGTGCATATCGTAAAAGTTACAAAATTCACCCCAGCAATTACTACTCAGGGTAGAAGAGTAAAATGTCAAATATCTATTCCAATAATATTTAAATTGCCAAAACGGGAATAAATATCTTACAATTTACCTTCTACAAACTTCAAAACTTCTATAAGTTTTTTTTGAGCTTTTACCTTTAATTCTTCACAGGTCTTTCTCATCTCATCATTAAACATTTCATCCTTAATATCTTTAAGATTGATAAGCACATTATAAATTCCACCTAGAACTCCAGTATAAGCGCTTTGTGCACCTACTCCAACATCAGTAATGGAATTAGGATTTCCATACTTTGCAACTGTCTGTGCAATTTCAATTGCTTGATAACTTAACTGAGCAGTGTTTAATGGAACACGAACAGCTTGTTTCAACCCATTTTGCATTGCTTCTTCACGTATTTTCTTTTCATCAGCAGTTTTGTTTGGTAATCTTCTTGCAGACATATAATCATTAAAAGCATTTGTATCATCATCAACTGCTTTTACTAAAGTGTTTTTAATTTCCTGACATTTATCAGCAGCTTCATTAAGAATTTTATCAATCTCAACATCACTGCCGCGTTTATTTGCGGTTAGGTTTGCAACCATTGAAGATAACGCCGCGCCGAGTGCGCCAGATAAGGCAGCAATAGAACCTCCACCTGGAGCTGGAGTTTCTCTTGATACTTCATCAACAAAATCTGTAAGCTTCATTTCAACTAGTGCTGTATCCAGATTTTTTGGTAAACCTAAAACTCTTTCATCAATTTTAAATTCAGAAACATCATTCAATCCAAGTGATTGAACTGCAGTGTTTAAAATATCGCGAATCGGAATTCCTGTTGAACGATGCTGTTTCTGTAAATAATGCTTCCCTGTTTCAAGCAAAGCAGGATAAGGTACCATTCCAACGATTTCACTGCCTGTTACTCGTAGGCCTCTTTCAGCAGCAAGTTTTTCTGTTTCATCAAAAACGTGATGCATTGATGTAACTTTGTAGTTTGTAAGATTAATTGAAATTTGTGCGCGATCGTATTTGTTAACCATCCATCCTATTGCTTTGCAATGTTTAAATTTACCAGGAATTTTTACTGATTGCCCTTCAGGCTTTTTAGGATCAATTCCGTTTAAGTCTAATAACTCTGCAAGATCATAGTTATGTTTTTCTTTGCAATATTTAATTGTTTCATCAATAGTCTTTCCAACAAAATCATCTAACCCACTTGGATAAGAACCTGCTTCATATTTTAGAATATCGTTTGATTTAAAATAGAATGGACCTTCACCACCTTTGCGCGCGCTTCTCCCTTTTTCTCTTAATTCAAATGCAATATCGGTAGCATATTTTTCTTCGCGTGTATTTAGGTTAATGTTGTATGCTATTAAAAATTCACGCATTCCAATTACGGTTCCGCCAGCTTTAGCATTAAACTTAGTTGGACCAAAATCAGGTTTCCATTCGGGTTTCTTTAATTTTTCTTCAAGTGCTTCGTACTCTCCTTGCCTTATCTTTGCAAGATTTTCTCTTTCAGGTTTGGTTGCAGATTTTTCATAAAGATAAACCGGAATTCCGAGTTCATCACCAACTTTTTTTGCTACTTCTTTAGAAAGTTCGATACACTCTTCAGTAGTTATCCCACTTACAGGAACAAATGGACAGACATCTGTTGCACCCATTCTTGGATGAGATCCTTTATGTTTACTCATATCAATAAGATCCGCGGCTTTTTTAATTGAGTTGAATGCCGCTTCTTTAACTGCTTTTGCATTTCCAATAAATGTTACAACTGTACGGTTCATATCATAACCAGGATCCACATCAAGAAGTTTTACACCTTCTACTTTTTCAATTTCATCGGTTATTTGTTTTATAATTTCCGGACGCTGTCCCTCAGAAAAGTTTGGTACGCACTCAATAAGTTGTTCGTTCATTTAATCCTCTAAAATTTATTGCTTCAAAATTAAACATTTGTGTTGAAATCACATCAAATTTATAATGAGAATTCTGTACATATACAGCAAAATCTCTAAATAGTCATTCTGACTTCTGCCCATACTTCCGTAAATTGGCACCTCAAATTTTAATCACTTGGAGAACGATGAAAAAAATAAGAAACATTGCAATTATTGCGCATGTTGATCATGGTAAAACTACGCTTGTAGATCAGATTTTAAAACAATGTGCTGTTTTCAGAACAAATCAGGTTGTTAGAGAAAGGTTTCTAGATTCGAATGATCTTGAGAGAGAACGCGGAATAACAATTCTTGCAAAAAATATCAGTATCCCTTACAAAGATTTTAAGATTAATGTTATTGATACTCCTGGACACGCGGATTTTGGTGGTGAAGTTGAGCGTGTACTTAAAATGGCAGATGGTGTTTTACTACTGGTGGATTCTTTTGAGGGACCAATGCCACAAACAAGATTTGTTTTAGAAAAAGCACTCGCACTTCACTTATTACCAATTGTAGTTATTAATAAAATTGATAGACCCGACAATCGCCCTGTAGAAGTACTGGATGAAATTTATGATTTATTTATTGAACTTGATGCTCACGAAGATCAACTTGATTTTCCGGTAATTTATGCAAGCGGAAGAGATGGTTGGGCAATTAAAGATATGAAAGATGAACGCACTGATTTAACACCGTTACTGGATGCAATCATTAGCGATATTCCAGCACCACCTACAAAAAAAGGAAGTGTACAGCTTCAAATCATGACTCTGGATTACAATGATTATGTAGGTAGAATTGGAATAGGAAGAGTGTTCCGTGGAAAACTTAAGAAATCCGAAAAACTTTCTATCATAAAAAGAAATGGAACGATTCACGCAATATCAATTAAACAACTTTTTATTTTTGAGGGATTAAATAGAATTGAAGTTGAAGAAGTATCCTGCGGAGATATTTGTGCAATTGTTGGAATTGAAGATGTTGATATTGGTGATACAATTGCTGATGCTGAAAATCCGGAACCATTACCAATCATCTCTATTGATGAACCAACAATTAGCATGACGTTTACTGTTAATAATTCTCCATTTTATGGACGTGAAGGAAAATTTGTAACATCAAGACAGTTGCGTGATAGGTTATTTAAAGAACTTGAACACAATGTTGCTCTGCGTGTACAGGAAACGGCATCACCAGATGCATACCGTGTTTCAGGGCGTGGTATTTTACATCTATCAATACTGATCGAAAATATGCGTCGTGAAGGTTATGAACTTCAGATACGTGAACCAAAAGTAATTTATAAAACAATCGATGGTAAGAAAGCTGAACCGATTGAAGTTATGGTTGTTGATGTTCCCGCTGAGTTTGCAGGAAAAGTTATAGAACTAGTCGGACAGCGCAGAGGCGAAATGATGAAGATGGAAAACAAAGGGAGTATGAATAAAATTGAGTTTCATATTCCATCACGCGGAATTATGGGATTGCGTACAAAAGTTCTTACGGCTACGCAAGGTGAAGCCATTATGCATCATAGGTTTTACCAGTATGAATTCTTTAAAGGTTCAATTGGAACAACTAAAAATGGTGTAATAATTTCAATGGAAGAAGGACAGTCCACTGCATATGCAATTGATGGATTGCAGGATCGTGGTAAATTTTTTATTGAGCCGGGTGAAATTGTTTACAAAGGACAAATTGTTGGTGAGCATACCAAAGAAAATGATATTGAAGTAAATGTTCAACGCGGTAAAAAATTATCAAATATGCGTGCTTCGGGTTCTGATAAAGCTGTTAAGATAACTCCAGCGATTAAATTTTCACTTGAAGAAGCGTTGGAATATATTGAAGACGATGAAATGGTTGAAGTAACTCCAAAATCAATTAGACTTAGAAAACTTTACTTAGATACTAATGATAGAAAAAGATATAATCTTGGAAAGTTAAATCAGTAAGATCATTAAATATTAAATATTTCATCAGATTGAAATATTTTAATTTTTTCTGAAGTAGTTTGGTTAGTAGATTTTATCATTGCCTCAGCTACAAGTGAAGCTTTTATTGGTTTATACTTTTTTAAAGCCGGAATAATTTTAGTAATTACTCCGGCTATTTTTATTCCTAATGTTTCACCTAACCTTGTTTCGCTTCTTAATCCAATCAGAATTGATGGCCTAAAAATTCTGATTCTTTCAAAATTTAATTGCTGAACTTTTTCATCAAGATTACCTTTAGTCCGCAAATAAAAATTACTTGATTTATAATCTGCCCCTACAGATGAAACAAGTAAATATTTTTTTACATTATTTTCAGATGCTGCTTTAGCAATTTCATATTGAAATGTAAAATCAATTTTGTATTGTGCCTCTTTACTACCGGCTTTTTTTATAGTGGTACCTAATGCTGAGTAAAGCTCATCACCATTAAGTAATTCTTTCCAGGATTCAATTTTTTCAAAACTAACAATGTGTTCATCAAGTTTAGCATGCTTAACTCCCAATGAACGTCTCACAAAAACTTTTACTTTGTCATAACGATCATCACCAAGAAGTTTAAGAGTTACAAAACTTCCTACTAATCCTGAAGCGCCAATTACTAAAGCAGTCTTCATTATTCCTTACTCAACTATAATTTCATCAACCATAAGCCATGGTTTGCCGCCCGCTTCAGGATGCCATTTAGGAAGTTCACTATAATTCTTAGCAAAGATTTTAACAAATCTTACATCTGCGTTTTGAACATCAATACTAAAATCATTTTGTATCCAATCCGGATTTCTTAATGTTGTAGGAATATCAACTTTACCAGCACTTACAAAATCGACTCCATTAATAGAAGTAAAGAACTCAACTGATTGTGGAAAGACCACCCACGAAGATGTAGCTTGAAAAAATCCTACTGCGATTTTATTTACTTTATTTAAATCACCCAAATCAACAACAGCTTCAAAATCAGTTCCCTGATATCCTTGCCAGGATTTATCGCCGCCACGAAAACTATCAGAGCCCCGTATTCCATCAGTCAATGCTTCAATTCCGCCCGCTGAATACTTTTCACTGAAAGGATAAGTAAGCACTATTTTTTTCCTTGTGGCTTTATTAAAAGTAAAACTGTGCTTAAAAGTTTTTCCAACTTTATTGTTATTCATTTCTCCAAAAATTAATACAGTACTTGATCTATCAACAGAAAAATCAAACTGGTTAGAATTTTGGTTTATCAGCAATTCTTGTTCATAACTTCCAATTTTCAAATCAATATCTTTTTGAAGTTGAGTTACACTAACATCAAATACATTCTTTTCAGCATTAAATATTTTTGAGAACTCATATGGTTTTGTTTCTAAACCGTATTTAACACCAAGTAAATCTAATCTAGCATAATGCTTTTGAACTCTTTTTCTAAATGATTCAAAATCTCTTTCAGTTGGATAAGTCCAGATAACTTCAGATAGTGCTAACATTCTTGGAAAAAGTCTATCATCTATTAATTCCTGAGGAGCATATTCACTCCACATATTTCCTTCACTACCAAGAACATGCTTACGTTCATCAAGTGTTAATTCCGACGGAACAGGATCGAAAGAATAGACTTTAGCAAGATCTGTTATATCAACAAGATAATCTAAATAACAATGGCTGGTTGGAGAAACAATAACATCGTGCCCCTGTTTAGCAGCATCAATAGCGCCTTTAACTCCACGCCACGATTGAACTGTCGCATCAGGTGCAAGTCCACCTTCAAGTATTTCGTCCCATCCAATAATTTGCTTTCCTTTGGAGTTAATGAATTTTTCCATTCGTTTTACAAAATAACTTTGTAATTCGTGTTCGTCTTTTAGGTTTTCATCCTTTATTCTCTGTTGGCATTTGGGGCAATTATGCCACCTATTTTTTGGTGCTTCATCTCCACCAATGTGAATGTATTTTGAGGGAAACAAATCAATAACTTCTGAAATTACATTCTCTAAGAATTGAAATGTTTTTTCATTACCAGCGCAATAGATATCGTAATAAATCCCCCAAAGAGTTCCAACTTCAAAAGGACCACCGGAACATGATATTTCCGGATAACAAGAAATAGCTGCAGTAGAATGTCCGGGCATTTCTATTTCCGGAACAACTGTTATAAATCTGCTAGATGCATACGCAACAACTTCTTTAATATCTTCTTGAGTATAAAATCCACCATAACTACTTCCATCATCATAAATTCTGAATGCACCTTTTTTAATAAGTTCAGGATACTTTTTTATTTCAATACGCCAAGCCTGATCTTCGGTTAAATGCCAGTGAAGTGTATTGAATTTATGATAAGCAAGAAGATCGATATATCTTTTTACAAATTCTTTACTCATAAAATGTCTGCAGCAATCTAGATTTAACCCGCGCCAAACGAATTCCGGCTTATCTAAAATCACAACTGCGGGAAGTTCCCAATCAATTCCTTCAACCTTTGCAACGGAATTTATATGTTCATTAAAAAGTTGACGAAGTGATTGTATTCCATAAAACAAACCATTTAATTCATTAGCCTCAATTATAACATTGAAGGGATTAACTACTAAAGAATATCCTTCTTTCCCGTAATCATTAGAAGATGTTAAGGATAGTATTATTGAATTTGTTTCAACTTTTCCATTCCAAATTTTAGGAATAAAATTATAACCGGTTGCTGGATTTATGACTTCAGCTAAATAATCAGCAACCTTTTTGGAATTAACATTGAAATAAATTTTTGTATCTGAAGTAAGTTTAAACGATCCTTCATTAACAACTAAACTTTTAGGTTTTGGAATAATGTTTATTGTATTCATTAACTCCTGAGCCAACAAAACATTACTCAAAAGTGTAAATTGTAAAACAATTAATAATATGATCATTTTTTTCATAATCGGCTTTCATTAAATATTATTGAGTTATTCTGCAAAAAGCTGCTTAATAAATTTAAATTCTTCTACTGTCAAAGGGTTATCCATTCCGCTTAAATTTGATTTTACTTGTTCAAGATTTCTAAACCCTGGAATTACTGAACCGACCTGTTTGTAATATAATAAATATTGCAGTGCTGCTCGGGAGAGTTCCTGGTTAGAAGGACCAAATTTATTTTTTAATTTTTCAATCTTTGGTTCAAGCTTTGCCAAACTTTCAGGTTTAAATCTTTCCTGGTTTGCACGATGATCACCAGGTTCAAATTGTGGAGGATTACCCTGATGATACTTTCCGAGAAGCAACCCTTGTGCAACCGGGCCAAATGCGATAAAAGAAATATTATTTTTTTCCATTAATAATCTTGTTGGAGAATTATCCTGCAAAACTCCTTCATCAATAGCATTTGATCTGCTTTGCAAAACTTCAGGTTTAACTTCAGGAATCAATTTTACAAAATCATCATGTTTATAAGCTGATTGACCAATAATTCTTATTTTGCCTTCATCACGGAGTTTATACATTACTTCAATTGCATCATCAAGATATTTATCATTTTCACCAAAATCTCCGTGATGGAAATAATATAAATCAATGTAATCTCTTTTTAGATTAATGAGTGATTGTTCACATTGATGACGAATATGTTTTGGTTCATATGCATGTTCTGCTGTTCCCGGAAACCAGCCAATTTTTGTGGCAATGATAAAATTATTAGTTCGCTTGCCAAGAATTCTACCAAGCATTCTTTCAGCTCTGCCATTTCCATAAACATCCGCGTTATCAAAATGATTTACACCATGATCAATTGCGTATTCAATAGCTTCAGATATTTCTTTTTCATTTACGTTCGCCCAGCCATTTGGTGTTCCGTTAACCCAATTTAATCCGCCCATAGTCCAGCATCCAAGACTAATTTCGGAAACGCTAATATCTGAGTTACCGAGTTTTCTATATTGCATTGTATTGCCCTATTAAATGTTTTAACAAAAATATAAAAGATTAACCCTAATGTGAATTTACTTTTTAATTTTTATTAATGATTTCTTAATGATTGAATAACAAATACTTAATATTTGTAAAATATTTTTGTATTGAAAAGGAGATAGCTTATGGAAAATACGCTCAGGTTTTTGATTGGTATAGTTTTATTTCTTATAATTATTTTAAACGATATGTTTAAAGCTAGAAAAACTGATTAGAATAAAATGCTCCGGTAATTTTTTACCGGAGTCTGTAAGAATAATTATTTTATAAACGCCATTTTTTTTGTTTGGATAAAATCTCCGGATTTAAGTTGGTAGAAATATACTCCTGAAACTAAATTCTGATTACTTGATGTCGGATTAAATTCAATTTCATAAATACCAGCATTTTTATATTCATTCACTAATGTTGCAACTTCATTTCCAAGAACATCATAAACTTTTAAGGTAACACTGCTACCTATTGGTAGTTGATAACTTATTATTGTATTAGGGTTAAAAGGGTTGGGATAATTTTGTGAAAGACTAAAATTAGTTGGTAAATCGTTTTGATTATCGTTTACATCGGTAATCATTTCTGATAAAGGTCGACGCCAAACTCCACTAGCATCACCACCAGCATATAAATATGACCCACAGATAGCGAGTGCGCGTAGAGATAAAGACGTCAAGCTACTGTTTACTTCGGACCAATTGCCACCATTATTTGTAGAAAGATAGACACCGCTACCGTATGTAGCTGCAAAAAGATTTGTACCACTTGGAATAAGTGCAAAAACTTCATGAGTCGGTAGTCCACTATTAGCTGGTGTCCAATTCGTACCGTTATTCGTCGAGATAAATACTCCTGCATTCCAAGTCCCTGCAAAAAGATTTGAACCAATTGATGTGAGTGAATAAACATATTTCATTGTTAAACCTGAATTAACTGCAGTCCAACTTGATCCATTATTGGTTGAGATAAATACTCCGCCACCACGAGTTCCAACAAAAAGATCAGAACCTTTTGCATAGATAGCACGAATTTCTGTATTTGTTAATCCTGAATTAACTAGATTCCAGCTCAAACCATTATCTGTTGAGAGATAGACGCCATTTACAGTACTTGCAGCAAAAAGATTAGTACCGATTGATGCAAATCCATAAATATACTCAACTGTTAAAGCTGTAATATTCCAGTTTGCTCCATCGTTAGTGGATTTATAAATACCTCCATCATACTGTGATGTAAAAAGATCATTACCTAAAGTAGTAAGAGCCATTATTTTAACTGATGGTAAACCTGTACTAACATCAGTCCAGTTTTCACCATTATCAGTTGAACAAATTATTCCACCGCTATTTACCCCATTATCATAACCAGCAAACACATTTGTATTTTTTACAGTAAAACATTGAATGTTTGATCCAGTTGCTCCTCTGGTTTGTACCCATTGAGCATTTGAAGAAATGTTAATAATTAAAATTAGTATGATTACAAAATAAGCAGGTAGATTAACACAAGTTTTCATAGCTAAGTCTCCTCTGAAATTCCTGGATTAAAATAATTTAATTGACACACACAAAAACAAATTGCTATACCCTTATGTAAACACAGAATGATTTAACTAAAATTTTTATTATTGCTGATAAGATTTATAAATGCTGAATATATTTAACAATAATTATTAATTAGTTTCAAGTAAACATAATGATTGACAAATGTTGTAATCTCATACTAGTTGTTAAGAGTAAAGAAATATCATTATGAAAATCATTTTAATAATATCATCTTCTTCGTTTCTAAATACACACCCGCTTTAAGTTGATAAAAATACACTCCAGATGCTGGATTCTTGATACTTGATGCTGGACTAAAATCTATTTTATAATTGCCAGCATTTTTATATTCATTCACTAAAGTCGCAACTTCATTACCCAGAACATCATATACTTTTAATGTTACCTCTGAATTTATTGGTAGTTGATATTGGATGACTGTACTTGGATTAAATGGATTTGGGTAGTTTTGATTTAAAATAAATTCTGTTGGAAGTATCGTATTTATCTCTTCTTCAACATTAACAGTTGTGTTATAGTTATTTCCAATTAAGTATATATTATTTAAGGTACCAATCTCAGTGCAATCAATATTTAATATTGCTGTCGTGTCCCCGCTTGTTGGTGTGAATTGAACCGATAAATCGTAAGATTGATTTGGAGTTATTGTTTGTGATCCGCCTCCGGAAATTATTGAATAAGCAGGTGCTCCGGTGCCAGAAATAATTGAACCATTAACCTGCATATTGGTGATTTCGTGATTAAAACAACTGACTGAATTGGTATTATTGTTTTGATAAAAAAGTAAATAATTTTGATAGGCTGACCAATTGCCTTTATTAATTAGACTTCCATTTATTTTTAATATTAAATGATCGTCATAAATCTGTCCAATAAGCCCTCTATTCTCAATACTACCATACACAGAGAAATAGTAAGCAGTTGTACCGCCATTATACATTGTGGCAGAAAGTGTATCATTAACAACAATATTTGCAACTGCATCAACATTATCTCCGATCTCAATAATGCCATTTATTTCTATCTGATCTAGTAATCTCAAATCTGACAACAACCCCTTTTTAATCTTAGCATCTTTCAAATAACCATTGTATATCCATTTATAATTATTTATAGTCAACTCATTATGCATCATATCTAAAACAGCACTGCCCAGATTCAAATTTCCAGAAAATATTAAATCAGTATTTGCAATTGTTGAGCTCGTAGAGTCAAGATCATAAATTTCGCCATCAAAAACATTTCCACTCTGCAAACTGATATGTTGATCTTGTGTGCCTTTAAATTTTGTATAACCATTCTGCCATAACCCATTATTAATAATATTTCCGGTTACTTCAAGTGAAAGTATATCACCACTATTAATGTTTTTGATCACACCATTATTAGTAATATCACCTTGAATAGGAAGCGTAAAAACTGTGCTACCACCACCATATTCATTTGATTGAAGTGTATCTTCAACAACTACTGTATTTTGAAATATATTTCCATTGTCAACCGTAACTTTTCCTGTAATAGTGAGATTATTTAACGAATTAATGTTCTGAAGATATCCACTGTGCAATACACAATTATTAATTTTCCCATTAGTCAGCCATCGATAAACATTTAATGTATGATTACCCATCTGAAGCGTTACATTGTTCAAACCTAAATCTTTAGTAACTGTTATATCTGATTGAGCAATTAATTCTGTTGCACTTCCTAAATAAGTGAGATATCCATCAAACATTTTACCGTCTGATTGATAAATTGTTTGAGCCACATTACCTAATAAGGTGGTAAAGTTACAGTCCCAGATTCCATTATTAACAATGTTACCGGTAATCAATAATTCAAGATCATCAGCATTAAGAACTCCATCGGTATCGTAATCATCTTTAATTACACCATTGTTAGTTAGATTTCCAGTTACTCTAAGTCTATATATTCCATAACCTCCGTTATAAATATTCCCTCTTAATGTATCAGTGACTGTTATATTCCCAACAAACAAAAGAGTATCTCTGATATCATAACCTTCTGTCCAGCCAGTTGTAAATGTTCCAAGAATTTCAATATCTCCGGTTAGAGTTCCTTTATTTATCATGCATTGTCGTAACTCGATCGAATGATTACCTACATTAAATGTTTGTCCATTTAAATAAAAGTGATCACTGTAAGGGTTTCCATCTACGCTATAATCACAAGTAAATAACATATCTGTTAGTGCGGTAAATGAAGGGCTTCCATTATTTCTTAATCTGCTTCCAAAAGATTTTCCTGCAGCTAGACTTAGATTATGATTATTCGCAGTTTGAAATTCGGTTTCATAAGGCATCCAGATACTATTGTTTTCAAGATCACCAGATATAAAAATTTTAAAACAATCCTCAGAGCCGTTTGAAACAACTCCATTATTAATTACACTGCCGGCAACTATTAATGGGAAAACTCCAAATCCACCACCATACCCGCCATTCCTTAATGAACCGGATGCTGTGATTGTCAGATTATGGCAATATTCAGTTAATATATCATAACCACTTGTCGAAGCATGTATAACCGGTCCGTTTATAATTACATCATCACCAGCAGTCGGTATTGCATTACCGATCCAGGTACTCGGAACATTCCAATACCCACCAACAGTTGTTGATTGGATTTGAGAAAAGAGGGTTATTGAAAAGAAAGAAAGAGCAAATAATATAAATACTATCTTTTTCATTTTAGTTCCTATCATTTATAATTTTTAACTATGTTTTATTCTTTGTTAACTGATTTATGCTGAAGTTTTTCATAAATTTCTCGGATACTTTTCTGGACCTTCTCGCTTGTTATCTTTAACTCATCTGCAATTGTGTTATAAGACTTACCGACAGATATTTCTTCAAGTATCTTTTTTTCTAATTCCGATAATTCTTGCTCTGGACTTAACCTCCCATACTTTTTTCTTCTGAAATACCGAATTATGCTTTGACTAAGTGAAAATGACACAGAAGTAATCCTTTTAAGAATTTCTAATTAAAACTTAAGAGAAAGGATGTGGGCAGGCACTACGTAAACCTGTAGTTTTAGGAAAAAACTAAGCTAAATGTTAGCGAGCTTATTGAATAATGAACAAGGAATTCTGAATATCGAACTCTGAAGTTAAAATACTTTTGACTTCTAAATTCCCTTTTCGATATTCGAAATTCTTTTAGGTCGATCGGTCAATGATTAATTATTTGGGAGGAGCAATTAACCTCTTCTTAATTCCTTCAGCTACTGCTTCTGCTCGACTGTGCACATGAAGTTTTTCATATATATTCCTGATATGATAATATACTCCATCAACAGAAAGATATACATCATCAGCAATATTGTTGTATGATTTTCCTTGTGCCATAAGATTTAAAATCTGCTGTTCTCTTTCATTTAATTCGGAAGTTTTATTATCACTATTAGAATCTTTAATATTCTGAAAAGAGCTTATAACTTTTCTGGCAACACTTGGCGTCATTGGTGAGCCGCCGTTATATGCTTCAGTAAGAGCTTTAATCAATTCTTCAGGAGAAGTTCTTTTTGTAAGATATCCTACTGCACCAGCGCAAATAGCCTGAAATATTTCTTCGCTGTCATCATGAACTGTACACATAACAATAATTATTTCAGGATATTTGTTTTTTAAATATTTAACACCTTCTATACCGGACATTCCCGGTAAACCTATATCCATTAAAACTAAATCTGTTTTTTGTGGAGCCTCTGATTTGAAAGCAGTTTCACAATCAGGAAAAGAACCAATGAGACTAAAATTTTTATTTGCCTGAATTACTGCTTCCCATCCAATTCTTATAAAACGATTATCTTCAACAATCATAATTTTGATTATTGAGTTTTCATTAGATGTTCTTTGTTGTTTTGCTGTGTTGTTCATACTAATACAAAATCATTTATGTTTAGTTTAGGTTAAGGGTATTTTAATTTTCCACTGCGTTCCATTTCCAAACGAAGTAATTAATTCAGATGTTCCATTCAAAGTTTTACTGCGTGCTTTAATATTCTTTACACCATTATTTGCACTTGGAATTTCAGAATTAAAACCAATTCCGTTATCTGAAATTTCGAGATACAGAAAATCTGAATCAGTAAATAGCTTTATGTTTAATTTTTTGCATTGTGAATGTTTGACCGAATTCGTTACGATCTCTTTGAATACTAGCCAAAGATCATGTCGTTGTTCCATCTTTAATGATTTTCCGGAAAAACTTTCCGGCATTTCAATACTATAACTAATTCCTTTGCTCTCGCAAAGATCTGACGCATATCTTCGGAACTTTGGAAGCACAACATTCCAATCATCGTTATCCGGATTGATTGACCAGATGATATCGCTCATAGATTCCTGAATTTGTGTTGCGCTTTCACTTATTAATCCAATGAGTTTATTTAAGGCGGGAGTTTCTTTTTCCTTAACTTCAGATTTAACAGCTTCTGCAAAATAAACTATACCTGTAACACTGGCACTTACTTCATCGTGAAGATCTCGGGCAATCTTGTTTCTCGTCCTTTCGACCTCGATCAATCTATTTAATCGATATTTGTGGATCGAATAGAGTATCAGTATTAAAACGATTGTTCCAAGAGATTTAAACCACCAGGTTTTCCAGAAAGGTGGTTTGATTACTATGTTTAGTACAACATCTTTTTGATTAAATATCCCGCTGCTATTAGATCCGCGTAATCTAAATTTATACTCACCGTCGTTAATATCAGTATAACTGGCAAATCTTCTTCCATTAGCTTTAACCCAATTAACATCAACCCCTTCTAATTTGTATTCATACAAGTTTTTGTCGGATGCATTATAATCTAACGCTGCAAATTCAATAGTAAAAAAGTTTTGATTATAGTTTAGATTAATTTTATTTGTATACTCAATAGTCTCCGGCAGTTGTAATGATTTATCAAAAACTTTGAAGTCTGTAAGAACAACGTTAGGTATATAATCATTCTCTGCGATTTGTCTGGGATTAAAATAAACAGCACCAGAATTTCCACCAAAAAATAATCTGCCATCTTGTGTACTAAATGTTGCACCAGCAGAAAAATTATTTATTAATAATCCATTTGCTTTAGTAAAATTTTTAAACTCAGTATTTGTTGGATTAAATTTAGTCAATCCTTTGTTAGTACTGATCCAGAGATTCCCTTCAATATCAGATTCAATTCCATAAACAATGTTACCGGGTAAACCATCTTTAACTGTGTATCTTACAAATTCTTTTTTATCACGAATGTATTTATTAATTCCACTACCCCAAGTACCGATCCACAAATCTCTATTTGAATCTTCTGTTATACACCAAATCGAATTACTTCCAAGACTTTTAGTATTTTGTCTATCATTTATAAATCTGATAAACGAATCTTTTGTTCTATCAAAGCAAACTATTCCACTAGAAATTGATCCAAACCAAAGGTTGTTATAACTATCTTCGCAAATACTAAAAATTGCATTACTACTTATTGTAGTTGAGTCAGTGATATTAGTTCTGTAAACAATCTCCTTTTTTGTCATTGGATTATATCGATGTATACCGTCAGATGCTGTTGCAATCCATAGTTCACCAAATCTATCTTCATGAATTGCAGAAACTCCACCAAACTTTATAGAAATTTCATTCACTGGAACAAATGAATTAGTATTTCTATCAAACAGTATTACTTCACCTGCTGTTGAATTTGCGCCAGGATCTGCACCAATCCAAATGTTTCCTTTGCTGTCTTCGTAAATTGCAGTAATAGCATTACTACCAAAAGCTGGATTTTGTAAATAGTTAATAAAGCTGTTCGAGTTTTTTTCTTTATAATTTATTCCACCGCCATCGGTACCAATCCAGAGATTTCCAAAATGATCTTCACAAATTGCAAGAACCGGATTTGGACTAATGCTGTTTGGGTTGCCGGGAATATGTTGAATGTGTTTAAATGCCTGATTTAAAGGATCGTAGCGATTTAATCCTCCACCACCAGTACCGATCCAAATTCCTCCGCTGTTATCCTCATAAAGTGACATAACAGCACCAATACTGAAAGAGCCTTGTATAGAAGGATTATGTGAAATATTTATAAATGTTTTGGTAATTGGATTAAATAAATCTAAACCTTTGTCGAATGTTCCTATCCAAATATTATTTTTGCTATCAATAAGTAAACTCATAATACGATTACTTGATATAGTGTTTTTAATTTTGGAATTAGTTTTATAAACGCTAAACTTTTTTGTTGATTTATTAAAAACACTCACTCCACCGTTTGCACTTGCAATCCAAATATTACCTTTACTATCCTCAGTAAGACTAAACACCATATCTCCGCCAATTGAGTTTGATATTTCTAATTCATGTTTATACCAATCGATCTGATTTGAGCCGGGATTAAAAGCAATTAAACCTTCCCATGTACCTAGCCAAATTATATTGTCCTTATCGAAAATGGCACATTGTAAATGTATGGATTTTACTTTTTCATAAAATTTTTGACTGCTTTCAAATTTTACAAAAGTATCATTATTAGAATTATAAAAATATATATCACCTTTAGTAGAAAACGCCCATAGCTTTCCGTCATGATCTACTGTAAGGGTTATTATTTTGGGAGAAATTTTATTTGATGAAGCGAATGTATAGTTAGTAAAAGTATTTTTGATCGGGTCATATCTACACAGTTTACCTCTTAATGTCAGAATCCAAATTTTTCCTTTTGCATCCTTAAATACCTTTCTAATACCCAGATCAGGAATTGAAGTTGAATCATTTTCTTTTGGTCTGTAAACAGTAAACTTGTTTCCATCAAATTTATTTAACCCATCTTCCGTAGCAAACCACATAAAACCAATATCATCCTGAGTAATACTAAACACAGATGATTGTGAAAGACCATCTTCAGTTGTAAAATGGGTAAAGTAATTCTGCTGCTGACCAAAGCAATTGAAAGTGTACAAAAAACAATGTAGAAAAATGAACAAGAAATACTTTTTAAATTCCATAGCTCCCCTATGAAATAAATGATAAGATGGGCATTAAATTAGAGTAAAGCTTTTATGAAATCAATTTATTACAGCATAAATAATAGTTGACTATTGACAATTGAAATTATAGAAACTATGTTTCTGATGTATAACTAATTAATCCTGTTTCGTAATTCTAATAAATATCAATAATTCTCATAGGAGGCCTTATGAAATTCCTTTTTAAGTTTTCTTTCTTTGCTCTTTTTTTATTTTTGATTACACCATTTGCGCAGGATGTAGATCAAGATCAGATGATGAAAGAGTGGCAAACATATATGACACCCGGAACTGAGCATGAAATGCTTAAATCAATGATTGGTGAATGGGAAGGTGATATTACAATGTGGATGGATCCTTCACAACCACCGCAAAAAACTACGGGAACAACAAAATATGAATCTATAATGGATGGAAGATATATTATTGGCAAATTTTCGGGAATGATGATGGGAATGCCATTTTCTGGTATGGATCTTACTGGTTATGATAATGCACTCAAAGTTTTTCAGAATGTCTGGATTGATAATATGGGGACCGGAATGATGACCACGGAAGGTATTTATGATAAAAATTCTAACACAATTACGTATAAAGGTAAAATGGTGATACCAAGCGGAAGTAAAGTTGATGTTAAAAATGTTGTAACTATAATTGATAAAGATCATTCAACTTTTGAAATGTTTACTGATATGGGCAGCGGTGAAATGAAAACGATGGAAATCAAATATAAAAGAAAATAAGAAATTCTTTGCACCCCACAACTGCTAGTTGATTAAAGCAAATAAGTTGTGGGGTTTAGTTTTGTCAACTCACTTATCTTTAATTAACTAAACTTTAATATTGTATTAATACTGTAAATTTTTATGTTCAATAAACAGGATTCTTAACTAATATTTATTTTTTGTAAATAGTAATTCAAAAAAATAATCTCTTGGGAACATGTTCTATGAATGATCAGCAAATGAGTAGTTTATACAAAGCAGATGATATACTAAAACAGCTCCAAAATATTACTACACTGCCTCCAATACCTAGAGTGCTTCATGAAATTTCTCAACTTTTCAGTTCTCAAGATATTTCTGCTAAAAAAGTAACGACTATAATTGAAAAGGATCCATCATTAACTCTTAAAGTTCTGTCGGTTGCTAACTCCCCGCTTTATGGATTAAGAAGAAATGTTACCAATATTGGTTCGGCTGTTTTGATGCTTGGTATGCGAGAGATAAAATCAATAGTTACCTCAATCCGAATGGCTTCCACAATGAAGATGAAATCGGATAAATATTTTAATCCGGATAAATTTCTAAATCATTCTATGATTGTGGGAATATTAACTCAAAGAATGGCAAAAGATCTTGGGTTTAATTTTGAAGGAGATGGTTTTACAGCCGGGATGCTTCATGATATGGGAATACTTATTATCCACGAGTTCCTTCCAAATGAGTTTCTTCAAATAGTTGGTTACTCTGCACACAATAAAACTTCATTCCTGGAATCTGAATATAAAGTACTGGGTTTATCACACCAGGAGATCGGTGAGTTCCTAACAGAGAAATGGACACTGCCTTCGGTTTTATCTGATACATTACAATTTCATCATAAACCAGCAAACTCTAAAGAAAATAATTTTCTTACTGCAATCTTGCATCTTGCTGATTATTCAACATGTAAATTTCAAATGCCGGGAATTATCTGGGATGAAAATTATAGTTTCGATGATTCAACAATAGACTTGTTAAACTTTTTATCTCCCGAAGGAATTGACGAATTTATTGAAGCATACAGAGACGATTACCTGCAAGGCGCAAATGCACAGATACTCTAACAAAAGTATTGCAAATGCAAACAATAGTCAGTAAGGTTTTTATTTAATTAGTATCATCTTCTTTGTTTCTAAATTATCCCCGACTGTTAATTGATAAAAATAAATGCCAGATGCTAGTCCGATGTTGGCGGAAAATTCAACTTTATACTCTCCGGCTGGTTTTTCTTCGTTGACTAGAGTTGCAATTTCATTTCCTAAAACATCATAAACTTTTAATTGCACAAATTGCCTACTGCCTATTGCATACTGAATACTGGTGGAAGGATTAAACGGGTTTGGATAATTTTGCTCTAATCGAAAATCATTTAGCTTAATTGGATTATCATTACTAACATCTGTCCAATTTGAAATATCAATATACCATAATCCATCTGAGCGACCTGCCCACAGTTTGTTATTAAATACCATCATATCCCAAAGAAACGAAAATTCGTGTGCTTTTGTCTCCCAATTCAATCCATTATCCCTAGTTGAAAATAACCAATGTTGTCCTTGATATAAAAGAGCAACAAGTAATTGATCACCTAACGGAATCATGCTAACAATGTCTCTACCAGGGAAAAAAGTTATATCTGTTCTTTCCCAGGTTTGCGCATCCAATGATCCTCTATAAACTCCATTATCAGTTCCTGCAAATAAATATTCGTTGAATAGTTGAAATGTAAAATAGTGTCTTTGAATTAAGATCGAATCCACAAAAACATTTTGCCATTGCAGTGCTGTTCTTTCTTTTACGTGTAAGTATAAACCTGAACCTGCTACAATATAATTTCCGCTTGTAGTTAGAGCAGTAACTCCAAAGTTTACCAAACCATTGTTCATTGCAATCCAGTTAATTGGATTTTGTAAATTGATTGAATAAACTCCAGCTCCATCAGTTCCAACATAAAGTGAATCTCCTAGCACCGTAAACGAAGTTACAAATTTTGCAAAGCCTGTTAAACCTGGACTAAAGCTATTCCAGACTTCTCCATTATTTGATGTTCTATAAACTCCATCGCCATTGGTACCAACATAAAGATGATCCTCAAACGAAAACAACACATTAAAATCACTTGTAACATTCGGTAAGCTTGCAACAGGCTGCCAATTCTCTCCACCGTTAGAACTTAAATATATATTGTAGAGTGTGGATGAAAATAAGATATTATTATGATTTACAATCGATAGAACATCAACTGAATCAACTTCAGGTACTTTTTGCCAGGTTTGTGCATTTACAAGTGTTACAAATGCTAAACTTAAAAATATAGCTGCCCGCTTCTTTGAATTTAAAAAATCAAAAAACATTTTACCTCTTACAAATAATTATAGATTAAGCTCAATTGTGGGCGAAATTTAATAGCATTATAATTTCCTGTCCAAATTAAATTGATGATTGGTCTGAATCGTGTATGAAGTTGTATAATTATTCTATCTTAATTATTCGTTTTACATATCTGCATAATTAGATTTGAAATGATATACAAAAAAATGAAATAATCCGTAAATAAAAAAGATTTGTGCGAGTGTTAAATACTAATTTATAGCTTCAATAATTTTTTCTGTTGATTTAATTTTTATACCATTTTGGTATATTGATTTTACCTCTCTGAATTTTGCAATTGTATCATTCGATTGATCATCAAGAAACAAACTTTCAACAGTCTCTTTTAATTCAAGTTCGCCTTTATTCCATTCGTAAAACTCATCTATATAGTGTTCTATTAAAGTTGAGTAAATATTCCAGCAAACTATTCTTTTCGTAATTGGATCGGGAGAAGGATTCACAAATTCCTCTTTATATTTTTCAAAAGTTTTGCCTGTCGGATTAAAAATAAAAATATTAAAGTAACCATTAACTGCATGGTTGTTTGGTGCATTCCCAACTCTTAGTACAATATCCATATAACCATCAAAATTGTAATCAAGAAAAATCCCTTCATCCGCTAATACATTATACCAATCTTCATTATTTAACGGACTGCTAATTGCATAAATATTCTGTTTAATTGTTTGAAGCAGCAAATTTTTTTCATCTGTAATACTCATGATTACAATTGTTGAATCGTATGAAAATTCATTTTCCGGCAGAGCAACAAGTATTTCTTTATAATTAATTTTTACAGAATTAACATTAAATGTAGTGTCATAAATAATATCACCAATTTTGGATTTACTAATCGATGCATCATTTAAATTGTTTTTATCCGTCTTAACAAAATTATTCTGATGTTCCTGTTTCCATTTTTTAAGCTCTGCTTTATCATTTTGATTGTTTGAATTACCGATACTTACAAAGTAATCCAGATAGATTATAAGAATTATAATTGGAATGAAAAGCAGAAGAATATAATTATGTTTTAGAAACCATTTACGGAATAGGAAAAAGAGAACGACCAGAACTGCAATAGCAATAAATTTAATAAGTAACATATCTATTTTACCCAAATGTCATTAGCAACATATATCAATATTAAGTTTAAATCAAACAACTTAATAAACCGATCTTCCGCTCCGACAAGTCGGGGAGATTTGACTTGCCGGACAGGAGTTTCAATATCTTACTTATGATCTACTTATAAATTGCACTTGTTTGTACGGAAGTTTTTGAAGCAGTAAAACCATATTATCAAAACACAAAATAAAATGACCACCATAACTATAGTTACCTCGCCACCATTTATCTTTATCATCATCATTTGTATTCGGTAAACAAAATTCAGATGTACATAATAGTTTGGATTCATTATTATCCGCAGAGATTTGAATATTTAACCTGATTAACATTCCGGGGCTATATTGTTTTCCATCAGTATTTATAAACCCAACTTCTTTATTAAGATTATATATCCTAAAATTTTCATTCGATAAAAACTCAGATACATTCATGAACAGACTATCCTTTGGTAAGTCAAAATTCATAACTACCGTATTAGCTTCCTTTGGTATTTGAGATCTTACTTCTTTAGGCAACCTGGATAAAGGAGTGCAGCCAATGAAAATAAATAACACTAATACTATCATAAATTTTTTCATATTTATCTCATCTATAGTGATATTTTAACACCGATTCGTGCGTAATTAAAACTATAAAACCAGCCTGAACCTTTGTTACTGTTTTCCCTTTTTTCTACATAATCAGTATTACTTCTATAATTATTGATCCATTTATCTTCTGTCCATCTCATACCGCCAAGTAGATGTGCTTCGGTAAAAAGACTAATATTTTTACTGATAATTGCTTCTGCACCTATTAAAGCATTTGCAGCAATATCGTATGATATATATGTGTTTTCATATGAAGCATAATTTATATTCGGAGTTGTAACTGTGTCTGGATTATAATATTTGGAGTCGTAGATTGAATTATTTTGATCTCTTGAATAACCGACGCTTGGACCAACACCGAAATAAAAACTTCCATATTCAGTTTTATATATCGGAAATAATATTTGACTGACTAATGACACACTAAAAACATCTCTATCAGTTTCCCTTTCACTAAATTCTTTACTCCCATAATTTGTTGTACCATATCGTATACTCTTAGTTTCTTCCTCTGAGTCAATATTTGATCCGCTAATATCCAAATCCAATGTTGCTCTAAGTTTAAATGCATCCGAAGTAAAGTAATCGTAACCGAGTGCATATCCATTTATAAAATACACGCTAAAGCTGTTAAGGTTATCTGATTCTGTTTTATTTTCTGTTTGTGCATTGCTTGAAATGTTTATTGAAGAGAATACAATAACAAATAATACGAACCCCTTAATGGTTTTCATCATCACTCCTATATGATATTTATTGATTGATTATTTAATTAAAGAATTGGAAAGCTGTTACGTAAAACCTGGCTGTACAATTACTACCATATTTTCACCCTTATAAAAAATTGATATGATTTTTTTGCCGCTTTTATAAAACAAGTATTGAGCCACTTATAAGTTTTATATTTTGTTAACCAGGTAAACTTAAAGGTGATAATTGTAGTCTTAATTAGAAATGTTAGTATAGTTTATTAAACAAAGTTTATTAATAAATTCAACACACCCTTCTTTTCCCCTCTCGAGAAGGGAATTTAAAAGGGGTGTGTATTATGTTTAATACTTCAACGAATCTTTAATTAAAACTATTTTAAATAAATCATTTTTTTTGATTGAACAAAATCTCCAGCGGTTAATTTATAGAAATAAATTCCAGAGCTTAATTGTAAATTGTTCATTGCAAATTGTACATTGTAAACTCCCGCGGGTTTTTCTTCATTAACCAGAGTTGCCATTTCATTTCCAAGAACATCATAAACTTTTAATTGCACAAAATGCCTACTGGCTATTGCATACTGAATATTGGTGCTTGGATTAAACGGATTTGGATAGTTTTGTTGGAGTGAAAAATTAATTAACCCAAAATAAGTTATTTCTACTTCGTTTGAATATTCGTATGAGCCATCAAAGTCTAACTGTTTTAATCTATAAATATAATTTCCCTCTTTACTAACCTTATCTGTATAAGTATAATCATGTATTTCTGTAGACGTTCCTTCTCCTTTAACAAATCCAATTTTTATCCAATCAGATGATTGGTCACGTCTCTCAATCTCGAAACGGTCATTATTAAGCTCAGTAACTGTGCGCCAATTCAATTGAATATTGTCTCCATAAATATTGGCGGTAAAAGAGGCTAGTTCTACAGGTATAAAATCCCCCAGTAACGCATAGCTTAGATCGGGTGAGCTGCTAATGCCACAGCCAATAGTTCTATAATTCCAGTTACTACAAGTTGTACCAAACGCACCTCCGGGATTTTTCCAAACCGATGGACCAAAAATATTTTGACTATTTGTCGTCCAGCCCCATTGCCCTGTTGAATTAAAATCCATATTAGCCTGAACACAAAACCAGTATTTGTTTTCCGGAAGTACAATTGGATTACTTAGTTCAATAATAAATGAACCGGTACTTAATCCGTTTAAAGGTGCTTTATTAATTTCTGAATAAAATACAGGACCGGGTAAACCCATTGAATCTTGATAGAACCAAAAATTTATTGAAGATGCTGTATCTCCAGAATTGAAATATGCACCTAAAACAATGATATGAGTTATATGCCAGATATTATCCATAATAAAAAATTGTGAAGCAGCATAACTATCAAAGGAATCTAGTGCCGGCTCAAAGTTCTGGGATGTAACAGAGTTTGTTCCAATATCTAAAAAATTTTCCCAAAGCACGCCGGTTCCAAAGTTAATTGTATCGCCTACTGAAGATGATAATAATTGCGGCGTCTGAGGAAAAAGAAAAGTAGTTTGAAAAAACAAAAGGTTAAAAGAAAGAATGGCAAACAGAAATTTCGTATTCATAATCACTGCCTATTCAATAAGTAAAAAGTTGTGGTCTAAAATTAGATTATTGGGAATTGTAAATCAATTTACTCTGAGTTAATAGTAATTAGTTTATTATTACTTGCTAAATGTAAATCGAAAGTTTTTGACAATGAGTAAAAATTATTCAAAGTTTAGTTCAGTAATATTTCTATACTTCAGGAGAGCATTGGTATAGAGCTGATTTACTTTCCACTCAAATTATTCTAAGTAATAACTCTCCTATAGTTGATGAATCAGTTTTATTTATCAACAACTTTACAAAGGGTTTTTATGAAAAGATTTTTTTTAACATTAACTATCCTGTTAACAATAACTTACCAGTTAAAAGCTCAATGGAATTTGATTAATGCTTCACAACCATCTTATAACCTTTATGCTGTAGATTTTGTAAATGCAACTACAGGATGGATAGTTGGTGAATATGGATTTATTTTTAAAACTACTGACGGCGGATTAAGCTGGCAAACACAGGTTAGCGGAACTATTAATAATTTATTATCAGTTTCTGCTGTTGATGAAAACAATTGCTGGATATCAGGAAGGTTTGGAACAATTCTGCACACGTCTGATGGAGGTACAAATTGGGTTACTCAGCCAAGTGGAGAAATGGAATACTTTGCCGGAATTAATTTTTCGGATCTTAATAACGGTTGGATTACCGGAACAAATGGATTTATTCTAAACACAACTAATGGCGGGCAAAATTGGATTTTAGATACAACTATAACTTCAAATAATGTTTACTCTGTTTATTTTATAAATCCTGCTACAGGATGGATAGCCGGCTATGGTGGCACAATTTTAAAAACTACCGATAGCGGAATGAGCTGGGTAACTACTACAACTTCTGGCAATGACTATTTAAGATCAATATTTTTTGCTGATCAATTAAATGGCTGGGCGGCCGGTTATGGCGGATTGATTTTAAAAACTACTGATGGCGGCGCTAGCTGGAATTATCAAAACAGTACAACACCACATGATTTTTATTCAATACATTTTCCTGATCAGAATAATGGCTGGGCTGTTGGTTCTATAGGGAATATATTTAATAGTAATGATGGAGGAATAAACTGGTCAAGCCAGATAAGTGGTACAATGTTCAAATTAAAATCTGTTGATTTTGTTGATCAAAATATTGGCTGGGCTGTTGGTGATAGCGGAACTATTTTAAGTACAACCAATGGCGGAATTACTTCTGTTATTTGTTATGGCGAAACACCAACAGAATATTTACTTGAACAAAATTTTCCCAATCCATTTAATCCGGGTACTAAAATAAGTTGGCAGGCGCCGGTTAGCGGTTGGCAAACATTAAAAATTTTTAACTCACTCGGGCAGGAAGTTGAAACAATAGTGAATGAATATCTAGAAGCAGGTGTTCATTCTAAATTATACATTGTAAATTCTACACTGCCAAGCGGAGTTTATTTTTATTCATTACAAGTAAACAATTTTAGAGATACAAAAAAAATGATTTTGTTAAGATGAGATTTTTATAGATTGGATAAAGCAATTCAATTTATTAAACATTAATTAATGCGCGCAGATTTATTTCCCTCTCCCTGGTAAGTTAGATTATTTAACCTAACAAGTAGAGGGAATAAATTTTATATAACTTTATATTTACTCTTGCTGCATCTCTTCTAAACTTTTTCCGGAAAATAGTTCATGGGGTGGTGCTTTGAAATTATCATTAAACATAATTACCGTTAATACTATATAACCTATAAACGCTAACACAACAATCCATTGAGCAAGATTTGTTTTTTGTATTTCCTGCCTGTCTTTAATCTCACAAACTTCTCCCGGGCAGTATTGAGCTTTTTCTTTGTATATCCAGGAATAAAATTTGCAGCCCAAACAAATTCCAAAGGCTGATTCAAATAGTAAAAAGATCAAACATATTAAACAGATAAGACCGGTAATAAAACTAAATGTATTCATTACATTTATAAGTACGAACATTGTTAATCCTAAACTGACACCAATAACCCAGGCAAATTTTTTCTGAACTGCACCAACATATTCCGGAACTTGTTTTCTAACAATAAATCTTCCTAAAACTAGGATTGGAGAATATTTCGGATTGATTAAAACTCTTATAAGCATATCAGCTAAAAATATCATTACGGCATATTTAAGAAGTGTAAAACTGCCCTGCATAATTGCCGAAAGCACTGCAATAAACATAAAGACAAATAACAATCCTGCACCTGCTCTAATTTCACGTTCGTTTAATACACGAATATTGTAACCGGGAACCTCTTCACCGAATTTAAAAATACTGCTCATTGTGGTCCTTTAAATAGTTTAATATTAGTTTACAAATAGTTTGATGTGACGTGCTAAGTTAAAATGAATTAGATTTTTAAGCAATAAAAAGGAACAGTTTGAGAGTAAATTATTTTCAAATACGATGTATTTGTGATCAATGGTAAAAAACTGAGATAAAAATTTTTTTATACCATTCTCCCTTTTAATTAGAGACTGTGTGATAATTCAGATAAACCGTTGAAACGGCTTCAATTGTTTTTGTTTTTTTTGTCATTTTCCCACAGTTAAAACTGTGGGTTAATAATATTCACACAGCCTCTAATTAAAGAGGAGAATGAAGGAGTGGTTTAGTACTTTAACGAATCTTTATACTTATTACTTTGTTTGAAGTACTGATGATTAATAATTACATACTTTTTTAGCACTAATAAAAACCAAATTTAGTTTCGCGGGAAGTATATTTCATTTCAATGAATAAACGTTTTATTTCAAGGGATACACACTTTATTTCAAAGAATACACGTTTCATTTCAAGGGATACAAGCTTTATTTCAAAGGATACACGTTTCATTTCAAGGGATATAAGTTTTATTTCAAGGGATACACGTTTCATTTCAAGGGATACAAGCTTTATTTCAAAGGATACACGTTTTATTTCGAAGGATATACGTTGTTATTGTGTTTTTGTTTGTTTTTAGCTAAAATTGCCAAAGAAAATAGGTTTTGTTTGCTTTTATCTATTGGTAAATGCAGCAAATGTTTGGTTATTATAAAATACAGGAGGAGTTTATGTTACGTTTGGATGCGAAGAAGATTTTTGCGGCGAGAGCAATTGAAAAACCGCAGGGATTTTTGAGGAATAGAGGCTTTTCTCCACACACAGCGAGTGATCTTGTGACTGGCAGGACTGTGCAGATAAAGTTTAAGGTGCTGGAGAGATTATGCATGGTATTGAATTGTACACCGCACGATTTACTTGTGTGGGAACCTGATGAGGGGGTGAAGGAACCACAAGCTTTTGAGTTGCGTGCTTTGATTAAGGATAAGGAAATTATAAAAATTAATGAGCAGTTGCGCGGTATGACGCTAACTGATGTTGCAGAGGTTAACCGTTTTGTTCTTGAGATGAGAAAGCAGAAGTACGATAAGTAGCTGTGTAGTGTATGGCGATTTGAGTATTAGGGCAATCCAGATGAGTATTAGCTCCATCCATTTGAGTATGAGCTAAATCCTGATGAGTATTAGCTTAAGCAACGCAGGTAGAAGTTAATTGTTGCTAAACGTTTAAATAATACTATCAGGATAAAGTCAATTGGAATTATGGATTATTTGAGAATTTTAATGCGAATTGTTTCTCTAGAAAAGAAACAAATTCATTAATGATTTCAACAGCATTCTTTATATCCTGAAGCGTTACATTTAAAATATCACCATCCTTTGTTTTACCATCCCTATGAATTAAATCATGTCTAAATAATATTATTTGCTGTATATCGGTTAAATCTTCAGGAAAATCTATTCCTAAAACACTTTTATATAGCTTTTGAATTTTCCAAATATTGTGATAAGTAATATCTATAAGTTCATCATTAATATTTTTAATTACGTTCTCAAGCCAATTATAAACGTTTGAGATCTCAATTTTTTCTTTATGATAGTTTGGATTGCTTTCAATAAACTTACGTTGTAAAGAAACATCGCTAAGCACAGTTTTAATGAAAGTATCTGATAAATATGCTTCCATAATTGTAACTATATTGGCATATATCATTTTTCTAAATGCACGTTTAAGTTTTCTATCCCAAATCTTAATGTTTAATAGTTTAACCAGACTATCTATTCCGTTACGATAATTTTCATAAAATTCAGATGAAGAAATTATTGCATCAATTATTTTAAGTGTAGTAGCAATATTTGATTTTTCTTTATTGCAAATTGGACAACCACTTTTTAAAATAGTTCTATTCTTAATCACTGCATCCCATTCATGTGAAGAATCTCTAGAACAGATCCACCAAACTTTCTTATTACTATGCGGGGAAACATCGGTTGGCACTAGAGGAAGATTTTTTGTCGGATGCCACTCATTAGCTAGTTCAGGGTATGTATCCAGGAAGTTTTTTGTAGACTCGGTGACACAATGCGGACACTTATTAGGATGTAATTTTGTTCTATCCCTAATCATTGCTTTCCAATAATGCGAACTATTTTTAGTACATATCCACCAGACTTTCTTCCCACTACCATAACTGAAATCTTTTGGTTTTAAAATGCCGTTCAGTGTGGGATGCCATTCGGCAGCTATTTCTGGTTTATAACTTTCCAAATTCGAGTCTTTAACACTACTTTTTTTATTACATTCTGTACATCTTCTTTCTTTTCTAGCTCTATTATTTACTGTCGTTTCCCATTTATGCCCACATATTTCACATTTCCACCAAACTCTTTTGCTACTTCCAGCTCTAACTTTTGTAGGATCAATACCAATGTTTCGTTCATAATCCCAATCCTTTAATAAATCCGGGCGAGCAATGCTTAACGATGCAAGCTTGTTAGGAATGGGTTTATTACAAGTTGGGCAACCACTTCCTCTTGCTCTATCATGTATCCTAGATTGCCATCTATGATCAGAATTATTTTTACAAATCCACCATACATTTTTTGCGCTTCCGACAGAAACATATTCAGGTTTTAAATTTCCATTTCGTTCATGGTCCCATTCAGCAGCAATGCTTGGGAAAAGAATTGACAATGATTTATTTTTGTCAAATTTTCGGCCACTACAAATTGGACAAGTTGTTTGATATCTTACCCTTATCTTTATCTGTGTTTGATAAATATGGTCTTCCACATCTGGACATTGCCACCACACTAATGTTGAATTACCGGGTCTTACTTTGTCAGGAGTTAGGTCACCATTTTTAGTTGGATGCCAATATTTTGCTACTTCTGGATATAAGGTTAAAAGTGAATTATCTGTTCCCAGTTTTTTCCCACTGCAAATTGGGCATTTTTTGCTTTTAATTTGATAAGCAATACGTTGAATGAATTCATGTTTTGGATTTATTCTACATCGCCACCAAACTTTTTGGTGTGACTGTGATAAAACATCTTCTGGAGTCAAATTTCCGTTTTTAGTGGGATGCCAGAATTTAGCAACATCTGGATGTTTTTCAAGAAGATTTTTTTGAATCATATCTTTGGGATCTTTTACTCATTATTAAAATAAATTTCAATAAAAATAACTTCAAAGAATTCTATTTGTTGTTTATTTACTCATCTGCATTGTAATTATCGGATAGCAAATCATTCCCAAGAAAGCATAAGAAACTTAGCGCAATAAAAAGTTTAAGTCAACAAACTCCTCCTGTTTCCTCCCCTTTAATTAGTGACTGTGTGATAATTAAGAAAAACCGTTGAAACGGTTTCAATTGTTTTTGTTTTTTTGTCATTTTCCCACAGTTAAAACTGTGGGTTAATAATATTCACACAACCTTTAGCTAACGGGAGGATTAAGGTGAGGTTAGGACTTTAATCTTTTCTGTAAACTTAGAAGAGCAATGGCAAACAATATTCCCCAAAAAAAGCTGTTAAGAATTATTGAAAGCGTTTGCACTAATTCACTAGTACTACCCTGAAACATAATCGATGCAGGAAATAACATAGCATTCATTACTCGATCCCAAAATATTTCGCCAGGTGTAGAAGCAGTACGAAAAATAATTAGCCCGTTGTATATTGAAATCATAGTCAATGTAAAATGGATCACGGTGAATATTATAGAATAAATGAAAAATCTTTTGTTCATCGCCTTCTTAATAAATTACTAAATAGAAAAATAATTTTGCAGCTGAAAGAATGTTTAATTAAAGAATAACATAGAGCAATAAAAAGTTTAATTAATTTATTAATAACCAGAATCCACAGGTGATTTCATATTTTTAAGTCCTATTTCATTTATTAAATCAGAATAGTTAATCAGTTTGATGCCATTGTTTTCATAATTGTTTTGTTGTTTGGCAGATAACAACGCATTCAATTCAGCCTCACGATGTTTACTCATTCCCTGTAATCCAAATGAATTCATATCTTGCATTGCCTGTAATTCCGGATAGTCTTTACCAATGTGACAAACTAAAAGATTTACCTGATCTGATTTTAGATTTTTACTAAGTTCGAAAAGAAAATCTTCCTTCTTTTCTTTATCCACAGCATACATCGATTCAATATCCTGTTCACCAAAATATCTTGAAATTCCAAGTCCGTATTCCTTTGCAAGCTTTTCAACAATAGCCCGATGTTCTGGTTTTTCGACAGCAGTACCCATATGATAATCAACATAAGAAATTTTAATACCAGAATTAATTGCTCTTTCAATTTGTGCTCTTAATTCAATTTCAATTTCTTCTGATTTAGGATTGTTAGCAAAAAACTTTTCGCGCGAAGGAAAGAAATATCCATTCTCATCAACAAGCGAAGGAACTCTATCTCTGCCGGTAATTGGTCCCCAGCGATAATTTTTCCATTCAGCATTTAGTGTTAAGTGAATTCCAACTGTTATTTCTGGATGTTGTTTAAGAATATCCACAGCTTCCTGGTACCAGGCACAGGGAAACATTACAGAAGCAGAAAACTTTAGACCAGATTCCATTAATTCTTTGAAAGCCATATTAACCGAGTGTGACATACCGAGATCATCACATCGAATTAGCAGAGTCTTTGTTTCTTCTTTTGATTGTGAATAAACATTTGTATAAAAAATAATCGATACAAATAAAATCAATAAAAACTGTTTCATTGTTTTTCCCTTGGATAATATGTGAAATCTAAAACCTTAATTTTCTTTTTTATTTCATCAACAAGATAATGGATTTGCCAATCCTGGTAACTTAATACAAATTTATCTTTACTACCTTCTTGTGATTTAAGTTTACTGATTCTTTTACGCGATACATCAGTTGGATTGAACTCCAACTGAATTCTTGCATAATCAAAAAGATTAATATTGTTCTCTGTTTTTAATTTTTCTCCAACTTTTTTTGATTTTGCATTGAACATTATGTGATACATTTCTGCAAGATCACTTTTAGCCCAGCCTGTTTTAACATCAGGAAAAGAATCAGAATAAGGTAAATAAGGTTTGATATCCAGAACTGGCGAACCATCGAGCAAATCAGATTCAGAAATAAATATTTTTAACCCTTCAACTATATCCAGCTTTACACAACTTAATCCAATTTGATTTGGCCGATAAGGCGCACGGGTAGCAAATACTCCAACTTTTTTTCTTGTGTGTCTTGGTGGAGTTACAAGCGGTTTCCAGTTTTTATTTAAATGGAATTGATAAATAATCCAGATTCTATTAAATCCATTTAAATCTTGTACGGCTTGTTCAAAATTATTTTTTGGATTAAGATGAATAATGGCTTTACTGTCTTTTGCTAATACGCCCTGTCTTGGAGCCTCATATCTTTGTTTAAGATTGGATTCAACAAATCCGATAGGATTAATTATAATATCACTTTTCATTTTAGATGTTAGTTATTTTAGTAATTAATTCGTTATGCAAGATAAATAATTGGAGAGTAGATATTAACAAATAAAATAAATGTCGTTGATTTTCTTTTAGGATATTTTTAGGCAATGCTGGGGCAGGTCTTAGTATATATTTGTATCTGATCAACAGGAAAAACAAAAAGAAAGCTGGATATTTGATATGAGTGGAAACTTCATCCATTCTTTATTCGGTAAATTCAGAGTTTAGAGTAAGTAAGTGAGTTGTAATAAAAAAAACCTTAAACAAGATGTGCTAAGGGTTTCTTGAGCTGGCAATGAGACGCGAACCCGCGACCTGATGAAATATAGGCTTATGCTCACAACTTGTTATAAAAAGTATTACAAAAGACAACGATACAACATTAATAATCTTCAGATCCATTAAGATCATCGAGCATTAGATCAAGCTGCATTTCTTTTAATATACAATTCAACATCTTTACTGACAATCCACCGAAAAACTTGGATTTGAAGACATTGTTTTTCATAGACAAGCTTTATAAGTTACTTTTATAGTAAATCAGCCGGAAAGTATACTTGTGAAAATGGTCTTATTCCCAAAAGCCTAATCACACATTTGGGAATTTTTATTAGATACGATTGAAAGAATTGTTTGCCAGTGGTTAATTGAACTTAATAAAATAAAAATATATTTTACAGCGGCATTGATGTTCACAGTTTGCTGTTCTACTCTTACTTATCCCTTTTACATACTATACCAGCGGGGGATTGACCGATGTGTTATGTGCTGGCTCTTTTCAATTATAAGTATTTTAAAAAATTTAACTTTAGTTATAAGCTCAATACTGCATGGCTTCGGCATAAAACATTTGAAAACAATAAAGATTGATTAACAAATAATATGGATATAAGAAAAATGAGAAGAATATTAGTTGTGCTAAGTTTAATAGTGCCAATAGCTTTATCATTTGCACAAACAAAGGATGAGAGTCGTGTGTATTTTGAAAATAGTGACAGGCAGCTTAATGATATTTATCAAAGACTTGTTGAGGCTAAAAAAGAAGACAAATTATACATAGAAAATTTGAAGATATCACAACAGGCTTGGCTAAAGCTAAGAGATGCACAATTAACTTTGATGTATCCCCAACATTCTTCTATTGATAAACCGGATTTACTGAGCGGTAGCGAATTAAAATATCTTGCATATCTGACTGATGAACGTGCTGATGTATTACTTGACCTATATAATGTATCAACAATTAATACGATATATGTTTCTGATTTGCAGATTATCTGTACTGAAGATATCAATAACGGAATTGGATTAGACAAACCATATTGGGCTGATGAAATAGTTATTTGTGGAAAAAGGTACCGCAAAGGAGTTGTTATTCATCCTAAAGATGGTGGCAGGGTTGCATATGCTGAATTTATTATTCCCAAAAAAGGTGGGAAGTTAATTGGTGTGGCTGGTTACGGAGAAGGTGGTAGTTATGTATCCACACACGGAAAGATGAGATTTAGAATATTTGTTGATGATGAGTTAATATATGGAAATGAATTGTTTGGGAAAGAGTGTAGAGGAATAAATTTGAACCTTGATAATGGTAAAATTTTAAGAATAGAAACAGATGATGGAGGAGATCGTAATTATTCTGATCATATGGCTTTTGGAGATCTAAAGATAACATACTAAAAAAAAATAGATGTTTAGTTATTAGTTGAGATTTTGTTATAAGTGTACGTTCTAATTAATTAACTTACAAACTGCACTTGCTGATGCAAGTTAAGTGCAGTTTGTTAAATATTTATCAGTTGTGTTTTACTTGGCTTCCTTGTTATGGGCGGCGGCCCCGACAAA
>JBATOT010000047.1:0-25503 GCA_049291095.1 Ignavibacteriaceae bacterium | reverse complement strand
GGAATACATTGTGTTGAAGGTATAAAAGGGATTAAAAATCCGGATGTGGATTATGAAAATATTCCAGGCTGTACTTACTGCCAGCCTCAGGTTGCAAGTGTTGGATTGACAGAAGCCAAAGCTAAAGAACTCGGATACGAATTAAGGATTGGAAAATTTCCATTTATGGCAAGTGGAAAAGCTTTTGCAGTTGGGGAACGTGAAGGTTTTGTAAAATTAATTTTTGATGCAAAGTATGGTGAATTACTTGGAGGACATATTATTGGAAGTGAAGCAACGGAGCTGATAGCTGAAGTAGCACTTGCGCGGGCGATGGAAGCTACCGGGCATTCCATAATTAAAACTGTGCATGCTCATCCAACTTTATCAGAATCAATTATGGAAGCCGCTGCAAATGCTTATGGTGAGGCGATACACATTTGAGTTTGAAGATAATATGTCATTGCGAGAGAGTCTTCGAACGAAGCAATCTTATATTTTGGCAGATTGCTTCCCCCGATAAATCGGGATCACAATGACTTACTAAGAAGAAAATAATGAACAAAGACAAAAGAAAATTGGTTTATTGTGATTTAGGATTGATTGATTATAAAGATGCGTGGGATTTGCAAAAATCTGTTCATCAACTAAGAGTTGAAAATAAAATTGATGATGTGCTTTTTTTACTAGAACATCCACATACATATACACTTGGAAAAACTGCTGATAAAGAAAATCTGGTTGGCGATAAAAAATATCTTGATGAAAATAAAATTTCAGTTTATGATATTGATCGTGGTGGTGATATAACTTATCACGGTCCAGGACAAATTGTTGGATATCCGATTATTAGTCTAACAAATTGGCAGCAAGATACTCACAAGTATTTAAGAGCGCTTGAGGAAGTAATTATAAAAGTTTGTGCCGAATATGATTTAGATGGAAGCAGAGTTGATAAATATACCGGTGTTTGGCTTGATGATAGAAAAATTTGTGCAATTGGAATCAAAGTTAGCCGCTGGATAACAATGCATGGTTTTGCATTTAACGTTAATACTGATCTTAAATTATTTAATGGGATTATTCCGTGTGGAATAACGGATAAAGATGTTACTTCTTTAAATCGTGAATTAAAAAAAGAAATATCCTTAAACGAAGTAAAAGAAAAAATCATTCATCATTTTGATGTAATATTTAATTACGATCAAATTGAGTTTAAAACTAAAGAAGAATTATTGAGTTTAATTTCTTAAACCCAAAAGGTTTTTATGTCTAAAAAAATATCAACACAAACCAAATCGAAGGAGAAAACTTCGATGAAACCTACCAACGGAAAAAATGATTCTATTACTTTTGGTAAGCACGAGTTTACTAAAGAAAAATTATTATATGTTTTAAAAATGATGTTAACTGCCCGAAACTTAGATAACAAAGCAATGAACTTACTAAGACAGGGTAAAACATTTTTCCATATTGCAGGTGCCGGACACGAAGCCGTACAATTAGCAATTGGTTTATCGCTTGATCCTAAAAAAGATTGGCTGTTTCCTTATTACAGAGATATGGCAACAGTACTCACTGCAGGATTGACTGCTGAAGAAGTTTTTCTTGGAACATTTGGTAAAGCAAATGATCCGGCAAGTGGCGGAAGACAATTACCAGTACATTGGGGCGCAACACATTTTAATATGCCCTCACAATCTTCACCAACCGGCACCCAGTTTTTGCAAGCAGTTGGAACAGCAATGGCATCTGTTAAACGAGGCGAGCGAAATATTTCTTATGTAAGTAGCGGTGAAGGAACAACCTCACAAGGTGAATTTCACGAAGCAGTAAACTGGGCAAGCAGAGAAAAACTTCCTGTACTATTTGTTATTCAAAATAACAAGTATGCAATCTCTGTTCACGTTTCAAATCAAACCGGTGGTAAGGATAGCTCAATTGCTGAAATGATGGAAGGTTTTCACAGTCTTCATCGTGCAAGAATTGATGGGACAGATTTTTTCCAATCTTACGAAAAAATTCAAGAGGCGATTGAATATATAAAATCGGGTAAAGGTCCAGCTCTAATTGAAGCTGATGTTGTGAGATTAGAATCGCATTCGTCTTCAGATGATCAAAAAAAATATCGTGATAAAAAAGAACTTGAAGAAGACTTAAAGAAATGTCCGATTGAAAAATTTGCTCAGATACTTATGGCAAAAGGATTTTTAGATCAAACACAATATGATGAAATTAAAAAGAATGTTAACGATGAAATAAGTGAAGCAGCAGATAAAGCATTGCATTCTTCTGATCCAAAGCCTCAAGAAGCAACAAAATATATTTTTGATGAGAGCGGATTTAAAGAAACACTTAATTATGAATCATCAAAACCGAGTGGTGATAAAATTGTAATGGTTGATGCAATCAATCACGCATTACATGAAGAGATGGAAAAAAATCCAGAGATGTTCATTTTTGGGGAAGACATTGAAGATGGAAAAGGCGGAGTGTTTACAGCAACTAAAGGTTTATCAACAAGATTTACAAAGAAAAGAGTTTTCAATTCACCACTTGCTGAAGCAAGTATAATGGGAGTTGCAGTTGGAATGTCACTTACCGGAATGAAACCGGTTGTAGAAATTCAATTTGGTGATTACATCTGGCCGGCATTTCAACAAATGAAGAATGAAATGGCTCCAATGCGTTATCGTTCTAATAATACCTGGTCTGCTCCGGTTGTCACTCGTGTCGCTATTGGCGGATATATTCATGGTGGGCTTTGTCACAGCCAGAATATTGAAGCATTCTTTTCACACATTCCCGGAATATTGATTGCTTATCCCAGCAATGCAGCAGATGCCAAAGGATTATTAAAAACTGCATGCCGGATAAAAGATCCTGTTTTGTTTTTAGAGCATAAAGGATTGTACAGACAAAGTTTTGCAATAACTCCGGAACCTGATGAAAATTACTTACTGCCTTTTGGAGTGGCTAAAGTTATTAAAGAAGGTTCAGATGTAACGGTTGTTTCATGGGGTGTTTCTTTGTGGGATTCGATGATTGCAGCAAAGAAATTAGAAGATGAAAACTATTCTGTAGAAATAATTGATTTAAGAACGATTGTTCCTTTGGATGAAGAGACAATATATAACTCAGTAAAGAAAACTAATAAAGTTATAATCATACACGAAGATACTTTATTTGGTGGATTTGGAGCAGAAATAGCTGCAAGTATTGCTGATAATTGTTTCCAATATCTCGATGCACCCGTAAAAAGAATTGGAGCCAAAGATTCACACATTCCTTACGCCCCAATTTTAGAAAATGAAATTTTGCCAAGTCGTGATGAAATCTATAATGGAATAAAAGATCTACTTAAGTATTAAAAAATCGTACCGCCGGATGATGAGGCAAATCTTAATATGTATAAAGGTTCAGATCTCTCGCTTTGCAAGATATGACTCAATAAAATAAAATTAAATAATTGAAAATTGAACATTTAGAATTTAACATTTGTAATCAGGAGTTTGTATGGATATAATAATGCCGAAAATGGGTGAGAGTGTTAACGAAGGCACAATCATCAAATGGCATAAAAAAATTGGCGATGTTGTAAAACTTGACGAAATAATTTTTGAAATCAGTACTGATAAGGTTGATACAGAAATTCCGGCAGCATCAGCAGGAGTGCTTTCTGAAATATTAGTTAAAGAAGGTGATACGGTTGAAGTTGGAACTGTGGTTGCTAGAATTCAATCTGCAAGTGAATCTAATGTTGAAGTTGCGCCGGCAAAAGCTGAAGCCGAACAAGTTGTTGAGGAAAAAGTTATAAGCGAAGTTGAAACACCAAAAGTTTCTGAACCTGTTCAAAGCAAATCTTCAAATGGAAATGTAATTGAAATAGCAATGCCTAAAATGGGTGAATCAGTTATGGAAGGAACTATTATCAAATGGAATAAAAAAGTTGGTGATGTAGTTAAAAAAGATGAAATGATTTTCGAAATAAGTACAGATAAAGTTGATACCGAAATTCCTTCCCCGGAAGCAGGAACATTAGTTGAAATTCTTGTTGGTGAGCAGGAGACAGTTGAGGTTGGAACTATTGTTGCGAAATTATCTGTTGGAGATCAAGTTAAAGTTCAGGTTCAAGTTCAAGAAAGCAAAAAAGAAGAAAATAAAAAAGAGCAAGTTCAAGAAATAAAATCAATGCACGATAATTTTGCAAAGAATATCGATAGTATATCAAAAGAGCAGGCTAAAGGTTCAGCATTTTATTCACCGCTTGTTTTAAGCATCGCTCAAAAAGAAAATGTTAGTTTCGATGAGTTACAATCAATTAAAGGTACAGGTTTAGAAGACAGAGTTTCTAAAAAAGATCTTCTTGCCTACATTGAGAAAAGGAAAACTGGTAAAGTTCAAGTTGATGTTCAATCATCCGTAGGCGGACAAGAAAAATTAAAAGAAACCAGGAGTACTATTCCATCAACATCTCAGGCAGTTTATAATACAGCTGATGTTGAAAGAATTCCAATGGATAATATCAGACAACGAATAATGGATCATATGGTTCATAGCCGTGATACATCGGTACATGTTACAGGTTTGATTGAAGTTGATATGACCAGAATTCATAATTACATCAATTCAAAAAAAGATGAGATTATGAAAAATGAAAATGCTAAGATTACTTATATGGCATTCATTGCAGATGCAGTTGTTATAAGTCTAAAGAAATACCCGCTTGTAAATTCAAGTATCGATGGGAATTCAATTCTGCAAAAGAAATTTATAAATCTTGGAATAGCAGTTGCGATAGAGCCAACTGGATTGATTGTTCCAAACATTAAAGGTGCAGGAGATAGAAATGTTATTGGTTTAGCAAAAGCCATTGCAGATTTAGCAAATCGTGCAAGAACAAAAAAACTTACTCCGGATGATATTAGTAACGGAACTTTTACTATTACAAATTATGGTGTTTTCGGAACTATATTTGGAACGCCAATTATAAATCAACCTGAAGTTGCGATACTTGGAGTTGGCGCAGTACAAAAAAAACCTGTTGTAATTGAAGTTGATGGTTCTGATACTTTTGCTGTTAGACATATTATGGCTTTAACTCTATCACATGATCATCGTTTGGTTGATGGAATGTTAGGTGGAATGTTTTTAAAGAATATTAAAGAAGTATTAGAAAATTTTGAAGGTATAATCTAGTTAGTCATTGCGAGTCCGTTAGGACGAAGCAATCTCATATATTTAACAGATCACTTCATCCTTCGGGATTTGTGATGACAATAAAAAAATATTATGATAAATCAGCATCAAAAAGCATTTAAAGAAGAAGCAGAAAAAGCGAATAAAGATTTAGGCAAAAGACCTGATTGGTTAAAAGTACGATTACCAATTGGTGAAAACTATTCTGATGTTAAAAATCTTATGCGCAGACAAAAACTAAATACTGTTTGCGAAGAAGCTAAATGTCCAAACATTTCAGAATGCTGGAATCATCGCACAGCAACATTTATGATACTTGGAGATACCTGCACTCGTAGCTGCGGCTTCTGCAATATTAAAGTTGGTATCCCAAATGAACTTGATGTTGAGGAACCAAAACGAGTTGTTCAATCTGTTGTTGAATTAAACTTAAGACATGTTGTAATAACTTCTGTTAATCGCGATGAATTAAAAGATGGCGGATCAACAATCTTTAAAGAATGTGTAAGATTGATTCGTGAACAAAAACCGGATTGTACTGTTGAAATTCTAATTCCTGATTTTAAAGGTGATGAAAAAGCATTTAAAATTATAATGCAAAATCCTCCGGATATATTAAACCATAATATGGAAACAGTTCCAAGACTTTATCATGCTGTTCGTCCTCAAGCAAAATATGAAAGAAGTTTAGAATTGATTAAATGGTTCAAATCTAATGACCTTAAAACTAAAAGCGGAATAATGGTCGGTATTGGTGAGAAAACCAAGGAAGTTCTAGAACTAATGAAAGATTTAGTTGCTAGTGGATGTGATATTTTGACTATCGGACAATATTTGCAGCCGACAAAAGAACATCTTCCAGTGGACAGATTTGTTACTCCAGATGAGTTTAAAATGTATAAAGAAGAAGGATTAAAATTCGGATTCAAAATCGTCGAGTCATCACCACTTGTTCGCAGCTCTTATCACGCAGATGAACATGCCAGAGCAATTTTTGAAATAAAATAGCTTTAATTAATAACCATTATTTTACATATGAATAAGTTCCTATTTAGAGTTAATCTGTGTATTTTAACCTCGCTAAAAAATTAAATTAAGTTTATAGAGATATTTTTATTTAATGAAATTTCATTCTTTCTCAATTATACTGCTGTCAATTCTCATAACATTCACAGTCAGATCTCAAGAACATCAAAACATCTTACAAAAACCTGCAGATGATGATAATTCCAAGTATACAAATGTTGGTAATATAGGTTTAACTGTTACAAATTTTGGAACTTACGGACACGGGTTTTCATTATGGCCGGATCAACCCAGTTGTGAGTATCCTAAAGGTTCAAGTATTGAACATATATTTGATGGCGGTTTATGGATTGGCGGAATTATTCGTGGAAATTCAGAACCATTTGTTACAACGGGCGCAGTTGATGCTACTTCCGTTTCAGCAAGAGGAGGTGGATTTGAATTTACTAATGCTGAAGGTGAAAAAGTTGTAGAACGTTCTTCACTTTTTGATTCACCTTTTTATCAGCCTTCTGCTATTTCTCATCAGGATTTAGTAATGAACTATACTGATTCAAATACTGTCCTCAGTAATGGTGAACCGATAACTGGACATAATCCTCTTGGAGTTGTAGTGAGACAAGAAAGTTATGCATGGAATTTTCCATTTGCAGATTTTTTTGTGATCCTGAATTACACTATTAAAAATACTTCAAACAAGTTTATAGATAGTATTTATGTTGGCTTATGGACTGATGCAGTTGTTCGAAATACCAACATTACAGGAAGAAATTTTAATACTGCTTTTTTTAATAAAGGTGGAAACGGATATAACGATTCCGTTAAAATTGCTTATGAGTTTGATTCTAACGGTGATCCTGGGTTTACTGATAGTTATCTTGGAATTCAATTCCTTGGCGCGGAACCTAGACTTGCGGATAAGATATTGGTTCAAAGTGATTCAATATCAACTGTTAATTTTGTTAGCTGGCAGTTTAGGAATACAGATGACCCAAACTTTTTTGCACCTCAGGATGATATTGGCAGATACTCAAAAATGCAAGGATACTTTGGAGGTTCTAATAGATGGAAAGATGGAATTAATCCTTCTTCATTAAAAACACCTTCAAACAGATCAATCTTTTTATCAAATGGACCATTTTCATCGATCGCACCAGGTGATTCAATAAACGTTGTATTTGCAGTTGTTACTGCCAAAAAATTTGGAAATGATCTTGCTGCTTTAGATACCGAAGAACAAAAAGCTAATCTATATTTAAGTGCAGATTGGGCGCTGCGAGCTTATTTTGGTGAGGATAGAAATCGTAATGGAGTTCTTGATCCTAACGAAGATTTAAATGGCGATGGAAAAGTTACAAGATATATTTTGCCAACTCCTCCAACACCACCCAAGGTTAAAGTAATTCCTGAAAATCAAAAGGCAACAATTTATTGGGATAGTAGGGCAGAGTTTTCCATTGATCCTATTTCCGGAAAAATGGATTTTGAAGGATACAAACTTTACAGAACACAAGCTGGATTTGATCTAACTCAGTCTCAGGATTTGCAAAAAGCATTAGTTGTATTAGCAGAATTTGATAGTACAGGTAATTCAATTGGTTATAATACCGGATTTTCTAATGTAAAATTGGATGAGCCTGTAATATTTCCGAATGATACAACAAAATATTATTACAAGTTTGAATTAGGTAATTTATTAAACGGCTGGCAATATGTTTACTCAGTTACAGCTTTTGATGAAGGTGATCCTGAAAATGAACTTGACGTTTTAGAATCGAGTGCAATTGCGAATTATGAAAGAATTGTTCCGGGAACTCCAGCTGCCGAAGACGCAGATATTGAAATTGGTGTTTATCCAAATCCGTATTACGGCAATGCAGTTTGGGATGGAAGTTCTGAGAGACTTAGAAAAATTTATTTCTTTAATTTGCCTGCGGAATGTGAGATTACTATTTATACACTTTCCGGGGATGTTGTAAAACGGTTGATTCACGATGCTTCCAGTAATGGATCGGACACACGATGGTTTGAAAATTACGCAAATGATGATAAGCAAAAATTTGCCGGTGGAGAACATGCCTGGGATCTTGTAACAGATAGTGATCAGGCAATAGCAACAGGACTTTACTTGTTTACAGTAAAGAATAGTAATACCGGCGAAATAAAAACTGGAAAATTTTTAATTGTTAAATAATAGGAGACTAAAATGAAAACTAAATTTTTTATAATGTTTGCATTTCTATTGATCACATCGATGAATTTAATTGCACAAACTTACCCGGAAGTATCTATAAGAGATATACAATATCAACATCCGGATTCTTTATTAACAATAGGTGACAAACCATCACCACTTCTTGGTGATACTGTTATTGTTGAAGGTGTTGTTATGAATCCTTCTTATTCAGGAACTGTTACAACATTAAATTCAGGAGCTCCTGCTGTTTTTTTAGCAGATACAAATTATAGTGATTATAGTGGAATACTTATTAGATATCCAAATGGTTCAAGCACTGCATTTAATTCGATTTTAACAGGTACGGTTGCAAAATTTAAAGGTGTTGTTACAGAATTTAATGTTACTACTCAATTTGATCTTATTGAATTTGATGGTTCTACAATAACCGATTTTGTTGATAAACCTGAGCCTCAATTACTTACACTTGATTCTTTGTCATTGCTTGGATCACGTGAAGGAAACATTCTTGCAGAAAAATGGGAAGGAATGTATGTAGAACTTAGAAACATTACTACAACTGAAGCTGGAGCAATTGGAAATGGTTCATATGTAGTTTTTGATGAAAATAATACTCAAGTAGTTATTGGCAATCAATCTCGTTACTTTTTAAATCGAACTCCACCACAAGCCGGAACTGTGTTAGAATATGTAAGAGGTTATGTTCAGAATAGAATTAATTTTGGTGGTCTTAACATGATGATGATAGTTATGCCTGTTGATTCTTCAGATTTAAAAATTGCACAATTCCCTCCAGTAATTTCAAACATCGTTAGAGATCCTGTTCTTGTGACTCCTGGTGCAAATGTTACAGTTACCGCAAAGATTAAAGATCCTGATGGAACAGTGGCAGATGCAAAATTATATTGGAGAAAAAATTCTACAACTAATGAAGAAGTTGTAATGACAGCTGTTAATGATTCAACTTATCAAGCAGTAATTCCTTCACAACCAGATTCTTGCGTAGTGGATTTCTTCTTGACTTCGAGTGACAATCAAGGAAATACTGCAACAACTCCTTCAGACACAGCAAAAAGCAGATATTTTTATTTAGTTCTTAATAGGCCTCTAACAATTCAGGATGTTCAGTACAGTCCTTTTGGCAGCGGATTTAGCGCCTACAATAATTATGAGGTTACAGTAAGAGGTATTGTAACTTCTGATACCTCTGATATTCCACTTGGTCCACAAGTAATGATACAAAACGGAACAGGAGCATGGAGCGGAATCAGAATTAATGGAACTGAAACCTTGAATTTTAACAAAGGCGATGATGTAACAGTTACAGGCACGATAATAGAAAATTTTAGTGTTACAAATCTTACAGGAATAAATACTCCTTCAGATTTTACAATTAATTCAACAGGTAATCCATTGCCTGTACCACAAGCTCTTTCAACATCTGATATTAATTTTACAACAAGTGGAACGATTAAAGCTGAAAAATGGGAAAGTGTTTTAATTAAATATTCTGATGTTACAATCACAGATGAAAATGCTGATGGAAATCCCGGTCCTTCAACTTCTAACTTTGGCGAAATTCTTGTTGCAGATACAAGTTTAGTTAATACAAGAGTTGAACTTCAGGATGGTAATCATCAATATCATAATTTCTGGGATGCATCACTTGAATTTGTACCAACCAGAGTTTTAGTTGGTGACGTTATGGATGAATTAGTCGGAATTATGTATTTCTCATTCGGTAATTATAAACTTATACCAAGAACAAATGATGATTTTGTTAACTATGCTACTGATGTAAATAATGAAGTTAATACTGTTTATAATTATGAATTAGATCAAAATTATCCTAATCCATTTAACCCAAGCACCAAAATTAACTACTCAATTCAGGCTGAAGGATTAGTTTCAATTAAAGTGTTTAATATTCTGGGACAGGAAGTCGCTACTTTAGTTAATGACTTTAAAACAGCCGGCACTCATTCAGTTAATTTCGATGCAAGTAAACTTTCATCCGGAATTTATCTTTATAAAATAGATTCTAATGGTTTTACTCAAACAAAAAAGATGATGCTCATTAAGTAATGAAAAATGAACAATTTAAAATGAATAATTTGTAAGAAATGAAATCTCAAAAATATATACTAAAATATTTCTTACTCCTTTCGGTATTAGGAATAATATCATTCTATTCCTGTTCGGAGGAGTTTCCGGATCAACCGACTGGAAATTCACCTCCGAACACAGGATTGTTCTTATATCCGGATTCTACTGTTTCTCAGCAGCCAAGCAGATTAAGAGTTAATTGGTGGGGTGATGATCCGGATGGACTAATAGTCGGATACTACTTTAAGTGGGAAGGAATTGATAATAGCTGGACATTTACAACACAAAATGATAGCACTTTTTCTTTACCGATTGGAACTTCTGATACGACCTATAGTTTTATGGTTTCCGCAGTTGATGCACAAGGTAATGGCACATATGATTCCAGAGTTTTTCAAAATGGAATTGATTTTGGTCCGGAACCTTTTATTGATAAAAATAGTAATGGCATTTTTGATCGAGGTGAAACTTATTATGATATTGGTTTGATTGATCCAACACCGGCATCAACTTTATTTCCAATAAAAAATAGCTCACCGGTTTTAAGCTGGAATGAATTATCATTTTTACCGGATACATCTTTTCCTGTTGTTACGATCGCATGGAATGCAAGTGATTTAGATGGTGATGAGTCAATTACAAATATTCAGATTGCTTTAAATGATACTAATAACTTTGTTTCCATACCTGGCGGTGTAAGGCTTGTAACCTTGCGAGGTATTAATTTAGATACTCCCAATCCAGAAGTTGAAATACTTATTAACGCATCAACACAAAATATTCACTCAGAAAAACTGCAAGGATTAGTATTAAATTCAGATAATAAAATTTTAATCCGTGCTTCTGATCTTTCAGGTGCAACTTCTGAAATAATACAGTTGCCTGATACTGCTTCAAGCTGGTACGTAAAACAGCTTAAAGGTGAAGTATTAATTTTTGATAATTATTCTAGTTCAACTTCAAATTTACAAGCTGCACAGTTTTATGATCAAATATTTTCTTCAATGAATGGCGGAGCGCTTGCTGGAAAGTATGATGTTTTTGATTTAGAGAATAATGCACTCGCTTTTGAATCAGTTACAATTTTAGAAACATTAAAATTATTTAAGTATATATTCTGGTATTCAGACTCAGAACCACGCCTGGATTTACTAAACATTGTAACAGAAAAATATATTCAATCAGGCGGTAAAATAGCTTTCTCAATGTCTTTCCAGGATTCAAGTTCAGATTTTTTATTTGATCTATCTACCTTACAGGGATTTTTACCAATTGATGGTGTAAGTGATGTTATTGGAAACGGATTTTTATTGTTGGGTGCGGATGTTATTCCATCTTCAGCAAATAATTTTCCTGTTCTGGAAACATCATTAACAATTTCATTTCATCGATCATTTAGTCCTAACTCTATAATTGCTGAAAACATTTATAATCTTTTTGATAGAAATGGTATTGAATTGGGAACTATAGGTTTTAGAACTACTTCAAAAAATCTTTTCTTTATTGGGTTACCTTTACACCTTTGCAACGGAGGTCAGGCAAATGTTCCAGCTCTACTTACAAAAATCTTTTTTGAAGATTTTGGAGTAACCCCATGATTAAGAATTTTACTTTTCTTTTTGTGATAATATTTGCATCATTAAACTTTTCTCAAGGTACAGGAGTCTTATCAGGAACCGTAAAAGATGGTAAAACAGGTGATGCATTACCCGGAGTAAATGTAATAATAAAAGGAACTTATTACGGTGCTGCTACTGATATTAACGGCAAATTTAGAATTAATAATATCTCTGCCGGAACATATAATGTTGATATATCATTAATCGGTTATAAAACTACTCAATATACAGGTATATCAATTGAAAATAATAAAACCAAAGAGCTTGATGTTAAACTGGATGAAACAGTTTTAACATTAGATCAGGATGTTGTTGTAATTGGAGAAAAACCATTACTGGATGTAGAAGAAACACAAAGTAAAAAAACAATTACTAAAGATGATCTTGATATTGCTGTAATCGAAAATATATCAGATATAGTTACTCAACAATCAGGTGTTGTAAAATCGGATAACTCAATTCACATCCGAGGCGGCCGTTCTTACGAAAATGCTTTTTTATTGGACGGAGTTTCAGTTCAGGATCCGTTGGCTGGTACAGGTTTTGGATTACAATTGTCTGCAAATGCAATTGAAGAAGTTGAAGTTATTACCGGCGGATACAATGCAGAATTTGGACAAGCTACATCAGGTGTTGTTAATGTAAGAACCCGAGAGGGTGGACAAAGATATTCCGGATCATTCTCATATAAAAAAGATAATCTTGGAGATAAATCATCCAATTATGTTTTTAATACTGATATTATTGAAGGAAATTTAAGCGGACCCGAACCAATTACTTCATTTATTTTACCTGCGCTTGGTTTTGATCTTCCGGGCGAAGTAGTTTTTTTCGGAAGTTTTTATACAGGATTAACTGATGGAATAACTCAAGGTTATTTTAAGCCAACTGCTAATCAATTATATTCATCAATATTTAATGGGACTAGATTTGCTCCAAGAGCAGAAAATAACTGGTTCTGGTTAGGTAAATTGACTTATAAATATTCTCCTACTTTAAAGTTTTATTATTCATTTAATCAATCTGTAAACATTAATCAAAACTCTCAATCGCTTCAATCAAATCTTGAGTATGTAGAACCAAGTCCTGGTTATCAATTTAATTATCAATATATACTTGATGATGCAAACACTTTTACACACAATAATAAATATCATTCATTTGGTATTACACATACACTTAGTTCAAAAACCTTTTATGAATTTAAAGTAAATAATTTTTATACAAACTTACGTGCTGATGCGAACGGGAAAGATTGGTATTTGTACACCGAACCAAAAGATATTGTAACATTTCCTATCGAATATTATAACATTAATAGAGACACAATTGGTGTTATACCCGGCGATGGTTTTTGGGATGTTGGTAATCCATATACGTGGCGAGATCATTATGTTCAGGAATTTTCTATTCGCGGTGATTTAACAAATTTCTTTGATGAAAAAAATAAGTTTAAAGCAGGATTCAATTTCCAATTTCAGGAAATGCAGGTAATTGATATTTATAAACCTTGGGTTGGTGAACTTGGTTTGAACAATGACATATACAAAGTTTATCCTGCAATGGGTTCGCTTTATGCACAGGATAACATCAATTTTAGTGGAATGATTTTGAACTTTGGTTTGAGGTTGGATTATTGGTTTCCTGGTAAATATGTTGATGATGCAGTTGAGAATCCTGATGTAGTAACCATTCCTGATGAAATTAGATCTGATTACAAAGAGGAAACTTTTGCCTGGTTTGGCGGAAGAAGATTTAAAGCAAGATTAAGTCCGCGATTAGGTATTTCTCACCCGGTATCGGATAATCAAACCTTATTTTTCTCTTATGGACACTTTAGCAAATGGCCTAAACCTCAGTTTGTGTATGCAAAGTTAGATCCATTAAATGCTCAATCATCATTTCAAAAGTTTGGAAATCCTAATTTAAATCCTGAAACGACGGTTGCTTATGAATTAGGTTTAAAGACACAATTTTCTTTGGATGATGTTCTAACAATTACAGCATACTATAAAGATATATTTGATTATGTAAATACCAGAACAGCTAAAATTGTCTCACCACGATTTGCAGCAGAAAGTTTTATAACTTATGTAAATTCTGATTACGCTCGCTCGCGTGGATTAGAATTTGAATACAGAAAACGTGTTGGTAAATGGTTCAATGGTACTGCATCATTTACTTATGCTATTGTAACTGGCAAAAGTTCTTCTGCAGATGAAGGAGTTTTAGTACTGCAGGGAGATTTAAACGAATCAATTAAAGAGCAATACGTTCCATGGGATAGACCAATCACAGCTTCACTTTCAACAAGTTTTTATGTTGAAAAAGATAATCCTGTTTTTGGATTTGCACCCGGAATATTAGATGACTACAATTTATATTTAAGATTTTTCTTTCAATCTGGGAAAAGATATACACCAGCTGTCTTTACTGGTTCAGTAGATGAACAGGGAAGAGCTGAATACGAATATGTAATTGGCGAAAGATATACTGAGGTTGGCGATAATTGGTTTTGGGTTGATTTAAATTTTGAAAAATATTTTCAATTGATGGATATGAAGTTTTCAGTTTTTGTTGAAATTAATAATCTTTTGGATAAACAGAATTCTGCAATAATAAATCCTGTTACAGGCAGTGCTTATGAATTGGGAGATAATGTACCCACAAGCTGGAATGATCCTCGTTATCCGGATTTGCAAGCACCTATCTCTGCTTATCCACTTAATCCTGCAAGATATTTAACTCGTAGAAATATAAAATTTGGCGTGAGTTTGAGATTTTAATATGAAGTATTTAATCACAATAATATTGTTAGTTTTTTCTTTTTCAGAAATTAAACCACAATTATTTCCGGTTCTTGGCGGTCAGCGTGCAGGAATATCAACTGCACAGTTTCTAAAAATTGGTGTAGGCGGAAGAGCTTCTGCAATGGGTGATGCATTTGTTGCTGTTGCTAATGATGTCTCAGCTTTATATTGGAATCCTGCAGGTCTAACACAGTTTCAAGATAATCAGATCATATTTTCTCATAACGAATGGGTTGTGGATATTAATCACGATTTTGTTGGTGCTGTTTATCATCTTGATGATGCAAATACTTTCGGAGTTTCATTAACTGCACTCTCAATGGATGAGATGAAAGTTACTACAGAATATGCTCCATTTGGCACAGGTGAATTTTTTGGATTTAGCGATATTGGTTTTGCGGTTTCTTATTCAAGAAAGATGACGGATCAATTCAGTTTTGGAGGTACAGTCAGGTATATTGAAGAAACGCTTGATCAACTAAAAATGCGTGGAATCATGATTGATCTTGGAACATATTATTGGACAGGATTAGGCAGCACAAGATTTGCTGTAACAGTTACAAATTTTGGTAATGATCTTGCGCCGGATGGTGAAGTGGTTTTAATTGGAAACAGAACCAAATCTGATTGGCAGTCATTTTCTCCTCCAACAATGTTTAGAATTGGTTTTGCATTTGAACCTTATGAAAATGAAGAACACAAACTTACAACATCAATTCAGCTTAACCATCCAAATGATAATAGTGAGAATTTATCAATTGGAGCCGAGTATGTTTGGAATAAAATGTTTTTTGCACGTGGCGGCTATAAAATAAATGTTGATGAACAGAATTATTCTTTTGGGGCTGGTGTTAATGTTCCAATTAGTATTGCAAATGTTAGTGTGGATTATGCATTTGCCAATTTTTCAAGATTAGGTTCAGCTCACAGATTTTCAATAATACTTGGTTTATGATAAAACTTAAAAATATAAAATATTCGTTTATCGTTGTTGTTTTATTGATAACAACCGCTTGCAATGAAAAGTTTGATATAACACAATTTAAATCGGATGATCCTGGAAACATATCGGGAGATACAGTTTATATCAAACTAAATCCAGAATGGCCGGGTTTTAATCATCCAGAAGATATTATTATTGGACGTGAACCTTTAGTTTACGTTGCTGATACTGATAATGATCAGATTATAATGCTAAATCTTGATGGACAAAGACTTGGAAGCAAAACAATTAAGCACCCTGTGGCAATAGCTCAAGATTATACTTTGAATTTATTGGTTTGCGGACAGTTTGATACTTTAGGACAAACATTTAGTGCTGTTTATAAAATAGATTTAGTCGCATCAAATCATGATTTAGAATCTGCACCGGTAAAAAGAATATTACCTCAACTGGCGGATCTAAATAGACCTGATCGAAAATACACAGGTGTTACCGTGTTTTATGATAATTCATATCTCATAGCACGCACAGGTCCGAATAATTCAAATCTTATTGATCCTGATAATTCTCTTTTAAAATATGTTGTTAAAAATAATGGAACAAAAGATTCGTTGATCGGAAGAGTTCCATTACTTGATCCAAACAGTACCGGAATACTATCAGTAAATAAAGTTAGCTCAGTAAAATCATTCAACAAAAGAAATTATGATATTGTTATAAATCTAGTGGGAGAAAATAGTTTTAAGACACAATGGTTTAGATATGTAACATCTCAAGATTTTACGGGTTATGAAAATAATCTTACTCCGGCAGCAAACGACATAATGGCACCAGGTTTTTTTATAACTCCACAAGGCAGTGAACTTGATGCTTCAGGAAATATTTATGTTGCTGAATCTACAAAAGACAGTGTTTACAAGTTTAACTCATTTGGAGATGAATTAATTGGTTTTGGTGGTCCGTCAGTTTTTTCGGAACCTTTTGCTCTTGCTTTTTTTGATAAAATATTATACGTAGCAGATCGGGGCAATAACAGAATTCTTAGATTCCAATTATCAACGGATATACAATGACCAGTATTAAATTATTTGTTTTCTTTTTTCTAAGTTCGATATCTTTTTCTCAGGTTGTTCCAATTGCAGATATGAGATTAAATGATACAAATGGAGTTCCTGTCGGACTAAATCAAATATTTACAATAGCGGGAGTTGTTACTTCTTCAAATCAAATTGGAACAGCAGGCCCTGCAACGATACAGGATATTACAGGCGGTATGGCAATTTATGGTTCATCATTTGTTAGTCAGGTTAGCATTGGTGATTCTGTTACTGTTACAGGAACGTTAACTCACTTTAATGGATTAGCTGAAGTTAGTGCAAGTTTAACTGGGTTCTCTTTTGTAAAACATTCCTCTCAAAATTATTTTGATACCACAATTGTAACTCTATCTCAGATTATAAATCAGCAATGGAATGGATTTGAAGAATATGAAAGCAGACTTGTAAGAATCAATAATGTTACAATAAGTGGCAGCGGTACTTTTGCTGGTAATACAAACTATAATATAACTGATGCGACGGGCACGATAGCAGCTGGATTAAGAATTGATTCTGATGTAACTTCAATAGTCGGCACAACTATTCCTTCAAGTGCTGTAGATATAATCGCAGTCTTAGGACAATATGATAATGCTTCTCCTTATAGTTCCGGTTATCAATTAATGCCAAGATTTGTTTCTGACATAATTGGTGATGGTTCTCCTTTAATCCTAAATCCAGTAATCGCAGCAAACATTGATACAAATTCTTTTACGATTTACTTTAATACTGCGCGTAACGGAAACAGTCAGGTTAAATATGGATTGACAGCATCTTTAGAATTAGATTCTGTAGTTATCAATGATGATACTACTTATCACGTGGTTCCCGTTACAGGATTGGATGAACTTACTCATTATTATTTTCGCGCATATTCTACTAATGAAAATGGTACAAGTTTAGGGCCCTTACAGAGTGTTACAACAGCAACCTCAGACCCTACAGTTGGAGCAATAAATGTTTATTTTAATTTTTCTGTAGATACAACTGTTATGATTTCCGGAAACAATGCAAATGGCAATGTAAGTTTTGAACAGAAATTAATAGAAAGAATTAATCTATCAACTTACTCAATCGATCTTGCACTATATAGCTTTTTTGGTATGCCTAACATTGCTAGTGCAATATTAGCTGCAAAAAATCGCGGTGTAAAAGTTCGTGCTGTGTATGACAATCGTACAACCCAAAATAGTATGCAAACTTTAATTGATGCCGGAATTCCTGTTCTAAAAAGAACGGCAAGTTTAGATGGGATAATGCATAATAAGTTTTTCATTTTTGATGGAAGAGATTCAAATCCGGTAAATGATTGGATTTGGACAGGTTCCTGGAATGTTACTTCAACTGAGGTAAATTGGAAAAATAATGTTGTAGAAATAAATGATGCCGGACTTACAAATGCTTATAAAACTGAATTTGAAGAAATGTGGGGAAGTACAACTGATACTCCAAACTCTACACTTGCAAAATTCGGCAGCCAAAAAGTTGACAACACTACTCATTTTTTTACTATCGGCGGCAAAGATGTTAGACTTTACTTTAGTCCTTCTGATGGAACAAATTCTAAAATATTAAATGAAATTAATTCGTCTCAACATAATATTTATTTTGCACAATATGCTTTTACAAGGTCAGACCTTGCAACTGCCTTAAATCAAAAATATATTGGTGGCGTAACCGATATTCGTGGAGTTATAGATCAAGCAAACACTACAGGTTCTCAATACGGCTACCTTGATACATTCGTAGATTTATTCACTGCAACTGATGCAACTCAACATCACAAGTATGCAATATTTGATCCTTCTTATTACGAGAGCAGTCCGACTGTTTTAACAGGTTCGCATAACTGGTCCAATGCCGCAGAGCAGGATAATGATGAGAATACTTTAATCATAAATGATGTGTACATCGCTAATAAGTATATGCAGGAATTTAAGAAAAGATATAATGAAGCTGGTGGAACAGGAATATTTGTAATTCCTGTTACAGATGTTGGGGATTTCAATATAACAGAATTTGATTTTCAATTATTTCAAAACTATCCAAATCCTTTTAATCCTGTTACAACAATCAGATTTGAAGTTCCAAAGTCTCAGAAGATTAGATTGAGCGTGTTTGATATTTTAGGGCGAGAAATTAAAGTTTTATATGATGATCTTGCACCTGCCGGGATTGTTTCCGTAGATTTTTCTGGGGATGAATTTGCAAGTGGAATGTATATTTATCAGCTAAAAACTGAAGATTTTTCGATATCTAAAAAAATGGTTTTATTAAAGTAATTGCTTAAAAATTTGTAAAAAAATGACTCTTTGTCTAAATTTAGCTCTTAAAATTTAACTAAGAAGGTAATAGAATGAGCGAACTCAAAGGAAAAATAATTCAAATAATTGGACCTGTTGTTGATATCGAATTTGATGGAACACATCTTCCAAAAATTTATAATGCAATTAGAATTCCTCGGACATCTACTGAAGGAAAAAAAGAAGATTTAATAGTTGAAGTTCAACAACATCTTGGAGAGAATAGAGTTAGAACTGTTGCAATGGATTCTACAGATGGTTTAGTAAGGGGCATGGATTCATTTGATACTGGAAAACCGATTTCTGTTCCTGTGGGTCCTGCTACACTCGGAAGATTGATAAATGTTATTGGTGATGGAATAGATGGTCTTGGAGAAATAAAAGCAGAAAAAAGATATCCAATACATCGTCCCGCACCTGCGTTTAAAAATCTTATAACTAATGCACAAATGTTTGAAACTGGTCTTAAAGTTGTCGATTTGATGGAACCATACAGTAAAGGTGGAAAAACAGGATTGTTTGGTGGTGCTGGAGTTGGTAAAACCGTTATCATTCAAGAATTGATAAACAATATTGCTAAACAGCACGGCGGTTATTCTGTATTTGCAGGAGTCGGTGAAAGAACTCGAGAAGGAAATGATCTCTGGCGCGAAATGAAAGAATCAGGCGTTATCGATAAGACAGCGTTGGTATTCGGACAGATGAATGAACCTCCTGGAGCAAGATTACGTGTTGCTTTAACAGGGTTAACAATTGCAGAATATTTTAGAGAAGAAGAGGGAAGAGATGTACTTTTATTTATTGATAACATTTTCCGTTTTACACAAGCCGGATCAGAAGTATCTGCACTTTTAGGTAGAATGCCTTCTGCGGTTGGTTATCAACCAAATTTAGCAACTGAAATGGGTGCGTTACAAGAAAGAATTACTTCAACAGATAAAGGATCTATTACTTCTGTTCAGGCAATTTATGTTCCCGCAGATGATCTAACTGATCCCGCGCCTGCTGCTGCATTTGCTCACCTTGATGCTACAACAGTATTAAGCCGTCAGATTTCAGAACTTGGTATTTATCCAGCAGTTGATCCTCTTGAATCAACTTCAAGAATACTTGAACCTGGAATTTTAGGACAGGAACATTATGATGTTGCCAAAAACTGCAAAGAAATTCTTCAGCATTACAAAGATTTACAGGATATTATAAACATTCTTGGAATGGATGAACTTTCTGATGATGATAAAATTGTGGTAAGACGTGCAAGAAGAATTCAAAGATTCTTTAGTCAGCCTTTCCACGTTGCTGAAGCTTTTACAGGTAAAGCCGGAAAGTATGTTAAGTTAGAAGATACAATTCGCGGATTTAAAGGAATAATAGATGGTAAGTATGATGATTTACCTGAATCAGCGTTTATGTATGTTGGTGTGATTGAAGAAGCTGTTGAAAATGCTAAAAAGATGATGGCTTAATAATGTCAGAATTATATTTAGAAATAGTTACGCCTTCAAAATCTGCTTTTAGTGGCGAAATAAAATCGATTACAGTTCCTGGAACAAAAGGAAGATTTCAGGTTTTAAATAACCACGCACCGATAATCAGTACTTTTGATATCGGTATGATTAAAGTTGATTTACCGAATGGAAAATCAGATCATTACGCTACTGCCGGTGGAACAATTGAAGTTCTTGATAATAAAGTTTTGGTTCTAGCAGATTCTATTGAGCAGGTTTCTGAGATTGATGAAGAACGAGCTTTGAATGCTAAACAAAGAGCCGAAGAAAGATTACTTGAAAAGAAAAGTGATATTAATATTACCCGTGCTCAAGCTTCTTTGGCAAGGGCTAATAATAGAATTTTAGTTAAGGAAAAATACAATTAGAGTTTTATGATAGTCTAAAAAGAAAAGCGAGCTAGTCGCTCGCTTTTTTAGTTTAAATAACCATCATTAACAATTATTTTTTTGATTAGATCTGCGTTATTAACTTTTTCTTTTATCAAGTTAAAATAGTTTATTAAAAAATAAAGTCTTTCATTTTCACTTTTCAGGATTAAAAATTCTTGTTGTTGGTCATTACTCATACCAGATTTTTCAGCAATTTTATAGGATTTTAACTCGGCAGTTTTAAGATTTTTCCAAAAAGAATCTTCTATTTTGTAGCTAGCTAACTCAACTATTTCTTCAAAATCATTCTGTAACTCTTCAATTAGACTCAAATCAATTTCAATTTTGTTATCAGAGTATTTTTCAACTTCTGATACGTAATATCCATTTGCATGTAACTTAGTGGAGTTAATTAAAAAGCGTTCGATTCCTTCTACGATGATATCCATTTCTCCATTTTCGTACTTAGTTAAAACCTGGTTTACTTTTACGAAAACTCCAATATCAGAAATCTTTTTATCAATCAAAGCCACAATTCCAAATCCAGAATTGTCTTCAAGGCATATATTGATCAGAATTTTATATCGTTCTTCAAAAATGTGTAGTGGATATTTTGAACCAGGAAAGACAACTAAATTTAGCGGAAAAATTGGAATTGATTTCATACTTATTCAATATCGTTTAGAATTTAGAGGATGGAGCAATGGAATTAAAACTCCATCACTCCATTATTCTATAATGAAACTAAGCTTTTGAGAAAAGTTCGTTTACTTTATCCCAGTTCACAGTATTCCACCAGCTATCAACATATTCTGGTCTTCTGTTTTGATACTTTAGATAATATGCGTGTTCCCAGACATCTAAACCTAAAATTGGTATCCCTTTTACATCCGCAACATCCATTAGGGGATTATCCTGATTAGGAGTTGATGAAACAACAAGTTTACTATCTTGAACAACCAACCATGCCCAGCCAGATCCAAATCTCGTGGCTGCTGCATTGTTAAACTTAGTTTTAAATTCTTCAAACGAACCGAAAGCTGAGTTGATGGCATCTGAAACTTTACTTGTCGGATTTCCACCGCCATTTTGTTTCATCAATGTCCAGAATAGCGAATGATTCCAGTGTCCACCGCCATTATTTCTAATTGCTGCCGGTAACTTAGACGCCATTGAGAACATATCATAGAGTGATTTCTCTTCGTATTCAGTGCCTTCTAAAGCTTTGTTAAGATTTGTTATGTATGCATTATGATGTTTTGTATGATGAATTTCCATCGTCATTTTATCAATGTACGGTTCCAATGCATCATATGCGTATGGAAGTGCGGGCAATTCAAATTTTGCCATTTTACTATTACTCCTTATATGATTATTAAATTTATTTAATTGATTTTCTACTTTACCAAGAACAGAAACTGCCGGAATAGTACTAAGAGCGAATAAAAATTTTCTTCTTTGCATATATTTTCGTCCTTCTAATTATACACTAAATGATTCGCCGCAGCCACAACTCTTAGTTGCATTAGGATTATTAAATATAAATCCCTTGCCGTTTAAACCATCAGAAAAATCTAATTCCGTACCGTTTAAATAAAAAAGACTTTTGCCATCAACGATTAGTTTTACTCCATCGTGCTGAATAATCATATCACCATCGCGAGAATCAGGATCGAAACCTAAAGTATAGGTTAATCCAGAACAGCCACCGCCTTTTACTCCAATTCTTAATCCAAATTCCGAAGTGATTTTGTTTTCATCCATTATTTTTTTTATTTCTTTAACTGCTTTATCTGTTATTGTAATATCAGAATCAATTTGTGTGTTGCTCATTGCATACCTCTTTTATTTAAATTAAAATGAAAATGGATCACCAGGTTTTGCTGTTACAAACTCGGGATAATTTAATTTCCATCCCTGTGAACTTGTTTTAATAAAGATTTCTTGTCCCTCATAAAAGTCTGAATATTGACCTGCCAGGCTTAATAAATTATTTTCAGTTAGATGAATACTCTTCTTTTCTAAAAAACTTTTTAAGCCGTATTGAAAGTCCTTGGAGAATAAATTTGAATTGTGAAATAAAGGAAACATCGCTTTTAAGTAATTTAAAAACACCTGATTCTCATTTTTTAATTCAGAAAGAAGAGAAGAAATATCTTTTTGTTTCATAAATATTTAATGGTTTGTTTATTGTTTATTGATTTATTTTCATTTAAAGATCTTAATTTGTTTATGGCATCGATAACTCTAGATGACGCATAGTCAACTTCAGCTTTGGTATTAAACCTGCCGAATCCAAATCGTACTGAGGAAAAAGCTTGTTCATCCGATAAGCCAATAGCTTTTAATATTGAACTTGGTTTATTTGAACTTGATGCACAAGCGGATGATGTTGAAAAAGCCAAATCTCTTAACTCAAGCATAAGTTTATCTGCCATAACTCCTGAAATCCTAATGTTTAAATTATTAGGAAGCCTTGACTTTATTGATCCGTTTAATTCTATTCCATCAAGGCTAGAAATAATATTTTTATAAAAAACATCCCTCAATTTTAAAGTATGCTCATAATCTTTTGACATTTCCTCTTCACAAATCTCTATTGCTTTACCTAACCCGACAATTGATGGAACATTTAAAGTGCCTGGTCTTATTGCACCCTCTTGTGATCCACCAAATAATCTTGGATATAATTTAGCTTTGGTATTAACTGAATTAATAAATAAAATACCAATTCCTTTAGGTCCGTAAAACTTGTGCGCAGAAAAAGATAGAAAATCTATATTAAGTTTTTGAATATCAAAATCAATTTTTCCTACAGCTTGAGTAGCATCAACATGAAACAGAATTCCAAATTCTTTACAAATCTTACCAATCGCTTCGATATCATTAATTGTCCCAATTTCATTATTTGCATAAATAATTGAAACTAATTTTGTTCTATCAGTAATTGCAGATTTAAATTTGTCAGGGATTAATAAACCATCCTTGTTTGCTTCAATAATTCTAACATTAAATCCTTTATTTGATAGATAAGCAAGTGATTCATTTGTTGCATTATGTTCCATATTAGAACTAATTATACTGAATAAATCCGGGTCGCTTTTCTCAGTCAATCCAAAGTGAACAAAATTAATAGATTCTGTAGCACCGCTCGTGAAATATATTTCTTTAGATTTTACTTTCAAATAATTCGATACAATATCTCTTGCATTTTCTACAGCACTCTTCGCAATCCAACCAAAACTATGATTACTTGAAGAGTTTCCGAATCTATCCTGTAAATAAGGCAACATTGCTTCTAAAACTCTCGGATCCAAAGGAGTTGTAGAATTGTTATCTAAATATATCGGTGTTTTAATTGTCATTAAATTATTTGTGATAATTTAGTTTCATAAAATATGTTATCAATAATTTTTTGAACTTCCGCTAATGGATCTTTTATCTTACAACAATCAGAATGCGAACATTCATTCTTAGAAACATCAGTATTTAAGCAATTAGTTATTTGATAGTTCGGTTCGACTGCCTTGATCAAATCAATTAAAGAAATTTCTAATGGATTTTTCTTAAGAGTATAACCGCCTTTTACTCCTTGAAATGAAATAGTGATTTCATTTTTGGTTAAATTCTGCAAAACCTTTGCGACAAGATCGAAAGATATTTGATGCTGATCTGCAATTTCTTTAGCAGTTACCGCAGAACCATGGTTTTTTATAGCCATATATCTTGCAGCCATAAAAGCGTATTCTGATTTTTTTGATAGTTTTAGCATAAATAAGACTAATTTAGTCTGGTATAAACTTAAAAGAATATGCTTAAAAATCCAAATTAGTGTGATTAAAATCCTAAGATCTGAACTGATGCTTTAGCAAAGTTCACAAGAGGACTGAAATAAATACCAAGTATTAAAACTGGTGCAGCTAATAAAAGCAACACAACATAGTTTAGTACTGAAAGTTTTATTTCAGTTTGATTATCTGTTCTTACCAAGAACATTGCTCTTAGTACACGGATATAATAGTAGAGGGAAACAACAGTATTTAATAAAGCAATAATTGCAACAGTTATCATATTTGCATCTACTAATGCAATGAACAGATAAAGTTTACCAATAAAGCCAGCTGTGGGCGGCAATCCAGTTAATGAAACCAGAAAAATACCGAGTGCTGTTCCAAGTAAAGGCAGCGAATAACCAATACCTTTATAATCATCAATTTCTTCTGAGTTAATTTTGTTAGCGATTAACATCACAACATAAAAAGCACCAAGATTCATAAACAAATAAACAAAGAAATAAACAAGAACGGCCAAAATTCCTTGATCAGAAAGAACTGCAACACCAAGC
>JBATOT010000046.1:0-44180 GCA_049291095.1 Ignavibacteriaceae bacterium | reverse complement strand
TTGTGCAGATGTTGAATGTCAGGTTTTTGCAGGAAATAATAAACGCACAACTATTACAGATCAAGCTGTTCAAGAAACAAGAAGTTTGTGTTTGTTTTATGGTAACGAAGTTATAGGTGCATATTATGCTTCTAACTGCGGTGGAATGTCTGAGAGTGTTGAAAATGTTTGGCCTGGTAGATCAGGTCATGTTCCCTATTGGAGTTCACATTTTGATTCGGATAAAGAAATAAATTATAATCCAAAAAATTTTCCTGAGGATTGGATTAAGAGTAACCCTGATGTTTTTTGTAATCCTTATTTTCATACTGAATTGCCGGAATGGAGTAAGAAAAATTTCCGCTGGCAAATAGAAATGACTAACGATGAATTATCAAAAAACTTGAATGAAATAAAAGAAATTGGAATCTTGAATGAAATCAAAATTCTGGAAAGAGGAAATTCCGGTAGAATAATTAAAGCCAGATTTTTAGGAAGCAAAGACTCACTTGATTTGAATTCTGAACTTGAAATTCGAAAAATCAAGAAACCGCCGTTTAGAAGTTCGTGTTTCATTTTTGATAAGATTATTACTTCAGATAATTCTGTTCTATATAGATTTAATGGAGCCGGTTGGGGTCACGGTGTTGGAATGTGCCAATCAGGTGCAATTGCAAGAGCATTTTCAGGACAAAATTTTTATCAGATTTTAAAACATTATTTTCCGGGTACAATCATTAAAGGGGTTTATGATCAGGAATAATTTTACACAATATTTTTAATGAATACAGAAAGAATATTTTATGAAATATATTTTCTCAATAATTTTATTTGCATTGTTACATCAATTCAGTTATTCGCAACAAATTAGTTCACCGGATGAAAAACTTTCTTTATTCTTTAATCTAAGTGATAGTAAACCTTCATACTCATTGAACTATAATCAAAAAGTTATTATTAAAGAAAGTACACTTGGAATTGATCTTAAAGATCAACCGGATTTTATTGATGGATTTACAATTGAAAAAATAGATACATCAACTTTCATTGAAAATTGGAATCCTGTTTGGGGTGAACAGAGTGTTATCACAAACAATTACAGAGAACTAAAAGTTACTTTAAGCCAGCAAGTTCCTGATATAAGAATATTAATAATTACATTCCGTTTATTTAATGATGGACTTGGATTCAGATACGAATTCCCTCAACAAAATAATTTAAATTATTTTGTTGTAAAGGATGAACACTCTACATTTGCGTTAACCGGCAATCACAAAACATTCTGGATTCCTGGTGATTATGATTCGCAAGAATATACTTACACTACTTCCCTGCTATCTGAAGTTGATGCCACAAAAGGAACTAAGTTTGATGACATCGTTACAAAAAATCTTCCAGGCGCAAGTTATGTCCAAACTCCGTTAATGATGAAAACGTCTGAAGGAATTTATATAAATATCCACGAGGCTTCATTATTAAATTATCCTGCAATGTATGTTAAGGTAGATAAAAATAATTTTTCATTACAATCGCATCTTTGTCCTGATGCAGTTGGTAATAAAGCTTATTTGCAAACTCCGTTTACAACTCCATGGCGTACAATCGTAGTTAGTGACAAAGCAGAAAATATTTTAGAATCAAAACTTATTCTCAATCTTAACGAGCCAACAAAATTTAAAGATGTTAGCTGGATAAAACCACAAAAGTATATTGGCATCTGGTGGGGTATGCATGTTGGAACTATGAGCTGGAATTATGGCGATCTTAATAATGTAAATCTTAAAACTATAGATTGGAATAAAGTAAAACCAAATGGAATCCACGGTGCAACAACAGAAAACACAAAACGATATATTGATTTTGCAGCTAAGTATGGATTTAATTCCGTGCTTGTAGAAGGCTGGAATGTTGGCTGGGAAGATTGGTTTGGTAAATGGAAAGAAGAAGTTTTTGATTTTGTAACTCCCTATCCTGATTTTGATATTGAATTTTTATCCAACTATGCAAAAGAAAATAATGTAAAGCTGATAATGCATCACGAAACTTCTTCATCTGTAACAAATTATGAGCGAAGAATGGATGATGCTTTTAAGTTGATGAACAAATACGGTTATGAATCTGTAAAAACTGGTTACGTTGGTCCAATCATTCCACGAGGTGAGCATCACGATAGCCAGTGGATGATAAATCATTTTACACGAGTTGTTGAGAAAGCAGAGAAATATAAAATCTGTGTAGATTCACACGAATCAGTTCGTTTAACCGGTTTGCATCGAACTTATCCTAACTGGATGGCTGCAGAAGCCGCACGTGGTAATGAGTTTAATGCCTGGAGCAACGGAAATCCGCCGGAACACGAAACAATTTTACCATTTACAAGATTTATGGGTGGACCAATGGATTACACACCGGGAATTTTTCAGATTAAAATGGATTACTACAAACCGGAAAGTAAATACCAGGTTCATACAACATTGGCTAAACAGCTAGCACTTTATGTTACTATTTACAGTCCAATTCAAATGGCGGCTGATTTAATTGAGAACTACGAAAGATTTCCTGACGCATTCCAATTTATTGTTGATGTGCCGGTTGATTGGAGTGAATCCAAAGTGTTACAAGCCGAACCAGGCGATTATATAATAATTGCCCGTAAAGATAAAAAGTCTGATAACTGGTTTATTGGTGCAATCACTGATGAACATGCAAGAGATTTTGATGTTAAACTGGATTTTCTATCTGCTGATAAGTATGAAATGACAATTTATAAAGATGCAGATGATAGTGATTGGGAAAAAAATCCAATGAAATATGAAATAGAAAAAAAGATTGTTAAGAAAAGCGAAGTATTAAAACTTAAACTTGCACCCGGCGGCGGATGTGCAATTATGTTAAAATCTCTAAAGTAAATTCACTTTTCAAAAAAATCCCGGTTCAAGCTGGGATTTTTTTTTACTCCTTTAATACATTCCATTTTTGCAAGTTCTACAATCACAAGTGCGTGCTTTACAATTGCCAGTGCTAGATTTGCAATCACGAGTGCGTGCTTTACAATTGCCAGTGCGAGGTTTGCAATCACAAGTGCGCACTTTACAATTGCCAGTGCTAGGTTTGCAATCACAAGTGCGTAAGTACGCACAAGCATTTGTATTTATTGCACAGATAATTGTAATTATTGCAAGAGTTATTGTAATCAGAGCACAAGCTATTAAACTTAATGTTTTGAGAATTGTATTATTAGCATAAACTATTTAATTATACGCCCCTTCATTTAGTAACAAAGAAAATTGGAAATTTTATAGATCACCGTCGAACTCAATTATTTCAGTAGTATCATCTTTTTTGTTTCAACATACTCGCCTGCTCTCATTTGATAGTAGTAAATTCCACTGGCCAATTTTGATGCATCGAATTTAACTTCATAATTTCCGGCAACTTTATCTTCGTTAACAAGAGTCGCAATCTCATTTCCAAGAACATCATAAACTTTTAATGTTACAAATTGCATACTATTTATTGAGTACTGAATACTGGTAGATGGGTTAAATGGGTTTGGATAATTCTGTTCTAACGAAAACTTTAACGGAGCATTTATTTCAACTTCAATTGTATTTGAATACTCAAACGTTCCATCAAAATCAATTTGCTTTAACCTGTAATTATATTTCCCTGCTTCCAAATCCTTATCAGCAAAAGAATATGATTGTGGTTCTGTTGTTGTACCGTTGCCATTTACAAAACCTATATTTTGCCATTCACTTCTTGCCTCTAGCTTCTTGCTTCTTTCGATTTGAAATCCTTGATTATTCGTCTCCGTAGCTGTTTGCCAGTTAAGAGTTACCTTATTTTCATAAATTGAAGCTGTGAAGGTGATTATTTCGACTGGAATAATTGATGGTACGTATATAGTTGCTTCGTTACCTGTAGAACTTATTCTACCACTTTGTAAAACGGTGCACACTTTATATGTATAAATAGAATCAAGATTAATATTTTGATCAATAAATTCAAAAGTATTCTGATCCGTTTGACTGATTACCAAATATTGTCCCTGATTAATAGGCAAACCAGTTTTACGATAAATTCTATAACCAATAATTGGATCACCTGTATATGAATGCCCAGCATCCCAATATAATTTTGCAAACAATATAGTGTCCTGAGCAAAAGCATAAAGATGCGATGGAGGCTGAGGTGCAGAAAGTGCGCTATAATAAGTAAGTTTTAAATTGTCTATCGCCCACCACCAATCCCATCCTGGTTGAATGGATTTAAATCTTACAATAAAACTATCATTTGGCGATGACCAATCTGAGTAAGAAAGTATTTCATGAGTGTTTCGTACATCAACTGCATCAAAAGTTCTTAATGTCTCCCAGGAATTACCATCATCCTTACTAATTTGAACAAGGCCTGAATCCGAATTGTTTAAAGCCTGCCAATCATTATCCCATTCAAAATTCAAAAACAAAACGCCTTGAAACATTGGTAACTTAAGAATTGCAGAGGTTAAAGTTGATGATCCAGAGCCACAATAATCTGCATCAGCTGCTAATACATTACCAGTTGCAAGTGGCGGAAGGGTATATTCAAATGCATCGTGTGCTTCCCAAAGACAAGTACCTCCATCATTTGTTATGCGCCACTCATCCGATGGTTGACTGAAATCATCCTCGAATATAACATATTCAGAAAGATCAATACGAGTAAAGAAATACCATATTTGTCCAGTTGTAAAACCACTGGAATCATATTCGACAACTCTCCAATAATATTTATTATTAAATCCAAGAAAACCTAATGACGATAAATTTAGGGAATCAACACTACTATCTGGATAACCATCAAAAATGAGTGCGGATAAATCCAAAGTTGCAACAAGATTCTGATCTTGGCTAAGAAAAATTCTATTATAAGTTGTTCTAAATGGATTTTTCCAACATAATGTATGATTTAAACCGCTAATCCCTCTTGCACCAGGAGCAGTCATTGGATTAAATGGATCTCCGGGACCTTGAGCAAAAAGGTTCAATGAGCAGAATAAAAAAACTAAACCAAACTTTTTCATAAAGACCCCTTAATGAAAAATTATTAAATAAGTTCACTCCAAACGAAGCAATTTTAGGTGTTAAAGTCAAATAATAGCCTAAAATCCCATACAATGATTCAATATATTTTCCGTATCTTTGGAGCAACAATTTACTTCTTGTTTGCGGATTTAATTAATTCCGATTCAAATCACCGAAAAAGAATTTGAACTTGCCCGATATACTAACAGAAATTTTAGTTGATATTCCAGCCAGTGAAATCTTACCAAGGGTAAATAATAAACAAATCAATAAAAATTATTAGAAAGCTTTTAAATGAATTCGTTTGAAGAGTTAGGTTTAGATAACAATATTTTACGTGCGATTAAGGAATTGAAATTTGAAAATCCAATGCCTGTACAAGAAAAAATTATTCCAATGATGTTGCAGGATGAACCACAAGATATTATTGCCCTTGCACAAACCGGAACAGGCAAAACTGCGGCGTTCGGTTTACCAATTATCCATAAAACAGATACTACATTAAGGCAAGTTCAATTTTTGGTAATAGCACCAACACGTGAGCTTTGTTTACAGATTGCTGATGATTTAAAAGATTATGCCATCTACAATAAAGACATAAAAATTGCTGCGATATTTGGCGGATCCAGTATGGATAGACAAATCCAAAAAATTAAACAGGGCGCACAAATTATTTCTGCAACACCAGGCAGATTAAATGATTTGATTGATCGTGGCGAAGTAAATCTAAACAAAGTAAAAGCTGTTATACTTGATGAAGCTGACGAAATGCTTAATATGGGATTTAAGGAAGAACTTGAAGCAATTCTTGAAACAACGCCAAAAACCAGAAATACATTTTTATTTTCTGCAACTATGCCAAAACCTTTGCTATCAATTGCAAATCGTTATATGAAAGATCCTGTTGAAGTTACAATTGGTAAAAGAAATGCCGGAGCAGAAAATGTTGAACACGTTAGTTATATGGTACACGCAAGAGATAAATATCTTGCATTAAAACGAATTGTAGATTTTCATCCCAATGTTTACGGAATTGTTTTCTGTCGAACCCGTGCTGAGACTAAAGAAGTCTCTGATAAACTTATGCAGGATGGATACAATGCAGATGCACTTCATGGAGATTTGTCACAATCACAGCGTGAATCAGTTTTAAATAAATTCCGTACAAGACATTTAAGACTTCTTGTTGCAACTGATGTTGCTGCACGCGGACTTGATGTTGATGATCTAACTCATATTATAAATTATGATTTACCTGATGAGCTAGAAATTTACACACACAGAAGCGGCAGAACAGGAAGAGCTGGAAAATCAGGAACATCAATCGTTATTGCTAATCTTAGAGAAAAGTACAAACTAAATACTATTGAAAAACAATTAAATAAAAAGTTTGTTAATCTTCCTATTCCATTAGGAACAGAAATTTGTGAGAAACAACTTTTTCATTTAATCGATAAAGTAGAAAAAGTTGAAGTTGATACTGTTCAGGTAGAACCATTCCTTCCTAAGATTTATGAAAAATTAGAATGGATGGATAGAAATGATTTGATACAAAGATTTGTATCAATAGAGTTTAATAGATTTTTAGAGTACTATAAAAATCTACAGGATTTAAGTAGCCCAAGCGATAGTAAATACAAAGAAAGACCTGATAACAGCGGCGGCAGAAGCAGTCGTGGAGGCAGATCTGGCAATGGCAATTATACAAGATACTTTTTAAATCTTGGTGTAACGGATGGATTAAAACCTGCTCAGCTAATAGGGATGATTAATGATTTTACAGGAATGCGCGATATTGAAATCGGACAAATTGAAATATTAAAGAATTTTTCTTTCTTTGAAGCGGATAGCAATTTTCAAGATAAAATAATGACCGGCTTTAAGGGACAAAAACTAAAGAAACGTGATATTAATATTGAGATTGCTGAGAAACGACGAGGTGGTGGCGGAGGCGGAAGCAGCAAACCAAAATTCAGTTCAGATAGAAAAAGTTCCAGTGGTTTTAAGAAATCTGGTTTTAGTAAAGATCGAGGTGAGAGATCAGATAAAAAAGATTTTGGAAGAGACAGGAAATTTTCGAGAGATAAAAAAAGATAAATTATTTAAAACTAAAAATCCGATAGAAGTCTATCGGATTTTTTTTGAACTTTAACTTAAACTCTATTTTATATACACATTATCAATCGAATTAACATCAGGAATTAATTCGCTTCCTAAAATAACCGCATCATAGTTTTTTACACCATCAATTTTCACTTCAATATTATCTTTACCTGATTTCCACACATCAGCAGTTTTGTAAATCTCTTTAATTACTTCATCATTAAACATCACCTGCAACTTTATTGGCAGAGGAAGTTTACCATGATTTACTATATGCACAACTATTGAATTTCTTTTTGATTTAATATTATTAATTGCCAAATCAGGATAACTAAAATCATAAAACCATGGTTTCCAAAACCAGCTTAAATCCTGTCCTGTAGCTTCATTAAATGTAAAGAAAAAATCTGTTGGGATAGGATGTTTACCATTCCATCGATCTATATAAGTGCGCATTGCTTTAATGAAAAACTCATCACCTAAAGTTGTCCTAAGTATCTCATATGCATTTGCAGGTTTATTATAAGCTGATGTTCTGTAAGATCTGTAGTTAATAGTTGGTGAAGGTATTAGAATTGGAAGATCATATTCATTGCCTGCAAATTCTTCGTAAGTCTTAACGTATCGTTCTCTTGGTTTATAGCCGGGGGCCATTCTTTCCTGAAAATCATACGGCAGCATTACTGCCCAGCCTTCATCCATAAATGGATATTTTCTTTCGTTGGTACCCATGTAAAATGGCAGATATTGATGACAGAGTTCGTGCGAGGTTAAATGCACGGTTCCGGATTTTGTACTGGCACTGCTGTTATTTACGATCATAGGATATTCCATTCCACCCGATCCATTAAAAATAGTAGCAGATGGGAAAGGATATGGAACTCCGGGAAGCTCATAAGAAAAATATTTTAAAGCCTCTTTAGCGATGTAAGTAACATCAACAAAATCCTGACTGTTTTGGTTGTAAGCGGCTGTACAATAAACTCTTCTATCAGAATTTTTATCAGGTGTAAAACTAACTGCATCCCACAAATAATGATCACTTATACCAAATGCAAAATCAGGAACATTTTCAGCTTTAAACTTTAATGTATGCAATCCTGTTTTTGATTTATAAATATCATTTTTTAGTAAGTCAGTTTTTTCGATAATTCTAATAACCTCATCAGATTTCCATGCTTCCTGGTATCTATCAAAATATTTTTGATTTAATATTTCATCTGCATTTTGCCATACACCAGTTGCCCATATTTGAAAACCTGTTGGGATTGTAAACTCGATATTGTAATCGTTAAAATCATTATACATTTCTAAGGTTCCAGAATAATCCATCATATCCCATCCATCAATGTCATCATATACCGATACCTGGGGATACCAATACGAAACAAACATTGTGGTCGAATCATAACTTCCATAACGAATTGATTGCACTGCTGGTAGTTGAATTTCCCAGTCTAAAGAAATATTTAATTTGGTTACAGGTGCCAAATTATCTTTTAGTTTAAGAATCAAATTCGTTCCCGTTACTGTAACGATTGATTTGTTTGTTAAATCTATTTCACTATTGCCAACGATAATTTTTTTTAATTGAACACCATTTGTTAATGCGTTTTCATTAAGATTAAAATCTCGCCTTGCATTTGGTTTACTGATATTATGGTACAACCTTATCACGATTTGAGATAGAGAATCTGTACTGTTGTTATGATAAACAATATTTTCAGATCCCTTTAAAATTTTTGTTTTAGGATCTAAGTTTACTTTGATATCATACTCAGATTTATTCTGCCAATAGTTTTTACCCGGCATTCCATCAAATGATCTGGTACCATTTTCGTAAGCTGGTTTAATATTTATTGGGAGCCTTAAATTATTCTGTGCAAATGCAATCATAGTAAACGAATAAATTAAAACTATAACTACGATCTTTTTCAATGCTAATTCCCTTTCATCATTCAAATAAAGATTGGCTTTTATTTTCAAATTTATTTTTACCAAAATGTTTATAAGCTAAAGTTGTTGCTTCTCTTCCGCGTGGTGTGCGTTGAATAAATCCTTGTTGAATTAAAAACGGTTCATAAACTTCTTCAATCGTTCCAGGATCTTCATTAACGGCTACTGCGAGTGTATTTAGTCCAACCGGACCGCCATTGTATTTATCTATAATTGCAAGAATGATATCCTTATCCATTTCATCTAAACCAAATTCATCAACTTCTAAAGCTGTTAAAGCTTTTTTTGCTACATCAACATCAATCGCTTTCTTATTGTCAAAGTCAGCAAAATCTCTGGTGCGTCTTAACAGACGATTTGCAATTCTTGGTGTCCCTCTTGATCGTTTTGCAAGTTCAAGTGATGCATCTTTATCAATTTTTAGATTAAGAATTTTTGCTGATCGATTTACAATTTTATCTAATGTTTCGTTATCGTAATAATCTAATCTAAACTTAATCCCAAACCTGTCTCGCAAAGGTGAAGTTAACATTCCAGCTCTGGTAGTTGCACCAACCAATGTGTACTTTGGTAAACTTATTTGAACTGAACGAGCATTTGGACCGCTTTCAATCATAATATCTAACTTATAATCTTCCATTGCTGAATACAGATATTCTTCAACAACAGGACTTAGTCTATGTATTTCGTCAATGAATAAAACAGAATGTTCTTCAAGATTAGTTAAGAGTCCAGCTAAATCACCGGGTTTTTCTAAAACGGGACCAGAAGTAATTTTGATTTTAGTACCAAGCTCATTAGCAATTATATGCGCGAGTGTTGTTTTGCCCAAACCCGGAGGCCCGGTTAACAATACATGATCTAATGAATCTTTTCTTTTCTTTGCAGCAGAGACAAAAACATTTAAATTTTCTGTGATTCTTTTCTGTCCAGAAAAATCCGAAATAAATTGGGGTCTTAATGTTTGATCAACTTTTATTTCTTCATCTAATGCAATTGGGTTTGTTGTATTGGATTTTCTCATCTTTAGGTAACAAGTTGTTTATTTCTAAACTTAAATTTACTTAATAAAAGAACCATTAATGTCATAAGAGCAATCATAATTATTGCACTTATAATAGTTGAAGTAACATTTAATGAACTTCCAAATAGTAATGAGATTCCGGGATTCCACGCACTTCCGTACAAAATCATAAGATGAACAACATAAATCAACAAAGTATTTCTACCAACCATAATAATTATTCTTGGAATAGATTCGATCTTCTGAGAAATAAATGAAATAATTGAGTTTAACACCAATACAAAACCTACACGGAAAAATATTGTATCAGGTGTATATGAAGTAGTTTCATAATAATAGCCAAAATACTTTCCTGAAATAAGTACAGAAACTTCTGATACAAATATTAATGCAAATCCGAATAATGCGAGGTTAAAACTAAAACGATTTGTTTTAAATACTAAGGGGTTTTTTGCCAGATAGCTTCCTAATACACCGCCCAGAACCACATAACCCGCCCATGGAAATAATGGGAATAAAGATCCTGTACCAGTATATAAATAGCCTGCAAGCGGTTGGGATAAAATTTCAATCCAATTTACCTTAATAATAAATGGCGTTGATATAAAGAAGAACAAAGATATTGCAGAAAATACTATTGTGTCACTTAATCTTAACTTTTCTGATATATAGGCTGATACTAATACAAACAATATCCCAAAACCAATAAGTTGTAAAACATCAACAGCAAAAAAGATGTTGAGTCTATCTGCTGTTACTTCTGAAAAATCAAATATTGTAAATGTTGGATATCGTAATAGATAACCAATAAAAACTAATAGTAAAAATCTAAAAAATCCTTTTTTCACTCTCAGATTATATTTAAATGGTTCATCGACAAGACGAAATAGATACGTGAAAACAGCACCAGCAGAAAACATAAAAATTGGAGCTGTCATGCCACGCATAAAATTCCAAATAAAGTACGCGGGATATTGTTCTAATCTATACTCAGGAGCTAACAACACATCAACTGTGTGGCCTTGAACCATCTGGATTACAGCTAACGCTCTCATCAGGTCAATAAATATGATTCTATGTTTTTTGTCGCTTCTTACCATTTTTATATGGGAATATTATTGATGTTAAAATAACCAAATGATATTTAAACAAAAAAAACTCCGGCTCTTTTAATAACCGGAGTTAATTCATATAACAGATAATTCTAATAATTTAGATTATTTTTTATCATCATCTACAACTTCATAAGATGCATCTTGAACATCACCTTTAGGATCTTCAGTTTTAGTTTCACCTTCTGGATTTGGAGCAGACTGTCCCTGAGGTCCAGCTTGTGAATATAATTGGGATGCTACTTCATTCCATACTTTATTAAGAGATTCTGTTGCAGATTTAATTTGTTCTACATTATTTGTAGCTAAGGAATCTTCAACTTTTTTAATTTCAGATTCTAACCTGGATTTAACATCAGGAGTTATTTTTTCCTTTAGTTCTTCTATCTGTTTTTTAGTCTGAAATACTAAACTATCAGCCTGATTCTTGGTTTCAACAGATTCTTTTTTCAATTTATCTTCAGCCGCATGCTCTTTAGCAGCATTTTTCATTTTTTCAATTTCACTCTTGTCTAAACCACTGGAAGCAGTAATTCTAATACTCTGTTCCTTACCAGTCGCTTTATCCTTAGCGCCAACGTGTAATATTCCATTTGCATCAATATCAAATGTAACTTCAATTTGGGGCATTCCACGGGGTGCAGGTGGTATCCCATCAAGGTGAAATCTACCCAAAGTTCTGTTATCTGCGGCCATTGGTCTTTCACCTTGAAGTATATGAATTTCAACTGAGGGTTGACTATCAGCTGCAGTCGAAAATACCTCACTCTTCTTTGTAGGAATGGTTGTGTTAGATTCAATCAAACGTGTCATAACACCGCCAAGAGTTTCAATACCTAATGCGAGAGGAGTTACATCAAGTAGAAGTACATCTTTTACGTCTCCAGCTAAAACACCTCCTTGAATAGCAGCGCCAATTGCAACAACTTCATCCGGGTTTACACCTTTATGCGGCTCTCTTTCAAATAAGTCTTTAACAAGCTGTTGAACCATTGGAATTCTTGTAGAACCTCCAACAAGTATAACTTCATTAATATCTTTAGGAGTTACACCAGCATCTTTCATAGCTTGTTCGCAGGGTATTTTTGTGTTTTTAACTAAATCATCAATAAGCTGTTCAAACTTTGCTCTCGTAAGATTTAAATTTAAATGTTTAGGACCATCTTGAGTTGCAGTAATAAATGGTAAATTAACTTCTGTAGAAGCAGAAGATGATAACTCGATCTTAGCCTTTTCAGCAGCTTCTTTTAATCTCTGCAAAGCCATTGGATCTTTTCTTAAATCTATACTTTCTTGCTTCTTAAATTCATCCGCTAGAAAATCAATCAATCTTTGGTCAAAATCATCACCGCCTAAATGTGTATCACCATTTGTAGATTTTACTTCAAATACTCCATCGCCTAATTGAAGGATAGAAATATCAAACGTGCCGCCTCCAAGATCGTAAACCGCAACAGTATGATCACTTGTCTTTTTATCAAGTCCATATGCCAGCGCAGCTGCTGTTGGTTCATTAATAATTCTTCTCACTGTTAATCCTGCTATTTCACCGGCATCTTTTGTAGCTTGTCTTTGTGCATCATTAAAATATGCAGGAACTGTAATCACGGCTTCGGTTACTTCCTGACCTAAATAATCTTCTGCAGTTTTTTTCATTTTCTGCAATACCATCGCACTTATTTCTGGTGGTGAATATTTTCTATCGCCGATTAGAACACGTGCACTATTATTATCACCTGCTACAACTTCATAAGGGATTTCAGTTTTTTCTTTACTAACTTCAGAAATAACTCTACCCATAAATCTTTTGATCGACGATATTGTTTGTTTAGGGTTTGTTATTGCTTGTCGTTTAGCTGGCTGTCCAACTAATCTTTCACCTGATTTAGTAAAAGCAACTACTGAGGGTGTTGTTCTTCCACCTTCAGAGTTAGGGATTACAACCGGATCATTCCCTTCCATAACAGCGACACAAGAATTCGTTGTACCTAAATCTATTCCAATTATTTTACCCATTATCTATTCTCCTTATTTTTTAAAATCTAATTAACTTGTCTTTTTTAAACCTATCTAGTATTTCAAAGTTAATGCCAACCTGCAATTCATCGTTAACCTATTGATATTAAATGAGTTAACATTAAAATTCGAAAAGTGTGGTATTTCAACATTATAAAATGTACGACAAAATGGCACTAATATAAATCTATTAGGCACATAGACTGACATTTTGATTAGAAAAGCGTATTTTTGAAATCATCTTTAGGAGAAAGAAATTGTTTAATATAGAAAGTTTTGATATCAAGCTAAATACTGATTATTTGGGCAGAAATTTTATTTATGCTGATGAAATGTCTTCAACTAACACATATTTAATGGATAAGGAAAACAGGCAAAGTGTGCATGGATCTGTTGTGTTAGCTGAAAAACAAACTAAAGGAAAAGGTAGAAAAGATAGAGTATGGTATAGTGCCCCCGATACCAATTTAACTTTTTCAATTTTGTTAACTAAGGATAAAGTACTGTTTAAGAATTCAAATCTGATTAATTTTGCGGCTGCATTGGCAGTTGCATATTCGATCGAGAATTTATACCAGTTAAAAACAGAATTAAAATGGCCGAATGATGTCTTAATTAATGGTAAGAAAACTTCTGGAATATTAATTGAATCTACATCTCAAGGAAATAAAATTGAACGAATGGTTATTGGTATTGGAGTAAATGTAAATCAAGCTTCTTTTCAGGGAACCTTCAATTATCCACCTACTTCAATCAGAATTGAACTTGATAGAAATGTTGAGCGTGAAAAATTGCTTGCAGACATTCTGAATAATTTTGAATTGCTTCTTGAAAAATTAAAAAAAGATAAAAACAATATCATAGAAGACTGGAAATCAAAATGTAATATGATCGGAAACAGAATCTCAATTACTGAAAATGAATCAGAGAAATATGGAATCTTTTATGATGTAGATAGTGAAGGATTTTTGTTATTAAAAACCAAAGATAAAATAGAAAAAATCCATTTTGGTGATGTTGGATTGGGGTAGTTAAATATTATAATGTTTAGGTATGATTAACCTAAGACTTAAGCTGTTAATAAATCTAAAACGCGAATTAAATTATCTCTCAATTCTTTTCGATGAGAAATAAAATCTACAAATCCGTGTTCAACTAAAAATTCAGATCGTTGAAAACCTGCTGGCAAATCTTTTCCAATAGTTTGTTTTATAACTCTTGGGCCAGCAAATCCTATAAGAGCTTTAGGTTCAGCGATATTAATATCCCCAAGCATTGCGTAGCTCGCAGTAGTTCCACCAGTAGTTGGATCTGTTAGAATTGATATATATGGGATTTTAGCTTCTGATAACCTCGCTAATCTCGCACTTGTTTTAGCCATTTGCATAAGTGAATAAGCACCTTCCATCATTCGGGCACCACCGCTTGATGAAATAACAATCAAGGGAATTTTACTTTTATATGCTTTATCAGCAGCTCTTGCAATTTTTTCTCCAACAACTGAACCCATTGAACCTCCAATAAATTGAAAGTCCATACAAGCAAAAGCAACTTCTTTATCACTAATTTTTCCAGTTCCTGTTCTTACAGCATCATTTAGATCAAGTTTTTTAATCGTTGAGGAGATCCTATCCCTATATTTTTTTGTATCACTAAATTCTAAAGGATCAGCTGAACGCATCTTTTTATCTAATTCCTTAAAGGAATTTTTATCGAAAAGAAAAGAAATATACTCCAAACTGCTTATTCTAAAATGATGATCACATTTCAAACATGTCCAGAGATTTATTTCAAGTTGTTTTTTATGAATTATCTCACCGCAAGATGGGCATTTTTCCCATAAACCTGCGGGTAACTCTTTTTGCTGAGTGTCTTCAGCTATATTTTGTTTGGATCTTTTAAACCAGGGCATAATTAATTTTTCTGTATATCTGCAAAAATTGTTAAAACTTTATTGGGTTCTTTAGTATCATTTGATACTACTGTAATTGATTTACTATTTCTTCCATTACGATTTTTAGTATCGAAATCAACTTTGATCGATCCAACCTGACCCGGTTTAATTGTTGTATTACTAACTACTGCCGCTGTACATCCGCAAGATGTCTTAACATCTTTTATAATTAATGAAGTTGAACCTTTGTTTTCAAACTGAAAAGTATGTTCTACTTTTAATCCTTCCTTAACTTTGCCAAAATCATGCTGAGTTTCGGGAAAAAATATTTTTGCACCAGCAGTACTCTCTTTTACTTCAGCAACAATAATATTACACTTAATGGTTAAAAGAATATTTGATTTTTCCGGATCATTAGTTGAAACTGTTACAGTTTTTGTTTGCGGCCCTTTTCTTCCCTTTGAATTAAAAGTAACTTCAATATTAGAAGACTCGCCTGGTTTTAATTCTCTTTTACTTGGATTAGCTGCTGTACATCCACACGAAGCTTTTACATCAGAAATTTTAAGTAAGTCTCCACCATTATTTGTGATAACAAAAGTATGGCTTACAACATCACCTTGATTAATATCCCCAAAATTATGTTCTGCTTGCTGAACTCCTGCTTTGGGGGCCAAAAGTTGAGCGAACATAGTTGCAGTAGTAACTATCAAAAATAAAATTGTTTTATGAATCATATTTTTTTCTCCTTAACAATAAAATCTTTTAGATAATTTGGCTCAATAAAATCAATATCTCTTATAGCTTTATCCAATCCAAACTTTGCTGCCCATTTAGCAACATATTCAGGATGAGGAGCTGATTTCTTGCGTAAATTTAAATTAAGATCAAGATTTTTAACCAACGCATTTCCAAAAACCAATTCTCTCTCACAGAACAAATCTACTGAGTTAGTAGGTACGATTTTTAATTCCTGCTTAAATATATAATTATTACCCATAATTTGAAACTTTGCAAAGTACATCTCATCTCGGCCTACTTTATTGGCGATACTAAATAAAGTTTTTTCCGGTAAAAACTCTGAAATTTCTAAAGATAATGCTTCAAAAGTTGGAACTTGAACTAGCGGAAGAGAGAGTGACTGAGCTAGCCCTTTTGCAGCTGACATCCCAATTCTAAGTCCTGTAAATGAACCTGGTCCGGAAGAAACTGCAATTAATTTTAATTCGGTTTTAGAAATATTAGATTGAAGCAATACGGATTCAATCGCTTCAAATAATTTTTCTGAGTGAGCATGTTGTAAGATAATTTTTGAGGAAAAATACTTTGCATCATCAAAGTAAACGCACGCTCCGCAAATATTATCTGAAGTTTCTATAGCAAGTAATGGTAACAATTCATTCATATTTTACAAATCTAAAAACTCTTTCATTACTATCATTATAAGTAATATTTATTTCAATCCGGTTGTTCGGAAGAATTTCTGGAAACATATTACCCCATTCAATCAAGATTATAGAATCCAATTCAGAAAAATAATCTTCTGTTCCAATATCTATTAGTTCCTTAACACTATTAATCCTATAAAAGTCAAAGTGATAAAATTTTTTATTACCTTCATATTCATTAACAATTGCAAAAGTTGGACTATTTACATTTGTAACATTAAACTTTTCAAGAACTCGTTTAATAAAAAATGTTTTTCCCACACCTAAATCACCATTAAGAATAATTACCATCCCATTTGAAATCAAACCAGAGAATTCAAAAGCTATAAGTTTAGTCTCTTCTTCAGATTTGCTTACTCGTGAATAAGGGAAAGACATTTTTATTTTGGCTCCATAGTTATTATGGGCAATATCATCTCTTCCAGAGAAATTCCACCGTGCTGAAATGTATCTTTATAATGTGTTAAAAATTTATGATAATCTGTTGGATAAACAAAGTAATAATCTTCCTTTGCGATAATATAATTTATCGTAACCCCGCGTTTTGGCAGTTTATAATCGCTGGCATTTTTAACATAAACGGCATGCTTTTCATCGACCTTAAGATTTCTTCCATACTTAAATCTCAAATTTGTTGAAGCTTCTCTATCACCTAAAACCTTAGCACCGCGTAAAGATCTAATACTTCCATGATCTGTAGTAATTACAATTTTTACATTTTTCATTTTTGAAAGTGTTGTAAAAATGTTTAGCAATGATGAATGAGTAAACCAACTATTTGTTAAAGATCGATATGCTGACTCATCAGGTGCAATTTCCTTCAAGATATCCGAGTCAGATCGGCCGTGAGCGATCATATCTAAAAAATTAACAACAACAGCAGTTAGATGAGTGTTTTGATATGAATGTATATTTTGTTCGAAATTTCTGCCAACTTCAGGATCAATTATTTTAATATACTTTAAATCATTTCTAAGTTTAATCCTTTTGCGATCTAATAATAATTGCAGCAATTCTTTTTCATATTTATTCATGCTGTTTTCATCATCATTTCCGGAAGTCCACAAATTGGGATAATATTTTTCAATATCGGACGGAAACAATCCGGCAAACAATGAATTTCTCGCATAAGGAGTGGCTGTTGGAAGAATGGAATAATAATAATCTTTTTCAATCTTAAACATTTCTGTAAGATGTTTTTCCATAGCCAGCCATTGATCAAGTCTAAGACAATCGAGTACAAAATAAAAAACAGATTTACCTTCATCTTTAAGATGATTTAAAACATATTTTTCAGTTATTTGGGGACTAAGATTTGGTGCATCATTTATATTATCCGTTAGCCAATGCCTGTAATTTCTATCGATAAATCTTGAAAATTCTTTATTAGCCTCTTTAAATTGATCATTCAGTGATTGTTCCAGACCAATTTCCCGATGTTGATCTAACTCAATTGACCAGCTAACCAATTTTTGATAAATATTTATCCATTCCGTAAAATCAAGTGCAGAAGACAAAGACTGTGTTATTTGACTAAAGTCCTGCAGATAATCTTTTGCAGCGTACTGACTTGATATTTTTTTACCTTCAAGAATTTTTTTACATACTAATAATACCTGACTTGGGTTAACCGGTTTTGTAAGATAATCTGAAATCTTTCCGCCGATAGCTTCATTCATCAAAGTTTCTTCTTCCGACTTTGTAATCATTACAACGGGAATAGCATTATTAATATTTTTAATTCGTGCCAGAGTTTCAAGACCACCCATTCCAGCCATCATTTCGTCAAGAAATATTATATCATAAGTTTTTTCTTTTACTAAAGTTAAAGCATCTTCTCCATTTGTAACTGTATCAACTTCATATCCTTTTTCTGAAAGAAAAATTATATGAGACCTTAAAAGTTCTATCTCATCATCAACCCATAGAATTTTTTTTCTATCCATTTTTACAAACCTTTTTTATTGCAGCTAAATCAAATCTAAATAATAATTCTCAACTCTAATTAATCGAGATATTAACATCAAGACCAGCTTCATTTGTTGTTGTTGGCGGAATTCTTGAAGCACCTTCAGGTTCAACTGTAGATCTTTTATAAAAGATAGACAATGTAACTTTAGCACTTATTGTATATTTAATTCGAGGTTCTATCGTCACTCGTGTTGTACCATCCTGCGGTGTACCTTCTTCAGTAAACTTAGCCATATCGTACCTTACCGCAGCACTTCTTGAACTTGAATATGCTAAACTAAATTCAATATCATTTTTAAGCGATACACCAAACAATGGCAATTCAAATCCTGATTTAGAAAATTGAAGAGTAAAACCAATATCTTTTGAAAAGTTTTCTGTTATGTTGCTTGTTGTAACTCCTAGATCAAATGAAGTTCTGGTTGAGTATTTTAAATTACCGGATAAACTACCACCCCACAATTGACCAAAGGTAAGATTTAATCCAACTAAAGGTGCAAATCCATATTCTATTTTCTGGACTTGAACTTCTTCATTTCCTTCCCGCGAAAGTTTCCATCCTTCAGTGTATGTTGAAGAATAGGAATGATCTAAAGATATTCTTTCAGCTATTGATTTAAATAGAGGAAGCTTTTCCAATCCATCCCACGTTAATCTCCAATTTGGTCTGGGAATATATTTAGCAAAATCTTCGAGGAAACCGAAATTTGATAAAACCGGTAAGCTTTCAAATCCTTGAACGAATGCTTGTGATAAATTAGCATTCGGATCCTGTGGATTATACAACTCTGCAACTTGTTTAATTCCGCTTTTAAATACAGATAAAAATAGAACAGGCGGCATTGTAAAGAATGATCTTGTAATTGTACCGCTGGCACTAATGCTTGATACAAAAATATTTCCGTCCTGATCTCTAGTTAATGTTGAATTTTTATTTAATGACCATCCGCTTTTCCAGTTAAGATCTATCTTTGCACCTTCCCAAAGCGGTCTGGATGTTTTAAAGTCAAAACTATTTTTTTGCGAATAAACATCATTCAAATTTGTATTTAACTCAGAAACACGGGGCCCAACATCATTACTTAAACCAAACATAAAACCTCTTGTTGGACCTGCATCCTCATTATGAAATAATCCCCAGAAATTGCGGAAACCTGTGCCTTGCGCCTGCAACCCGGATTTTGAAAGTGTATTATCATTTGTAAAATTAAATGAGATCATCTCATAATCTAAGAAAGCATACTTTGCTGCTGCTGTTAAAAAGCCAACTGCTCGAGAGATCATTGAGGGCTTATTAGCATCAACAAATAATGAATCCATTAATTTGGTTGAATCAACAACTGCAATCGGATTTCCAAGTGAATCGAGTTGAGGAGGTGTTGGTTGCTGAACAATCTTTGGATCCTTTAGCACAAGATTATTTTTAGGTAGATTATTTTTATTTGTTTCGTCTTTAAATAATGGATCCCATAAAGATTTCCATCGCATTGTCAACCCGACCGAAGACTTGTTACTGAATCCGGCACTTCTTCCCACTATTTCCTGTCTAAAATCGTTAGTCCACTGATAACTTGCACCGTATGATGCAGTTAGTGTAAAGAATTTATTGATATTAAATATTGATGGCAATTTTGGTGAAGTTCGTAAATCAAAATTTTGCTGATACCTGTTATCACGACCAAAGAATGCACCGTTAAATATATCACTCCAGATTTCACTTTCTAGTCTTGGTGTAGCAGCAGAATCATTATAAGTTTCTAAGTATGCCAATGATGAACTTATATTAAGAGCATAACTTGTTGTTAGATTTAAAAATCCTCCTTCGGTAAGTTTCCATATAAAATTAAAACCACGTGTGGTAGTAAAATCTCTCGAAGAAACTTCATTTGATGGTAAATTATTTCTTGGCCGCGTGATATTTGTTGTAGAATTCCTTTTTGCAGTTAGTACAAGACTAAAGTTTTGAGGAGTATAATATATTTTTGTTCCGCTATAATCTTTTAATAAAGCAAATAAAACTCCAATTACTGGAATATCAATTGGATTAAAGTAATAACTTGGACTCAGAGATAATCCATAATTTAGATTAGCATTCCAAATCCACGCCTTATTTGAAAGCACTGTAGGGCTTCGACTAAAAGTTTTGTTATAATTAAAGCCTAAAGATAAGGCATTAAATGTATCTCTTATTAACCAATGCTTTGATGGGATTTTTAATTTGATATTAGATGCTGACCAGGAATCTGATATACTTTGAGTTTCGGATTCCTGTTTTAACTGTTCAGGTGAAATTTCGTTTACTGGATCATTTTTATATTTAATTTTTTGTTTATCAACTGCTTCATCAACTTTAACATCACTGCCAGGGATATATAGTGGTTTACCAATTGATTCTGTATGAGAATAATTTAATCTTAAGTTACTTTCAGGCAGATTTACAGGAATTAATTTTAATAGATTAACATCCGTTGAAACTGACCAATTTAATTGTTCTACTCTGCTACCAAATCGTTCTGCAAGTTTGTGGAAATATGGATTCTTTTGGCTCATATTAAATGAAACTGTTGCAAAATCAGCTAGCTTTACAGCCGATGAAAAGCTATATGCCCATCCAGGTGAATCATCTGCTCCAACAACACGCAACTCGTTAACCCAAACTTCACCAGAAACAGGACCCAGATTAAAATTGTTATCAAGATTTACAATTCCCACAGATAAAAACTTTACAGAAGTTAGAGTTGGATTACCTTTAATAACATATTTATGCCCATTTGGGGCACCAGGAACTGATTCTGAATAAGGGATATTAAGTGAATCAAATGAATTTGGCCTTGACGACTTTAAAGCAGAAAGGTCATCAAAATTAATACTTATTTCATTCCAACCTGCAAAAACAGGCTGCCTGTATTCATAATAATTGTTTGTATCGCCGCCAAATCTAAAATAAACTTCTGAAGAGTATTGATAAGTACCAGCTAAGGTATCTGCATATGAAATTGAACCAGGAATATTTCTTTCTTCACCATGGATAAACAATTTCATCTGGCTATAACTAAAAACATCAAGTGGTCTGAACAAATATTTAACAGCTTCTCGTTTGTCCCCTTCTTCTAATCCTTTTAAGATTAAAGAAAGTGATTGCTCATTTCTAAAAATTTCTTCATCTGGTCTTGTTCTATCTCTTTCCTGAAATACTCCGGGAGGACTTGTATAAAATTCATTTTCTTCGAGACTTACAACAGAAATTGAAAGAACTGTGTCAGTATTGGCAATCGAATCAGGAAGATTTTTTTGCCATTGATTACCAACAAGATTAAACTCAGTTATGCGAAAGTGAACCATACTATCAACACCCTGAATAAACATTCTTATTGTTTCAACATCAGAAAAACTTGGGCTGCCAATTGTTGAAGTATAATCTTTTAGTGGAACTCTGAATAGATACCATTTATTTGTGAGCTTAGGATTTAAGCCGCCACCGGCAACAAACCGATTAGTAAAAGCGTTTGTGTCAAGCGGAATTTCATATCTGAAGTAACTATTATTTTGATCAAGATTTCCATTACGATTTAAATCTTCTGTATCAGGAATTCTACCTATATCAGTTAATATTGCATTACCTTGTGTACCATTGATACTAAAATAATCATATGGATAAGGTTGGCTGTTTCTCTGGAAAAAGAAATTATCACCACTTGGATCTGTTTTGGTGCTGTTATTTAATATCCGCTCTTGATCATCCAATACACCATCAATACCCGTGTCTTCATCTCCATTAACATCAATCGCATCATTTCGATCTAAATCCTCAGTATCAAGTTTATTATTTGGAATTACATCCTCACTAACTCTACCAAGATCAATATAGACTTTTGCATCTGGTGGAGCATTTAATATCTGTGCCCAGAATTCAACAAACTCAATATTTTCTTCAATTAAATCGTTTGCTGTTGAAGATAATATTTTCTGAACTCCTCCCCATGATCTGTCCGGTTGAGTTAATTGAGGATCGTAATTATATGTTCCGGGTGTATCCGGCAAGAAAACAAAATCCATTACAGTAACTTGCTGATCTGCTCTTGCAACCTGTTTACGATCATAATAAATATCTTCAACCGTAACCGTGGCAGGAGTTTCAGTAAACCAAAATGTTTTACCTTTAAATGGAATTCTTTGGGCTTTACTTAAACCAGGATTAAGAGCAAGTGAATCCGGCGGACTTAAATCTTTCCATCCAGTATAAGAGACTCCAATAGGAATAGTTTTCTTGGTGCCTTCAAAGTCATCAATGTAGGCAATACTCTTTCCCCCGTCAGATAAAATTGTACTTTTCTTTGTGTTTGGATCCGGATCGATGTAAGCATATTCTCCATTTAACGTAAACGTAGACATTTCCCTTGTAGAAAAAACATTATCCAATAATTTGGTAATAAAAGGTAAATCAGCAGATGTGCTAAAATCTAAACCATAAATACTGTTACTTAAAGGTTCTTCTCCAATTCTTACTTTATCACTTAATGTTTGTTGATTAAGATTTAGAACTGAAAAACCAAGTTTTGTTTTTTTAGAAAACTCATAAATTCCTCTTGCCCCAAGCAGGGTTTTGGATGCAAGCTGAAATAAATCATTTTGCTCATATGTAATTTTTAAATCGGCACCTGGTACAAGAGCAGCATCATTCCTGATAGTTAATTGCCCAATATTGTAATCAACTGTGTAATCAGAACCGGGACTTAGCTCTCTTCCATTTAATAAAACCTTTACTGAGTTTTCTACAACATTAAAACCCAGCTGGTAAACAGAAGAAGAAGAACCTTTGCTTTTTCCAACAAGTATCCATTTATCTTTAATCTTTTTCTGAGCTGCAAATGTTTTTGTGGTATCATATACCTCGTCAAAATTATATTCAGCTGCAGCTAATCCAGTAGGAAGATTATCGCTAAATGGTTCAAGATTAGGAAAAATGACTTCACCTGTTTCAGGTAGTATTGTTATTCCACTTCTGTAATCAAAAATATTATCTGATGGCGGTTGCATACTTGAGTTTAACAAATCAAGACCGAAAGCATTTAAAAATCTGATTGTTCCAACTTCGCTTACAGGTTCTTGTCCTTCAATTTCTCGTTTAATATCAAATTCAAAACCTTCCTGCTTAATATTTCTTGGACCCAAGGCGTAAATATTTTTTAGCATTAAAGACCATGCAATTTTAAATTGAGGTTGAAGATTATTCGGTTTGATCATTTTAAGTACAAGTCTCTGAGTAGTGTTTGTGTCGCCTTGAGCTAAAAACTCACCAAATACTCTGTCATCAGATGCTCCAGTTCCATTCTCCTGACGGAAAGCAACTGCAATTATATCCTGATCATTTAAAGCAGTCTTGAAAGTGATGAATCCTGTTTCAGGGTGAACTATATAATCAACATCTGGAGTTAAAAGTGTAAATCGTCCTGCATCAGTTTTGCCTGGTTCTGTATTAGATAGTTCTTCACGGAAATTTGGTGGATAGACTTCGCCAACTCCTATGTCATAAAGGTCAATATAAACATTTGCATTTCTTTCTTTAGAATTATCAACTGTGAATGGAGGAGCTGTTTTCCATACCTGAATATCAGTAACTAATAAAGAACTATTAACCTGAGGAGTAGGATTGCCGTAATAATTATAAAATATCTTTTGAGTTTTAGAAGCGTAAACAGTATCAAGAAAATAGTGATTTGTAGAATACTCATATGCACGTTTCTGAAATGGTGTTTCTGAAGTACCGCCGGAAACCTGAACTTCCTTTGTTTCACCTTTTTTCTGGCTTGCAATTGTGGTTAGGGAAAATGGACCCATTTTAAAAAGTGCTTTTATACCAAACAGGGCTTCACTTCCGCCAACTAATGGCGAAGTTTGAAGTGAAACGTTTCCTGCTTCAATACTTTGGATTATTTCGTCCTCGTAACCGGTGTATTTAATCTTTAATTGATTTTCGTACTCAAATGTTCTTTCGGTATTCCAATCAGCAACAATATTTAATTTATCCCCAATTGTTCCATTAACATTTATTTGAACTTGCTGTTTAAAATCAGGTTCATTTTTAGTGTTACCTAAACGAGAAGCCGTAACTCCTTCTGTTGTTTCACTGCGCCAGGCTCCGTGTATTTGAACAGACCCGCCAATCTTTAAACTGATTTTAGGAGTTCCAAAAATACTTAACACTCCAACACTCGGTAATGGAATTTCAAAATCAGTTAGGTTTTTGATAAGATCACCTAAACCTAGTTTGGAATCTTTAAGTTCATAAGCATAGCCCTGAGCTTCCCATTTTTTTCTCTCTTCAACTTCCAATCTTGTTGCAATATATTCTTCAATTGGAACTTTTAAAATGATCTTACTCGGCTTACCGGCTACTATGTCTTTGATTTCTACAAACTTTCCGGTCGAATCAATTGTAATTGTTCTGGTTTTATAAGATGGTGAAGGTTCGATAAAAAATTTTGATTTTTTCTTATGGCTTAAAGTTGTGTAAGGAACATCTTCTCGTTGATATCTAAAATATTCTAATCTGGCAGATGAATCAAGAGACATTTGAAACAAACGCAAAGAATCCTGATTAACTTTTACTTTTGTTTTTAAAGAATCTTTACCTTTTAATGATCCGATTACATTTGTTGAATCCAAAATTTTTCCTAAATCCGATGAATCTGGATTTGCCAGGATCGAATCATCAATTGCAACAAATGGAGAATCAGGTGAGAATGGAGAATCAATAATTAAAAGATTCCCGGCTGTCTTTTGTTCTGAATTTGGTTTAATAATTTCGGAATTAAACTGATTACGAAGATCAATAGAATGTAATTCAGTTAATAAATCGAAACAGGCTGTTTGAAGCAATACTTCATTAACCTGCGATTTATATCCGGAACCAAACCCGAGATTTATACCCGCGTAAAATATCAATGTTGAAACAATCGATAAACGTATTGTCTCGACAATGAAATTTTTTATTTTGTGTTTAATACAGAATTCCTAGTAATGTGAAACAAAATAAATCAGTAGAGTATGGCTCGATAAGGCTCCAAATAATTTTTTGATTTTGTTAGAAAAAATTAGACAAATTCAGGTATAAATTCAATAATTGGAGTTGTCTTAATTCTCTGGCTCAAACATATCTATTTAAATGACATAATTTAAGGTATTTTTTTATCGCAACAATTTATTTACCCAATCAAGGATTTGTAAACCTGGTGATCAGGTTACTAAGCTTTGGATATTGGTTTGTAATAGTTGCTCTATCTGCTAATTCAAAATCGCTAAAGTCAAATCCGGGTGAAACTGTACATCCGATTAAAGAAAATGATCTTTTGTTGTTTACTTCCGCTGCAAACCAACAATTTTTCTTAATAACTGTTTGAAAAACTTCACCTTGTTCAGATTTTTTTCCCAAAACAATTTCTTTCAATTTACCCTTTTCATCGATTATATAAATATTAACAGATGCACCATCATAAAAATGCCATTGCTCATCTGATCTTAATCTGTGGAATTTTGAAACCTGCGATCCATCCAGTAAAAAATAGATTGAAGTTGAAACATTTCGCTTAATAGCTTTTTTAGGCTGTTCGATAAAAAATGATTCAGCGGCTCTGTAAATTTCTCTGTAATACCCGCCTTCAGGATGTTTTTTTAATTGTAATTTCTGAATATAGTATTTTGCTTTTTCGTTCATATATCTTTTCTTAACTAGATTTCAAAATAAATTCTGCAGCAATACGACCACTTCTTGCAGCACTTTCAATTGTTGAGGGTAAGCCGGTATTTATCCAATCACCGGCAAGAAATAAATTTTCAATTAAAGTTTTACTATCCGGCCGGGTATTTATAATTTCTTTAGAAGGTATAAATGTAGCTCGTTTTTCTTTTATGATCTTATAATGTTTCAAATTTGTGTTATCAATATTAACAAACTCTTTAAGTTCCAATAATACAAAATCCAATATTTCTTCTTTGCTTTTATCTGCAAGATAATCAGCATTGCTTATCACAATATTTATATGATCATTTTTAATAAATACCCAATGTAAAGCTGAGCCCAGAAATCCATAAATACTTTTTTTTAGACTTCTGTTTTCAATCCATAAATGAACGTTTAATATTGTTGAGTATTCTAAATTAATCGCAATTCCTAAATTCTTAGCAGGCAAAATTTTCTGTAAAGCATAAAGTGGTATTGCAGAAATCACAAAATCAAAATCCTCGTAATTATTGCTATTAGTTTTTAAGGATTTAACTTTTTGATTTTCTATAACTATTTCTTTTACTGTTTCAGATAAAATCATTTCTCCACCGTTATTCGTTATAAAACCAGCAGCTGGATCGATTAGGCTTTCACTCAATCCATATTTGGGCAGAATTATAGTAGATGAGAAATTACCTTTAAAAAAGATTTCAAGAAGAATATCATAAAAAATAAATGCTGATGCTTTTTCCAAACTGGTATTTAATGCCCCCACGCATAAAATCTCCCAAAATTTACTTATTAAATTTAAGTTTTGATTCTGTTGCGTCAGCCATTCTAAGACGTTTTTGTTTATTAAGGATTTCTTTGAGATGAATGGTAATTTTAGAACAAATCCAATAAAACTAAATTTTTCAGAATAGGAGAATACGTTATAATTGATTATAGCAGAAAATAAATTTAATGGATAAAAATATTTATCGGCATTTAATGAAAAATGTTTTTTTGTTTTATCCAAAAATTCTAAAGATAGATTTTCCTGATAAACAAAGTTAAGCTCAACGCTAATTAACTTAATTAAGGCAAGTGTATCTTTATAACAACCCATCATAATATGCTGACCATTGTCAACTACAGTATTAGTTTCAGAATCAAAAAAAGAATAAGTTCTTCCGCCAAGTTTTGGTGATGATTCTATAAGTGTAACTGAATGTTTTTTTGAGGAGAGAATTGATGCGGCAGTTAATCCAGCAATACCACCACCAATGATTAAACACCGTTTCATTATTAGATTAATAGACTAAATTATATTTAGCCCAAACACCTAAAGCGATCCCAACTTTTTCAATCTTAGATACTTTTATGTCATTATTAAAAACATCATAATCGGCAGCGATAATTTTTTCTAACATCTTATAATAAATATGCTGCATTGCTCTTGCGGCAAACATAGTTTTCTTATCATCAAGATCGAGGTTTGCGGTTGCGGAATTAAAATAATTTTTAGCCCGAGCAGTTTCGTAAACCATTAAGTCTTTAAAATTATTATTGTAAATCAAAGACATAATTTCTTGTTCAGAATAATTAAATCTTTTTAAATCTTCCTGCGGCAGATAAATTCTTCCATTCTTTGCATCTTTACCAATATCACGAAGTATATTTGTCATCTGCAGTGCAATACCAAGATCAACTGCAAATTTTTTGGTAGATGGATGTTTGTAGCCAAATATTTCAATGCACATTAATCCAACAGTTGAAGCAACCCGGTAACAATAAAGCTGTAAATCTTCAAACGATTTGTACCTGTCTTTTTGCAGATCCATCTCCATACCTTTAATCAGTTCGAAAAATGGATCCAAAGGAATATTGAAATTAGAGATTGTAGTTCCAAGTTTATTTAGCAAAGCAAACTCAGAGTGACCAGAAAAACTTTTTTCAAACTCAATTCTCCATTTTCTAAGTTTCTCATATTTCAGATCAGTCGAATCAGAATTTTCATCAACAATGTCATCAGTTTTACGGCAAAATGCATAAACAGTATTCATCGCATCGCGTTTTTCTTCCGGTAAAAGATTAAAAGCGTAGTAAAAACTGCTTTTGCTTTTTTTTGATATTTCTTTTGCAGACTCAGACATTAGAAAATATTTTTAATAAATAGTGTAAAAAAATCCATCTTTGTTAATTTTTGTCTTTTGGAAAAAACATCATAGTCCTGTTTGCGAATTTTGTCTAATATTTTTTCTACGCCGGCTATGGTCCATTTTATTTCATATTTAAATCTACTTGGCAAATAGCTTACTATCATCTTACCTTCATCAAACAGATCCTGAGTTCTATTAATATTATGTCTAACCAATGCTTTAATATTAGGATTATTTTCATTTAACTCAAACATCTTTTCGGTGACTAAAAACAATTCCATTTCATCTTTGGGGAAATAAATTCGGCCTTTTTCAAAATCAATTTTTGTATCCTGGTAAAAATTTGTTAATTGGAGTGCAGTACAAATTTTATCTGAGTACATTATCGCATTTTTATCAAAAACATTAAATAACTCAAGTAAAATTCTTCCTATTGGATTTGCAGATCTTACACAATATTCCAAAACATCAAGATAGTTATCATATCTTTTCTTAATTACATCTTGTTTAAAAGCCGATAGCAGATCTAAAAAATACTGAATGGTTAATTTTCTTTTATTGATAACCTCACTTAAAGCTCTAAAATATTGATTTTCAGAATCCGATTTTAGTGAATCAATAAATTCCTGCTCAAATTTATTAAGATTTTCTAATCTTCTGACATTTTCTATGTTTCCTTCATCAGCAAAATCATCTGCTGTTCGAGCAAACCAATAAACTATTGCAATATCTTTTCGATAATTGACTGGAATCAGGAAAGATGAAACAGGAAAATTTTCATAATGGTTCCTTGCTAAGGAATCAATATTAAGTTCTATTTTTTTTGATTCGTTATACATTTATAAAGTTGGTCAATATTATTCAATTAAAAATTTTCAAAATGAAATAAATGTGCCTTGTAAAATATCAGATTGAGGCAATTATTAAAAATAATATTCGAAAATTAACTAAAACAAACAAAATAGTTATGGAACGCATTTTGTCAATTTTACGGCACGGTGCATGCGTAAACTATTTCAAATAACAGGGGATCTATAACATGATTACTAGGACAGGAGAGGATATTTATGAGGGCAATTACAGAAGATTTTAGCAAGCTTCATGTGAGCGATATTGTTGTTGAGGTAGTAAACCTTAGCAGGGCAACTTACAGGGAAGCAAGCCAGTTAAAAAAGAATCTCGATGAGTTGATTAAAGAGAAACAGAAAAAAATCATCGTAGATATAAGTCAATGTGAATTTATTGATTCTACATTTCTTGGTGTACTGGTTTTATCATTGAAGGCTAGTGCAAGAATTGGTGGTGACATTCGTTTAGTAAAACCTGATGAAGTTGTTAAAGCATTAATGGAAAAAGCAGGCACGTTAAACGTTTTTAATTTATATGAAACATTAGATGAAGCGTTAAAGAGTTTCGAGATAAGAGGCGATCAAAATTACTATCTCGCTGAGGGATCTCCAATTATGGTTTAATTTGTTTGGAGTTTTATTCGGGAAGCGTTACGTTCATTGGTTAGGTTAGAGAAAACCTCTCAGAAATGAGAGGTTTTCTGTTTTAAAGATATTTTATTTTGTAAGCGAATAAGGAAAAGCAGATTCATCATTCCCCCACTTTTTATTTGGAGTTGATGACATTATAAACTTTAAAGTTCCACCATTTATGATTTCTTCATATTTAATATAAGTTCGATCAAGCAATTCACCATTTAAATAAACTTCAGTTATATAAATATTTTTTGGGGAATAATTTTCAGTTTCGATTTTAAATTGCTTTTCATTTTCTAGATTGATTACAGCACTTTCTAAACATGGACTTCCAATAACATATTCATTACTACCCGGTGCAACCGAATAAAATCCTAAAACGCTGAAAATATACCACGCAGACATTTGACCGCAATCATCGTTTCCGGACAATCCATCAGGTTTGTTTTTATACATTGAGTTAACTATTTGATGAATTTTTTCTTGAGTTTTCCATGGAACACCAGCATAACAATACATATATGGAACCTGATGACTTGGTTCATTTCCGTGAACATAATTACCAATCATTCCTGCTCGATCAATATCTTCACTATGCGCAAAACTCTCATCAGAAATTTGCATTGTAAAAAGTGAATCAATCCAATTGATTAATTTTTCTTTACTCCCTAATAGATTAATAAATCCTTTAACATCGTGCGGAACATAAAGCGAATAATTCCAAGCATTACCTTCTATGTAACCTTGATTAGCCGTGCTTAATGCATCAAACAGTTCTTTGAATTTTCCATCTGAGTTTTTTGCTCTAATAAATTTTGTTACTGGATCAAAAAGATTCTTATAATATTGAGCTCTTTCAAAATATTCATCAGCAATTTTCTTTTCACCAATTGATTCTGCGAACTTGTAGATTGTCCAATCATCATAAGAGTATTCCAAAGTTTTTGAAGCTGAATTAGAATTTAAATCTTCCGGAACAAAACCATATTTTTTGTAATAACCTATTCCATCATAAGGTTCATAATTTGAACTTGATAAAACCGCATCAAAAGCTTTTTTAACATCGTAATTTCTTATTCCTTTCATATAAGCATCAACAATAACAGGTACTGCATGATAGCCGATCATACACCAATTTTCATTTGAGTAATGTGACCACACTGGCAAAATTTTATGAACACTCTGTTCATAATGTGCTAACATTGAATTTACAATATCATTTGTTCTTTGCTGTTGAATGATTGTATAAAGCGGATGAAGCGCTCGATAAGTATCCCACAAAGAAAAGATTGTATAGTTAGTAAATCCTTTAGCTTTGTAAATATTTTGATCAAGCCCACGATATTCTCCATTAACATCATTATAAATAATTGGGTTCATAAAACTATGATACATCGAAGTGTAGAAATTTACTTTTCGTTCATCATCAGCTTCTATGGTAATTTTTGATAACTCATCATTCCATTTTTGTTTTGCCGAAGTTTTAACTTTTTCAAAATCCCAATGTGGTATCTCAGCAATTAAATTCTCAATAGCATTATTTGTGCTAACAGCGGATAAAGCAAATTTAATAAGTATTGCTTCACCATCTTCAGTTTTAAAATTAAAGTAACTTACAATTTCGTGTCCAGCTTGTTCAGGAAAATTTCTATTCTGATTAAACTTTCTCCAAAATCCTTTATAGATCAATTCTTCTTTGTTAACCAGTCCATAAGATTCAATTTGCTTTGAAAATGTCATCGCAAAATAAAGTAATCGGGTTCTAGCCCAGCCATTTGTTTGTCTGTAACCGGTAACAAGCGTATCATTTTCAACTCGTATTGATGACCACACAACTTTCCCATCATAATTATAAATGCCTGATGTTAAATCAAAAATAATATGAGAAGAATCAGATTTTGGAAATGTGTATTTATGGAAACCAACACGTTCAGTTGTTGTTAACTCTGCAAGAACATTCTCATCTTCTAGCTTTACTTTATAATATCCAGCATTTGCTTCTTCTGATTGATGTGAATATCGAGAACGATAACCTGAATCAGGATCGTCGATGGTTCCAGGATTGATTTGCAATTTACCAACCGTCGGCATTAGTAAAAAATCGCCTAGATCAGAATGTCCGGTTCCATTAAAATGTGTATGAGAAAATCCTACAATCGTACTATCATCGTATTGATAGCCTGAACAGTATCTATAAACTTCCGGATTGTATCCTTTACCATAACTATATAAAACAGTGTCAGTTTCCGGACTTAATTGCACCATTCCAAATGGAACAGTTGCACCAGGAAATGTATGCCCCATATCCTTTGTACCGATAAATGGATTAACATAATCAGCGGGAGTTTTGGAATTTTGAGAAAACAAAATTACTTGGAATGCAAAAAGAAGAATTAGATTTTTTTTCATAACAATCTTAAATATTTTTCTTACAAAGATAGAGATGTAAGATAAAATATTATTTAAGATTATAAATAAATTTACACTAAATGATTAAATAATTAATTGAAACAGATCGGGTCTTTCATTCAAATAATCATATTCAATTCCATATGATTTCATTCTTGAGATTAACCCATCAAAATCATTTTTGGATTGAAGTTCTAATCCTACAACAGCAGGACCTCTTTCGCGATTATTTTTTTTAGCATACTCAAAATAAGCAATGTCATCAGTTGGACCCAATACATTGTTTACAAATTCTTTTAAAGCTCCCGCTCTTTGTGGAAATCGAATTATGAAATAATGTTTCAATCCTTCATACAACAAAGATCGCTCACGAATCTCTTCGGTTCTTGTAATATCATTATTGTTTCCGGATAGAACACATACAACTGTTTTTCCTTTTATGTCATCTTTAAAATGACTCAAAGCTGTAACAGATAAAGCACCTGCGGGCTCAACAACAATTGCTTCTTCATTATAAAGTTTTAAAATGTTTGAACAGATTTCACCTTCATTCACTGTAATCATTTTATCAAGATTAGATTTACAAATTTTAAATGTTAAATCACCAACTCTTTGTACTGCTGCTCCATCGACAAATCTATCTATCGATTCTAATGTTACAACATTACCTTCATCAAACGACTTACTCATTGATGGAGCTCCATTTGGTTCAACTCCAATAAGTTTAGTTTTAGAACTTAATTCTTGAAAGACGGATGAAACACCTGAAGCAAGTCCACCGCCGCCAACTGGCAAGAAAAGAAAATCTATATGATCTTTGGTCTGTTCAAGAATTTCTAATCCAACTGTTCCCTGTCCTTCAATAACTAATGGATCATCAAATGGATGTACAAACTCAAAATCATTTTTAGTTGAGTATTCAACAGCCTTTTTTTGTGCTTCATCAAAAGTATCGCCAACAAGTACTGTTTCAACATTACCATTTCCAAACATCTTCACTCTATCAACTTTTTGTTTCGGAGTTGGAGTTGGCATAAAAATAACACCTTTTAATTTTAGCAAGTTACACGAATAAGCGACTCCCTGAGCATGATTTCCTGCACTTGCACAAACAACGCCATTCTTAATTCCGGTTTTGTTAAGATGATATATTTTACTAAATGCACCACGAATTTTATATGATCTAACAACCTGTAAATCTTCTCGTTTTAAATAAATCTTTGCGCTATATTTTTCTGATAGATGTTGATTTATTATTAAAGGAGTTTTAACCGCTACACCTTCTAAAATTGCAGCTGCAGATTTTATATCAGTCAATTTCGGGAAATATTTTTTTGTAACTAATTCAGTTTCAGATTCACTCATTTTTTACTTTCTATTTAGTACCAGGTCTTAGATTTCTAACCTGCTTACCAGCTTGCCACATTTCTGATTCACGTAATTCTTTTAATTCTACTTCAAGATTTTTTCTATAATCAGATTTTCTTCCTGATTCAATTACTATCTTTGCTTCATTGCCTGTCCTTACACTTTCGTAAAGATTTTCAAAAACTGGTTCCACAGCTTCACGGAATTTATGTCTCCAATCAAGGGCGCCACGCTGAGCTGTAACAGAAGTATTTGCATACATCCAGTCCATTCCATTTTCTGCCACAAGCGGCATTAAACTTTGAGTAAGTTCTTCAACTGTTTCATTAAATGCTTCAGAGGGTGAATGACCATTTTTTCTTAACACATTATATTGAGCTTCAAACACTCCTGCCAGAGCACCCATTAATATTCCACGCTCGCCGGTTAAATCTGAATAAACTTCTTTTTTAAAATCAGTTTCAAATAAATATCCAGAACCAACTGCCATTCCAAGCGCGATTACTTTCTCTTTAGCTTTACCAGTTGCATCCTGATAAATAGCATAACTTGAGTTGATTCCCTTTCCCTGAACAAATAATCTTCTTAACGATGTTCCGGAACCTTTTGGTGCAACAAGAATTACATCCACATCATTTGGTGGGACAATTCCTGTTTGATCGTTAAAAGTAATTCCAAATCCGTGTGAGAAATAAAGAGCTTTACCAGCTGTAAGATGTGGCTTTATTAATTTCCATTGTTCAATTTGTCCAGCATCAGATAAAAGAAATTGAATTATTGTTGCTCGTTTTGCTGCTTCTTCAATATCAAAAAGATTTACATTCTCTTTCCATCCATCTTCAACCGCTTTGCTCCAGCTTTTAGAATCTTTTCTTTGACCAACAATTACATTTATTCCATTGTCTTTTAAGTTTAACGATTGCCCCGGACCTTGAACACCATAACCGACTACAGCTACAACTTCATGTTTTAAAACTTGTTTGGCTTTTTCAAGAGAAAATTCTTCTCTTGTAACTACATTTTCTTCAACTCCGCCAAAAATAATTTTAGCCATTATTACTCCTTAATATATTTTTTTTATTGATATGATTTTTCTAATTCGTGCAATGTATCTGAAAAATTATCTATCTCTTTCATCATAGCTACCCTTCCTGAACGAACAAATTCTAATACGTTAAACGGTCGCAAAGTATCAAATAATTCTTTTGTGTCTTCTTTGTGTCCTGTCTTTTCGATGACGATATAATCTTGCTCAAGCGACAATATTCTTGCATGATGATCACGAATAATTTTTTCCAGACCGAGTCCATTTTGAACTGATGAAGTTGCAATTTTATAAAGAGCAATTTCCTGATGGATTATTTCATCAGTTGTATGATAAAATGCTCTGAACACATCAACTTGTTTTTCAATTTGCTTAACAAGTTTTTCTACACTTTCACGTGTTTCAAAAACAACAATTGTATATCTGTAAATTCCTTTTACTTCAGATTCTGATGCAGTAATACTTTCGATGTTGATGTGTCTTCTTGTAAAAATAATTGTTACACGATGCAGCAAACCAACTTTATTTTCAGTAAAAATTGAAATTGTAAATTGTTCTTTCATTTTCTTCATTCTCCTTTATTCAAGTCTAATATCTGATACTGATGCACCAGTGGGAATCATCGGGAAAACATTATCTTCTTTTTCAACTCTAACTTCTAGTACGTATCCTGATTCCGCATTTAATAGTTTCTCTATTGCAGAATCCAGTTCTTCACGCTTTGTAACTCGTTGTGCTTTCAATCCATAACCTGAGGCTATTTTTATAAAATCAGGATTTATCATTTCAGTATGTGAATATCTTTTATCAAAAAACATTTGCTGCCATTGTCTGACCATTCCAAGAAATTCATTATTTAGAATTATAACTTTAACGGCTACATTCGTTTGCAAAATTGTACCCAACTCTTGAATCGTCATTTGAAATCCGCCATCTCCTATAATTGCAACAACTTGTTTATCCGGTTTTCCAAGTTTCGCTCCGATTGCAGCCGGTAAACAAAATCCCATCGTTCCTAATCCACCTGAAGTTATACTGCTTCTTGTATTTTTATGATTAAAATATCTTGCAACAACCATTTGATGCTGACCAACATCCGATACAACAATCGCTTCTCCATTAGTTTTTTCAGAAACAATTCGCACAACCTCACTCATCTTTAAACCATTTTCTTTTGGAAACAAGTCATGTTTAATGATTTTATCATACTCAATTTTTTGTAACTCTTTAAATTGGTTTATCCAATCAGAATAAAATTTAGGTTTTATAAGATCTGTTAAAAGAGATAATGCTTCTTTAGCATCAGCATGAACTGCAACATCTACTTTTATTATTTTATTAATTTCTGCAGCATCAAGTTCGATATGAATTATTTTCGCCTGCTTTGCATATCGTTTAACATCACCTGTTACTCTATCATCGAAGCGCATTCCAACAGCAATTAAAACATCACACTCATTTGTAAGTCTGTTTGGGGCAAGATTACCATGCATACCCAGCATTCCAAAATTTTGTGGATGATCATTTGGAAGTGCAGATAATCCAAGTAAAGTCCAAGCAGCAGGGATTCCAGATTTTTCAAGGAAAGATTTTAATTCATTTTCTGCTTGTCCAAGTATTACACCTTGTCCAAAAATTAAAAATGGTTTTACCGATTTATTAATTAGTTCTGCAGCTTCTTCAACTTTTGAAAAATCAATTTTTGGTTTTGGAAAGTAACTTCTGATTTTTGTACAAACATCATACTTAAATTCTAATTGCTGAAATTGGGCATCTTTAGTTATATCAATTACAACAGGTCCAGGTCTTCCGGATTTAGCAATATAAAATGCTTTCGCAAATGCTTCAGGAATTTCATTTGCTTCAGTTATTTGTATATCCCATTTAGTAACGGGAGTTACTATTCCAATCACATCTGTTTCCTGAAAAGCATCAGTTCCTAAAAGTGGTGAAGCAACTTGGCCAGTAATACATACTACAGGAGTTGAATCAATAAATGCATCAGCAATTCCTGTTACAAGATTTGTTGCGCCTGGTCCAGATGTTGCAATGCAAACTCCAACTTTTCCTGTTGAGCGTGCATAGCCTTCTGCTGCGTGAACAGCACCTTGCTCGTGTCTTGTTAAAATATGTTTAACATTATCTTGATAATTATAAAGAGCATCATAAACTGGCATTATAGCTCCGCCAGGATAACCAAAAACTAAATCTACGCCTTCTGCAAGTAAACATTTTACAACAGCTTCAGCCCCAGATATTTTTTCTACTACTACAGTTTTGTTTTTTTCACTTTCAATAATTTTGGCAGATTCTTTTTCCATAACATCTTTCATTCATTTCTCCTACTAGATAATTATTTTTTATCAAATTCATCTGTTACACAACCTTCAGAGGCAGATGAAACAAGCTGTGTATATTTTTTTAACCAACCAGATTTATATTTTAACTCTGGTGCCTTCCACAAAATTTTTCTTCTTTGAATTTCTCTCTCTTCAACTTCAAGGTTTAAAGTTCGATTTTCAGCATCGATTGAAATAATATCACCATCTTTTACCAATGCAATTAGTCCACCTAATTGTGATTCGGGAGTTATATGGCCTACAACAAATCCGTGGGTACCGCCAGAAAACCTTCCATCGGTAATCAGTGCGACATCATTTCCTAAACCTGCACCCATAATTGCAGAAGTTGGTTTTAACATTTCCGGCATTCCAGGTGCACCTTTGGGTCCTTCATAACGAATAACAACAACATCTCCCTTTTTTACTAAACCTTTTTCAATCCCTTCATTCGCTTCAAACTCGCTATTAAATACTTTTGCAGAGCCAACAAATTTTATTCCTTCCTTACCTGTTATCTTTGCAACCGATCCTTGTTCTGCAAGATTGCCGAAAAGAATTTGAATGTGTCCAGTTGGTTTAAATGGTTTTTCTATCGGTACAATTACTTTTTGAGTTGGATTTAATGAAGGAACTTTTTCAAGATTTTCTAAAATAGTTTTTCCAGTTACTGTTAAACAATCTCCGTGTAAGAAATTATTTTCAAGTAAATATTTCATTAATGCAGGAGTGCCACCAGCCTGATGAACATCTTCCATTAAATATTTTCCGCTTGGTTTTAGATCCGCAAGAAAAGGAGTTTTATCTGTTATCCTTTGGAAATCATTAAAAGTAAAATCAACTTTAGCAGATTTAGCGATTGCTATGAAATGCAAAACAGCGTTTGTAGATCCGCCAAGAATTGTTACTAATGTAAATGCATTCTCTAAAGATTTTTTTGTGATGATATCAGAAGGTTTTATATTTTTTTCTAATAGTATTTTTATTGCATTTCCAACTTCTAAACATTCATCCTGTTTTTCTTTAGCCTCGGCAGGATTTGATGAACTGAAGGGTAAACTCATTCCCATCGCTTCAATTGCACTTGCCATTGTATTTGCTGTGTACATTCCACCGCAAGCACCGGGACCAGGACAAGCATTCTTGATTATATTTTTATAATCTACTTCAGATATTTGTCCAGAAACTTTTTTCCCCCATGCTTCAAATGCCGAAACTATATTTAATTTTTCACCATTATAACACCCAGAACGAATTGTTCCTCCATATAACATCAATGAAGGGCGATTAAGTCTGCACATTGCCATCAATGCGCCAGGCATGTTTTTATCACAACCAACAACAGTAACTAGCGCATCATATGAGTGCGCTTCTACCATTGTCTCTATCGAATCAGCAATTATTTCTCGTGACGGAAGTGAATATCTCATTCCATCTGATCCCATTGAAATTCCATCACTAACGCCGATAGTATTAAAAACTAATCCAACTAAGTCAGTAGACTTTACAGATTTTTTTATTTCATCAGCGAGTTTATTTAAATGCATATTGCAGGGATTTCCATCAAAACCTGTACTTGCAATTCCAACAAATGGTTTTGTTAAATCTGCTTCGCTTAATCCTAATGCGTATAGCATTGCTTGTGATGCTGGCTGTGAATCACTTTGAGTTAATAGTTTACTGTATTTATTCAATTCCATAATATTATTTATTTTGTGTTTAGTAGAAAATAAAAAAGCCCTTCTCGCGGTGAGAAGGGCTTTTGTTAAGCTTTAATATTTACCATTCTCACTCACTATGTGGCATAATAATTCTAATAATAATGTTGTTGAGGATGATATTTATATTTTTTGTTGGCACTGTATTTTTTTAATTCTTAAAATTTTTTTTCTTTTATTTCTTAAGTCCAAGATAGTAAAAACATTTGTCGAATGTCAAGTATCAATATAAAAACTAATAATTACTTATTTCAATAAGATCATTTTACGAATAGCTATGTACGGGCCAGCTTCGATTTTATAAAAATATACACCACTAGAAAATTTATTTGCATTAAATTCAATTTCATAACTGCCTGCTGGCTTAAATTCATTTGCTAATGTTGCTACTTCATTACCAAGAACATCGTAAACTTTGAGAGAAACTTGCGAATTGCTGGATACTTGATACTTGATGCTAGTGGATGGGTTAAAAGGATTTGGATAATTCTGTGCAAGTTCAAATTCAGTTGGCGGTACATTTTCATTTTCAACACTCGTTGGTAGCAATGTGCCAATTAACCAAAAGTTTGCATCCCACGGATGATTACTCCAATCACCCCAAAATACAGCATCTGAATCGTTAACAACATATTTGCTATATCTTTCTCCACCAGAATAGCCTGCATTCACATCACAAACAATTCCTGTATAAACCTGGATTGAATCATAACCGCCAACCAAGTGATGAGAAAAAATATATTTGCTTGGTTGGTTAATATCAAAATTGATTGATGCCCATGTAGCCCAGCCTCCAGAAAATGTATCTGCGAGAACAAGATCCTGAGTATGTAAAATAGTTCCAGATGAATCTCTCAATCTCAATCTAAGTGTTACTTCGTGTCCTGTGCTTGTTGGATTTTGTGCAAAATCAAAACCTCTAGCAAAACGAACTGAATAGGATTCGAGTATAATTGGCTGATCTATAATTACACTTTGTGCATCTGCAACATTGCGCTGGTTTCCGGGTCTATCATCTCCGCCATACCATCCGCTGGCATTATTAACATCGAATAATATTTCATAAGATTGAGAAAAAAGTATACTTGAAAAAGTTAATATCATAAATAACAGTTTTTTCATTTTGTTTCTTTCTTTTGATTTTAAAATAATTTGAGATAGTTAAAAATTTGTTTAGACTCCCACAATCTTAGTTTATTCAATTTATTTGATTAATAACATTCTTTTTGATTCAGTAAATGATTCTACAGTTAAAGTATAATAGTAAATTCCTGATGATAAATTTTCTGCATTAAAATTAACCTCATAGTTTCCTGCTGGTTTGTATTCATTTACAAGAGTAGCTATTTCTCTTCCAAGCAAATCATAAACCTTAAGACTTTGCCAACTACCTATTGGTGTTTGCCAATTTATGGTTGTGCTTGGATTAAATGGATTCGGAAAGTTTTGTTCAAGAGTAAATACTGATGGGACAAATATCTGAGCAGAAATTTCTGCTGAAATATTTCTTGTTCCATCAAAGTCTATTTGCTCAAGCCAATAATTAAATATCCCTTGCTGAAGATCAATATCCTCATAAAAGTATTCTTGTTTTTCGTTCGTAGTTCCTCTGCCTTCAATAAATGCAAGTTTTACTCCGTTTCTAAACAACTCATATCCGAGGTTGTTCAGTTCTGTTGCTGTAGCCCATGATAGTTTAACATCACTACCGACTACATTAGCATTGAATGAAATAAGTTCAACCGGAACTACTCCCTCGGGAACAATTTCTTCAACGATAACTATTGCACTATTGGTTGTATCAATGCCTCCCAGTACAAGAAATTTATTATCGTAAGTTACATCAGCCATCCATACTCTCTTGCTGCTTAACTCAAATAGATCTATTGACCAGGTATCAGATAAAATATCATAGACAAGCAAGCTATCAAACTGGGTTGACGGTCCTCCCTGGTTGCTACCACCGACACAATAAATTTTGTCTCCGATAACTTCCATTGCACATTTTACAACCTGGAGCGGGAGATTGGCTAATTCAGTCCACGAATCGGTTATAGGATTGTATTTATAAAACGGATGACTGAATGTACTATCGTAATATCCAATAATATAAATTTCATTCTGATAGACTTCAGAACTTAAAGAAAACCCCGGAACAGTATTGGGGGATCTTTCAATCCAGGTATCATTGATTAAATCATACTCATAAACATTTCCTGCTACAAGGAAAGCATAAACATGGTTGTTTATATATTCAAATGCAGATCCGAATGATGAAAAATTTGGACCCTGATTCATATAAGTCCAGGTTTTATTTGGTAAATCATATTTCCTGACAACTCTATTTCCGAAGCGATAACCACCAAATAAGTAAACATCTGTTCCGATGACAGCTGATTCCATTCCTAATGTGTTATTATCCGGGATGCTGTCATAGACAATCCAATTGTTACCATCAAATTTATATATAGTCTGGTAGCGGGTAGAACCAAGGTAGTGCCGGTTTGCACCGCCAAAAAAATATAAAGTATCGTTAACAACTTCAGCAACACCCGAGCAGCGTGGTTCTGGTAGATTTGGAACCGTTTGAGAATATGTGATTGATAAATACAACAAAACAAGAATTATAATTAGCTTCATATTTTCTCCATATCAATAACTTTATTTTAAAAGCAGCATTTTACGAGACTTAACAAATCCGCCGGCAGATAGTCTATATAAATAAATTCCACTCGGAAGACTCTCTGCATTGAATTCAACTTCATAACTGCCTGCTGATTTATATTCATCTACAAGAGTTGCGATTTCATTTCCAAGAACATCATAAATTTTTAATGTTTGGTAACTGCCTGCTGAAGACTGCCAACTGATTTTTGTTGATGGATTAAATGGATTGGGATAATTTTGGTGAAGCAAAAAATTCTTTGGAACATTAACTAAATCATCATTTAATATTGAAGTAATATTTGATCGTTTGGCAATGTAAGGTAAGTAATCAAATCCGCCTGGCAGTTCAGAACCAAAAGCTCCTCCTATATACAGATCATTATTATGAATCACCAGAGAACGCACTTCCTGATCAACTCCAATTCCAATCTTCTCCCAATTGGTTCCATTCCATTTTGCTATGTTATGGAAAGAACTATCATCGCCAACTACATCAAATTGCCCAACCACATACATATCGTTTCCATCAAAGGCAAACTCTTCGACTTCAGCAAATAGACCGCTTAATCCCGGCCCAAGTCCTTCCCAGCTTGTACCATCCCATTTAGCAATACAATCGGCATTTGGATCACCCCCGGCATCAGTAAAATATCCACCAACATATAGTTCGTTATTATTAAAACCAATGTGATGAACTGAATTGTTTAAGCCGTTACCAAATGGCTGCCACTTTAGACTATCAGCGTTCCACCGGGAAATAAATTTAACATTAGTATCTGCACCTGCTGCAGAAAATATTCCACCGGCATAAATATCTCCATTGTTAATCGCTATCGTAAAAACAGAATTATTAAATCCCTTGTCCAAGGCTTCCCAGTCTGTTCCATTCCAGATAGCAATACGATCAGCATTTCCATTTCCGCCAGCATTTCGGAAAGAGCCGCCGACAAACAGTTTATTATTTTCAAATAAAAGTGTAAAAACAGAAAAATTTAAACCACCGCCTACAGAATTCCAGTTAGTTCCATCCCATCGTGCAATTTTATCTGTATTAATCACGCCACCAGCACTATCAAATAAACCTCCCACATAAACATCGTTTCCATTTACTGCAACTGATGTAACCCATTCATTTATTCCGGTTCCAAGAGCTTCCCAACTTGTTCCATTCCATTTTGCAATATGGCGAGCATTTGCATTGCCTCCGGCGGAATCAAATAGTCCACCAACTAACAAATCATCACCATATGATCTGATAATATCAACCGTATAATCTAAACCGGGTATAGCTTCCCAAAATCCGGTACCTTGTGCCGGAGTTGAATTGGTTGCAATAAAAGCAAGTAAAATTACAAAGACATAATTTTGTGGTTTCATTTTCATCCTAATTCCTTTATTGATAAATATTATTTTATTAAAATCATTTTCTTTGTTTCAAAAAAAGAACCTGCTTGAAGTTTATAGAAATAAATACCGGATGATAAATAATTGGCGATAAAATTAATTTCATAATTACCAGCTACTCTATATTCATCCACTAAGGTTGCTACTTCATTTCCGAGTATATCATATACTTTTATTGTTTGATGACTGCTGACTGGAGACTGCCAACTTATTTTTGTGCTTGGATTAAAAGGATTGGGGTAGTTTTGTGATAGAATGTGTGTTTGCGGAATTGAAGAATTTGCAAGTTCATCAAACACAGATGTTACACCGCCTGTTGTTGTTTTTAGGAGAACACCATTAGGTCCACATAACCACCCATTTTGATCATTGAGAAAAAACAAACCTCCCAAACCAAGATTTGTTGGTAGAAGTTGTGGGTTCCAGGTATTACCACTATCAGTTGTTTTATAGACGTATCCATCTGGACCGCAAACGTAACCAGTATTCAAATCTGTAAAGTAAAGATCATTTAATGTAGCAGAAATTCCGGTTGCAATAGAATTCCATGTGATACCATCATCAGTGGATTTAAGAATTGTTCCATCTGCTCCTGAAACATAAATAGCATTTAAACCAATAGAAAGAATGTGTGAAATAGAATAAAGATTTTCGGTTGTTCCGCTATTTACAGAATTCCATGTTGAGCCATTATTTGTAGATCTTAAAATTGTACCATTGTTTCCAACAATAATTCCTGCAACAGATCCGACAAACTCAACATCATTCAGATTTTCGGTTGTTCCGCTTCCAACAGTATCCCAATTAACTCCTTCATCAATTGTTCTTAAAATTAATCCTCCACCACCTATTGCTATGCCTGTATTAAAATTTGCAAACCTGATTCCAACAAGTCCATAAAAAGTTGGATATGTATAAACATTCCAATTTTGTCCGCCATCTGTAGTCTTTAATATTTTTCCCCCTGTTCCACCAATGTATCCATCATTGTCGTTAAGAAAATGTAAAGAGTAATACCAAAATCCAGAATTTGGCGGCCGGGGTATTTCTATCCAGTTTGTGCCACCGCTTGTTGTCTTCAGAATTACATCTTCGCCTACACACCAACCCAAGTTAGAGTCACGAAATTGAATTTCTTCAAGCCATTTGCCTGTCCCCTTGCTTAGTGAGTCCCAGGTTACACCACCATTTGATGAACGTAGAATTGTTCCGAAAATACCAACCGCCATGCCATTATTTAAATCAAAAAAATCAACTTCAGTAAGAAAATTTTCTGTGGGTGTCGATATGGACACCCAGTTATTTCCACC
>JBATOT010000045.1:0-3627 GCA_049291095.1 Ignavibacteriaceae bacterium | reverse complement strand
TAATTTAAGCTAACATTAATATATTCAAAAAAATGATTCTTATGGAAAATGTGAAATTATTATTTTGGAAAGGTGAGGGTGGCACGAAAACTCTGTAGAATAACAGAATCTACAGAGTTAATAATTTTAATTGATTTCGCAGTCAAGATAATTCTCACAAATTCTTTTCATTGCTGTATTAGCTGAGTTAAATGCCCAAATTATAGAGCCGCCCTTTTTACCAGCACTTAAATCACCGGTTAAAAACAAACCTGGAATTGTAGTTTCATAACCTTCTTTTAAAATTGGATTTGGTCCATCAAACTCAATTCCGATTAACTTTAAAAAGTTTTCTGGGGTTGATCCGCCAAGTGCATAAACCACAAAATCATAGATTTCAGTTTCATTTTCAGTAAAGATGACTTTAGGCTTTCCATTTTCATCTTCAATCGAAATAATGTTAGAATTTAATTTTAATTTCACTTCGCCTTGATCAGATAACGTCATCAAACTTTCCTGATTTATCTCATTCATTCTGCCAAATGAATCTTTACGGTAACTTATAGTAACATCATTACCAATTTGATGTAAATATTGGCAATACTCCGATGCAGAATCTCCACCGCCTACAACCAGAACTTTAGAATTTTTAATTTCTTTTGAAGTAACATCAAACAAAACTTTTTCATTCAAAGTTGTTGGTATTTTATATTCAGGTTTATTTGGTTTACCAAGAATTCCAACTGCAATTACTACAACTTTGGACTCATAAGTATTTTTATCTGTGTAGATAATAAATTTCTGCTCAGTTTTTTCCTGGTGGATTTTATAAACTGTTTCACTATAATGTACTTTTAGTTTATTATCTTCAATTGATTTATCAAGATAAGAAATAGTTTCGTGCTTTGATGAATCAGCTAAACACATAACTCCAGCGCAGGCAGCTGCAAAACCTTTATAGTTTGCAGTAACCAATTTACTATCAGGATAATATTTTTTTATAGTAAAAGAATGCTCTTCAGATTTTTCTATGATTTGTATTTTATCTGTTGAAATGCCAGCGTTAATAGCTTCAACCGCCATACTAATTCCTGCCGGACCAGCACCAATAATTATAATGTCTTCCATTTCGCTCCAATAAATATTGATAAATTAAATATATCAGTAGATAAGTAAAATTTAATGAAGATTCGGGACAATGTTGATTATTTAATCATCAATTTTAAATACGTGAATTACTTAAATCCGATCGCCGATTAAATTGTTAATAGTATATTACAAATTGTCACCTACATTAGATTGGTTTTTTTGACCCCTCTGTATATATTTGGCAATCATTTTTTGAAGAAAATAACAGATCGAATGCAGAAAATTACAATTAGTGATCTTGGAAAATTTGTAGGGCAAGAAGTTACACTTCAAGGATGGCTCTTCAACAAACGCTCAAGCGGCAAAATTAAATTTATAATTCTTCGTGATGGCTCAGGCTATCTACAATGTGTTTACTTTAAAGGCAATTTGACAGAGGAAGTTTTTGATAAAGCCGATAAGATTGGTCAGGAATCTTCAATCGAAGTTACTGGAAAAGTAAAAGCAGAACCACGCGCACCAGGTGGATTTGAACTTGATGCCACGGGCTTAACTGTTATTTCGGATGCACACGATTATCCAATTACACCCAAAGATCACGGAATTGAATTCTTACTTGATAATAGACATTTATGGTTGCGCTCGAGTAAACAAGTAGCAATTTTAAGAATTCGTCATCGTGTTGTTAAAGCAATAAGAGATTTTTTTGATAATAAGGGATTCACTTTAATGGATCCTCCAATCTTAACCCCAAATGCTGTTGAAGGAACATCTACTCTTTTTGAAACTCCATATTTTGATTTAGGAAATGCTTATTTAACACAATCAGGACAGCTTTACGCTGAGGCCGGTGCAATGGCACTTGGAAAAGTTTATACATTCGGTCCAACTTTCCGTGCAGAAAAATCTAAAACAAGAAGACATTTAACAGAATTCTGGATGGTTGAACCTGAGGTTGCTTTTAACGATTTGAATGATAATATGGATCTTGCTGAAGAATTTTTAGAATATATTGTTCAAACAATTCTTACAGACAGAGCAGAAGAATTAAAAGTTCTTGAACGCGATGTTACAAAACTTCAAAATGTAAAACGTCCTTTCCCTCGTGTGCATTATGATGAAGCAGTTGAAATATTAAAAAAGAATGGAATTGATTTTAAGTGGGGAGATGATATAACCGGCGCTGATGAAACGATAGTTTCTGCACAATATGATAGACCAATTATGGTTCATCATTATCCTGCTGAGATAAAAGCATTTTATATGAAACGTGATCCAAATGCTCCCAAATATGCTCTTGCAGTTGATGTACTTGCACCAGAAGGTTATGGAGAAATTATTGGTGGCAGCCAGAGAGAAGATAATTTGGATTTTCTTTTAGAAAGAATTAAAGAACACAATCTTCCTCAAAGTGCATTTGAGTGGTATTTGGATTTAAGAAGATTTGGTTCAGTACCTCATTCAGGTTTTGGTTTAGGATTGGAAAGAACTGTAAGTTGGATTTGCGGATTGGATCATTTACGTGAAGCCATTCCGTTCCCGAGAATGATTTACAGAAATACTCCTTAGCGATTAACAATGTACAATTTATAATGTACAATTAACGATTAGAATAATTTTATGACTTTAGATGTAGTTTTATTTTTTGTTTTTGGAATCGTTGCTGCTGTAACTGCTGTAATAATGATAACCAGAAGTAATCCAGTTATCTCAGCATTATTTCTTGTTCTTAATTTTGCAGCACTCGCAGGATTGTATCTAACATTAAATGCACAGTTTATTGCGGTAACACAAATTATTGTTTACGCTGGCGCAATAATGGTTCTTTTCCTTTTTGTGTTAATGTTATTACGACCAGAAAATGAAAAGAAATTTTTAGAGTTGAATCCAAAAATAAAAATCTTTGCGATGGTTGTTGCCTTCATTGTATTTGCTCAGCTTGCCTACATTATATTTTTTGCAAAACCTTCACAAAACATTTCTAAAGATTTAGCAAAAAGTGTTGAAGCCGGAACAATCGAATCAATAGGTCGAGAATTATTTACAAATTACATCGTTCCGTTTGAAGCCGCAGGATTTTTATTACTTGCAGCAACAATCGGCGCATTAGTTTTAGCAAAAAAGAAGTTTGATTAATTATGACAATAACAATTGAATATTATTTAATTCTTAGCGCGTTCATGTTTTTTGTTGGAGTTGCGGGCGTGTTAACCAGAAGAAATGCGATCATAGTTTTTATGAGTATTGAATTGATGCTTAATTCAGCTAACCTAACATTAGTTGCATTCTCATCTTACTTAGGTAATTCAATTGGTCAGTTATTCGTATTTTTTGTTATGACTGTCGCAGCAGCAGAAGCTGCAGTAGGGCTTGCAATTATAATTGCAATCTTCCGTAACAAGCTTACAGTCAACATTGATGAAATAAATATTCTTAAATGGTAAAAATCAGAGTCTAATTTTAGTAGTATGAGAGAATTAATTTATTTAACCGTTGTACTTCCTTTAGTTGGATTTTTAATCAATGGAATTTTTGGAACCAAGATTAAAAATGAAAAAC
>JBATOT010000044.1:0-12341 GCA_049291095.1 Ignavibacteriaceae bacterium | reverse complement strand
ATTCTTGATAGAGCATCTTCCCTCTCCTGTTATAAAAAACAACTTCATTCAAATTGTGTATGGATAAATTGAATCGCTTGAAAAGAATTGAACGTACTTTATCACTCATTGGAACAATTCTTTCTTTTTTACTTTTAGTCTGAAATTCATCCGAACATTTGACGGTAATTTGATTTTGGAGAAAGTCAATCCAGTTCCAGCGCATATTGACTAATTCGCCAAGTCGTAAGCCGGTATAAAATGCAACTGTAATAATCTCTTTAAGGTGTTCATACTTAGTGTTGACTAGAATAATTAAGAGTTCATCTTCTGAGATGAAAACTGGATATGATTTTGAGATTTTAGGGAACTTAACTTTTGTGAAAGGATTAATAGAAATGTAGTTCCATTCAACTGCTTTATTTAGTGCAGCTTTTAGTGTACGATAATAAAGATGTGCACCTCTTTGAGTTCTGGTAAATGTGGAGTTGATAAATTTATCTACAATGCGAGTTTCAACTTTGTCTAATTCATTATCACCAGCATAGTCAATGAAATATTTGAATGAGTATACAATTGAATCGATATATTTTTTGGACTTAACAGGAGTGGCGTATTCTAAATACTCTTTTTTAAACTGTGAAAGTGTTAAAGACTGTTTGGCAGTATCTTCTTGGATTAATGGTGTGTTTGAACTTGGTTTTGATATATGAGAGACGTTGAAATTTTGAAGATATTTAAGAGCTTCAGCCTTGGTTGTCTTCTTAGTTGAATGGCTTGTCTTTTTACCTTCAACAAAATATATGATTTGATAAAAAGAAGACTTGTTGTTTTTTACAAGGAACATTTTGGAACTCCAATCCTGTATGGACTATGTATGGAGTACCATAAAACTCTTTACTTTTAGCGTGTAATCAACGATTCCCGATGACTACGAATCAGAAGGTTACAGGTTCGAATCCTGTCGGGTGTACTTTTAAATCCCAAGTTGATAATTTCGATTTGGGATTTTGATTTTCAATTCTCCCCTGTCTAATCTATTTTATAATTGTCAAGAGAACTTTTGTTTTTTCTTTGGCCTCAATTGCGTATGGGATTTTTGATGGGAGTAAAAAATATTCAGTTGCTTTTATAAGATTAGATGTACCATTTACTTTCAGATCAATTGTGCCCTCCAAAACATAAATAAGAATCTCAACTGGTGATGTACTATCATTTAAAGATTCGTCTTTATCAAATGCGTATAGAGTTACCGTTCCATTTGATTTTTTTAGAAGTTGCTTACTTACAATTGCATCCGGCTGGTAATTAATTATAGAAATTATTGACTTAGGCATTACTGGAATATTCATTATTCACCAAATAATTATTGATATGATTTTTATTTGAACTTATATGCTTATTCATTTAAAATCAATTCAAAATTGAATCGGGTATAGAATTGATGGATGGAGTTTAATATATTAATTAAAACAGAGTGTAATTCTGATTGAGAATACTGTACTACTTATACAGAAATTACTTAATCAAAATCATTTTTTGTGTTTTACTAAAGTCACCTGCTTGAAGTTTATATAAATATACACCTGAGCTAAGGTTAGAAGCATTAAATTGAACTTTATAATTTCCTAAATCTAATTCCTCGTTCACGAGTGTAGCAATATCATTTCCTAAAATGTCATATACTTTTAAAGAAACAAACTGATTATTAGTAATGGTAAAACTAATATTTGTAATCGGGTTAAATGGATTTGGGTAATTCTGATCTAGTTTAAAATCATCAGCAATTTTTGCAAAATCATTTTCAACATCCAGGTAAATACTGTCTGCATCATAAAATGTATAGCCTACACCACCCTTATCAAACCACGAATGTGAAATATCGCTCTTACTATAAACATAAGAATATCCATCAGATCTTGCGGGATCATGAACAATTGGTTTTCCATCAGAGGTAAATCCAGCTAACATAACTAAATGTCCTGAATATAAAGGCTGACCTATAGACATAGCTATTCTTCCACCGTTGGCTAAAACTTCATAAGTTTCACTCCAGGTTCGATATCTGGTTACTGCCCCATCTAAACCATATTCTGATGCATTTTGCACCGCCCTGGGCCAGATACCAAACATATTAAAGTAAGGATCATAGTTATCTATTGCAAACTGATATGGATCAACAGTTATTTGATAACTTTTTAAAATCATTGAAACTGATGTTGGCGAGCAAATTTCTCCGCCTATTGTTGGATCAACTCCATATTGATAAACAAAGCCTGTAGGGATAAATATTACTGGTGGGTTATCATTTAGTATCTGTGTGTAGTTTAATGAAGAAGTTTTACGCGAATCACTTACAAAAAAACTTAGCTTATGTAACGTGGGAGATTCAATATTTGTGTTAGTTCGAGTCATAATTAGTTTAAATTGCCACCCACTTCGATAAGTATAAAGTTTTGCCTCATCATAATCAATGTAGCCGCCGCCATAAGTAGTTGCTCCATAGCTGCTCCAAACATTTGATTTCCAAAAACCTACAGTTAGCCAAGGAGACCAGCCGGTACTGAATGGAAATCGCATTTGAATTTTGAAACCGCCATTAAAATCTGGTGCGGTTCCATTCCAGGATGGCAGACCACGATCAAAAGGTTGCTGAGAATATTGAGGTTTTAAAATCACATAACCATCGTTTAAACTATCGACTAGCATTATCGATTTACCATCAGCACTCAATTTTAATCCAACATTTTCTTCGATATTATTGAATATAGAATCTATTCTCAACACATAGTGCTGATCAGAATAAATTTGTGGAAATGATGATACTGAAATAAATATAGTAAATAATAAAATGTATTTGTAACCAGCTTTCATTAAAAAATCCTTGCTCAATGTTATTTTTAATCTATCAAAGAATAAATAAATATCAAAACCTTAATTTTTAGAAATACTATCACGATCTGTTTGATATTTTGCTTTTCTGCTTCCTTCATAACTATCTATTTGCATCAAAATACCTTCCAATTTTCCATTAACTAAAGGAATTCTTTTTGATGTTTTAAGTCCAATATGCTTACGTAAAGTTGGCTCGCCAGTGTAGATAAAAGCTGTTGTGCCTTTACACTTTGTTTTAATAAAATCACCCAGCTCTTTATAAAGATTTTCAACCTCATCTCTTTTGCCAAGTCTAATACCGTAAGGTGGATTTGTAATTAAAACTCCATTTTCAAATTGCCTGATATGCTGAAATGGATAAGCTGATAAAAGTACAGCATCAGAATAAGGTAATCTGGATAAATTTTCTTCTGCAACTTTTAATGTTATCTGCGATCGATCACTTCCACTTATCACACCTTTTGGTAAAGGTCTTATTTCTTTATCAGCATCAATTTTTATTTTATCCCAAATATCCTTTTCAAAATCAGGCAGATAAAAGAAACCATAATTCGTTCTTAACTTTTGAGCAGGAATTCTACAGTAATGCATTAATGCTTCACATAAAATAGTCCCTGATCCGCACATACAATCCATCAAAGGTTTTTCACCATCCCACTTACTAAGCCTGATAATTGCGGCAGCAAGTGTTTCCTGCATTGGAGCTTCACCGGCAAGCAGCCTGTATCCTCTTTTATGTAAAGATTCACCTGAAGTATCTAAACTTAAAACAGCTTGATCTTTTTCTATGAATAAATTGAACCTAACATTTGGGTTAACCGTTTCTACATTCGGACGTTTACTAAATTTATCACGAAAGTAATCTGCAATTCCGTCCTTTAATACTTGTGAAGCATATAAGGAATTGTTAATTGTACTTTTATTGACTGAAGATGTTATTGCAAAAGTTTGATCGATGGAAAAGAATTTATCCCATTCAATTTTCGCAGCCGTGTTCATAATATCTTTAGATGATCGGCAATGGAAAGATTTTAATGGTGCCAGAACTCGTGTAATCAATCTGGATGTATAGTTTATTTTATACAATGTCGATTTATCAGCCTCAAAATAAACTCCGCGATAAGATGATTTAGTGTTTTTTGCGCCTAATTCAATTAGTTCTTCTTCACAAATTTGTTCCATCATTCCAGGAACCTGAGCGAAATATTGATTATTAATTTGATAGCTATGCATGTGTTACAAAATAAAATATTAAAGAGTATAACAACCTATTTATTTGGATTAACTCTTTTACGTTAAATGATTCTAATTCTGATTCAAAATAAAATGGTTTAAAATTCTTCCCCGCCGCCATTTTGATTTTCCATTTCATTTTGATCGCGTTTGACTTTATAATTATTAAAATTTATTCTTGCACTTAACATTATCATCGGTGATTCACGTTCAAAATATCGGTAAGAATAAAAATCAGGACCTGATGAACTAAATTCGTGTTTTGCCGTACCAAATAAATCTCTCACTTGTAAAGTTAGGGAAAGCAATTTCTCAAACAAATCCTGCTTTGCAGAAACATCTGTACTAAAAAATCCTTCCCAGTTTCCCTGTGATGAAACACCTGGACTATTGTAGTTTAGATTTACCTGGAATCCGGTGCTTTCAGTAATTTTAAACATATTATTCATCCGGGCATTCCAGTTAAAACTTTGTCTTTCAAATGGCTGACTATACAGAAACCCTTCAATTCTGTAATCGTAAAGATTTGCCATTAAATTCACATTCCAAAAATCGATTGGATCAAATATCATCATCAATTCACTTCCGGTTGCAAAATCTTTTCCAATATTTAAAACGGAATTTAAACTTACATTTTCAGCTTCAGAATAAACTGATCGGATGTGATCAATTTTATTGTTCGTTACCCTATGATAAAGTTCTAATGAAAGTGATACTTTTCCAATATAAGTTTGAACTCCTGCTTCATAAGAATCAATCAATTCAGGTAATAGATCAGGATTACCGGTACGTACATTGTTAGCATCCATCCATGTTAAAAATGGTTCAAGTTCCCAGCCACGCGGTCTTTGAATTCGGCGTGTGTAACTCGCCATCATTTGCGTGCCTTCGGAAAATTTATAAGATGTATGAACAGAAGGAAAATAATCCCATCTATCTATTTTTGATTCTTTGTTAAGATTCAGCAATGATATTGTCCTGAAAGTATATTCTGTTCTAAATCCACCTTGAATTCCAAATTTTCCAAATTGATCTGAATAAGTTGTGTACAAAGCCTGATCATTATTCAGGTATTTTACCGAGTTGCTAAACTGATTTTGAAAAAGATAAGATGCACTTAAAGAATCATACAGGTACAAACCATTATTTTCATCTGATATATCTATCTCTACCTGGTAGCCGGCTTCAAACTTTGATTCATCCGAAATTGGTAATACGTAATCCAGCTTTACTTCAAAATCTCTTGAAGGACCAAACTCAGTTGTTTTTTTGCCGTCTAAAATTACATCTCCGTTTAATTCCTGCGTCAGCGTAGATTCATCACCATCATTATACCTAAAACTGAACTCACTTTTTAATTCGTGTCCTTTGTTTCTAAAATTATGAATGTAGGTTAGATTTGTGCCCCCGTAATTTCCATCCCTGCTTCTATCGCTTACATTTTTATAATACAATGTTGTCAGCGAATTGGTTGATGATTCACTATAATTTGAAATTGAATTTTGTATTCCTTCGCGAGTGCCATAACGAGCTGTAAAATTTATAAAATCATACTCACTAAAATTATATTCCACGCCAGCTCTAATTCCAAACCCGGTTCTTCCCCATTCAGCGTTTCCATTTGATTTGATATATGTTGTTGAGTTTTGTGAGATATATGAATTTTCAGAAATAGAGCTGCCGGGAAATATTCTATTGTTGTAATCCATACCTAAAATATAAATCAAATCACTGGTTCGATATTGGAACAGAAAATCTCCGCCGTATTTATTTTTTAAACCTGCATTTGCATTTATCACACCGCTTAAGCCAAGATTTTCATTTTTCTTTAGTAAGATATTAATTATTCCTGCGGTCCCTTCAGGATCATATTTTGCTGATGGATTAGTTATGATTTCAATATTCTGTATTGAAGTTGCAGGAATTTGCTGAAGAGCATCCTGGGCACTCATTATAGAAGGCCTGCCATCTATCAACACTGTAAAATTACTACTGCCGCGCAAGCTTACATTACCTTCAATATCCACTGTAACGGAAGGAACGTTTTGTAAAACATCAGCGGCATTGCCTGATATTACAGTTTGTATTTTATCAACATCAATTACTTTTTTATCTATTTGATATGATACGGGAGAACGATCACCCTGAACTACAACATCATTAAGTTCCAGGGCATTTGGTTTAATAAATATTTCACCAAAATCAATCAGTTTGTTAGCCGGAGTAATTTCAATATTGAAAATTTCATTTTTGTAACCAATAAATCTTACTTCAACAAGATATTTTCCGGGCTGTATTTTGGATAAAATAAATATTCCGTTTTCATCTGTTACCGTTCCATTGATTAAAGATGAATCTTTATCGGATAACAAAACTATGTTTGCATATTCTATCGTATGCTTTGATTCAAAATCTAAAACTGTTCCCGATACACTTCCGCCATTTATACCGTCAGGATTTCTTTGTGGATAAAATTGGATACTCGTTATCACTAATATTATTATAATATACTTTTTCATATTGATATTATTCTATCTGCCGATTGATGAAAATAAATGTTTTATGTTGTTGATGAATTATTGGATATTAAATCCAGCACTTACAATAAGTAGTTTTGCTTTTTGCGCATCGGTTTCGGATTCAAAATAAAATTTAAAATTTCCGCCGGTGCCTTCTCTGATTTTTAGAAGTTCAACATCCTTAATGTTTATATTATTCTCAAAAAGGATTGTTGATATTTTGCTGATCATTCCGGGTTGATCTTTTACGAATACTGTAATATCAAATAACGGATCAATAAATCCTTTTGTATTAATTGGTATTTCATTTCTTGCAAGCCCGGCTTTTTTAAATTGATTTTCAATAGATTGATAATTTTCAGCTTCAAGTAATTTCTGTAAAGAATATATTTGATCCTGAAACAAATTTAAAGTCTTTAATATTTCTTTTTTATTGTACTGAATAATTGATTTCCAGATTCTAAAATCACTTGATGCAATTCTTGTCATATCCCGAAATCCACCGGCTGCAAAATCAAGTAGATTAATATCCTCTATTTTATCATTCGCCTGGTTCATCAACAAAACTGAAAGCAATTGCGGAAGATGCGAAACGTGCGCGGTAATTCTATCATGAAGATGAGCATCCAATAAAACTATTCTTGCGCCTGTAAGTTTAATAAATCCATTATAAGCTTTTAATTTTTCATCGTGTGCTTTTTCAGGACAAACAATAAACACGGAATTTTCGTAAAGTAAAAGATCAGAATTATCATACCCGCTTTTTTCTTTGCCTGTCATTGGATGAGCGCCAATGTATGTTCCTTTGCTTGATATTGTCTTCCAAACATCAGCAAATATTCCTTTTACACTGCAAAGATCAGAAATTATTTGGTTTGCGCTAAGTTTAGGTGCAAGTTCTTTAAATACTTTTAAACTTTGTTCAATCGGCAATGCAATAATTATCAAATCATAACCGAGCGCTTCATCAACATTAGTTAATAATTTATCGATTACTTTTTCTGTAAAAGCTTTTTGCAGAACATCGGGTTTATCAAATGCTGATATAACGATGTTGTTATCAGAGTGTTTAATAGCTTTTGCAAATGATCCGCCAATTAATCCAAGACCAAGAATAGCAATTCGATTTAAACTCAATTCATTTTCTCAAGTTCTTGTGTCATTTGTCTGAACTGATCAAATCGCAAAGACTGTTCACCATCACTCAATGCTTTGCTCGGATCAGGATGAATCTCAACCATAATTCCATCTGCGCCAACAGCTTTTGCAGCTTTAGCTAGTGGTATTACTTTATCACGCTGACCAACTGCGTGTGATGGATCAACAATAATTGGAAGATGTGTTAACTCTTTTAGAATTGGAATTGCACTTAAGTCTAGAGTATTTCTTGTTGCAGTCTCAAATGTTCTTATTCCGCGTTCACATAAAATTACCTGCCTGTTACCGCGAGCAAGAATATACTCAGCCGCATTTAGCAGTTCATCTAAAGAAGCCATCAATCCGCGTTTTAACATAACAGGACGAAATGATTTTCCAACTTCTGAAAGCAAGGAAAAGTTCTGCATATTTCTTGCACCGATCTGAAGTATATCAGATTTCTCCGCAACTTTTTCTACCTGATCAACAGAAAGCACTTCTGTAATGATTGGAAGATCATAATCATCGCCTGCTGATTTTAAATAATCAAGTGCTTCAAATCCCAAACCCTGAAACGCATAAGGTGAAGTGCGAGGTTTAAAACATCCACCGCGTAAAATATGTGCAAAGTTATCTTTCACTTCGCGTGCACAATCAATTATCTGATCATAAGATTCCACAGAACAAGGGCCAGCCATAATTATAAAATTACCACCGCCGATTTTCACATCTCTAACAGTTATTATCGTGTCTTCACTTTTATATTCTCTGCTTGCAAGTTTGTAAGAAACTTTTGATTTAGATTTTTTCTCTTCTTTGATTTCCGGAACTTTAACTTCCGGCTTTACTTCCTCAGTTCGTGCAGAAATTCTTTCAACCTTCGTTCTCTCAATATCTTTTGCAGGATAACAGCCAAGAACTTTTAAATATCTTGTATGCTTACCAACTTCATCAAGCAAATCTTTTACATTTTGATTTTGAATGTTACCTTGAAAATCCAGATAAAACATTTCTTCCCATGGATTACCAATTATCGGGCGTGATTCCAATTTCGTCATATTCACTTCATACTTTTTGAAGACAGATAAAGCTTCAACCAATGATCCTGCCTTGTGCGCTGTTGCAAGTATCAAAGAAGTTTTAGTTGGAATTCTTTCATCAACTTTTATTGAATCGCGTGAGCAGATTAAAAATCTTGTAAAGTTGCCTTGCTGATTTGCAATATCTTCTCTTAGCACAACAACATCAAAAATCTCTGCGGCTTCTTTGCTTGCAATTGCAGCAAAAGTTTTATCACCTTTTTCTTTTATAAACTCAACAGATTTTGCTGTATCAGGCAGCAATTCCACTTCTGCATTGGGAATTGATTTTAAAAACTTACTGCATTGCCTTGCAGCCTGGTAATGTGTAAATATTTTTTTAATGCTGTTTAAAGTAACATCTTCTGTTGTTATCAAACAGTGTTTAACGGGAAAAATTTCCTCGCCTACAATTTGCAAACTGCTGTTTGTAAGCGCATCATAAACATCATTTATACTTCCGCTGGTTGTGTTTTCTATCGGCAGAATTGCATAATCGCAGGTTGAATCCTCAACTGATTCAACAACTTCATCAAAGGTATCAAACTTTTTAAAGTTAATATCTTTACCTGAATCACTAAAGAACTGGTTAGTTGCAAGAAAACTGTACGAACCTTCGATGCCCTGTATTGCAACTTTAAGAGTTTCAGAACCATCTTTTAGATTAGTTGAATCAATTACAAACTTGTTCTGGATTTTTATAGAATCATTAATAATTTCCTGAAAGATTTTGGTTACATAATGTGTATCCAATCCATATTCTCTTCCAACTTCAAGCAATCTTGTAAGAACTTGTTTTTCTCTTTCTTTATCTCTTATTGATGATTTTTCTTCGTTCTTAAACTTGATAATCTCAACGCTTAATTCCCTTCTTTCTGCAAGCAATTTAAGCATTCTATCGTCTATCGAATTAATTTTTTCTCTGATTTCTTTCATTGTTTTTACTTTTGTTATGCAAATATTTTCGGTAGCGAATATCGCTTTATTTTGATTGGCAATCAAGATGAAGATGATGGCAGAAATATGGATTAAAATTTAATAGCAATATTCTGATTTCATCTTCTTCCAATAGTTATTACTGCTTTGGAAAGACTTCGACCAACTATTGTTATTAAATCATCTTTAATTTTTACTGTACCATATGTATTTGATTCGACCTGTGGATCATCTTTATAACTTAACCAACTTGAACCATTGTAATGCAATACTTCTCCAAAAGATCCACAAATGATTATATCATTAAGAGAGTTGCCATCAATTGAGTTTGTGTAATATTCTGTGATACCCTGCCAGACCGGTGTCCATCCTTTGTTGGACTCTATATCAATTTTTGAAAATATACCACTTCCTACTATGTAATATTTTTTGCCTGACTTAAACCATAAACCGATTATACTTGAGTGAATTCCTGCATTTGAGACCTCCAACAAAGCATTACTTTCAATCTTAAAGATTTTTTTTTCAGTACTTAATGAAGGTTTTGATGATACACATAATATTTCATATTTATTGTTATCTATTTCATTTCCCAAAATCCCATAAAAGTTTAATTCTATTCCACTTTCAATCTTTGTCCAACTACTGTTTTGGTAGTGAGCTATGAATCCATTCCTACTAACAACGTAGAAATTATTTCTCGATCTACCCCAAATTTTATTTGCAGAGCCGTTTAATTGAGTAATCAATGAACAATCATTAGTAAACTCTATCCCATTATAGTAAGAAAGACTTCCATCTATATGAGCAAATAAAATGTCATTCGTTGAAAAGGAAAAAATCGCCTTAATCGCGGGATAATCTACCCCGCCACAAGCATTTGTTTTAATCTTCTTTAATTTCCAGCTTTGGCCATCCCAATGCACAGCGTTGTAACAAGCTGGGTCTGGATTACCAATCGAATCATACATATAAATCTCACCAACTGCCCAAATATCATTCTCATTTATTATAGCAACATCGTAGAGTGTGCTGCTGCTATGCTCACCAAAAGTAAATGTTTGCCAGGTAAAATTGTGGCTTGTGGTGTCTAATGTTGTTGTGTTTATTTTATTACTATTTACTCCGTCTTCGGGATTGCAGAAACTTACTGCTTTAAACGTGTAGTTTTTATTTGGTTGTAGTGAATCTATATAAAGTAATGTGTCAGCATTATTTATTAAATAGTTTTTGTACTCAAGATCATTTACAAATAGTGTTATGTTGTTTGGTAAACTAAGATTTGTGGTTTTTAATTGCAGCCAGGCTTCGGTACAGCTTACGTCTTCAACAGTTAAACTTAAAGTAGAGTTTGTTTGCGGTTCGTTAGAATCACACGATAAAACTATAAGTGTAACAAAAACAAGTGCAAGTAATTTTAATAACAATTTCATTTAAGTCTTTTTACCCATTAGACAATTTTGTTTATTGAAACTTAGCAAGAATTATTTAGAGTTACGAGAGTATTTTTTTTGATTACTGAATAAGGCAGCCAGTTGACTGCCTTATTATTATAGCATTATTCAGTAGGAGGGGTTGGATCAGTTGGTGTTTCTTCTTCCTCATCTTTTCCGTTGCTACGAATAAAACTCTGATCAAAGAAATCCATACATCTATCTACATTACCAATAAACATTGATGCAATTAAATGAACATTCTTCATCAGTTCATTTTCAATTCCATCACGGGTTGTACTGGTTGTTGTTTTTTGTGCAGATACTTCACCAATTTTTTCTAACTGAGATTTGCGTGCGGCTTTAAAATCATTTAAATAATTTTCAGCATCACTTTGCATTGTTGCGCCAAGCTCTGCATTGTGTCTTTCACAAGCGGCAGCAAATCGCGTCATTAGTGTGTCTATGTTTGCAAGATTTGCCTGTCTGTATTCTGTAACACCCTGAGGAAAATATTCCTCATAGTTTGGTGTACCTTCACCAAACTCACCTCTTACCGTTCCTTCACGCTTACTAACAAAGCTCTTAAAGTTCTCTACAATATTGTTCATTGCAATTGTAAGACCCTGTTGTATCGCAGCCTTTGTGTCCTCATTAGTAATTGAACCAAAGTAAGCTGTGTAGGCATTAGTTGTATCAGTTATCATTGCGGTAAACTGAGCAGTGCCATTATTTGCAGATAGCCTTTCTAAATGTATCTCTGCAAATTTTTTGATATTGTCGTCACTGATTTTATCAGTGTCGAAGTGGTTTTTGAAGAGCTTTTGTAAGTCGATCATCTCGACCTCCTTTATGTTAGTAGAACATTATGTTGTTTATTTGGGAGGTTTTTGATGGGATATTAACCCCACCCCAAATCCATCCCCTATGGATTATAAATTACTCTCTATTTTCATTTTCTTCTTTTTTCACTCAAAATAATTCTTTTCTATTTCCATTTTTAGAAGACCGACCCAACGGCGGTGGAGCCCTATTTCCATTTTTGGAAGACCGACCCAACGACGGTGGAGCCATATATCCGATTTTGGAAACGAAAACAGCCTAAAATCAAAGGTTTTATTAAAAATTGA
>JBATOT010000043.1:0-90823 GCA_049291095.1 Ignavibacteriaceae bacterium | reverse complement strand
ATTTTCTTTTCATCGATATCCACGCAAATAACAGTATTTCCAGTTTCTGCAAGACAGGTTCCGGAAACTAAACCAACATATCCGGTTCCAATTACAGCTAAATTCACAATATCCTCCGATAATTTTTACAAAAATAAAATTTATATCATAAATATAAAATGCACTAAAGTATATTCTCACAAGCTGATCATTATATTTTAAAAATTACCTAAGTAACTAGCGAATATTGTATAACAATAATCGGTCTGATTATGTCCGAATTTGACTTAGGGTTATGTAGATTTGTTAGATTTGATACATTAAACCTTCAAGGTTGCACTAACTTTGAAACCTTGAAGGCTACCCGATAAATAATTTGCTAATGAACTAACGCAGCAATACCATCTTTTTCGTATCAGTAAATGTTTCTGTCTGGATTCTATAAATGTAAACACCGGAGGCTAAGTTCTCAGCATTAAATTCGACCTCATATTTACCTGCAGGTATGAATTCATTTACTAGTGTAGCGATTTCATTTCCAATTACATCATATACTTTTAACTGAACAAATTGATTACTGCGTATTGCATACTGTATACTGGTAGCTGGATTAAACGGATTTGGATAATTCTGTTCTAAAGTAAATTCAACAGGAGCCAAATCCTCTTCCTCATAATTTGTAGGTAATTTAAGATGTCCATAAAACTCTGCTTCCCATAATCCTGCCCAAGCACTTTGATTGTTGGCAATAAATATTATTTTCACATATCTTGCTTCAACCGGACTAAACTCTTCGGCACTCCATTCAGATGCAATTGATGGAACATTTGATCTGATTTCAGTCCAGATAATCGAGTCAACAGAGACCTGTAAGCTATAATTATATATTCGGCCTTCATTCCAGTTAAAAAACGAAAGCTGCGTTTTATTTAAGATCTGAATATCTCCAAGGTCGTAAACTAACCATTCCGGCATAGTATCACCTGCCCATCTGGAATCAGGATCCCCTTGATAATACCCTTTTCCATCAAGAGTTTTTTCACCTGGATGGTTCGGTTCAGGTGTTACTGAGGCAAGCACCGAAGCAACAGGCAATTGTATATAAGTGTTTGGAAGGGTATATTCATAAATCAGACTATTACTATTTGAGGATATTACATTCCCTGCAATATCTGTTAAGTTATTACACGTAACCTGATAAGAACCAGCTAAATGAACACTTGTATTGATTTGTACGCTGCTGCTATTTAATGTATTTACTGTATTAACAACAATTCCGTTAGAGATTGAATAATTAGAAGAATTATTTAATAGAGTCTCATTCATTGGCTCAGAGAACTCAAGGATTATATTTACAGAGTCAATAATCTCAGCATTTATTAACTCTGGGGGAATCATATCTAATACACCGTTGTCGTTAAATTCATAGGCACCGATGTCATAACCTGCGCCTATTGGTCTCATAACACCAAGAATATCATAGTTAAATGGACTCAGCAGCAATGCCCCAGCATCTATTGCCGGTGATGTTGATTGTAAGGTAAAATTAAGAGTAGACCTATTAATAAACAATGGATTTGCTTCATAGTTGGTCCCATTAGTACCTGAATTACTTATATTTGTCATCGAGTTGTCCATATCATAAAATAAATTTTCTGATATAGTTGTACCTGAATTTAATACAACTCTCACGATACTTGTAGTAGATAAAGTCCCACCTATTCTGCCAAAAGTCCAAAAAATATTATTTTTAATAATCGAACCAGATGAAGACGTATTTAGATTTACAAAATCTCCATTTGAGCCATAAACTGTGTTTCCATATACATATGCAATACCTTCATTAAGGGTAGAATTTTTAAAATATATTTTACCACCGGTATTACCATCTGCAGTAGTATCTCCAAATTGAACAATTACATTATTATAGATAAAATGATCGCCATAATGATTTTCGAAAAATATACCTTGTGAATGAGCCTGCTTAATATTAAGATTTTTAAAAATATTATTCTTTACAATAATAGGTCCTCGTGCCCAAAATGTTTGAACCATATCATCATGTTGAAGTAAGTCATTTGCTCTAATTGTCACATCATTATTATCAATAACTAACCCTCTCATATACTGTGCATAAATAAAATCTGTTTGTAATTCTGTTAAAGAAGGAGTTGTTAAAGTGTTATTCCGTATTGTAATATCATGACAGTAGGTGCCAGTTGTGTTTGGGTAACCACCAACTCTTAAAAATCTCCCATTAAATATTCCTTTGATATTTTCTACGGTTATATTATAGGTAGCTTCCTCATAATTTCCGTCAATTTCAAAACTCATCGCCCAATTTTTTACCGAAAGATTAGAAATAGTTACACTATTTACATCTCTAATCATAAAAGCAGTTCCAGATAGGGTATCTTGACTTAAAGCTTGAAGAATAACTTCGCCATTATGTCCTGCACCGATTCCTTTTGTGATTGTAATTCCACTTTTTGTAATAGTTGTACCTAAATTATAAATTTTTGAGAAATCACCACCAGAAATAAATATTGTATCACCAAAGTCAATATTAGTATAATTTATATGGTCAAAACCTTGAAAAGCGTTTGTCCAAGAAGTGCCATTATTTAAGCCTGTTGCATTATTATCTACGAACCAGCGCTTTACACTTGGTTCTTGAGCAACTAGATTGAAACATAAAAGTAAAAAAAATGATAATACATATAATCCATTTACATTTTTCATTCTACTTAATATTAATTTATTTTTCATCTTAACCACTCAAATTATTTATCAACAATCAATCAAAACACATACCATTTGAAAACAATATGTATCAGTAAGATTCATTGTTTTTTCGAAGCATTCAAAATGATACATTCGGTAAAATTGTAAAAAATAGTAATTTGTTCTCAGATTTTACAAAATTAAAACTAAATTTTATGTTGGGACAAGTTTAATAAATTGGAAGCCAACAGTATGTATCGAGAAGATTAAATATCTTCCATTCACTGGGATACTAATCTAATATAAGCTATATTAATAAAAAAGGGTAAATCAACTATAATAAATAATTTTTATTTCTCATTATTACTATTTCTATATAAAATAAGTGGACTTATTATTATAAAATTAACCCAATTTACTTTTATCATTTTTCTTCTATCTAGTTTTAAAGTGTAATTATGATCGGATGTTTAAAAAAGTAAATTAAATTTAAATTTTTACAGAGTTTTTATAAATCAGTAAAATAGAAATCTTACTAAAATGAAAAAGAATATTACCGGCAAATTACAAATTATGGTTTTACAGGATAACCAGAAAACAAGATTACAACTACTCAAATCTATGGAAACAAATAACTTTTGATTCCGTCTAGTTTTAATATTCCTGTTTAATATGAAACTGTTGCGGTGATAAGAAACTTTGGAAGTTATAAAACAACTCTAAAGAATTTATATATTATTACAAAAAGAATGAAAAATAAAAGAGAGGGAGAAGATATGATAGCCCAAGAATAACTAAAGATGTCGATCTCTTATTTTCTGCTTCCTTAATAACATCGCCCGATTCATATTTAGTCGACAAGGTTTGAAGTTAAATTTTTGAAAATGTAATTAATAAGACCCTAAGCAAAACCTTAGTCCTACTATAAAACTGCTTGAATAGCTGAAATAAAAAAATGAAAACTAATTGAACGGGCAATTAGGACAGCCACTAAAAAGTCCAGAGTTAGTACAAAACCATAATTCCTAAAACCAATCCACAAGGGTAAAACGAAATCTCTTTTATCAAGCGCATAAATATGCCCCAAATTTTTAGCACCCAGCAGTTACATAGTTCTTCAACTCCCAGTTTTATTTAACAGTAATACAGTCCAAACTTTCTTAACAAAAATTCTAAGTAGATAACCAATAAAAAAAACCGTCAAAAGACGGTCTTGTAAAATATTATAAAATTTAGGTTTAACAGCTAGCAGAATTTATTTTAATCCTTAAGACTGTAACGAACTCTTTTCATTGAATCAACGAAGTAATATCATCTTTTTAGTTTCTACAAAAGAGCCAGCTTGCAATCTATAAAAATAAGTACCACTCGAAAGATCAGACGCATCAAAAATAATCTGATAAGTTCCGGCTGATTTAACTTCATTTACCAAAGTTGAAACTTCATTTCCAAGTATATCATAAACTTTTAATTGAACATATTGACTACTGGCTATTGCATACTGTATACTGGTGGTCGGATTAAAAGGATTAGGATAATTCTGTTCGAGAGCAAAGGATTTAGGTGAAATTATTTCAGCTTCAATTTCATTCGAGTATTCAAAGATTCCATTAAAATCGATTTGCTTTAACCTGTATCTATATTTACCGGGGATTAGATTGTCATCAATGTAAGTATATGATTGTAATTCTGATGTAGTGCCGTAGCCTTCAATAAATCTTATGTTTTCCCACAAATCATTTTGACTATCTTCTATTTTTTTTCTTTCAACCTGAAATCCTGCATTGTTCGTCTCGCTTGCAGTCTGCCAAGTAAGTTTAACGGTATTAGCACTAACAAAATTGTTAAAACCGATTAACTCAACGGGTATAACACTATCCAATTTATACTTAAAAATAGTTCCGTCTTCTCCCACAACCCAACCATTATTTTCATCTATAAAACAAATTGAATTTAAGTCCCTTGAAGTAATTGAATTTACTAAACTCCAATCAGTGCCCCCGTCCGAAGTAAACAGTATTGTGCCATCAGAGCCAGCAATCCAAATTTTATTTTGTTCTATAATTGAAATTGATTTAAGATCTGAAGATGTTCCGGTAAACTTTGACAACCAATTATCACCACCATCAATAGTGGTGTATATCATTCCACTTTCACCGGTGCAAATCCCAATATTTGAGTTATAAAACTTAATTGAAGACAAATCTGTAGATATTCCTAAGCTTATGGTAACCCAATTTTCACCGCCATCAACTGATCTTAATAAATTGCCATTATTTCCGGCAACCCAACCATTTAGTTCATCAATAAAATATACTGATGAACCGCCAAAATTATTTTTTTCGTTCCAACTAAGTCCACCGTCGGTTGTTTTATAAATTCTGTCACCGACTATCCAACCCGTTTGAGTATCAATAAAATAAACTGATCTACCAGTCGGACTTGAACTAATCCAATTCCAATTTTCACCACTATCTATTGTTATAAACAGACCATCATCCGAACTAATTGACCATCCATTTAAACTATCAAGAAAAAATATTTCATTAAACGTGCTGAAGTTGTTATAAAATGCTTTCGTTAACCATACACTGCCGCCATCCGTAGTTTTTAAAATAACTCCGCCTCCCTGCCAACCATCTCGTTTACCGGAAGCAAATCCTGTATTGCGATCTATAAAGAAAACAGAGTTAATATCATCACCTGATAAAAGACCGCTGCCAGCTGCCTGCTTAATCCAGTTTTTACCATTGTCAGTAGTTAAATAAATTGAGCCTCCGCCACCTACCGTCCAGCCTTTACCCTGACTTGTTACGTATATTGAATAGTGATCATAATCTTCACTGCTATATGATCTTTTAATCCAGTTATTTCCACCATCAGATGTTGATAATATTAATCGATCCCATGTATTGATTCCTCCAACTGCCCACCCAATATTTTCATCTATAAAAAATACATCCCGGATTCCACCACCATCTACAATTTCTAAATTATCTTTTTGATTAGAATTTTTACTAACCTCAGTTGTAATATCCTGTGATGCCCACGAATTACCCCCATTAGTTGTTTTTAAGATGCTAAAATTCCAGCCAAAACCACTCAATCCACTTCCTCCACCAATCCATCCAACATTCTCATTAATAAAATTTATAGAGTGAATGTGAGTTCCATTTCCGGGTTCAGCCAGATAAGATTGGGAAAACCAGCTTGATCCACCATCGGTAGATTTATAAATATATGTAGAATCTGAAAAATAATTATTTTCGTCGCCTAATGATCCAATCCAACCGGTATTTTCATTCACAAAAGTAATTGATGATAAAGAATAGTTTGGCTTCATTCTATCCTTTGACCATGTCAATCCAGAGTCAAAAGACTTAAGGATAATGCCTTCATCGCCAACAATGAATACATTATTTGGATTTGAGAATTCCAATGCATTTAAATCTAAATTTATTTCCGTTATCAAAGACTCCCAGGTTTGTCCCCCATTTACTGTCCTTAAAACTGTACCACCATCACCAACAATGAATCCAAATCCTGAATCGATAAATTTTATTGACTTTAGACATACACTGGTTCCACTATTTTGCAGAGACCAATCAACACCGGCATTTGTGGTTTTTGAAATAAAACCATCTGAACCAACCATCCAACCGGTTGAGTCATCTATAAAAAACACTGATCGGAGATGATTTCCATCGGGCACAGGGTTTTGATTTGTCCATTGAGAATAAGCTGATGAGCTTAAAATTACGAGAGCGAAAATGATTATTATTTTTTTACTAAGTATTTTCAATAGTTGAAATAGTTTAATTTTGAGTTGTTTAAGCATTGTTAAAATAATTTAACTGCTTAAATTTAATTATTTTTTAATATTAGGCAAGCTTTGTACCAAGAAAAATCATTATTATTAAATAATTTAAGAGACTTTCTTAAAGTGATAGTTTCAATATGAAATTGAATGATTTAATTTGTATCAGGATGGGAAAAAATTAAAAGTTAATCGTTTTTAAAATTAAAACTATAAAGAAAGTTAAACAATCTCTTTAACTAATTGTTCTCTATTTTTTTGCTTCAAATTTCACTATTCATATATATCTTAAAACTGCCATCCCGAAAATTATTCTTTAACTTTAAGATCAATATTTAGAATATGACTTAGAATCACTGTAAGTATAATTTAGAAATGATGTTTAAAACATTAACCATTTTTTCACTTCTCCCACAACAAAGTTAACACCGAGTTATACCTGTACATTGGTATGTTCTGTTCGTAAATAAAGTAATCTTTTTTATAATTAAAATCTTCTGGAAACCAGGCATCAGAAAGTATCTCTTCGGGTTCATCAGGTATTTTTTCACCTTTAAAGAATTCAGAAGCATAAGATAAGTTATTTACTTTACTGCCGTTCCTGATAAACCGGAAAGTAAAATATTTATTAATGCGGCTCCATTTAACGGAGCCGTCTTTACTCATAATAACCGCAACAGGATGATTCCCAATTTCTGCATACCTTAGAGCGGCGGCGCTTAAAGAAATATCAAAATACTCAGCTGACTCTGATAATAATTTTTTACCTATTATTTTACCTTTAGTGAACCTGGTAAACCAATCTTCGGGCATAAGCAATTCTGCCGCAAAATCATTTGCGTCTACCTCTGCTGTTATATCCTGTTTAATACCTCTTATATCAAGTCCGCTGCAAAAGTAACTTCCGTTTTTCTTTCCGGAATTAAAATAATGCCCGAGTTCGTGGGCGATAGTAAATTTTTTCTGTCCCTTTTCAGTTATTTTATCATCTATTGTAATTATTCCCATTCCGTCTTTAACAACTAACTGCCCTTCGCTGCTAAAAAGATCTCTTTCTTCAATAAAAAGATTTTCATATCCTGAAATTGCATAAAGATCAAGTTTTGCTGGTTCTTTAATTAAAAATTCTTTTAATATTTTTTTTGCATTAGCTTTTGCCAGAATTCCCATTGCCATTATCCATAAGTTTTTTTAACTGATTAAGTTTTTCCGCCTGATTTGTAATTTCAGTATCGTTCTGCCCGCTCTCTTCAGACTGTTTTCTGTAAGCAAATCCAACACCGTCTAAAGAAATATCGTTATTAAGTTTGTTTGAAATTGAACCTCCTATATTTTTTAAAAACTCTGATGCTTTATTCTGCCTGTTCTTCCCTTCCTGCAATTTGATCTGTGCCAGTTTTTCGTCAATAAAATCATTGGCACGTTGTAATATTTCATCAGGATCGTCTCCTTCAGAAATTAATATTGACCGAATATCTTCGTCATCTTCCCCCGGTTCAAGAAAGATATCGAATAGTATTTTCAGTCGCTGCTCTTCCATTAGCTCCTCTTATGTTTGATTAAGTATTTTAGTGATTAGTTTTTCTGGTAAATTTTTAAGCATATAACGTGGTAATTGTTTCGAAACACTTCTTCTTATATTTCTGATAGTTGTTTCAGTTTTATCTAATGATATTCCAAGTTCTTTAGAAATCTCCCGCTGTTTTTTGCCTGTAAGCATTTCGTTTAAAATTATCTGAGCATCCTCATCACCTTTAAGGATAACATCAAAACAGTATGACTCAATTGTTTTTGCATCAACAGCGCCTTCAATATCTTCGGGTTTTGTATTTACCAGGTCATCAATACTTCTGCCGGGATCATCCTCACCTTTCTCACTTATGACCGGTGTAGGTAAATATCGTTTTTCTTTTTTAACCCTTGCAGAAACTTCACTTCTTAAATTCATCCATAATACTTGCTCAAGTTTCAGCTTTTCCATATCCCACTCTCTTGTGCCATCAATAATGTCACTGAAAACTTCATTCATTATACCTTGTGCAATTGTAGTGACTCTGGAACTGAATCCAAGTGCGATACCTAATCTTTTCTTGGTACGGTAAAGCATATTCAGGTATGTGTCTTGTTGATTCTTGGTAAAAGATTCTACTGCAAGCGCCTTTTGTTTGGTAATACTATCAGATTCCACTCGTTACCCTCTAAAAAATGTTTTTAACTAAAAAGATATACTCTTGAAAATGAAAATTCCGTCAGAGACGGAAAAATATTTTTCGGGAGTAGTACCATACTGACAAGAGAAAATTATGATTTACAAAAGCAGCACAAATAGAGTTAACAGGTTAAAATGGAATCCATTGGAGGTATTCAGGCAGAGTTTTGTGGGTGATTTTCCCGCTGATTTTTCGCTTGGTACCCATTCAATCCATATTCAGTTCCCGCTTAATTGTCGCTTGCTGCCCGCTGTTAATATACATTGTTTGCGTACTGCTGAGTTAATGATGAATTCTAAATCAGTGCATCGCAGTTATAAACAAACCCAAATTATATTTATACAGCGGGAATTTGAATCAAATCAGTATGATAATCTATCACCGCCCCGCGTTCGGTGATTACAGTCTGTGATTTAATCCACTTAAAAAAAATTATGTTCAAAATTATTAAACAAATAAATTAAAGGAAAAAATATTATGGCAATTATTAAAAGCGGAATCCTTGGCGAATTACAAGGATCAGTAGGCAATATAACAGGTAAAATAGTAAATGGAAGAAATATCCTCAGTCGTAAACCAGGCTTTAGGAAAAAGAATAATTCTGTTGAAGTATTAAAACGGCGTGAGAAATTTAAGCTCAGTGTAAGTCTTGGTTCAGCGGTTGGTTCATTTGATATACTAAGGCTTATCTGGAAAGCACTTGCACCCCAGGGCTTAAATCATTTCAGTTATTTTGTACAATCAAACTACAAAATGGTTGGTGATGGAGTTCTGACAAATAAAAATATAATTACTCCATACGGCGGCTTTCCGATTGGAACAGGAAGTAATACTATTACATCCACTTCAATAAGCATTGCAGTCAATTCACTTACAGGTACTTACGATTTCGATCCTGAGGCTGAGGTAAGTGTAAAACTTTTTGCTTTGGTTTACCTGTCAAACCCTGTGTCTGAGCAAGCAGAAAAATTCACATTTATTCCTGTTGAATTTGAAGCCCAGGTATTGCAGTTGACTGATCCGATTACTTTCAGTAAAGCACTACTAAAAGCTGACCAGGTAATTTATGAAAGTTACACTGATCATAAAGTATATGCTGCGCTTGTAACACTTGATACAAATAACAATCCTATTAATTATTCTTCATCTATTTGCATTGAGTAGTAAAAAATAAAATGGCGCTGTAATGGCGCCATTTATTTCTACTAGTAATTATAGTCTTAGTGTTCCTAAATATTTTCTCTGTGAACTCTGTGGTAAAACCAATTTACTTTGAATAGCGCAAAGGATTAAAAAAACAATACTACGTCAATGGAATCACTAAAACTTATAAATCCTTCCATCTTTACCATGATATATAAGTTTAGAATTGGCATTTAACCATTTGTTTAGCTCATCATCGATGGGATTGTCGTAAGGCTCAGCATAATAATCTGCCCCTTTTGTAACAAATTCTTTTACTCTTTCAAATCCTTTATAATCTCTTGGCAATGACCAGCCCTTAATATTTGCAACATAGAATATTCTTGGATCTTCATAATTATTTATTCTATTGCCCCATTCCCCTCTTTCTTTTTCATTTGCAATACTTCTAACAATTGCGAGACTGTTTGGGACAGCGATTTCTTTTAATTTATAGCCAAGACTTGTAACACCGGGGTGATAATGCATTCCGGCAGGATTCATGCGCATATAAAGGTGAGATGAATAAATTAAGACCAGTACAACAATTGATATAACAGGAAAAAGTTGTCTTATATTTCTATCTCTTATATTATAGTTAAACAATTGAAAGGCAAATGCAGCTAACCACGCACCAAGTAAAGCTGTAAAAATATAATAATGCGGACTAAAACCTGAGTTAACTGTATATCTCATCGGGATAAGGATAGCCGCTGCATTACCTATAATCAGTGCCCATTCCAACCTGATCAAATTTTTCTTATATATTAAATAAACAAATGCTAACAATCCGATCGGGCCAACTCCCCAGAGAACTGTCATATAGGCCAGCTTTGGGTAATGTATAAAAACAGTAAGACCTTTTAATGTAGGAAATTTGCTATCACCGCCAATCACCCCAAAAGTATTTCCATATTCCAGGTACAAATTATATGAGAAAATAAGATATGATAAAGTTACAGATACAATTACAAACCATCCTGCCCACAATTTTATTGATTTTAATAAATGCCTGTGCATAAATATGATTATAAAAAACTGGATAATTCCAATATTAAGTGCAAGAGGTTTTATGAGAGCTGATAGAATCGAAAATATCACCCACATAAATAATAATTTATAATTTTGATCATCCAGGTATTTTAGAAATGAAAACAGGGCTAAGGAATAAAATAAAATACAGAGACTATCGGGCTGCACAGATGTTGAAAGATGAACCGCGCCGTTGCTTACAAGAAAGAACACTGCCCCGAATAATGATGCATATTCATCTTTAGAATAATGTAAAAGAGCAAAAAAAGTTACTAAAGCAGTTAACGCTATAAATAAAAGACTTAACAACTGTCCGGGTAAAACTGATTCTCCTGTTATTTTCATTATTTGTGCTATAAGAAAAGTATAGAGCTGAAATTCTGTTTCAGCATATCCGGAACCATTACCTCCCCAATTTATCTGGGGATAAAAAATATTGCTTCCGGGCTGCATAAAATTGCGGGCAATAGTTTGTGTATCAGCCTGCCTCCAGCCTAACCAATCATTAACAATGTTATCAGGCAGAGCAAAAGATAATTGCAAAAGCGCCCAGAAGAAAATAACAATGTACAGTACTTTTTGGGCACTAAATTTTTTAACCAGGTTCATAAAATAATATCCGGTTATAGATGTATTAATATTTTTGTTACGATAAGTCTTTTAATTCATCGCTCAATCAAAGATGATTCACTATCGGAATGCTGACATAAAATTAAATGTTATTAATCTTACATCCATACAATTTTAAAATTTTTCTATTATTAAATCTTTAAATATTTTTTCAACATATGCCTTGCAGTTACACTATGCTCTTTGTGCTTTGTCTTTACTCCTTAAACCATGCACCCTGCCCTTAGCCCTATGCTTTTGTTAAGTTCTCAGCTCTTTGCTAATAATTGCTGCTGTTTCTTTAACAAAAGGTTCAACAAGCATACCGCGCGGTGCAAGATCCAGGTTGTAAACTTTAAAGTCGCCGTTTAATAATTTTTTCCACCCAAAATTCGGATCAGGTTCTGCACTATAGCTTACTTTAGGTTTTAGCAGAATAGTTTTACCGGAATATGGTTCAGGCAAATAATTCATTTGTGCTTTATCGTTTATATCTCTTACTTTAAAAGTAAGTCTTGATGTTCCGGGATTATCTTGATGTTTAATTCCAAGTGCATCTGTAACAGAATTTATTTTTGCAAAAGCTCTTCGTTTGAATACTACTGCTTTTTGACCAATAAATTTTACTTTGTCCGAACCGCTCAACTTTTTAACGTTATCAAAATGGAATTTAATATTTTCAATCATTTCACTCGAATGGTTTTCAGGTTGAGCATTTCCGCTGTTAAAGCACGCATTATAAGTTTCGATTAAAAAAAGATTGTCAACTTTTTCACCATTTAGTATTAACTGCTGTGCTGTTTCATAAGCAATTGTGCCACCCATACAGTAACCGCCTATATTATAAGGACCCTCAGGCTGGACTTTTTTTATAGCTTCAATATAGTCGATTGTCATTTCCTCAATCGTTTCAGATACATAACCGGCACCATTTAATCCTCTTGCCTGAAGACCAAAAACAGAATAACCAGGATCTAAATATTTAGCCAGTTCGCGATAGAGCAAAACATTACCTTCAGCACCGTGTATAAGAAATATTTTTTTGCTAGTTATACCTTTTTTTATTTCAATTAAAGGTGTCCATCCGGATTTAAATGAATCAGATTGAATGCTTTGAACAATTTCTTTTATTGTCTGGTATTTAAATAGTGCTGCAAGCGGAATTTTAATACCTGCTGCGGTTTCAAATTCATTAAACATCTGAGCAGCTAATATTGAATGTCCGCCGAGTTCAAAAAAATTATCTTCGGTGCTGATAATTTCTAAACCAAGTATTTTTTTCCAGATATTAACGAGAATTTCTTCGTAGTGATTTTCCGGTTTTACAATTAATCTTTTTTCATCATTTGTTTTTTGAATTTCATAATTTGCCAGTTCTTTTCTATTGATCTTACCGTTTGGCAATAAAGGCATCTTATCGATAAAGTTAAAATAAGAGGGCACCATATAATCAGGCAGTTCTTTGTTTATCCTGTTTTTTATCTCAGCAGCAAGATTTGAATTTTCCATTATTGCTGCATCAGATGCCTCTTTAGAAAGTGTTACAAATGCAATAAGCCTGTTATCACCGCCGTCAAATGCTTTTACAATAACAACAGCATCTTGTATAAAATTTAATTTTCTTATGGCTGATTCTATTTCACCCAATTCAATTCTAAATCCTCTTATCTTAACCTGTTCATCAATTCTTCCGAGAAATTCAATCTGATATTGATTATTTATTTTAACAAGATCACCGGTTCTGTAAACTTTTGTTTTCTTTTCTTTATCAAAAGGATTATCGACAAACTTTTCAGAAGTCAGATCACCGCGATTTAGATAACCGACAGACAAACCTTCACCTCCGATAAGTAATTCACCGGGCACACCCAATGCACAAAATTGATTATTACTATCGACAACATAGAATTGTGTGTTTCTTATTGGTTTACCAAGATGAACTATTCCGTCCTTATCAACTTTTGAACAGGATGACCAGATGGTGGTTTCTGTAGGACCGTACATATTCCAGAGTTCATCAACTTTATCTAATATCTTATTAGCCAGATCTCTATTTAGCGGTTCACCTCCGCATAATGCTTTTATATTTAACTTTTCATTCCAGCCTGATTCCAATAAAAGTTTCCAGGTGGAAGGTGTTGCCTGCATAATAGAAACATCTTTAAGTTTTTCAAGAAGCAGTTTTCCATCTCTTGTTTCATCCTTACCTGCAATAACCAGCTTACCACCTGCTGCCAGAGGAAGATACATTTCTAAACCCGATATATCGAAAGAAAGAGTTGTTACAGCAAGCAGCGAATCATCTGAATTCATTCCGGGAACAGACTGCATAGAAATAATGAAGTTAGTAAGACTTTTATGTGTTATCTGAACTCCTTTAGGATTGCCTGTTGAACCTGAAGTGTACAGTATATATGCAATTCTATCATCTTCAACATCAATGTGTTCAATCTCAGGCTGATGATCTGAATAGTTTTCTATCTTAAGAACATTGCCGTGATATCCATTGAACAACCCGGTAAGTGATTCCTCACTTAGAATAAACTTACAACCCGAATCATCCAGCATATATTTTAAGCGATTAATTGGGAAAGATGGATCGAGCGGAAGATATATAGCCCCAATTTTAATAATAGATAATAACGCTATTACCATTTCAGCGGATCGATCAAGTGATACTCCGACTATATCACCTTTTTTAATCCCGCTAAACTTAAGGTACTTAGCTAATTTATTAATTTCCAGATCAAGCTGCGCATAAGTTATTTTTTTGTTTCCGTTAACTACAGCAGTTTTATTATGCTTTGTTTCGATCTGCTCCCTGATCAAGTTATAAACTGTCATAACCCCTTTAATTATTAATATTGTTAATCATATTCATTAAGTCAACCATATCTTCAGAAGATAATATTTTAATATCCTTTAACTTAACATCGGTATTTTCAGCGACCTGTTCAAGAATATTTATATAGTATTTAATAAACTTAAAAATTGATTTTTCGGAAAATAGATCTGTATTGTAGTCGCATTCAACCAAACATTCCGTGTCAGAATTTACAAGGTTAAAACCCATTTCAAACTGGTAGCCGGTGCGCGGATTGGCGATCATTTCACAATCAAGATCAGAAAATTTTAATCCCATAATAGCAGGATCAATGTTAAACATTGTAGAGAGTAAAGGAATTCTGCCAGCTTCTCTTTTAATTTTAAGCTTTGCAAGTATATCGCCATAGCTTACCTGTTGATTCTCATATGCATCAAGAACAATATTTTTAACTTCAGATAAAAACTGCGTAAATGATTTTTCGCCTTCGACATCAAATCTTAATGGAAGCAAATTAGTACAATGACCAATAAGATCATCAGCACCCACAACCTGCTGCCCTGCAGCGGGTATACCGGTAATGATATCCTGACAGTTTGTTAATTTACTTAGTAAAACAGCGTAAGCAGAGATCATAGTTGTAAAAAAAGTATTGCGATTTTTATTACCGATATCTCTTATGTTATTTAATAGTTTTCCGTCTATCAGGCTTGATATTCTTGCACCTGAAAATGAACGGATTGAAGATCTTGATTTATCAACAGGTAAATCAGCTGTTTTAAGAGGCGGTGATAATTTTTTTATCCAGAATTCTTCCTGAGCTTTATAATCGGCTTTAGTCTTTGCATCTTCAAGATATTTAACATATTCACTCATTTGCATAGGTGCAGGAAATTCATTTCCTTTTCCTGAAACAAGATTAGAATAAATACTGCTTAGATCCTGAGCCATAACATCAAATGACCAGCCATCACAGATAATGTGATGCGCTGTGATAATAAGATAATGTTCATTACTGCTTAGCTTTAATAGTTCACATCTGAATAACGGCCCTTTTTCCAAATCAAAAGATGTAAGTGTTTCGATACCGGTTCTCTGTTTATATCTTTTAATTTTTTCTTCGTCATCGAATAAACTTAGATCAGTAACAGGAAGCACGTATTTAATGTGATTATTAACTTCCTGAAATTTTCCATCCGGTGAAAAAACTGTTCTTAAAGCACTATGACGGCTTAGAACCACATTAATGGCTTCTTCTAATAACTCGGTTTTTAATACTCCCTTAAACTTTAAAGTTGCAGATTCATTAAAAGCACAAGAAGCTTTTTCATCCATTTTAGAAGCAATCCAGATTTCCTTTTGTGCATCAGCCAACGGATATTTACCAACACTATTCTCATCAGCAAGAACTTTTTCACTTTGCGTATTGTTTTTTTCAAGCGGTTCAGGTAAAAAGCCATTTTGCTGAAGTTCTATAATGCTTTCTTTAAAACAATTAATTATAAATCTTATATCCGAATCTGAATGAGCACTGCAAAGAAACATTGGAAAGCCTTCAAGTATATGAAGCCCTTTTTTTCTAAGAAGATAAAATAATAGCCCGGAGTATTTTAAATCTGCGGGATATTTCATATACATCTCAGAACTAAAGTGAAGAATTTTTATAGGGACACTTCTTTCACTAAAAAAACTATTCAGCTCTGCTGCTAATGAATCAGTCTTTTTATTTAAATCATACTGAATAGAACTGCCTTTTGATTTAAAATGATTCAGGACTGCATAAGCACCAGTAAGTGACAGCGGATGTCTTACAAAAGTACCTGCAAGAAATGTAACCCCTGCTTCCGGAACTGAATCATCTCCGTACTGCCAGTAACCGCCATCAAAAGCATCCATATACATTTTTTTTCCCGCAATTATACCGATCGGAAAACCGCCGCCAACAATTTTACCATAAGTTGCGATGTCTGCAGAGATTCCATAAAACTCCTGCGCACCGCCTGTGGAAGTTCTGAAACCTGTAATAACTTCATCAAAAATTAAAGGAACATTTGCATCTGCAGTAATCTTCCGAAGTTTTTGTAAAAATTCTTTTGGCTGAAAATCAGGTCGTCTTGCTTGCACCGGTTCAACCATTACAGCGGCAATTTCAGGAAGTATTCTTTCAATAAGCTTTAATGATTCTTCTGTACCAAATTCAAGTGCAATCATATTTTGCACATTGCTTGCCGGTATTCCGGGTGCAATTGGCATACTTCTAACATTATCACCATTAACATAGGTTTTGATTAATACTTCATCAATAATACCATGATAATCACCTGCAAAAAAAACAATTTTATCCTTACCAGTAACAGTTCTTGCGGCTCTAACTGCGCCTAAAACAGCTTCTGACCCGGTAACACAAAATGCAGCTCTATCCATTCCGGTAAATTCACAAACCATTTTTGCAACTTCACCTGCAATAGGTGATTGCGGTCCTATTTCATAACCAAGTTTTAGTTGTTCTTCAATCGCATCGCGAACAAATTTTGGATTATGTCCAAACAGGTATTGACCAAAACCCATCAATACGTCAACATACTCGTTATCATCAACATCCCAGAGTCTTGAACCTTCAGATTTTTTTATAATAACCTGATAGGTTATTTCCTTCCAGATTGGCAGAAAACCCGAGACAGTTCTTGGATCAGAATAATGGGATCTGTGTTCTTGTGTAAGTTTTTTTGAATGAGATGTTTTTGCAACGTAATCTTTAATAAAGTTATCAAGATACTTTTGCTGTCTATCAGTAAGTGCACCGCCTTCTTTTGTTTCAATAGGTTTATACGGTCCGAATCTTTCAAAAACTTTCTTCCCGGAAGTAACAGAATTCTGAGAATCTTTTCCATTTGAGGGCTCGGGAGTTTTATTGGAAGCTTCATTAATATTTTTACTTTCATTAAGAGCTGCCGGATGTATTTTTAGTTTCTTACCACCTAAAACCTCCAATTGTTTTTTCATTATTTCAAGCTGTTCAAATACAAGCCGCTCAACAGCACTTTGTTCTGTATTTGATTTGAGACTTGAATCAGCATGATTTGTATAAATCGAGTCTTCATATTCTTCGCCAGCTTCTTCATCTTCTTCTTCGACAATAATTTCCTGCTTCGGCGGTTCAAACTTGTTGGCAGCAAGGTTTGCATCAATATATTCTGCAATTGAAAATATGGTGGGATTAGTCTCAAGAAGTTGTCGTAAAGTTATCTTAACTTCAAATTTTTTCTGGAAGGCAAGACTTATCTGGGTCATAAACAAGCTGTCAAAACCTAATTCCAGAAAACTTTTTGTGTCATCTAATTCTGTTTTTTTTATCCCGGAAAGTTCTTCTAATATTTCTTTAAGTATATTTATAATGTAATCTTTCCTTGTCATATTATTTTCCTGCATCACTTTTTTGATTTTAGGTTTTTTAACTGTTTTGTTAACATTAGATAAAGATTCTTTTGCAATTGAAATTTGAGCATTGTTAATTGCTTTAGCAGGCGGATCAATCCAATAATTTTTTCTGTCGAACTGATAAGCCGGAAGATGCAATCGCTTTACTTTTATATCCTTGTAGAAATTTTTCCAATCAATGTTAAAGCCGGCTAACCACAAGCGCCCTATAGAAGTTAGAAAATTAAATTTATCATCTGTTTCTTCATTTGGTTGAATCAAAGTTGTTACAACGGATTGCTTAACATTTTCGTTTTTATGCTGGCTTGCCATAGTAGAAAGAGCGCGTCCGGGTCCAAGTTCAATTAAGACTATATTTTTTTTCTTTTGAAGCTCAATAATACCGTCAGAAAATCGCACAGTTTTTCTTAATTGTGATGCCCAAAAATTAGGATCTGTTGCCTGTTCATTTGTTATCCAGGTTCCGGTAAGACTTGAAATAAATGGTAAAGCTGGAATATTGAGTTTTACTTTATCAAATTCTGCAATAAATGGTTTAAGAACCGGTTCCATCATTTTTGAGTGATAAGCATGCGATGTATAAAGAACCCTGTTCTCTATCTTCAGTGATGAAAGATTATCGGATAACTCTTTTATTTTATTAGTTGGACCTGAAAGTACAGATAGACTAGGTGAGTTTACTGCTGCAATACAAATATCGTCTGATAAATATTTTTTTAGATCAGTTTCATTCAATCTTACAGAAAGCATACTGCCGGGTTCTTGTTTCTGCATCAACTTTGCACGCTGTGCAATTATATAAAGCGCATCTTCTAAACTAAATACTCCGGCTAAGCAAGCTGCAACATAATCTCCAACACTATGCCCGATCATATATGAAGGATTTATATTATGGCTTAGTAAAACTCTGGCAATTGCGTATTCAATAACAAACAGAGCCGGTTGTGTATAAACTGTCTGCTCTAATTTTTTTGCTGAATCATCGCTATTCTCTTTTGGATAAAGTAAATCCCTGATATCTAATTCAAGATAAGGTTTAAGCAGCTCTGCGCATTGATCAACAACTTCTTTAAAAACTTTCTCAGTTAGATATAAACCTTTTCCCATATTTATATATTGAGCCCCCTGCCCCGGAAACATAAACACTAAATGTGGTTTATCATTACTATTTACTCTTGCTTTATTGGAATTTGAATTTATAACTTTTTCAATTTCTTTAACTGCATTGGCAGGATTATCTGCAATAAAAAACTGACGCCATTCAAACTCTCTTCTTCCTTCCTGAAGAGTATAAGCAATATCATCAATAGATTCATAAGGATTACTATTTAAGTAATCTGATAGAACATTTGTATTATTTTTTAAAGATGTTTCTGTTTTTGCAGAAACTATAAGTAACCGCTTCTCATTATTATTATCATTGCAGCCAGGATTTATTGAAGGAAATTCTTCAAGAATTGCATGAGCATTTGTTCCTCCAACTCCAAAAGCACTAACTCCGGCTCTTAAGGGTCTTTGCATTTTAGTTAGGTTGATAAGTCTATCAGCTACATAAAAAGGAGAATTAATAAAATCTATTCTTGGATTAGGTTTAATGTAATGTAGATTTGCAGGAAGCATTTTGTGGTGTAATGAAAGCACTGCTTTTATTAATCCGGTTACACCAGCCGCCGCATCTGTATGCCCGATGTTGCTTTTTACAGAGCCTATAGCACAAAACTGATTGGCATTTGTTGATTTTCGAAAAGCTTTTTCCAAAGCAGTAACTTCAATCGGGTCACCAACGGGTGTAGCCGTACCATGTGCTTCAACAAAATTAATTGTATCCGCAGATATTCCTGCATTCTGCTGTGCATTAAATATAACCTCAGCTTGTCCATCAACACTCGGCGTCATATAACCTGCTCTATTGGATCCATCATTATTAATAGCAACAGATTTTATTACGGCATAAATCGAATCACTATCATTGATTGCATCTTCTAATCTTTTTAAAACCACAACTCCAACACCATGACTGAAAACGGTACCCGTTGCGTCTGCATCGAAAGATTTGGTGTGCCCGTCAATAGATCCAATGCTTCCATCAACAAAATAATAACCTCTTTTTTGCGGGAATGTAATTGATACACCACCGGCAAGCGCTATATCACAATTTCCCAGAATCAAATCCTGGTATGCTAGTCCGGCTGCAACAAGTGAAGTAGAACAGGCAGTCTGAATATTTATTGCAGGACCATTTAATCCAAGTTTATAAGCCGTTTTTGTAGATAGAAAAGTATTATCATTACCAGTTAATGTGCTGTACTCAGAAAGAGGATAAGCATTTATCAGCTTTTCCTGGGCGGCTCTGTCTTTAAGAATATTATTCAGAAGATACGCATTATAACTTGAGCCTGCATATACACCTATTTTACCTGAATACTTTTCACTGCAGTAACCTGCATCTTCAAGTGCTTCCCAGGCGCACTCTAAAAAAAATCTATGCTGAGGATCCATTAATTCCGCTTCTCTAATTGTATAGCCGAAAAAATCAGCATCAAACTTTTCTACATTTTGTAGAATACCCTTAGCCTTAATAAATTTAAGTTCACTGTCTTTCTGGTCTTGCAATATTTCCAGTTCATCATCTGAAAAAAAGCTTATACTTTCTGTTCCATTTACAAGGTTATTCCAGAACTCTTTTATGTTATTTGCACCCGGATATTTACCGGCTATTCCAATCACTGCAATATCGGTACTATTTGATTTAATATGACTGGTATTTTTTCTTTCTGATATACTGGTTACCTGTTTTTTATTTGATAGAAATTTTGATATTGCAGAAATCGTCGGATACTGAAACAAATCAACAATAGTAATATTAGAGTTAAATGCTTCATTGATTTTCATTTGCAATCGACCCATAAGCAGAGAATTACCGCCTAAATCAAAAAAGTTTTGATCAAAACCAATATCATTTAAGCTTAGCAGCTCTTTCCAGATATTAAAGAGTTTACCTTCTGTATCTTTATATGTTTCGCCAGCACTATTGTTTATTACTTTATGCTCAGCCTGATCAGGAACCGGTAAAGATTTATAATCAGTTTTTCCGTGTGGAGTTAGAGGGAATTGAGTAAGCTTAATATAAAAATCCGGATGCATATATTCAGGAAGGGATTGTTTTATATGATTTTTAAGATCATCGAGAGAGAATTCCAGATTACTGATATAGTATGCAGCTATTCTTATAACTCCCTCAGAATAGGTATGCACTTTTATAACACAATCATTAATTTCAGAAAAATTTCTTATACAATTTTCTATCTCACCCAATTCAATCCTGTAACCTCTAATTTTAACCTGGTCATCAGTTCTGCCTATATATTCTAAATCGCCGTTTTCGAGCTGCCTAACAAGATCACCAGTTTTATAAATTCTTTTATCATCTTTTTGACTGGTTGGATTTTTAAGAAATCGCAGACTATTTAATTCAGGCCTATTTAAGTATCCACGAGACAATCCTTCACCGCCAATATACAACTCTCCGATTTCACCAATCTTAACGCTAACAAGATTTTCATCAAATATAAAAACCTGAGTATCATTTATTGGTTTTCCAATTATACTGATATTTGATGGGTCTGTAGCAGAAATATATTTAAATGTTGCAAACACTGTAGCTTCAGTTGGTCCGTATAAATTAACTAAAGCCGGATTCAAATCTCCATATTTAGAAAACCAGGGTTTTAGCATAACGTGTTTTAAAGATTCACCGCCTAGAAATACATAGCGTAACGAAAGATTTTTATTTTTAACATTTAAGCGATCAGCTTCTATTAGCTGGTAAAAAACAGCCGGTGTTTGGTTTAAGATTGTTACTTTTTCATTTACTAAAAGATCATAATATTCCGCAGGTGAATAGGTAATAAGCCTGGGAACTATAATTAATTTACCTCCGTGCAGCAACGCACCCCACATTTCCCAAACAGTATAATCAAATGAATATGAATGAAAAAGTGTCCACACATCTTTATCTGTAAACTTGAAAAAGGGTTGAGTTGTTTGGAAAAGTCTAAGTACGTTATAATGTGAAATCATTACTCCATTTGGCTTACCCGTGGAGCCAGAAGTATAAATCACATAAGCTAAATTATTTGTGTCTATGATTAAATCAGGGTTAACCGAGGAATAATTTTCAAAGTTTAATTCATTTATGTAAATGTTCTGCAATGAATCATTTGAAATATTCTCAGCAATTTTACTTTGAGTGAGCAGAAATTTTATGTTAGCATCGTCAAGTATATACGAAAGTCTTTCTTTTGGATGACTGAGATCAAAAGGTAAATAAGACGCACCGGCTTTTAAAATACCTAAAATACCAATTATAAGATCTAGAGACTTTTCCATGCTTAGTCCAATCAGCATCTCAGATTTTATTCCCAGAGAAATCAGGTAATTTGCAAGTTGATTGGATTTTTCATTTAGCTGCTTGTAAGTAAGTTTTTTGTTTTCAAAGACAACTGCTGTTGCATCAGGAGTTTTATCAGCCTGCTCTTCAAATTGTTTGTGAATACTCTCTGATATGGAATTACTCATTATGATTTCTACTTTTCTTCAAAATTTTTATTAAATCTTTATTCTGGTGGGTTGTAGTAAACTGGGGAACATTAAAAATCCGGGATTCCCCTCTCAAAAATCAAAATAAAAATAGTGTTCTTTAATTTAGCTAAAATTATCGTTTTAAATGGCAAATCAAATGCCAGTCCCAAAACACATTAAAATTAAATAACGTTAAATTACTATTAAAAATCATCTGGTTTTACCAACATTTAGGTATAATTTTAGTTAATCAAATCTCAAGATATTGTATCTAAATCAAATATTATCACTTTGGGAAATGAATTGCATACTGAATAAAATTCTTATAAAAATTATTCCATGAATTTCGGAAAAGTTTTTAGACTTTTTTTGATTTAAGTTATGAAGTTTTTGCATTTTCTTCAGAACATATAAATTAGATTTACAAAGTTAACTTACAGTTTTTACTATCTTTTTTAGAACAATGAACTTAAAATTAAACCCCGATCAGATAATTATTTGTACTCTTGATATGAGCACTATCTCTGAAAAAAAAATAATACTTGATGGGTTTTTATCTTCATCAGAACTAGATAGATCTGAAAAGTTTAAATTTGAAAATGATAAGTACCGGTATATTACTTCCAGATCAGTGCTAAGAAATATTATTGGAAAACTGCTTTCTTTAGATCCTAAACTTATTAAGTTCCTGACTAACGAATTTGGAAAACCTTTTTTAGATCCAGCAGAGTATTCAAATCTTAAATTCAATCTTTCTCACTCAGGTGATCAAATAGTTTATGCTTTTTGTTTAAACACAGATGTTGGGATTGATATTGAATATATTAATTATTCTATAAATCATATTGAGCTGGCCAATAGTTTTTTTACAGCTAATGAAATTAATTTTTTGTTGAACTCCGCTCATGAAAAAAATAACATTGAAAAGTTTTTTAGTATCTGGACAAGAAAAGAGGCCTTGCTAAAATCAATTGGAACCGGTCTAATGCCTGATATAAAAACAATTGATGTCCTGGAAGATCAAATTAACTTAGATATATTCTTACCTGAATTTAAAAACCACAATACAAAAACTGTTTTTATTTCAGAAATATTAATTCATAAAGATTACAAAACTGCAATTGCATCTGCAGGAAACATTAATTCGATTCAAATTGAAAAAATTGAATACTAGAATATTTGATTTTTACTATTGTGTAACTCAAAATTCTATTATTTGGTTTACCAAATAGAGACTAGAAGATTTTTTATATGCTCTTATTTGAGACAAACCAAGAACTTACACATATCTTCAATATATCCGTTGATTGTTGAATTTGCTGAAATTTTAGAAAAATGAAACATTTTTTAGTAAAGATTTTATTGAATGATTATTTCTATTAAATATCTTCTTGGTAAGGTTTTTGAAGCAGCATTATTGTTTTTAGATCAATATCAAATTTCTTGAAGCTTTACATTATAAGGTTAAATATTCTTATTTTGTTTTTAGAATCTAAATTATTCCCGATTACAACAAAGAAAATAAATAAATGCTTAAAATTGTCTTTGGACGATTAATACAAACCTTTGCTATGATTGTTCCTTTTGGAGGTTCTTTTCGTCCTTTTCTTCATAGAATTCGGGGAGTTAAAATTGGCACAAACGTATGGATAAGCAAATATGTTTACCTTGATGAAAATCATCCGGAATGTATTTCGATTGGCGATAATTCTACAATAGGGTTCAGGACATCAATTTTTGCACACACCTATTTTGGTGCACCAAAAAAAAATAATCCTGATAAAGTAGTAATTGGAAATAATGTTTTTATCGGGCCGCATTGTTTGATACTTGCAAATGTAATTATTGGTGATGGTGCTGTTATTAAAGGCGGCACAGTTGTTACACGTAATGTACCACCAAATACATTATTTGGAATGCCTTCACCTGAGCCATTAGCAACTTTAACTGTTCCTCTTACCTCTAATTACAGTTATGATGAATTCGTAAAAGGGATAAGACCAATAAGAAAAAAAAGATAATCAATATTAATTAACCATTAGAGTAAAGTATAATTTATATGAGTGATGCTATTCAATATTCAGAAACAATTAAACAATTTATAGTTGATAATTTTCTTTTTGGAGATTCATCAAAGTTAGCCGTTGATACTCCATTATTTGAAAAAGGGATTATTGATTCAACAGGAGTACTTGAACTTGTTGCTTTCATCGAGGATAACTTTAAGGTTACTGTAAGTGATGATGAATTAGTTCAAGATAATTTTTCCAGCTTAACTGCTATTGAAAAATTTCTACTATCCAAAAACAACCAGGCTTCTTAAATTAAATGTGTGGTATAAGCGGAATCTTAAATCTTAAGAATCCTGCATCAATCAATACTGATCATCTAAGGCGAATGACATTTGCATTGCGTCATCGCGGACCGGATGAGACAGGTGTATATGTTGATGATTGGGTTGGCTTAGCGCAATCAAGATTGAGTATTATTGATCTTAGCGGTGGATCGCAGCCTATCCATAATGAAGATAAAACTCTTTGGATCATTTTTAATGGCGAGATATTCAACTATCCTGAAATTCGTGATTCATTAATTAAACTTGGACATAAGTTTTATACCACAAGCGATACAGAAGTTATTCTTCATCTTTACGAAGAAAAAAAAGAGAAGTGTCTTGATGATCTTAACGGGCAATTTGCATTTGTTATATGGAACTCAGTTACAAAGGAATTTTTTGCTGCCAGAGATCGTGTTGGCATTCTTCCCTTCTTTTATAAAACTGAAAACGAAAAACTTCTTTTTGCTTCAGAGGCAAAAGCAATAATAGAAGTATCAGATTCATCAACATCATTTGATCCGATAGGTTTAGATCAGGTCTTCACTTTCTGGACAAATCTGCCGGGCAGGACGGCTTTTAAGAATATTAACGAGCTCGCTCCTGGCCATTATCTTAAGTTTTCTCCAGGGAATGAAATTTCCATTAATCGTTATTGGAGTTTACCATATAATAAAAATCTTTTAGCAGAAGAAAAATCAATCCCAGAATTTACAAGTGAGATTTCTGATTTGATGAAAGATTCAATACGTATTCGTTTGCGTGCTGATGTGCCCGTTGGCAGTTATCTTAGCGGCGGACTTGATTCATCAGGAATTACTGCTTTTGTTAAAAATTATTTTAATAATGATCTTAGAACTTTTGGAATAACTTTTCAGGAAGAAAGTTTTGACGAAAGTGAATTCCAGCATCTGATGATAAAACATCTAAATACAAATCATTCAGAAGTTCACGCAACAAACGAAGATATCGGAAAATACTTTTCTGATATTGTTTATTATGGTGAAAAGCCGATTATTCGTGCGGCTCCTGTGCCTCTTTACTTACTTTCTAAAAAAGTTAGAGAAGAAGGTTATAAAGTTGTTTTAACCGGTGAAGGTGCGGACGAGATTTTTGGCGGCTATAATATTTTTAAGGAAACTAAAGTAAGAAAATTCTGGTCAGTTGATCCAGATTCACAACTTAGACCAAAACTTTTACAAAAACTTTATCCATATATTTTTAAAGATAAAAGATTAGCCCAAACTTTACAGTCATTCTTTAAACTTGGAATTGATGATCCAAACAATTCATTCTTTTCTCATATTGTTAGGTGGAATAATAATACACGATTAAAGAATTTCTTTTCTAATGAGCTTAAAGAGCAGATTGGTGATTACAATGCTTATGATGATTTGAAAAGTATTCTACCAAAAGATTTTGACAGCTGGGATTATGTTTACAAAGCGCAGTATCTTGAAATTATTACTTTTATGAGCGGATATTTGCTTTCTTCACAGGGCGATAGAATGGCTATGGCAAACTCAGTTGAGTTACGTGTTCCTTATCTTGATCATCGTATAATAGAATACATGGCAACAGTTCCTTCAAGGTTTAAGATTAGAGGATTAAACGAAAAATATTTACTTAAAAAAGTATTTAATGATTTGCTTCCTCAACGCATTGTTAATCGTCCTAAAAATCCTTACCGCGCACCGATTAGAAATAGCTTTCTGAATAATAAATCACTGGATTTAAAAACTATTTTATCAGAAAAAGAAATTGGGAATGCCGGGGTTTTTGATCCTGACAAAGTTAATCTTTTAATGAAAAAGGCTGAAAGAACTGAAGCTTTAAGCGAATTAGATAATATGGCTCTTGCGGGAATTATTTCTACACAATTTTTACATAACGATTTTATAAATTACAAAAAATTAAATGTACCTGATAATTATAGATTTAATACATTCATAGATAAAAGAAATCAAATAAATTAATATACTATTGGAGATAAGATGAATTTTACAATGGATTCAATATACTTAGATGCTAATGCTGAAACTGAAAGATTAGCTGCTGCATTAAAAGATACTGTAGCATTTAAACTTAAAAAGCGCGGTGCTGTAGTAGGAGTTAGCGGCGGAATTGATTCATCAATTGTGCTGGCACTTTGTGCAAAAACTTTTGGACCTGATAAAGTACTTGCTATAATGATGCCTGAAAGAGATTCGAGTCCTGAAAGCAAAGAACTTGCAACATTACTTTGTGAAAAATTTAAAGTACCTTATATCTTAGAAGATATAACAGATGCAGTTAACGGATTTGGTTGTTATCAACGAAGAGATGAAGCAGTTAAACGTGTTTTTCCGGAGTATGATCCTAAAACTTATAAGATGAAAATTGTTCTTAAGGATGATAAAGAAGCTAAAGGAAAATTAAATCTTTTTTATCTGACTATTATTGCTCCTGATGGTACAGTAAAATCTCAAAGATTACCATTAGCAGAGTATTTACAAATTGTTGCCGCTTCTAATTTTAAACAAAGAAGCAGAACAAATATGTTGTATTATCATGCAGAAGCAAAAAATTATGCTGTTATTGGTACTGGAAATAAAAACGAACACGAACAAGGTTTTTTTGTGAAATATGGTGATGGCGGAGCTGATGTTAAACCAATTGCACATTTATTTAAAACACAAGTATTTCAATTAGCAGAATTTCTTGGAGTTCCCGAAGAAATCAGAAAACGCACACCAACAACTGATACTTACAGCGCTGAACAAACACAGGAAGAGTTCTTTTACAAAATGCCTTTTGAGGTTATGGATCGTATTTGGGATGGCTGGGAAAAAGGTGTTTCATCTGATGTGATTGCTAAGGTTATAAATGTTCCTCAATCTCAGGTTGATGTAACGATAAACGATATCAGACAAAAAATACAGACAACAGAATATCTTAGACAGGAACCATTTTCTTTAGGATAAATTTTTAATAAAGATGACATCTTTTAGAAAGATGTCATCTTTATACCTCACTCTTCAGGATCAAACATTTCATTTATCTTTTTATAATCATACTTGCCGGAACTACTAGTAGGGATTTCTGTTGCAGACTTTACAATAAGAGATTTAAAGTTAAGTTTGTACATCTTCATAACTTCTTCTTTAACTTTAACTTCAGTGAGATGATCATCAGAATGAACTAATATTTTTAATAATTCATCTTTACCAGTACAGGCAACAGAAATTTTGAAATGATTTTCTATCATCTTTTGAACTTCATCAAGATTAATTCTTAATCCAAAAATCTTAATAAATCTTTTCATTCTTCCGGTAACATAAAAAAATCCATCTTCATCATTATAACCCAAATCGCCGGTTGAAAGAACACCATTTAGTTCGTCCCCTTTAGATAAGTCGTCTAAAGTTTCTGCATACCCCAGCATTACATTATTGCCTTTATAGACAATTTCACCTACTCCATTTGGATCAGTTATTTCAACTCTATCATTCATAATCTTTAATTCACCACCTGGAATAGAAATGCCGATTGAACCAATCTTATCCTTTAATTTTTCAGGTGGAACATAAGTTATTCTGGCTGTAGCTTCAGTCTGGCCATACATTACATAAAATTTTACTTTTTTTTCAATTGAATATTCGTTGAAATGTTTAATAAATTCTTCGCTAAGTTTTCCGCCGGCTTGTGTAAAATATTTTAATGTCGGTATTTCGATTTTATCGAAACCAATTCGTTTAAGCATTGTGTATGTGTAAGGCACACCGGCAAAAGATGTGCATTTGTATTCATTAAATTGATTCCAAAAATCCCTGAAGAAAACAGTCTTTTCTGTTAGAACAATCGCCGAACCTTTTAGTAAATGACTGTTTACAATTGATAATCCATAAGAATAATTAATTGGAAGAGTTGTGATTGGTCTTTCGTTTTCATCAATATGCAAATACTCTGCAATCGATTCAGCATTGGATTGAATGTTTTTATAAGAGAGTCTTACAAGCTTTGGTGAACCAGTTGTTCCAGATGTTGAAAGCAGTACAGCTAATTCTTGATAAATATTTATTTCAATAGTTTTATTTCTTTTAAAGTACTTTAATGAATGATAATCCAATGAGTGAGTATACTCATCAGACTCTACATTATTTGAAGTAATGATTAAATCGGGTTTATAATTTTCGATTAATCCGTTTCTAATTTCATCATTTAATTTTTCATCAAGTAATAAAACTGCGTTACCTGATTTTAGAGAAGCAATGTATGTAATTATAGATTCAAAGTTATTTGTGGTAAAAAGAAAAATTAATCTTTTTTTTTCAAGAATAATTTTTGTTACAAGAAACTCAACTTCGTTATGTAAATCCGAATAACTAAAAGTTTTATTCGTGCTTGTATCTACCAGTGCAATATTGTTGTTAAATAATTTAAGATCATTCCAAAAATATTTAGTTCCTGATTCCATTTATAACTTTCTGAATTTTATAGTATAAAAAATAAAGTAAATCATCCAAAACATTGCACCAAGAATTCTTAAAATTTCCTCAATAAAATCTGAGTAGTAAAACACAAGTATTTTTCCATCTGTTAAAAGATCAAGAATAACAGCAAACCCAATAAATAATATTGAAATAAATAATAAATAAGGAGCAGTTCCAAGTACTATATTCCTGAATTTAAGGAAATGGATAACAAAAGGTATTGAACTAACTGCATATGTAATTGTGTTAGGAATATTAAATTGCTCTCTTAGTAAATGATGAAGTTTTATTGAAATTATAAAAATCATTATAAAAGTAATAAACAGTGAAGAAATCAAATAAGACTTGGAAGAATTAGATACAAAATTTCTTTTTATTATCGAAAAAGAAAGCACTAAGATTGTTAAAACAAAAAATATACTTTTAACTGATTCCAAGATTTAATAAAAAATTTATTTATAGATGAATATTGTTAAATCAAACTTATGAAAAAAGATCACATTTTCTTAGCTAAAGAGTATTTTCATTAATTAACCAAAATTTAATTGTGAAATATCAATTTGTTTTTATATACTGAATAGAGCATTTATAACTTATCCAACACTAACAAAATAATCAAAGAGGAATTATGAACATTCGTTATTCTTTTATTTTAATTATTTTAATCACGTTATTATGTGATAGAGGGTTTTCTCAATATACTTTGCAGGATGCATTCCCAAATCTTACTTTTCAAAGAGCAGTTGACTTACAGCACGCAGGAGATTTATCTGACAGGCTCTTTATAGTAGATCAACTTGGGGCAATAAAAGTTATTCAAAATGATGCAACTGTAAATTCGACAAAAAATTTTCTTGATATAACGGACAGCGTTGTTTCTGGTGGTGAGCGAGGTTTATTAGGACTGGCTTTTCATCCTGAATATGAAAATAACGGATATTTTTATGTTAATTACACAACTGGAACAACACTTAAATCCAGAATTTCTAGATTCAGTGTATCAACAACAAATACTGATTCAGCAGATAAAAATTCAGAATTAATTTTGCTCGAATATGATCAACCTTTTACAAATCACAATGGCGGTCAATTAGCTTTTGGAAACGATGGATATTTATATATTGCCTCGGGAGATGGTGGTTCCGGCGGTGATCCGCAGAATAACGCACAAAATATTTCTGTATTACTTGGTAAAATATTAAGAATTGATGTTGACAATCCACAAACACCATTAAACTATGGAATTCCTTCTGATAATCCTTTTGTTGATAGCTCGGGCTCGGTAAGAAAAGAAATTTTTGCATATGGATTAAGAAATCCATGGAGATTTAGTATCGATCCGATAACTGAAAATATTTGGTGCGGCGATGTTGGGCAAAACAGCTGGGAAGAAATTGATATTATTCAGAATGGAAAAAATTACGGTTGGAAATGTTATGAAGGCAATGACCCATATAATTTGACCGGCTGTAATGGAACCTATGAATTTCCAATTTGGGAGTATTCGCATTCTGTTGGGTTTTCTATTACAGGAGGATATGTTTATCGCGGACCAAATCTTCCAGATCTTTACGGAAAATATATTTATGCAGATTATGTTATGGCAAAGATCTGGTCATTAGAATACGATGGAGTTAATCCTGCAATCAACAATTTACTACTAACTGCACCAGGTTCGGTTACTTCTTTTGGAGTTGATCAAAATCAAGAGTTATATGTATTATCATTTAACGGAAAGATATACAGATTTACACCTACTGCCCTAATTGTTGCCCCTTCATATTTAAGGATTAACAGCCAGGTAAATGGAGAGATAAATTTACAATGGAAAGATAATTCAAACAATGAAACAGGATTTATAATTGAAAGACAAACAGATTTAACAGAAGTGTTTGTCACGATAGATTCAGTTGATGCAAACGTTACTAATTTTACAGATTTTATTTCTGACACCGCTTTTTATACTTATCGTATTAAAGCTTATGATGTTTCAAATCAATCCGGATATTCTAATCAGGCGGCGATAAATGTAACAATAATTCCAGTTGAGTTAACTTCGTTTACAGCGGAGACAGTAACAAATGGAGTTAAATTGAAATGGCAAACAGCCACTGAATTAAATAACAAAGGTTTTGAGGTTCATAGAAAAATTGATAATAATGAATGGTTTACAGTTAGCTTTGTAGAAGGAAATGGAACGACTGCTGAAAATAAATCATATATTTACATTGATAACCTTTCAATGTCAAACAAGGTTACGCTCAGTTATAGATTGAAGCAAATTGATTTTAACGGAGATTATTCATACTCAAGTGAAATAAAAATTAACTTAATTTCACCTGATAATTATTCTCTGGAACAAAACTATCCAAATCCATTTAACCCTTCTACAGTAATTAGATATAGTTTACCAGATGAGAGCAATGTATCATTGAAAGTTTTTGATGTACTTGGAAATGAAATAGAAACGCTAATCAATAAACAACAAACTGCTGGAAGTTATGAGATAAATTTTAATGCTTCTAAACTTTCTAACGGTATTTATTTTTATCAGGTAACTGCAAATGGATTTTCTAAGACTCTTAAAATGATTGTTTTGAAGTGATATTGTTTTGGTAAGTGCAGATACAAAAATCTGCACTTACTGGGTTATTACCTAAAACTCCACCAAAGAAGTGCAACCACCGCAACTAATAGGACTGAAAAACCAATATTTATGTTTCTCCATTTATCTATTATATTGAGTGAGTCTTTGGCATAAACTATTCCTTTTAATTTTTCTTCATCTGGTTTTTCTGTAGCTAAGCTTACTGTAATCAATACTGCTGAAGAAATTAGGAATAAAAATATTGCGAAGTGCAGAAAATTAATTGATGCAATATTTTGCAGAACCGGATTGGATAAAGGTTCAACTTTACTCTGTATTTCTATAATTAATCTGAAAGCACTTAAACTATTTACCACTATAATTCCGGATTAGTTTAATAAAATAAATTGATAACTCATTATAGATTATTATGAAAGAGAATTTCACCGTTTGATTTACTTACACATAAAAAAATATTTCCGGCACTTGAACAACTTAAGTAATTCATTGGAACAGGAAAGTAGCTTATGTACCAGCAATTTGCGGGAAGTTTAGCAAGCTTTCTATTATCGGATAATTTATCAGAAATTCTGATACCCTTTAATTCAATATCCGGCACGATGCTTCTGGCAATGTTAAATGCTTGTTCTTGTGTGATCAAAAATTTATTGTGTCTATTTTTAAAAAAAGTTAACTAAGATTAATTGGTAATCGTCTAATTCGTTTTCCTGTTGCGGCAAAGATTGCATTTACCAAAGCAGGAGCACAGGCAGCAATTCCAACTTCTCCAACACCGCCGACTTTAAAAGCATTTTTTATATAGTGTGCTTCAATTACCGGTGTTTCATCATAAGTTAAAATTGGATAATCATCAAAATTACTTTCTTTAACACCGCCTTTATTTATTGTAATCTCACCTTTTAATGCAGCAGATAATGCAAATACAATTGCACCTTCCAATTGTGCTTCAACGGAATCAGGATTAATAACTACTCCACAGTCTATTACAGCAACATATTTCTCTATCTTTAACTGATTTTTTTCAACCGTAACTTCAGCAACCTGTGCACAATAACTTTCGTATCCTGCGGATATTGCAATCCCCATTCCTTTATTAGGTTCAAGTTTTTTTCCCCAACCTGATTTTTCTGCAGCAATATTCATAACATTTGTAAGCCTTGAATCAGGAGGCAACATTTCTTTTCTAAAAAGATAAGGATCTTTCTTTGCGGCATATGCCATTTCATCAATAAATGATTCAACCGCAAATGGATTTTGAGAATTATAAACAGAGCGCCACCAGGAAATTGGAACATGAGTTGGGATAAGAGTACCCGTAATTTTTAGATTAGGAATTTTATACTCAAGATTTACAGTCCCCTCTTTTATTTCAGATTTTTCTGCCGTAAGATCTTTATTAAATCTCATCTGAGTTATTGATGGAGCAATTACGTGATGATAAAATTTTGCTGGTTTGCCTTCCTTTGTAACTGATCCTTTTAATACATTCATACTTGGCGGGCGGTAATATCCAAACTTCATATCTTCTGCACGAGTCCAGGTTAGCTTAACAGTTTTGCCACAAGCTTTAGAAATTTCTGCAGCTTCAACTGCAAAATCACTCACAAGTCTTCGTCCAAATCCTCCACCCATTAAAGTTATATGAACAGTTACGTCACTTTCAGGTATACTTAATGCATTTGCTACTTCGCTTTGTGCATTCTGCGCATTTTGAGTTGGCGCCCATAATTCAGCTTTTCCATTTACATATTTTGCAACACAATTCATAGGTTCCATTGGTGCATGTGCGATAAACGGAACTTCATAAACAGCTTCGAGTTTTAATTCATCTTTTATATCGGTATTTATATTACCACGGTTTTCAAACTCAGCTCCATCCTCCTTTAAATGCTTAGTCATTTCACTGCGAATGATTTCTGTATTTACATTTGCGTGTGGTCCCAAATTCCAATCAACTACTAATGCATCCCGACCATTAAATGCGTGCCATGTTGAATCTGCAATTATGGCAATACCACTTGGTATTTGAACAACATCAATTATACCTGGTAAAGATTTTGTTTTTGAGGCATCAAAACTTTTCAGGGTACCACCAAATGAAGGACAACGACTGACAGCGGCATAAAACATTCCCGGAACAACAACATCCATTCCAAATATTGCTTTACCATAAATTTTATCAGGTGTATCAACCCGCGGAACTCTTTTTCCGATTAATTTAAAATCTTTATAATCTTTTAATTTTACATCTGAAGGAACAGTAAGTTTTGATACATCTTCGACAAGTTCTCCATAAGAGAATTTCTGCCCGTTATTTTTGTTGATCACAAAACCATTTTCAGCATAACAGTTTTCAATACCTGTTTTCCATTTATTAGCTGCTGCTAAAATCAACATAACACGAGCGGTTGCACCAGCAATACGCAATGGTTCCCAATTTCTTCTGATACTTGTACTGCCACCGGTAGATTGACTTCCATATTTTTTATCAGCATCTGATTGTACAATAACTATTTTTTCCCAATCAACTTCTAACTCTTCAGCAACAAGCATTGGTAATGAGGTTTTAATTCCCTGCCCCATTTCAGATCTATGAAAAATAATCGTTACAACTCCATTAGAATCAATATTTAGAAAAACACTTGGAGCAAATATTTTTGGTTCATCGCCAATATTTGCAAGTATATTGTTAAATGGAATAAATGATGCTAACATTAATCCGCTTCCACTCATTCCGACAACTTTAATAAATTTACGTCTTGTTTGTTTACTTTTATTCTTCATAATTATTTTTCCTCCACAAGTTTATCAACAGCTTTTCTTATACGATGATAAGTTCCACATCTGCAAAGTACTGTTGACATTGTATTATCTATTTCCTGCCGTGAAGGCTTATTACCTGAATCCAGCATAGCGGCCAAAGTCATTATTTGTCCGGGCTGGCAATATCCACATTGGGATACTTCAATTTCTTTCCACACTTTAAATATCTGATGTTCAGGATTCTCAGCAAGTCCTTCAATTGTAGTAATAACTTTTCCCTCAGCATCTTCAATATTTGTTACACAAGACCTTTCAGCTTTGCCATTAATGTGTACTGTGCAAGAACCGCACAATCCTTCGCCACAACTATATTTTGTTCCTGTTAGATTAAGATTATCACGCAAAACCCATAGTAGTGGAGTACCGGCTTCCACTGTTACTTCATAATCTTTTTTATTAATACTTAATTTGTATTTAGGCATATCATTTTTGAATGTTTGTTTTTATTGTATTCAAATTATAATAATGTAAGTGTAACATCAAGTATCTTGATAGGGATAAAACTTCTCAAATAAGTAATCATTTATTTATGAGGTTTTGTTCGTTTACAAATAGCAATATTTATTAAAATTCTAAAATTATAATCATTCAATGATTACTGGATTTACAAGTAAAATTTTTTAAGTTTATATATAGGTTCTAAAAAACTATTTCAAAAAAAGTTTACGCAACCCGACTTATGAAATTTTTAATTAATTCATTTCTTAAAATCATATCTAATAAGTGAGGATCTCATGAAAAAAATGTTATTAACGATCTTTGCACTGATTTGCTTTGCTAGTTTAGCATATACTCAAGTGACAACCCTTTGGGAAAAATCAGCAACTGCTGGATCCAAACCCGTTTGGGAGTCAGGGAGTACAACACGAGGAATCGGTTACGGTTTAGTAGGCGGTAATAACCGTCTTTATGTTGTAAACCGAAACGCTGCGTTTAACGGCAAACAAATTTTTGTATACAACGCCGCAACTGGTGATTCAGTTGCTAAGCTTGATACTACAGGTCTTACTGGTGGTTTTTATCCAGTCAATGATGTTGAAGTTTCTACAGACGGAATCATTTTTGTTGGTAACCTAACATTAAATGCTACAACGTCCACATTTAGAGTTTATAAATATGTTACAGAACTTTCAGCACCCCAATTAGTTATAGATTATACTTCTCCTTCAGCAATGAGATTGGGTGATAAATTTACAGTTACAGGTTCAACTGCTGATAATTCAATTATAATATGGGCTGCAGCAGCTAATTCAACAGGTGAAGTTGTAAAGTTTACAACAACTGATAATGGAACAACTTTTACTGCTCAGGTTTTATCAGTTGGTACATTAACATCATTTTCAAGTGCTGCAGTTGGTCCTTTAGGAGATGGAAGTTTTTATTTTAATGCTCACGGTATGAATGCACAAAAGTTTTCATCAACAGGCACACTAATTAGCGCAATTCCTAATGCTGTTCTGGGTACTTCAGGAAGTGCAATTAAATATTTAAATCTTTTCGCAGGAAGTGAATTTGTTGTTGCTAATGATCTGCTCGTTAGTGCAAATAATGCTAAGATTATTAAAGTGCCCGGTGGAGATCCTACATTATCATCAGTTTTTGGAACTACTCCTTTATTAGGAGCAACCTCTGCAGGTGGTCTTGGTGATGTATCTTTCCAAAAAGTTAGCGAGTTCCTTTTCAATATTTATGTACTTTCAACAAATAATGGTTTTGGTGCTTACCAGGTTGATTTAAGAACTCAATTTGCAGGTGATTATTATATACCTCAAGGCAGTAATCCACAAGGATTTTCTACCCTTAACGAAGCTGTTAGTGAATTAAATGCTGGTTTGGTTAATGGAACAATTAATTTAATCTTAGATGCAGATACTTTAAGAGAAAATTCATTCTCTTTTAATGGTGAATTTACATCGACAAATAATGTAGTTATTAAACCTGCATCCGGCAGAGATGTTACACTAATTGTTACAGCCAGTACTTCTGTTGGAAACGGACCGTATATGATAGGATTCAATGCGGGATATGTTACATTTGACGGAAGTAATAATGGGACAGATAGCCGCAACTTACTTGTAACAACAGAACAGGTAACACCAGTTGTAGATGTTCCTTTTACGATAAATAATGCAGATGCTGATAATGTTGTTCTCAAGAACCTCATTGTCAAAAACATTGTTGTTGGACAGACTAATTTCCGATACGGTGCTGTAATAAATGATCTTGGTGGAGTTGTAAATTTTGAAGTTGTGAACTGTCAAATCGGTACGGCAGAACGTCCGGTAAGAAGAGATGGATTAGCACCATGGGGCGGTGGTGGCAATGCAAACCAGTTTAAAATAATTAATAATGAGATTTATTGCGGAACGCGCGGTGTTGCAACAATTTATCTTGAAGATAGCGAGATAATTGGTAACTCTATTAATGTTTTACCAACTACAGCAGTAAATACTAATAATTATATTCATGGTGTATATATCACCGGAAGCACAGGTAGTTTAATTATCAGTGATAATGAAATTAATATCCTTGAAAAAGCTAATGTCGCTGGTACATATGTTATGGGTATTGCTTTTGCCGGCAATGCTTTTGATACAACGGATATAATTAGTGTGTTTAATAATATGATTAATATTGGTGCAGCAGATGAAATAGGAAGTACTTATGGTATCGGTCTGCGCTCTGCTGGAAATATGGGAAATATTAAAGCCTATTTTAATACAATATTAATAAACAATAATTTATCCACACTTACTAGCCATGCAGTTGGTAATCATACAAATGGCACAGGACCTGTGAATATTGATTTACAAAACAATATTATAATTAATAATCATTCTGGTAATCCAGGTTCTTCGGCCATTGGTTTAATTCCGGCAACTTCTGTGCTTACATCTAATTACAATGTTCTTTTCTCAAATCAGAATCTGGTTAATTATCAAGGCACAACTTATGCTGATCTAGCAGCTTGGCAAGTAACATTACAGGATATTAATTCGGTTAGCAAATCTGTAAACTTTGTTTCAGCTTCTGATCTTCATTTAACCGGTTTATCTAATGGGGACGTCGATCTTGCCGGAACCCCGATTGCAGGAATCATAACCGATATTGATGGGGATACAAGAAGCACAACAGCTCCATATAAAGGTGCTGACGAAGCTTCAATTCCAGTCCCGGTTGAGCTGATTTCTTTCAGTGCAAATTATATTGAGGGTAGTGTCCTTTTAAAATGGATAACTGCTACAGAAATAAATAACCGTGGATTTGAAGTTGAAAGAGGAGTTAAAGGAGAATTCACAAAGATTGGCTTCATTCCTGGTATAGGAACCAGCACAGAAAAACAATTTTATTCATACACGGATACTGAAGTTTCTGCTGGTTATCATAGTTACAGATTAAAGCAAATAGATTTTAATGGTCAGTATTCATATTCAAATACAATTGAAGTTGAAGTTACAACTCCATTAACATTTAGTTTATCACAAAACTATCCTAATCCATTTAATCCAACTACAAAAATAAATTACACAATTCCTTTTGATTCCAAAGTAGCCATTTCTGTTTACTCAGTTACCGGTGAGTTGGTAATGGAATTAGTTAATGATTTTGTTACAGCCGGATCTCATTATGTTGATTTTGATGGAAGTAATCTTGCAAGTGGAATGTACATTTATAAAATGACTGCTGGAAACTTTACTCAAACCAATAAAATGATGTTGATGAAGTAATACAGCGGTAATAAAAACTAACAATAAAGGCACGATTAATATCGTGCCTTTTTTATTTCTAAATATCAATCCAGTAAGAAAATTTAACCAAGAATATATCATCAGATTCTGATTTTAACAGATTTGAAAAATCATTTTTAAAGCTAAATTCACCTGGATTTTCAAAATTCGTTCTGCTGTTTGTCCATGCAAAATAGAAAACTGAGCCAGGAAGCGCTTCCCACCTTAAAACAATATTACCGCGTAAAGATTTAAAATTAAAATCAGGGTTATAAAAACTAAATTGCGCTGCCGGTCCATTTGCATCAGGATCAACTGTGTATGTATTGGACTCCTGATCATAACTAATAGAAGTATTTTCACTTCCGTATAATTTATGATCTAATGTGGGTGTATTTATTAATTCTCTAAAATCTTTGTAATCACCAACAGATAAAAGAGGCTGCATATACAACTGCAAACTAAGTGTTGGCGTAAATATCCAATTTAATCTTATGTTTGCTGATAATGTGTTTTGAGTTAAACGAGAAAAAACATAGCGTGTGTTGTATGTATTGGTTGCATATTGATCAGAAAAATTACCAACCCATTGATAAGATGTATAGTTAAAGCCATACTCAGGTCCCACAGAAAAACTGACTTGTGAACTTGGTTTCCATTCAAATTCTAATCCAAAGTATTTCTCATTGCTGCCTAGCTCATTAACCCAATAACTAAAATAAGGTGAAAATATTATTTTTTCTCTGCTATCTGAATATGCACTAAAATTTAAAGAAACATTTGATGGCATATTTGTTTTAGCTCCGCCGCGAGTAAGATTTGTTGAAACAGATTTAAAGTTGTAAGATGAGTTAAAATTTAATCCCCAATAATTAACAAACTGAAAATTAGAACTTAAATAAAATCCGCTTCTGGAAATATTATCTTCAAAATCTGAAGTTCGGTTATATGCAATGTAAACACTTTTGTTTCTAAATATATCATCAGGTTCGTACCATCTATAGCCAGTAACTAGATGTCCATTAATTCTATCAGCCATCCATTGTGAACCTAGGTCATTATATTCAAATCCGGGAGAAATTAATCCTAAGGCAGCATTTAAATAAAAATTACCTTTTTGTTTATTTATCATAACACGAGAAAAATATCCACCGATTGATGTTAAACTACTATCCAACAGCATATAAGTTTTATCCGGTCTTTGCATATAACGGTAAGGCTGCTTTTGTAACCTTAACAAATAATTTTCTGTGCCCGAAGTATATGAACCGATAACCGATCCTGTAACAACATAAGTTTCATCATCATCCAAAAAACTCCAGCCATCTAAACCAAAAGTATATGCCTGATTACTCAACCGGTCTTTAAGATTTTCTTTACCAAGATCTCTATTAACTGATGTGAAAATAAATCCTATTGACTGCTTGCCTGAATTAAACTCTTTTTGTGTTCTGAAAACTCCATAATGTGTTAATGGCTCCACTTCTTCTTCAAATCTTTCGCCAATATCAGATTGTATTGTTGCATAGGTTCTCTCAGTAAGTGAACTGAGAATACCAATGGACCATGTTTCATCAATTTTACCAGACAACTTTGCTGCACCAAGAATTCTTGTCTCAGGAGGGAAATCCACATAACCCGGTGTTGTAACATTTCCTTGTGCAGATCTTCCAATTCTTCTTGAATAAAATAATTCCGGAACTCCAAAATTAAATCCCCAATTATTATTTGCACCACCAAACCCGAAAGTAAATATGTTTGAACCCTCTATAAAAAAAGGTCGTTTCTCTTCATAAAAAGTTTCATAAGCTGAAAGGTTTACAATCGCTGGATCAACTTCTACCTGTCCAAAATCAGGATTGATTGTTGCATCAACATTTAGATTGCTGCCCAGACTAAATTTTAAATCAGCTCCGATTGATGTTGCATATTGGTTTGATTTATAGAATGGATCATTTTCATCGTGCACAAGATATTGAGCTTTTTGTACGAAGTACGGAAGTATTTCAAATCTCTGTTTAGGTTTAATTCCATCCAGACCTTTTAAATCTGCAAATTTAGAAACAAAACCACTTTCCTTTTTGGGAACCATAACATAAAAAGACATTTCGTGTTTACGTTTTATATCTCTATTGAGATTAATTCCCCAAGTCATTTTCTCTGACTCATTAAATCTTAATTGAGTAAAAGGAATTCTTATCTCAACATTCCAGCCATTTTCATCAACTGCAGTTTTATTTTCCCAGATACCATCCCAGGAGTCGTCATCCCAGCTATCATTGTATAAAATACCATCGGCAATCGATCCGCCAGCATTTACTGCAAAGAAATAGCCGGATCTATCATCGTTGTAGGTATCCAGATAAACAAAAAACCAATCAGACTCAACAACATTATCACGGCGCATCAACGTTACATCTATTGAATCAGTATTAGAATCTGAAAATCGGCCGCTTATATAAATATTGTTATCATCGTGTGAAACCCAAACTTCAGATTTTTCAGAAACGGGATTACCTTCTTTAGGATCTTTTTGTGTAAATGAAGTGACTGCAGGATTTAAATATACACTTTCACTTAAAATACCATCTACAATAAATTGTTCGTTTAGCTTGTATGAGGTAACTGATTGCGTTGAATCATTTTTTGAAGCGAATAAATTTGAGCAAATAAAAATGATAATTAATAAGGTACTAGTGATTATTTTCATATTTCTATTTGAGCCTTGTTAAATGATTATAAATTTATCATATCGTTAATAATTTGATACACATAAAAAGTATCTGAAAATGATTTTGTATGCAATACTAAATTATTTAAGAACTTATTTAATTTTGATTTTTAGAAAAGGTTATGTCGAATGATGAACGGTTAAATATCGATATTCCGCCTGGAAATATTACTAAGATAACCAGGCGGAAGAAATAAACTTTTACTTTTTATTGATTTTAATTTTACCACTAGCAGTATTCAATTCAATTATCGAACCGCCCCCATTAACCAGAAATTTCTTATTAAATCCACCTTTAGTAAAATTAACTGTTGCTTCTTCAAAATCAGATTTAATAAATTTATTTGCTTCTGATTCGGGAACATTTTTACCAACATATACATTTGCATCAATTCCAACTTTTGCATCAGCTGGTAAAGTTAGGCTTATATCGCCACCTCCTGTGTTAAGCTCACAATTGCCAGTAATGTTTGAGTTTAGTTCAACAACTATATTACCACCAGCAGTATTTCCATCTACAGAACCTGAAATATTCTTGAGATTAATATTACCACCGGCTGTACTCACTTCAACTTTTCCAGAGGCTCCTTCCAAATTAATGTTACCACCAGCAGTTGAAAGTTCAGCGTTTCCAGTAACTTTTCCAACACTTATAATACCTCCGGCAGTTGATACTTCAACATTTCCACCAATATTACCGATTGAAATGTTTCCGCCACCGGTTGAAACTTCTGTTCTGCTTTTAATATCACCGATGTTAATGTTTCCGCCGCCAGTAACAATTTCAGTTTCCGCAAATATATTTCCTACTGAAATATTTCCACCTCCAGTAGATACACTTAGTCTATCACCAACATCTTGCAACTTCACATTTCCACCACCTGTTGAAACATCAACTTTACCTAAAATCTTTCCGTTAAAAGTTATATTGCCTGCACCACTTGATAAATCTAAGTTAAAATTTTCCGGAAGAAATACTTCTAAAACAAAATCATCAGAATCCTGACCATTAAATTCAACAATAACTTTATTTCCATGCTGCTCAATTTTAAGATCGTTTAAATCATCTTCATCTATATTTTTGACTGTTATATGTGCTTGATCTTTATTCCAAGGTGAAATTGTAATATTGCCATTTGAAACAGAAACAACTAGTTGATCACCTTTAGAAACACTAAATGTTTTTTCTTTGTCTGCTGCGTTTGTAAAACTTATTAGTCCGCTTAAAACAAATGATAAAACTATCAAAACAAACCATTCGGTTATAAATGCTTTCATTTTAATACTCCTTAATAATATTATTTGCTTGAAATTTTATGTAATTATTTTCATCCAACTGGGTATTTTTTTGTAAAGTAGAAATATCATCTTTACTGAAACTAAATCCTTTTTTCGAGGCTTCAACAAGAGAGTTAATAGCTTCTATTCTCAATCCAGAACTTGTATCGTTTAGCAGAACATAAAGGAAAGTGTTTTTTATTTCCTCATCAAATGGAATTTCTTTTAACGCTACTAATGCTTCTCTTCTAACGCCAGGATTTTCATCAAACATCGTAACTTTCATTATTGATTTTTTAATTTCATCGTCTGTTTTTGTTTTTTGTGCTGCATTTAAAACATTAATTGAGTTTAATCTAGTACCGGGATTTTGTTCATTAAGCACAGCATAAGTTAAAATACTTTGAAGTTCAGGGCTATCTATTTTACCTTTAATGTGCCCGGAGTTTATTGCATCAAAAGTAAACTCAACCTGTCCATCAGATGGATCTGGATCAATAAAATTTATATTGCTGATTTTTATTTGCTTATTTAGAGAAGCATCATTTTTCATATTCCCTGGTAAAGGTTCTTTAAAGATTGAATATCCAATAAATATTCCAAAGACTAAAACTGAGATTCCACTAACAGCAAAACCCATAGGTTTGGAAATGTATGAAGCAATAGAATCAAATATTTTCTTAAAAATAGGAACATTATTTTTTTGAGCTCTGATGTAACCGCGTAATTCTGCTCTTGCTTCCAATAATAATTTTGGATCAACCGTATCAATAGCAGCTTTTTCAATCTTAGAAAATAATTTTTTATATAATTCTAATTCCTGGCTGCACTCATTACAAACATTAATATGCTCCTTAAATATTTTTATACTAATCTCATCCAGTTCATCATACAAATAAAACTGAATCATTTCTTTATAATCTTTATGTTCCATCGATTTAACCATTAAATAATAATTAATAACAACCTTCTAACTGCACTTTAAGTTTTCTAACAGCTTCAAAAAGATATTTTTTAATTGTTCCTTCTTTGCAACTCATTAAATCAGCTATTTCTCTTATCTTGTAACCTTCGTGATGTTTTAACAAGAAACTCATTTTTTGATTTGGTGATAAAGATTTTAATGCTTCATTAATCTTTTCTCCAAATTCGGAATTAATAAAAACATTATCTGGTAATTGACTCTCATCTTCCGGTATAGATGAAATCGCAGCTGAATTGTCTTCATCATCCAGCGAAAAGTGATTTGGTCTGCTTGTTTTTCGTTTAAAATTAATGCAAACATTTGTAGCGATTCTGAATAACCATGTTGAAAACTCGCTTTTAAACTGAAACCCGGATAAGTTTTTATAGACACGAATAAATACTTCTTGATAAATATCTTTAGCATCGTCTGAATCGCCCGTATATTTCATTGCAATTCTCAATACCATTTTGTCGTAACGATATATCAATTCCTCAAGAGCCAATACTTCTCCATTTTGAGCTTTTATAATTAGTTCGTTGTCGCTAAGTGTCATCTATTTATCTTTTAACTATTCGTTAGACCAAAGTTACTTAAAAAAGGTTGGGTGCAATTAAACATTAAATAAAATGTTAGTCTAAATAAATTCAGGTTAGTTTAAAAAGAAAAAACCTGTTTACAAAACAGGCTTTTTCTTTTTTAATTTTATTTATAATCCGGTAGGGATGTCAACATTATCATTTGGCCTTTGTACCCGCTTAAAGTTATTAAAATTGTAACTAAACAATAATGTAAACACAGGTGCTTCAGGTTGAATAAATGCTGAGCCTGTAAAATTTGAACCTGACGTGTTAAACTTCATATCAGATGCATTAAATAAATTTCTCGCCTGAAGTGTTAAAGAAACAGCCTTATCAAGAAACTCTTGTCTTAAGGATGCACTAATCATCATAAATGGTTCTGAGACTGATTGAGCATCTATAAACTTCATATAATTGCCTGATAACTGAAATCTTGTGCTTGCAGATATCGTAACACTTGCATTAAGTCTTGCAGACCAGTTAAAAAATTCCTTTTCAACTTTTTGTCCCGCAACATTACCATCAATACTGGTTTGAAACAGATTTATTGATGGATCGAACTTAAATATTTGCGCAATTGAAAAACTAGTTGAAACTTCCGCACCATAAACATCAGAGTTCCCATAATTATCAAAAATAATATTCAATTTTCCAGTGGAGTCAACAGAAAATGTCTGCTCAAAAGAATCTTCAGACTTTCTATAATAAGTTTGAGCCGAAACAAATACATCGCCAAACATTTTTTGATAATTTAATTCTATCGCATCGATATATTCTGGTTTTAATCTTGGGTTACCTGATATTGTAATATTTGGATCAGAATAAAATGCAAATGGATTTAGCATATTTTCATTAGGTCTATTAATTCGCTTACTATAACTTAACTGAATCTGATGATCATCAATTTTTCTTGAAATACTAGCTGACGGAAAATAATCCATTTTATTAAACTCAAATGATTCATCAAGAGTTCTCTGATCTAGAAATCGATCCATATATTCGCCTCGTAATCCGACCATAAAATCAAACCCTTCAAAACTAGAAGTGTATGAAACAAATCCAGCATAAACATTATTACGAAGATTAAATGAATTGGTTAAATTATTATCAATTACATAATCCTGCACGCTTTCATCATAAATTTTATTTATAAGATCAAAATTTCTATATGAATAATTTGCCTGAACTCCTGATTCAAACGTATTACTTTCATCAAACTTATGTTTATAGTTTAGTTTTGTTCGCCCTTCATTTCTTTTACTATCGTTTGTAAAAATAGTACTGTTCAGCAAGTTCAGTAAATTGTTGTAGTTTTCATCAGACTGATTTTCAATAGTCAACTGTTCATTCAACAATTTCACAAAGTTATAGGTTAGCTCAAAATTTATATCATTGATATCCGGATTTATTTTATGCTGATAAGTAAATGTTGAATTGAAATAATCAACAGGAATATTCATTATATTATTAATTAACGAATAATTTGTGGAACCAATTTGCTGATTTGAGACTTTAGTATTTAAGCTGCCGTTCATATCGATCGAACCGGCACTAAATGAAATTCCCAGTGCATTTTTAGTATCAGCAGTATAATCCACGCCGCCTCTGAATGAATATTGTTTTCTTTTATTTCGAATATTTATATATGAATCATTAAATAAATTTTGATTATTTATGAATGATGTTCTTTGGATATCCTGTTCATTTGTAAATGTATTATCACGGTAATCAAGTCCACTTGTAAGACTCCATTTATCTTTATTATAACTGAAAGAAAAATCGCCGTTATACTTATCACCTGTTCCACTGTTTAAATTTAGTATCCCGCTTAAAGCAAGATCTTTCTGAACTTTTAAATTTATGTTTACTATGCCGGCTGAACCTTCAGCATCATACTTTGATGAAGGATTAGTAATTAATTCAATATTTTCAATCGTGTTTGCAGAAATTTGTTTTAATGCATCAGATCCCTGAAGTGGATAAGGTTTTCCATTTACTAGAATTGTAAAGTTAGAGCTTCCGCGTAAGTAAACAGTTCCATCGGGGTCAACACGTACTGAGGGTTGATTTTGCAAGACATCAAGTGCTGTACCGCCCTGGACTGATAAATTCTGTGCGACATTAATAACCTTTTTATCTAAATGTAGTTCTTCGCTTACTTTTTCGCCCAATACTTCTGTACCGTTAATTTCATAAGCAGTTTTTGCAAGTGCTATTTTTCCAAGGTCTACTTGAGTATTATTATTTTTTAAGTTCAAATCAGAAACATACTTTGTGTCATATCCAACAAAACTGATTTTAAGATAATAACTACCGTCAGAAATATTAGTTATCTCAAAAGCTCCTTTTGAATCAGAAGATACTCCGGTTATAAAAGTGGAATCAGAATTATTGTGCAAAGTGATATTTGCAAAAGGTAATACTGATTCAGATAAAGAATCAACAACATATCCTTTAATTGTTTTATCAACTGAGGAAAATGAATTCTGTGCTTTTAAACTATAACTAATAATAAGGCTTAGTAGTAAAAAATATCTTAGCATTTTTATATCCTTTCATTGCGATAAATTACTGTTGGCAAAATTATTCTGAAAGGAACAAGTTTAGAAATGATTTGTTGTGAGCGGTTATTTTTTTAAAATGAACGGAATAAAACTAAGCGATTTAGTTTGAGATTTTATTGAAGCTAATAAATTGATATTCTATAATTACGTAATTCCTTATCTAATAACTTAGCATTACCCGTAATATCATTTAATAAATTCCAGAAATGCGGACTGTGATTATGATGAATGGTATGAGCCAATTCGTGTAATATAACATATTCAATTAAATGCGCAGGTAAACGCATAAGATGAACACTAAGATTGATATTATTATTTCTTGAACAGCTACCCCATCTAGATTTGATATTTTTTAGCGAAAGCTTATTGAACTTAAATGAAAATTTACTTGCCAATGATTTTACACGGTCAGGAAGAAATAACTTGGCTTCAATTTTTAAAGCTCTTTCAATACCTTTTCGTATTGCATTTTGCACTTCACGGGAATCAGAGTTCAATTCGGTTGGATATAGAACATTAATTTTCCCTTCAGACAACCTAACAGAAATATTTTTTCTATCGGCTTGCTTTAAGTAAAGTTTGCGTGATTTAGTACAGTAATCTGAATGTTCGTTAAATATGGTTTGCTGCTTTTCAAATTCTTTCATCTTATTAAGATGTTGAATGATCCAGGATTTTTTGCCATTCACCATTCGTACAGCACTACTATAACTCATCCCAACAGGCACAGAAACACGTACACCTATAAATGGTTTCATAGAAATACTAAGATAGCGCGCTTTATAGCTATGTCTAAATAAAACATCACCAACTTCATTAATTTTGAAAACTCTACTTGACATAAAATCAAATTGGCAGGATATAATGATGTATAAAACTTAAATTGAATTAAATTATGTAATAATAATAAAATGGAGCTTAAATAATTGCAAATTATACAAGCTCCATTCAAAACAGCACAAATTAATTTCTATTTTTATATCATTTGAGCAGCATCATTTTTTGGGTTTTAATAAATTCTTTTCCATCAGTTGCAACGGCTTTAATTTTATAAATGTACATTCCGGAAGAGAAATTATCAGCATTCCAATTTATTGAATGATAACCAGCATTTAAATTTCTATTAACTAATACTTCAATAACTTCACCGAGTATATTAAATACAGTCAATTCAACATATGAAGCTATTGGAAGTGAAAAATTAATTTTTGTAGTCGGATTAAATGGATTTGGATAATTTTGACTTAAGTTAAATTCTTTAGGAAGAATAATACTTTCATCATCAATTCCAACTGTTAATCCGCCTAATGGAGAAGTTGTTAAATTTTTTGTACCAAGTGTATAGTATCCATCATTTACATTTGCCTCTGGAAAAGATATATGATCACCAGATACACTAACAGTTGATGTTACAACTTCAGTGTAAGCTCCATTTTGTTCTTGTGAGCTTAATAAAACATAACCGGCAGCATCACCAGCATTTCCGGTTCCACCAAAATCACTAATATCAAATGTAGCATTAACATCTGCAACGGCTGTTTCTGTTCTATCTAAATACCAGGTTCTTCCTAATCTTGCTACAACACTTCCTGAAACTCCACTTGTAACAACATTGTTGAAACCGTTATGTCCAAATACTATAAATGGATTATCTTCTTTAGCAAGTGTTCCAAAAACATCTTGGGTTTTAACTGGTACTGCTAGCAATATTGGGAAAGGGAAAGAACCGGTTAAAGATAATCCACTGCTATTAGATTCTGTAGCTCCGCCCCAGATTGCATTCACATCGAGCATGTTTTTAGCAGTTTCATTTCCGATAGCTGCATAAGAAACTTCCCATCGGGGGCCGCCGATTAATTCCATAGAATTATTATGACCGCTTAAATCTGCAACCGTTGAACCACTACCTTCGTTAAATACCCAATAGCCAACTAAAGAACTCCAATTTGGGTGATTAGTATTTAACTCTTTATTTCTCCAATCAAAAATTACTTGTGGATCAACCGCTACACCTTTCCATATTCTAATTTCATCTACTTGTGCAGGTGCAGAAGTTGTGAACACATAATCTTCAGTTCCATCTTGAGCAATACATAAAGGATAAGTTGTATTAATATCACCCATACTGAGTAATTCAGGAACAGCAAGCCAAATAGTTTCAACATTATCAGTTATTAATTTAAGACCACTATCCTGTTTAGCAATAACAGTAAGATGATGCCAATTACCATCATTTATTTTTGGACCAGTTGCATCACATCTGTTTCCGTTTTGATCAGCAGCATTAAATTTCCAATCATCGCCTCTAATTGAAATCACCCATCCAGGATTTGTGCCAAATTCCCAATTTTTATCTGATATTAATGCAGGATCTTCATTATAAAACAAATCAGGTTTTGTCCAAACTTCAATTGTAAAATCACCTTCACCAAAATTAAAATCATCATTTGATTTTAAAACTTTACCATATCTATTATTAACATCATTACCATTAAAATATACAGTCTTTAATGCTCCGGTAACTTCAGTATTTTCTGGACCGTGTTCGTAGCCGCCTAATTCATTAATTTCTTCAGTAGTTAATACACGATTATAAAGAGTAATTTTTGCGATATCAATTATACCATCATCACCATCGTTATCACCAAAAAGTAATAATTTATTATCCAATGATCTTGGACTAATTGAAAATCTTCCGTCAATTTCTTGTGCGCCACCAAAATGAATTGAATCACCATCAAGATAAAATTTAACAGCGGTTCCTAAATCTGCAGTGATAACGAGTCTATACCAATCCCCAGCTACAATAGATGTATCAGTATAACCAAAATCATTTACTCCAATATTACCGGCTGGATTTATAAATAATTCAGCATCCGTTGTATTTGCCGGATCAGTTTGGAAAAAACTGTACCATGCACCAAGATTTGCAACTTTAAAGTCAATTAATAAAGTATATAAATTTACTCTATCTTCACCTGTACGCGGAACTAAATCATGATGAGCAATGTAGTGACTTCCAACTCCGATTCTAACTGCGCCATCATTAAGATCCGGACCTTCTACCGCAGTATGAGTTCCGACAAGTTCTAATTCATTTCCATAAGTTGGTTTTGTTAAACTATCAGGATTATCAAACTTCCACGAACCATAAGGAATCTCTAATGGAATTGAATGTCCATATCCACCAAGAGTAAAAATTTCTTGTGAAGTTAAAGCTCTATTATAAATACCAAGCTCTGCTATATAAATATTTGCATCATCACCGTCGTTATCACCAAAAAGTAAAATTTGGTTAGCACCATCTATAGTTGGTAATGAAAATCTACCATCAACTTCCAAGGCTCCACCAATCCGCGCCAATTGTCCATCGATATAATAATTATACGAATTTCCTAAATCTGCAGAGATTACTAATCTATGCCATTCATTGGATGGAGCTTTATAGGTTGTGTAGCCTGTCGAAAAAACACCAATTGAACCTGCGGTATTCACAAATGATTCCCAATCACTTTCAATTGGATCGCCATCATTTGAAGCAGCATGAAAAGTATACCAAACACTTGAAACTGGTAAATAAAAATCTATTACCAATGAAAATTGATTTACTCGAGTAGCAGTGTCAGGTCCATTTGCTTCAAGATCCAGATCCAATCTGTAAAAACTGCCTAAGCCTACTTCCACAGCTTTATTTGTACCAGTTGGTCCACTAACTGAATTAAATAATTGAGTGACTCCAGCAAGTGCATCTCGCTGCAAAGGGTTTCCGATTTCAGGAGTTTCTAAATTTGCGGAATCATCAAACTTAAAGTGATGTTGCAAACCATCTGGCGGTAATTGATTTTGCCCGAAAGTTATTACAACCATCAATAATACTAGAATTGTTGTCATTTTAGTCTTCACAAGGGTTCTCCTTTTAAATATTTGACTAATAAATTAATTGTTATTCAAATTTTAGTTCAATAAAAATGAAATTACATTCGATACCCCAAGATTTATTTTTTGGATTTTATTATTATTTCCAATTTCCATCAACAATTGGTTGTGCCATTCTATTAATGCCATTTACATAAACAGGATAAAATCCTTCGTTCGATTTTTCTGTTTCTGATATTTCTATCTTACTTAAAATTTCATCATAAATAGTAATATGATAATTGGAACGTAATTTTTTTGTTTCATTTTCTAATGATGAAGAAATTTCCGTTCCTGATATTTTTTTATCACCTTGCAAATACTTTTTATACTCATCGTAAGCAAGTTTACTTTTCCATTTATTCAACTCATTTTTTACTTCAGTATCAGAAGTGTAATTATTTTCATTTGCATAATTGATAAGAAAATAGTCTCTTATAGAAATGCCAATTACCTGGTTGAGAGTAACGGGAAAGTTTTCATTAAGAATTTCTTCTTCGGGAATTAAATCGAAACTTAGATAATTTATAAATTCAGAAATTTTCATCTGTCCTTGTTCGCACTTAACAATTATACTTTCAGGATTTAATAGATTGATACTACTCTCACTACCAAAAACACTTTGCTTAACATAATTTTCCAGTGATAAAGATTTTTCTTTGTTTTCAGTTTTCCAGTTTTTTATAAGTGCAAGCAAAAAATTAAATTGTTCTTTATCTGTTCGGATGTTTTTTGGTGCCAGTAAGCTATCTACAAAAAACGAAAGTCTTTCTTGCACTTTGCGTGAGAACAATACTTTTCTAATGCTTGGATATTTATCTGCATATTCTTTTTCGGTAATGCTGTTTCTTCTAATGTCCTTTACATTAACCAGGTAGTAATTATCACCAATTTTTATAGGCTCAGAAGTTACTCCGACAGGAAGGTTATTTATTTTTTCGAAAAGTTCAGCAGGTAATTCAGCAGCACTTAAATAATCAGTTTCAAATTGTTCTGCTTTAATATTTAGATTAGGATTTTCAGATGAAATGATTTGAACTGTTTTTTCAAGACCATTTTTATCTAATAATGATTTAACAATTTTTGCATCTTCAAATGATGTTTCAGGCCACAAAATAATCTTAACTGAAACTTTAGATTTATTTAAATACTCCCTTGCTTCTTCAAATGTTACATCAATCTTTTCTTTAATTTCTTTATTTACAAATTGCTGAAGAAGAATTCCCTTTTCTATTTTTTTCAATGATTCAATGAATTCTTCTGATTTCAACAAACCAATTTGTTCAGCCTCCAAAGCCAATATTTTTTCATTGATCATAAAATTTAGATATGAATTCTTTTTCTCTTCTAAAGTTTTCCCGACTTTTAAATGCGGAAAACCAAATTCATAATTCAATCTAAACTCTTCAGCATCGATGGAAATGTTATTTACTTTAGCAACTATATTTTTTTTTAATTCTTTATTGTCTTCAGCATATATGTTTTCAATCATACTGAATGAAAACAAACTGACAAAAAGAATTGCTATATATTGTTTCAGCAGGTTCATAAAATTAAAAAACTAATCCAACTGAGAAACTTTGGGAATTATCCAGAAGTCCCCATTCATTCCATGCATAATCAAATCTTACTCCAAAATTTGATGCATTATTATAATAATCAACTCCAGCGCCTAAAGTTAAACCACTTTCGTTTTCGCCATCAAATAAATTTTGATATCCACCTCTTAAAAAAAACATTTCAAGAAAAGAATATTCCATTCCAATATTCAAAGCTTCAGGTGCATTACTAGGATGTAACAAATCAACAGCAAAAACAGTAGATCCAAAATCGTTCAAATTTAAATTATAAGAAATTCCTGCTCTAAAAAGTAAAGGTAAAGGATAAGAATCAGTTGAATATTCTGCTGGAACTCTGTCAAAATTTTCGATTTCTTTATCCGGATCAACTGTTGTATGAATATCTCTTCCGGCATATTTAACGCTTGTTCCAAAATTGCTCATACTAAACCCTAATCTTAGCCCCTCAAGTTCGGTGTTATAAAAAATTCCTAAGTCAGTTGCAAAAGCACTAGCGGTTTCATGCCAAATTTGTGAGCTCAAATATTTTGTAGTAATACCAAATGAAAATCTATCAGTAATAGCAGAAGCAAATGTTAAACCTATTGCAAAATCACGTGCATCATAAAACTCACCTGTTCCTTCAGGCCTGTTTACAGTTCTTACAGGTTGATCATCAAAACCTATAGTTGTAAAACTAATACCAACTGCTGAGTTTAATGATGGAACAGGAAATACTCCGCCAACAAATTCATATTTTGAATCAAGAAACCATTCATTATGCGAAACTTGAATTTCCATTTTCTCAACCCACACAACTCCTGCCGGATTCCAGTATAGTGAAGATACATCGTTAGCAATTGCGGCATCAGCGCCGCCCCTACCCATCGCTCGTGAGCCAACTCCGATTTCTAAAAATGTTAATGCATTTGTTCCAATGCCATCAACTTCAGTTCTAAATGTACTTGTCGTTCCATCTTTACTTTGTGAGAATGTAGTGACTGTACTTAATAAAATAATAAGTAGTAAAATGTATGTAGTATATTTTAATTTCATTTTTTGCCTGATGATTATTTGATTATTGCAAAACGACCGGTTTTAGTTCCACCAGTTGGTGTTTCAACAACATAAAAATAAATTCCTGGAGCTATTTCTAAACCATCTTTGGTTCTCAAATCCCATATCTCTCTTGAAAAAGAAGTCTCGCTGTTATGCTCTAACTTTCTTACAAAACGTCCTGCAGTTGTAAAAATTGAAATGGAACAAGAGTTTGGAAGATTTACAAAATCAATACGTCTATCGCCTCTTCCTTCAGCTTCATTTATAACTTTTCTTTCTAAAGAACTTGAAACTAAATATGGATCCGGAACAACATAAATATTTGAAAGCTCATCTTGTTCTTTACTAATGTTTACTGCATTGCCGTTAAATGAAAAAGTAAAATTATCTTTCCTATCAAATGATTTGGTAGATATAGTTTTTAGAATATCACCACTTACAGGATTTACACGTTGACTAACAGGTAATGAATCCGGATGATCAACCTTAAATATCCACAATCGTTTTGTATTGCTGTAATCAGAAACGATTTGAATTTTATCTCCATCACTCAATATCCCTATTAATGAATCTGGTTGTGAAGAATTAAGGTATCTAAAATTTAACTTGAACTGATGAGCTGGATCAGTTACATCCCATACTTGAAAGTTTGTAGGTATTGGTGTTGAGTTAACAGATGAATCTGCACCCATTTCTGAAACCCTGATTTCATAATCTGTAGGAAGCAGAACTCCATTATCTTCTTTTGTTGTTGAAATTAATTGAAGTGTTGAATTCCCTTGTGTCCAGTAGGCTGTGTCTAAATCAATAACATCATTTGTAATACTTACTTTTATACCATCAGCAATAAACTCATCAGCAAGTGGATTTGTATCCGGATCAGTAAGTGAGAAGATTGCAAGACCATCCGTTTCATTAAAAAGTGTTGCCCTGTTTGTAACACCTGTATAGTTAGTACCATATTGTTCAAACTCACCATCATCATAAAATTTAACTGAATATTCTTTATCACTTTTAATACTATTCTCATCAAAAATTTCTACATTAATACTGCCAGTTCCAACACCATCAAAATGTACAATCATATCATCTTTAAGTGATGGAAATTCCCAACCTGCAGGATGTTCAACAGGCGTAACGATTACAGTATTTTTATCAGTGCCAATTGCTCTTCCTAAAAGATCAGTTTGAATATTTGCTGAACATTCGGTTGGCGAAATTGTAAGCAAGCCTTCTTTATCGGTTAAAGTTGGATAGAAGTAATCGATGTATCCTCTATCAACAGAAACAACAGCGTAATAATATGTTCTTCCATTAACAACATCATTATCAACAAAAAAATGTTTTAACCCGCTGTCGGTTCCCATATTGTAAGAAACACCAAGATCACTTTCCTGATTTATCTCGCTGCCAATACTTACCGGATGAATACCTTTTAATCCATTATTAATATCAAATATTGCAAGAGGTTTGAAGAGTAATGGATTTGAATATGCATCAGTAATTGTTTTTATATCAGTAAATGTTGGATCGGTACTTTTATAAATATAATATGCCTCAAAGTCTTCACCATAAATCGGATCTTTTGATCTTTCCGCAATATCATCCCAACTAAGAATTACTTTTTTATCTCCTCCAACAACTTTAACATTTGGAAGCAATGGTGGTTTTGCAAAATTATAATCTTCATTATAAATAACCTGCATTGTCTTTTTGTTACGTAAAATATCTGCTTCATTATTTCCGAATAATAAAGAGATTGCATATCTATGTTTTTTTTCTGTGCCTGCAAATTTTACAAATCCACTTCCATAACTCCATGCAATATCTCTTTGATAACCTGGTCTTACAGTATAAGTTCCCGGAAGAACTTCTGTATTCCAATATAACTCATCATTTGCCATTGTGTTATCAACATCACGCAGATAAAAAGATGTTAATCCTACTTGATCTGATTCATCATTATCTGTGAATTCAAAATTTGGTTCACCATTATCTTTAATTCCATTACCCTGAGTACCATTTGGATCGGGTCCAGTATATTCATTAAAATCAGGTCCTAAACCATCTGATCCTAAATCATCATTCAAAGGTTCAACATCCAGTAAACCATTTGAGTTAAAATCCTCACCAGCATCTAATACACCATTGTTATTTATATCTTCATTATCCCAAATGCCATTACCATTTTTATCTTCAAAAATTTTCCAGTCATTATCATCATCAATTCCATTATTCTGACTTTCGTCAACCATTCCGTCCTCATCATTATCAATTCCATCGTCTGCTAATCCTGGACTTTCTAAAAATGCAAATCCAAAATATCCAATAGGTAGTCCGTTACTTGATAAACCAACCAGGTTAAAAGCATAAGTAATATCATCAAGATTATCAAAGGTAGCGTCATCACCACTTAATGATCCTCCAATATCAGGGTCAACATACATGCCTACTACACATTTTTCTAAATCTCTTCCTTTATTTTCAATATCACAAATTGATATAATAAGATCTTCAGCTAATCGTGCTGACCATTGATATGTTCTAACAGAAGTTGTTAAACCTAAACCACGTCTGCCATTTGGCCATGGTAGTCTTGATTCTTCATCATCAAAAGGATAATAATCAAACTCATCATTTTCTCTGTCATCAATAGCATAATAAGATTCTTGATCTGATCTTGCATAACTTCCATATTCACCATTCCATCTGCCAATTCTAACACTTTGTCTTCCATCACCTTCAATTCTATCATCACCAGGAAAACTACCAACAGGCCAATCAGTTGGCCAGGTTTCTTTTCTATGACTGATTGCAAACCAACCAGTATTATTGATCATATTTACATCTAAAAAACCGTTACTATTAAAATCTTCTTGAAACTGAAGTAAACCATCTCCTTCACCTTCATCAAATGTATTTGGATATGTATCTATACCAACATCTTCACTAATTCCGCCAATGTCATAAGTTAATGCGTTTGGTTGATTGCCATTAAAATATTTTGGAACCGGACCAAAAGCATAAAAATGAGATTGATCTAATGAAACTTCTCCACCGCGTCTATAGTTGTCTGAAATAATATGAATTGTATCGCCGCTTTCATCAACAACTTCGGCACCAACATAAAAAACTGCGCCGTGTAAATACTGAACAGAAAGAGATCCTTTAGGCCAGGACATTGTTGGACTACCGGAAACATAATGATAAGCAAGTAAACCTGTGTTAATTACTCCACCAGAAACTAGATTACCATCGTGGACTGTGTACCTTAAATTTCTTGCTAATCCCTGATCTAAAATATTATTGACTTTGCTAAATGCACCTTGATAACCACGGGAACCCGAGATAGATAGATTCCTTAAATTTATTGCTTCATTTTTAGTTTCATCTGTTTCTTGCGGAAACGAAATGACAAGATTTAATATTACTAGTGATATATAAAAAAAGTACCTGAACATTTATTTCTCCGGGTATTTAAATCATTAAAAGTGGACTTCTAAACCTAACTGAACTTTACGAGGACTACTGAACCAGTCCGGTCTATTATCAATTTCAGGTAGAGTAAACAATCCTGCTTGTGATATTCTTTCTAATTCAAGTTCTAAATCTTCTGGAAGACGGGAATTTTGGTTTGCTCTTCCTGTACTACTGTAAACCGAAACTTGATTTAAGTGATCGAATACATTATCAATTTTTAAGTACACAACATAATTCAATCCACCTAATACAAATTGCTTACTGGCCTTTAGATCCACATTCCACTGAAGAGGTTTGCTATCAGAATTTTTGTATTCAACCTCGAGTATATCATATTTTTCTACGAATGTTGGACTATATGGTTGACCTGTCCAAACTGATCCAACAACATTTATGTTCAGGTTATTTTCAAAATTAAAATTTGCAACAACATTAAAAGTGTGTGTCTGATCCCAAACTAATGGAATTATTTGTCTGTCAACAAACTCAACCGGATCACCACCAATTTGTGTTGATGCCTGAAAGATTTCTACTTCTTCCGGATTTGATGAACTTCCATTTGCAGTAGAGTATGTATAATTAATTGTTCCATTAAAAAAAGCGCTGCTGTATTGTCTAAGTCCTATTGTAATTCCTTTACCATTACCATAATCTCTATTGATATATCTTAAGTATCTAACATTATCTACGGTTGTTATGTATTCAACGCCAAGTAAGTTTCTTATATCTTTATAGTAAGCTGAAACATCAATTGTTAATCCGGGAATGATTTGCTGCTGCAACCCTAACTCATATTGTATAGTTTTTTCAGGCTCTAAGTTTGCGTTACCAAGAGTTCTTCCATCAAGCTGAATTGGAGTTAACACACGAAGTGGTTCGTTGTACATTTTTTCAAAACTTGGCATTTGAGAAAAATGGCCATAAGCTGCATGAAATACACCTGATTCTGATATTGGAAAAGAAACTCCAAAACGTGGACTTAAACTAACTACATTTTTTGCTTCTTGTTGATTTGCTGTTGAACCTAACTTTGTTGCTTCAACTTTATAATTGATTGGAACTTTTTCATTAGGAAAGAACATGTCAAGTCTAATACCACCATTAATAATTATTTCTCCAAGCTCAACTTTATCCTGTATATAACCTGCAATTTCATAAGGTTCAATAGTGTAATCTCTCCAAAGCGCATACTCAGATTCTGAAACTTTACGATATTTTGTTGTGTCAAAAGTTTCTTCCCAATTTTTCCAATATTCTGTCATTGCTGACCAATACTCTGCAAAATCTAATCCAGGCAGATCATCAGAGCCGAGCCATTTTTTATTTTCCCAATCTTTAGTTTCAACATAACCCCAACTGTAAGTGTTTATTTTATGTTTTTTAAATTCAAATCCACCTTTTATAAAATTATAATTATCAACCTGCCAGTTAAAATCTCCATTAACAAGAATTTGCTCTCTATAATTTTTTCCATCTGCATCGGTGTAAAAACCATCAGTTGTGCCGAGTGAAAAGCCATCTGATGAAATTGATATTGGTTGAATACCATCATCACCAGGAAATTGAGCAATTTTATTATCTTTTCTATAAAAAGATTCGCCATCATTATATTGATATGAAAAGCCAATATTATAGAAAAATTTTTCTGATGGTATGTGTTTGAAAGTAATAAAATGACTTAAAGAAATGTCTATACTTTCTTCAAGATTATCTGGTGCATACATTCTTGATAAATCAACTCTGCCATTAGTTGATTCTCTTTCCCCAAAAATCTGGTAAGATAATTTGATTTCGGGAATCGGTACATAATTTAATTTTACATTAAAATCTAATTCTTGATACTTTGCTAATGGCCCTACTGCTAAATCACCGGTCTTTAATGAATCGGGAATATTAATTGCCTGAGTGGAACCAGTTTCATCAGACATATAATCTCTGAACCAATGATCATACGCAGCAATTTTCCAACCATCAAGAGAAGTAAATCTTCTTTCATATGAATAAAGACTTTGACTTGAGTTGTATCTTCCATTAAATGATATTCCAAGTACATCAGTAATTAATGGAGCATTTAAACTGAATTGAAAATCTTTTTCTGCTACAGGATTAAATTTGTCTATACCTAAGAAAACATCACTTTCACTACTTAAATAATCACCTGTGTAAAAACTCGCAGAACCCGAAATTGTTTTCGCAATATCTTTTGTTACTATGTTTACAACTCCGGATTGTGCAGCACCATATTCTGCATTAAAAGTTCCGGTAATAACTTCTAATTGCGAAACCATTGAATTTTCAACATCAACATTTGATCCGCCGCTTTGACTAAATGAATTAGTCACAGGAATTCCATCTATTATGTATGCAACTTCTCTTTCTCTTCCACCTCTAAAGTGAAGTGCACCACCTGATTTAACTACTCCTGGTTGTAAAGTAATTACTTCACTTAATTCTGTAACTGGTAAATTGCTTATGCTTTCTGAGTTTATTACAACAGAGGAATATGTTCTATCCTTAACAACAGGAGATTTTTGCGCCTTGATAACAACTTCAGATAGTTCAATGCTGCTAAACTGAAGTTCTGCATCTAATTTAGTTGTTCTATCAATATCAACATTAACATCAGTTATCGTTAATGGAGTATAACCAATAAAACCAAAAGTAATATCGTATTTGCCAGGTTGAATATTTAATATTGTGTATTCGCCGTCTAAATTAGTGCTTGTTCCATACGAAGTACCCTTTATTATAATATTTACCCCAGGTAATGGCTCACCTGAAGATTTATCAAGAACTTTACCTGATATTTTACCGGTAGTTCCAGCAATCAGATATGAAGTAAATATTATTGCATAGACGCTTAGAATCAGAATTTTGGTAAATAAATTGTTTCTCAAATGTTTCCTCGACTTTAAAAGCATTACTAACGATTAGAGCAAAACTAGTTGCTTACAATTATTTAACTGTTACCTAATTGTTACTTTATTGTTAATACAACAAAAAAAATAGCACTGTAATAAATTGATGTTATCTTTATTTATTTAAGTAATATCATTTTTATTCTTTGCACACTATCATTTGTTCTTAATTCTGCAAAATAAATTCCACTTGGTAAAGTATTTGCATTAAAATTCAATTGGTGGCGTCCCGCAGTTTGATATTCATTTATCAATTCAGTTACAAGTTCACCTATGGCATTATAAACTTTAAGATTTATATATTCATCTACAGGCAAACTATAAGCAATTGTTGTTGATGGATTAAAAGGATTTTCATAATTCTGATCTAGTTTAAATTCAAACGGAAGTGATGTTTCTTCAACACTAACAACATTATTAAATGTTAATACATTTGACCAGTTAGACCATTTTGTATTATGATCACGATACTTAACTCGATAGTGATATTGATTACCGGATTCAAATTTTGAAATACTAAATTCAAGTGCATTAAGATCAAGACCTGCATTTAAATCAATTGGATTAAATGCACCATCGACTCCGTAAATATTTTTCCAGTGAACCATTGTATCAATAACAGTACTGCTAAAATTCTGATCCACCGAAACTTGAATTCTAACAGTCATTAAAGAATCATCACCGCTATAGTCCGATGTATTAAAAGTTATTTTTGTATTTTCAATAGTAGGAGCATTGGCTACTGGTGTTGATGGCGGCGATTGATCGAACTTTCTATACCAGGTATCCATCACTTCATTATTTCTTGAAAGATCTGAATTACCTAGACTGTACATTTTTGATTCATATGTTTTATTTGCAACATCAATCTCTATCAGTTGATAACCATAGTGATCCAAAGTAACATGAACAGATTGAAAATCCTGATTTACAAAAGCTCCCCAACGATCTGTTGAACCACCACTGCATCCACCGCATACTATTCTAAAATCACCACGAGCATCAGCATCAGTTGTTTCAATTGTACCTCTTTCATAACCGTGTGTATGTCCATAAGAATGTTGAACAACTTTTGAATATTTTTTTAAAATAGGATAAATCTGATTCGTTATATATCCTGGTCCACCATCGTAAGTTATTCCTTCACCCCATAATTCCGTTATAGAAAAATGATGTGACATAACAAATACAAAATCCACAGATGTATCACTTTCAATCGTATTTAGAAAACTATCAAGCCAAGTTTTTTGAAGTGTTCCATAAGATGAAATTGCATTTGAGTTTAAACCAATAAACACAGTATTAGCAACTTTTAAAGACCAAAATCTTTCATTCGCTGCAGGCAATCCATTAACATCATCATATTTCATATATTTATAATAATTCTGATGCTCAATTTCATGATTTCCCGCAACAGTCATTGTAGGTAAATAAGGTGATAATGGGGATAAAGGTGCAAAGTACTGATCTGTCCATTGTGTAATAGTGTTACCGCTAACTACTAAATCTCCGGAATGAATTATAAGATTAATATTATTATGTATATCATTACCATAAAGTTGTTGGGCTTTTAGTTTGGATTGTTTGATTACTTTAACCGCCCAGGTTGTATCGTTGTTATGAGTATCACTATAAAGTAAAAATCTAATTTTCCCAGCATAATTTGAATCGGGTAATGTTTTAAAAGAATAAATATTTGATGATCCACTTCCACTAACTGCTTTATAAAAATATTCAGTATTAGGTTGTAATCCAGTTAATTTAACAGTGTGCCATCTATATTCACCCAAAACAATTTCATTAGTACCAAATGTAACTTGTCCAAGTGCATCTGTAGTTCCATATTCAACATTTGTTAAATTAGCTAACGTATCATGCCAGCTAACATAGATAGAGTTTGTTGAAGGAGTTTGTAAATAAGGGACCAACAATAACTGTGTGCCTGCACTTGTTGGAATTAAGTGTCCAAATCCACCAAGAGTTTGAACTTCATTTGTACTTAGTACTCTATCCCACAAACCAATTTCAGAAACAATTATATTATTGTCTTCACCATTTTCATCAGCAAACATTAAAAGTAATGAATCTAATGAAAATCTACCATCTACTTCTTGCACTGCTGCATTATTAAGTAACTGTCCATCTAAATAATATTTGTATTGAGTACCATTTTTAACAGAAACTATCATTCTGTACCACTCGTTAGGATGCAATGCGTATGCTGAATAACCTGTGGCTGCAACACCAACATAACCACTTGTATTAATGAAGCAATCGCCATCATTATCATTTTCAATAGAAGTCTGAAAAAAACAATACCAAACTCCCAGAGCTTCAACTTTAAAATCTATTTGAATTGAGTATTCGTTAACTTTTATTCCGCCGCCGTTGGGGGCAATTTGATGTTTCAACCTATAGTAACTTCCGACATCAATTTTTGCGGCATAATCTCCGGAAGAAGGGCCATCTACAATCTGATGAGAACCGACCAATTGCAGTGGTAAACCATAACCATTAACTGGGGCAAGAACATTCGCAGTATCATTAAAATTCCACCAACCAACTCTTTGAGAAACTTGAGCAAACGAAAGTGAAACCAAAATAAAAGTGATTATAGTAATTAGTAGAAATTTTCTATAGATCATAAACTTTCTTTAATAAAAAAATGCTGGTAAAACTTAATCATTCTACCAGCATTATTGAAAATTATTTAACTAACATCATTTTAATTCTTTGAACATTATCATTTGCTTTTAATTCCGCAAAATAAATTCCGCTAGGTAGATTATTTGCATTAAAATTCAATTGATGTTGACCTGCAGATTGATTTTCGTTTATCAATTCAGTTACAAGTTCACCGATTGCACTGTAAACTTTTAGAGTTACAAATCCATCAACTGGTAAATTATAGGCAATGATTGTTGTTGGGTTAAATGGATTTGGATAATTATTATAGAGCTTATACTCAGAAGCAATAATATCTACTTCAACTTCATCTGAGTAAGCAAAGGTTCCGTTAAAATCAATTTGTTTTAATCTGTAAGAATACTTTCCAGTTCCTGAAAGTTGATCAGCAAAAGAATAATCTTTAGGATCTGTTGTTGTTCCGTTACCTTTTACAAATCCTATTGTTGCCCAATTGCTTTGCATTCCTTTTCTTTGAATTTCAAACCCATTATTATTTAATTCCGTAGCAGTAGACCATTGCAGATTAACAATACCATTTGATTGTGTTGCAACAAATGAAGTTAGTTCAACAGGAAGTACTGTCCCAACTGATCCTAGCGCAGCAACTTCTGGAGCTGTTAAAGCATAATCCCAAATAGCTAGTTCAGCACAATCAATTAGTCCATCGTCACCATCATCATCACCAAAAATATGTAACACTGTTTCTAAAGAATAACGAGCATCATCAACTGGCATAGTGGTATGATCGAATACAAGCTGTCCATCAATATAAGCTTTGAAGGAAACTCCATTCTCAACTGCTAATACTAATCTGTACCAGGTGTTATCTGCAACAACAAATGGAGTTGTATAACCGATAGCTAAAGTTCCCAATGCACCGGTAGTACTTCTAATAAAATATTCACCATCATTTGCAGTTACAACTGGGTCGGTTTGAAACAAGTTATGCCACATCCCAAGAGCTTGATCAACTCTAAAATCAATCATCAATGAATATTGATTTACTTTTGTTCCCCCGCCATTTGGGGCTATACCATGTGTAGTGGTATAATAACTTCCAACACCAATTCTAGTTGCTCCATTGCCGCCAGTAGGACCAGCAACTGCTTCTTGGGTACCAGTTAATGTTAGATCTAAACCATAGCCTGGTACTGCTGCAGTAATATTACCGGTATTATCAAAGTTCCACCAACCAACTGGCATTTGAGCAAAACTTGTAGAGGTAAATAAAAGAATACTAAATACAAAAAAAACACGAAGTATCTGAGCTTTCATATAATTCTCCTTATTAAAGTTTAGAAATTAAGAACGAATGAAAATAGAAATTTGCATTTTAATAATTATACTTCTAAAAGTATTGCATACATATGCTTACAGCAATCGCATGTTCGTGGTATCTTGAAATTTTAAGTGAGTTTCTGAGATGGAAAAGGATTTTTATAGAATGTTTTCTTTGTAAACTTTAGAAACTGCACTTGAAATACTATTTACATGCAGTTTTGTGTATATATTTTTTAGATGAGTGTTTACAGTATGAAAGCTTAAAAATATTTTATCTGCTATTTGCTGTTTTGTTAATCCTTCAACCATAAGTTGAAGGATTTCTTTTTCTCGATCAGTTAATCCATAATCAGATTTTTTCTTTTTAAACTGTGCAAAAAGTTCTAGCACTTTGTGCGCAATTTTCATATTCATTGGAGCACCACCGGCAAGTACTTCTTTAATTGCATCAATAATTTTTTCTGGAGAAGAATCTTTCAACATATATCCAGATGCACCCGCACAAAGTGCATCAAACACTTTATCATTATCATCATAAATAGTTAATATTACAATTAAAGTAGATGGAGAAAGTTTTTTAAATTGTTCGATTCCTTCAATACCATTTATTCCAGGTAATCCAATATCCAGTAATATTACTTCTGGAGGAGAATCTTTTGAAAGACTTTCAATTGCATCTTCAGCAGAGACGAAGGATTTTGGACAAAGCATACTTTTTGTTCCATTTATCAATCCCACTAAAGATTTTCTGTAGCGAAGATTATCTTCAACCACCCAAATATTTATTGTTTTATTTTCCGTTAAAATTTTTTTTTTCAAATATTGTACTCAATAAAATATTAGGTTTTATGATTCACTACCATAGCACGTTCATGGCATTTGTATTTTTTGTTTTATGCCCGACTTAGAATTAACAACTAATTGTACTTGTGCTCCTTTTCCTGATTCGCTAATAAATGTTAGAGTTCCCTTAATTTTTTCAGCTCTTTTCATCATACTTAGAATTCCTGTATGTTTTCTTACTTTGTTCACATCAAATCCTACACCTTCATCTTTTACAGATATAACTAATTTATCTGAATGTCCATCTATATTAACATAACATTTTTGTGTTTGTGAATGCCGGATAACATTTGTGAGTGCTTCTTTATATATCAAAAAAATATTACGTCTTTGTTCAAGTGAAAATCCATCAAATCGTACAACACTAGATGAGTTAAAACTCCAGTTAAGACCAACAAGTAATCTTGATGCTGTTTCTCTCATTTTATAAATTATATCTTCCCCCTCATCATTTTTAGGATTTATAAACCAGATGATATCACGCATTGCTTCTAATGTTTGTGATGCTGTTTTGCTTATATCAGAGGAAAGTTCTCTTTCCTTTTCAGTCAGTGATTCACTTTTTTGCAATAATTGCCCATCGACTGAAATACTACTCAAGTTGCTTCCTATTTCATCATGCAAATCACTGGCAATATCAAAACGTATTCTTTCAATTTTTAACAACTGATTTATTCTAAATCTATATAAAGAAAAACCGAAATAAATTACAGCCAATCCAACTAAAACTTTAAACCACCAAGTCATCCACCATGCCGGTTTTATAATTATTGATAGCGCAATAGGTTCACTCCAGATATTATCAGCATTAGCAGCTTTTACTAAAAATCTGTAAGAGCCATTATCAATATCTGTATAATATGCTGTGGTTCGTGTTTCGGAACTTATCCAATCTGGATCAATACCTTCTAGTTTGTACAAGTATTTATGTTTATGCGCAGCTGCCATATCTAAAGCTGCAAACTCAATCGAGAAAAAGTTTTGATTATAGTTCAGGACAATTTCTTTTGTAGCAGGCAACGATTGGGGTAATGTTGCTTCTTTATCAAATACTTTAAACGAGGTAAATGCAATTTGAGATTTTATCGTATCGACTAATATTGTACTTGGATTAAAAAGAATAAATCCGTTGTTGCCACCAAAATAGATTGTGCCATTTAAATCTTTATAACTTGCATGCCAGTTAAACTGATTATGAACTATTCCATCTGCTTGATCATAAACTCTGAATGTTTCTGATACGGGATCAAACTTTGCTAATCCTTTCATAGTACTTATCCATAAAAACCCTTGATCATCTTCAAGTATTCCAAATGTAACATCATTTGGCAAACCATTCCTTGTTGTATATCTTGTAAATTTTTCTTTTGATTTATCAAACTTATTTATTCCGCCACTGTGTGTACCAATCCAGATAAATCCCTTAGAGTCTTCATATATTGTACTTACTTTACTAGCACTAAGACTATTTTGATCTGCCTGAACAGGTAAATAATGATAAAGAAATTGTGTTGAATTTTTGTATCTGTATAATCCATCTAACCACGTACCTATCCATATATCTCCTGATTTATCTTCATACAATGAGTTAACAGAAAATACTGCTGGAATTTTTGTTTCTGAGTTTTTTATTTTCGGAAGGTAATCATAAAATCTTTCTGACTTGCGATCAAAAACCTGAAGTCCATCATTTGTACCAACTAATAATAAACCATCACTCGTTTCTAAAATCTGTTGAACCCAATCTGATTTTAAAGAGTTTGGATCTGCTTTATTGTTTCTATAAACTTTAAATTTTTCTGTTAATGGATCAAATTTATTTAATCCTCCGTATGAGGTTCCTATCCACAAAATGCCATTTCGATCAAGACACATTGCAACAACATCATTAACTGAAATGGAATTGTTGTTACCAGGTTTATTTTTGAAATGAGTTATAGAATTTGTTCTTAATTCAATTTTATCAAAACCACCGCCGCCATATCCGACCCACAGAACACTATCTTTATCTGCAATAATACTACTTGTAACTTTACCCCCCAGAGTTTTTTTAGATCCTATAATGTATCGATATTGTATAAAGGGTTTTGTTGATGTTAGTTTACTTATTCCCTCTTCCGTACCAACCCAAATATTATTACTTCTGTCTTCATAAAGCCATCTAATTCTACTTGAAACTAATGAGTTTAAATCATCATCTTGTCTCTCAATGTGAATAAAATTCTCATATTGGTTATCATCTTGTATAAGGTATAATCCTAAATAATTGTATGTCCCTGCCCATATATTTCCAAGATGATCTTTTATTACTTGTCTAAAAGTTTTTAATAAATCCCCGGATAGATGAATTGGAATCTCAAAATGGTTAACAATTTTTTCAGATTTAATATCCATAATATCCAAACCATTTTCTGTACTTAAGAATAATTTTTTATTTCCGTCATTATAAATATCCCAAACATAATTGCTTGATATTGAATTAATGTCGAATGGATTAGATTTGAATTGTGTATAAGTTTCCGTTAACGGATTAAATTTTATAAGCCCACTTGTAAGAGTTCCTACCCACAAATTTTGACTAGCATCTTCTTTAATGCAGGTAATATCATTATCAGGAAAATGGTTTTTGCCAGTTTGATTTTTTCTATATGTAGTTATTTCCTTTGTAATTGTGTTTAATTTATTTATCCCGCAATTAGTTGTTCCATACCATATATTACCAGCATTGTCTTCACACAAAGTCTGAATATAATCATCATCTTGAGATTTAAGATCATATTGTATAAAAGTTTCATGATATGGATCGAATTTACAAAGTCCGCCACCCCATGTGCCTACCCAAAAAGTTCCATCAGAACTTTCTAGTAAAGACATCACATAATTTTCTGGTAAAGTGTTTTTTACTGATGGATTGTTCTTAAATATTTTAAAGTTCTGTCCATCGTACCTATTTAATCCATCTTTTGTCGCAATCCATAAAAACCCATCTTGTGTTTGTACAATGCAATTAATGGAATTGTTTGAAAGTCCATCATCAATAGTAATGGTTTCAAACCTTAAGGATCTGTGTTGAGAATTTGAGGAATAACTAATTAAAAGAGAGGTTAAAAGCAGAAAAACTATTTTATTGGAGAAGCTCATTATTTCTTCGATTTTGTGAGCATTAGTGAAATTTTCTTTAAGAGAAAGAACGAAAGCTAAGAATGATAACTCTTGTTCTTAAAAATGTTAATCGTCTAAACAAAATTACTTTTAAAAATAACTAATCATGCTTATTTAGCATAATTCTTTCGTAAATACATAGTGCAGAATGTTAGTCTCAATACCATTATCCAATTGAAATGCTGGTATTTATTAAATTTATTTATGAAATTTTTAATTTTGTGATAATACGATAGGTAAAATAAAAATGTGGCAGCAATTTCACTCAGAAAAATTCTATTTTTTGGAGAAGTAAAAAGCTGTAAACACTTAGTGCGCACTCCAAGAATGATGTTCGCATTTAATTTTTGGTGAAATCCGCAAACTTAAATCTCTTAGAAATTACTTTTCTAACAATAAAGAGCTTTATACATATCAATAATGTGTTAAAATTTTGGCTGGGAAGTGATTTTCCCAGCCCTGCATTTATTTACTTAAGCAGCAACATCTTTTTAGTTTCAACAAAACTGCCAGAGTGTAATTTGTAGAAATAAATCCCTGATGATAAACTGGAAGCATCAAACTCAACTTCATAACTTCCCGCTTCTCTAAACTCATCAACAAGAGTGGCGACTTCATTTCCAATAACATCATAAACTTTTAAGACGGTCTGTGCAAGCCCCGACCCTACATTTGGGATACTGTATCTAATCTTAGTACTTGGATTAAATGGATTTGGGTAGTTTTGCGCAAGTTCATAAGTATCAGGTACATTATTGAAGTCAGACTGTTCTCCAATTGAGTTTGGATCACCAATTACTATTTGCCAACCATTTGAGTTGTATTGAATATAACCGATAACATTATTACTGAAGGTCACTTGAGTAAACTCACCAGTTCTGCTTGTGTAACTCATTAGTGGAAATACATCCCCGTCCTGAGGAATAAAGTTGTTAATAAATTGGATGTTCAATTGACCGTTTAATGCTGCTGCACCGACAACTGAAATACTGTCTCTTTCAGTTCCTGCTTCAAATCCACCAATTTCAATATTTAGTGATGCCTCGGATGTTTGTGAATAGTTTCCGCTAAACTGCAAAACACCAACATCGTTACCAGGTTCAACAGTGCCTTTGTTCAATAGTTTGTTTGAAGTCGGCATAGTTAAGTTACCCACACCTTTAATCTTTCCGGAGTTGTTATTTATAAGTGAATCATTAAAGGTCATTGTTCCTCTAAAAATTTTCAGCTCGTTATTATTAATAAACTTTGGTGCGATCGTTACATTTGCGCCACCGGTAGATCTATTAAATACCCCATTATTTACTATTGATACACCACCCAAATTATTGAGTGAACCGGATTCGGTTTCTGCGTTAAATGTACCGTTGTTAGTAAAAGTTTTTGAACCTCCAAAGGTTATGTTACCACCATTCCAGATAATCGCTCCTTCGTTTAATAAATTTCTTGAGAACTGTTTATTCTGTGTGCTACCTGCTAAACAAGTACCGCCAGCACTGATTTTCGTAACACCATTTCCTGATTGGATTCCATTCGTAAAATCAAAGTTCCCTTCAATAACAAGATCACCATCGCCGTTGATTGTTCCACTGCTTTGTAGCAAAGTTGTTCCTGCCAAAACTGTAATATTACCGGTGATAACATTTAAAATCTGTCCTGTTTTCAATTCAAAAGTTCCGCCGCCGTTTATAGTGTTCCCTCCTAGTGTATGAGTGCCGCCTGATAAGACATATAATGCACCAGGATCAATTATGAATTCACCATTTCCTGTAACACTTTGGCTTGATTGAAGTATACCGCTTTTAACGTTAATAATTCCTTGATTGGAAATAGGTACTGAGAATGTTGCTGTTCCTGTAGCAGTTGATCTGATTATGCTTCCATTATTGATTATAGAGCCGCCGCTGGCAAAACCAAAAGTTGATGATTCTGAATTAGCATCGAATGTCCCGTTGTTAGTAAAAACAGCACCACTGCTAAATTGAACATTAGCTTCCATCCATGTTAAAAAACCTTCGTTGATTAAACTTCTGGATAGCGCTTTACTTTGGATGCTGTTAATTACTCCATTACATCCACCAAGTAGTTTTGTTGCACCAGTTCCGCTTAGTACACCACCGGTAAAAGATAAACTATCAATAATATTTATTTCACCTGTTCCATTTATTCTGCCTCCATTCTGAAAAAGACTTGCTACAAAAACTGTTGAATCGTTAGTTACCGTTCCACCATTAACAACAGCCGTGTCTGCCGTACCAGGAATGCCATTTGGTGTCCAGTTACTTGAGGTTTGCCAAGAGCCGGCAGAGTTATTCCAAGTGTATTTAACCTGGGCAAAACTGAGTGATGTAAAGATCAGCACCACAATCGATGTGTAAATGAGTGAATTCACATTGCCTCCTTTTGAAAAGTTATTTCATAAGTATCATTTTTTTTGTTTGAACAAAATCAGCCGACTGTATTTTATATAAATAAATTCCTGATGATAAGCTGGAAGCATCAAATGTTGCTTCGTAACTACCTGCTGGCTTGTATTCGTTAACAAGTGTTGCTACTTCATTTCCAAGAACATCATAAACTTTTAATACGGTCTGGGCAAGCCCCGACCCTACATTTGGGAGACTGTATCTAATTTTTGTACCTGGATTAAATGGATTGGGATAGTTTTGAGTTAACTCATATTCGGTTGGCAATCCTAAATCAATTTCAATCACTTCTGAATACTCAAATTGTCCATCATTATCAATTTGTTTCAATCTGTATGAATACTTTCCGGCAGAAACACTATTATCCTGATAAGAATAATTCTTTGGTGAATTTGAATTACCATTTCCATTTATAAATCCAATTTTCTCATAGTTGTAAATTGCAGACTGAGGACTGCCCACTTTGCGTTCAATTTCAAATCCATAGTTATTTATCTCAGTAGCAGTATTCCAGTTTAGTTTTACTGTTGATCCAATTTTTATAGCTGAGAAAGAAGTTAATTCAACAGGAAGTTCGCTCTCACTACTTGCTGCATTAATATCCAGTTTACCATAACCCCATGTATTATTTGGAACTATGTTGGTAAATGAATCCGTAAAAGCACTATCCTGGATGGCATTATAAATCTGTAGCGGTGATGCACCTGGAAATTTTTGAAGAAGCAATGCAACTGCGCCAGCGGTCAATGGTGTTGCCATGCTTGTACCTTGCATAACATAATAATTCGCATCACCGCCGATTACGCCATCATTATCAACCCACCATCTTGCAGGATTAAACAACACATCTCTGTCTCTAATTGAAATAATTGCACTACCCGGTGCAGTAATATTTGGTTTTAATAATCCATCGATACGCGGTCCAAGACTTGAGAAAGGTGCAATCTCATTTAAGGGTCCACCTGATGTAAATATTTGATTACTTCCATCATAAGCCGTCCAATTTGTGCTTGATGTATAAGCACCAACTGCAATACAAAAATCTGCTGAAGCCGGCTGACCTATAGTGTAAAATGGATCGGCGATTTGGAATGCAACTCTGGCACCCCATCTATCATATATGTGAAAAGTTTGAGCAACATTTGAAGGATTTACAACTTTTAAATAAAAAGTTCTGTTACCGGATAATGTATAAAAACCGTAGTTCGAGAATTGAGATTCTGTACCACGAAAACTTTCAATTGTTGGTTCTATTGTTATGCTGGGCATTGGTAGCTGGAACTCATCATAATAACTAAGCGATAAATTATTTCGTGCGGATCCATCGCTCCATACTAAATTAAAAAACAGCGCGGTATTATTAGTACCGGCAGTAACATTTAATTGAATAAAATCAGTTTCACTATTTGCATTTACTGTACCGGAATAATGTCTTCCTCTATTACCATCATTACCTGCGGCCATAAAAACAGGAACACCTTGCGTAAATGCCCAATCAACGGTCTGTTCTTCTGCTGATGAACCATCGTGATGTGCATACCATCCGCCATAACTCATTGAAATAATATCAGCATCAAAAGTATCTACCGCAGATTGAATTGCGCTAATCATAGCTGCACCGGTTGCATTACTATTAGCATCACTTCCAATTTTTAAGAAAACTAAATCTGCATTAGGCGCGCTTCCTTTGTAAGAACCTCCACCATTAATTGTATTTGCTGAAGAAAGAGTTCCTCGTCCTAAAACAGATCCGGTTACATGGGTTCCGTGGCCACTAACAGTATTTTCAACATTATTATCGATGGATGTGGGATAATTTGAGTAATCCCTTTTTTCGATTATTGTTGGTAAATCAGAGTTTATTGGTTCAGTATCTAAACCTGAGTCAAGAACTGCAACTTTTACTCCAGTACCAGTATAACCTTCATTCCATAAAAGATTTGCTTTAATGGATGTCGTTCCCTGGTTATTATTTGGTTCAAGCAAAGTTTCTGCGGAACCAATTTTTATAACAAAATTTTCGCTCAGCAATGTATTTACATTATCAACCGGAACTTTTGCAATCATAAATCCATAAGGATGATTTTGCATTGCGGGAATCCAGCTTTCCGGAAATAATTCCACTCCTATATTTTCAATTCTATTTAACTCAGACGGAGCAGGCTTTTCATCAAAATAAATTGTTAAAAGTATATGGTCTAGTTTTTCATCCTCTATACCTGGATTTAATTGCTTTAAATATTTTTTTTCTCGTAGTTGTTCAAACACTTCACCACTTGCAATTTTAGATACTAACTCTGATTCGATTATACTCTCAGAAGAAAATGGTACTAAAATTTTTTGTTGTGCAAAACTCTGATATGAAAAACTTATAATTAAAATCATTGTTGATAAAAAATGCTTCATAAATAACCTTTCGTTTATTGCCAACTTTATTTGTTCTAATTGATGTTCTATATTACCCTTATCTAAGAAGTATCATCTTCTTAGTTTCAACAAAACTACCTGCCTGTAATCTGTAAAAATAAATTCCGCTTGAAAGAATATTGCCATAATTATCGGTTGCATTCCATTCGTAGTTGTAGTTGCCCGGCTCTAATTTTTCATTAACCAATGCTCTTATTAATTGGCCAATGGAGTTATAAATATTAAGAGTTACAAAACCGGTTTGGGCTAAAGAAAAGTCTATTTGTGTTACAGGATTAAATGGGTTTGGATAATTTTGATCCAGGCTGAATTCTGCAGGTACTTCATTAAGATTTACAACAACTTCTTCACTATAACTAAATGTACCATCGTTATCAATTTGTTTTAATCTGTACGCATAAACACCATTGGTTGTTGATTTATCTAAATAACTATAGTTTTTAGGTGAATTACTATTGCCGCTTCCTTCAGCAAAACCAATTTTTATCCATTCATTTGTCATTTGACCTTTGACGTTTAACTTTCTTTCAATTTCAAATCCATAGTTGTTTACTTCAGTCGCAGTCTGCCAATCTAAACGGATTGAGTTGTGTAATCGTTTTGCTGTAAATGAGGTAAGCTCAACTGGTAAAGGATCGTATTGATTTGGGAGTAATAGTGAGTCATCTATCATTCCATCATTGTTATTATCAATCAGAACTAACAATACATCATTTTCTAAATCCGCCCAATCAGGACTTAAAATGTGAGTTGAATTTGCGGAGATAGAAACAGGCTCATTTATAAATTCAGATTTGCCATTCAGGTCTGCGTTGATTAAAGTAATTTTGTAATTCTTTATGCCACCCATGTTTTTAAGATTTAGCGAATCATTTTGGAGCCAGAAACCAAGCGAATCATTTTGATCAATAATAAGATTACTCAATTGAGCAAACTTATTATTCTGATAAGTTTCTGACATTGTAGTTAAGTTGATAGACTTGTTAATATTATCAGTATTCAGATAATTAAATCCTTCATTAATAATTTCAATAGTTTCAACTTCACCATTTAAAGCATTGCTGGTTCTTTCAGCAACGTAATAGTTTTTACTATCTGACTGAAACATCATACTTGCTTTTGAACCAGGAATCTGGTCTGAAAAAATAACTTTGCTCTCAACATTAGGAACAATAAAACCTTTTGGTGGATTGAATGCTCCATCTGTTGCCTCGACAATTGAATTTTCAAATGATAAAATGCTGTTGTTTGAAATGTTATAACCAGCTATTACTTCATCATTAATGCTTACAGCTACACTGCTGGAATCTGATATATAAATAATTCTTTCTGTTGCATTAACATTTAATGGACCGTTACCACCGCCGCCATTCTCGGGTTCTTTCCACGTTAAAAGACCTAAACGAGAAACAATTGATCCTCTAAGCGCAATGCCGGAAGTAGATGAATCTACTAAAAGCCCAATATATGACCAGGTATTTTTATCTGTGTGAATTTGAACACCATAAATATTTTCAGGATCATTACTATCATAAACCTGAATATCATAGCGATTCGGACGACCACTTACCATTCTGATTGCAAATGGAACTACTGCGTGCAAACCACTATCATTTGAGGTTAAAGATATATACTGATCCAGGCGGGTATTGTTATAATTTGAAAATATTTCAATCAATCGATTTAAAACATAAGTTGCATTACTATTATTTGGATCGGAGGGTTCATAATTAAGCATAGTTGGATAAGGAAAGGTTTGCGTGTTTTGTAAATGATTAATTACTTTTCTTGCTTCACTATCTGTATTGGGTATTAGGCCTGGAGTTTTATTAACCATATAAGGAAATTGTTGCAAATAGTATTGATCCTGATAAAAATTTAGGATTGATGCTATGGAGAAACCAGCGCAGGAACCATTGTATACGGGATCTGATATATACTTCCATGCGGAGACTGAAATTAAATTTGAAATGTTTAGTGATTCACTTAAGTAAGCCTGATTATTCCCTATTATCTCAGTAAACAAAGGCCAATCGCAGTATGTTTGGTTTGGTGTACCAAAAAACAAAATTGGAGGAGCATAACTAAAAGGATTGTTATAATTGAATTGATTATACCAGGAAGCCGGCCAGTTTTCTGAGTTACGAATTAACTTAAATTGATCCGTTTCATAATTGTAGGAAATAACTTTGTTGTTTTCAATCTTCCTTAAAAAATATCCCATTTCTACAAAAATGGAATCACTAAATAAAGTATCAGTTGCAAAAACTGCCCCAACTTTATAATTGTAAAAACCACTTGTTTGTATCGTCCAGATCGAATCGTTTTTATTTACATTTCCACCGCTGTCTGAAACACTAACCCAGGGGCCTGCTGTATTAGTCCAGGGATTAAATTCTTGTTTATAGATCAGATAATAGGAAACATTATTAGGAAGCGATTTATTCCATCTTAGTGAGTGAGTATCAAAATCATAACTTAAATTTGTTGGCGGAAATTTTTCTTGTTGGTCATCGCCTTGAGAATATTTGATTGTTAAAAAATAATCGTTCGAACTACTATCTATAATTTGACCAGTAGCATAAACATTAAAACTGTCATCAATTGCAATACGGTTTGGATTTTGATAACTGCCAACAGGACTGTTGTAGGTCTGTTCCCATAGTGTATCACCATCAGAGGAGTATTTAATCAGCGTAAAATAATTTAATGTGCCATATTGCTGTCCATAAATATATACTTGCCCATCATTGTCTGTCTCAATTGTTCTAAATTCCTTTATTATATTATCCGGTCCGTAGGTTCTTATCCACAATTGTTCACCATTAGTTCCATACTTAATTGTTGTCGCAGCATAAGAATTGGTTGAAGGACGCTCGTATCCTGTTATATAACAATTTCCATTATTATCTAAAGCCATATCGAAAGGAATAGTCTCTGTTGTCTGTTGTCCATAAAATTGGGTCCATTGCTCTACACCATTTGCATTGTACTTAGCAGTTGCATATTTATTATCATACCTACCCATTACATAGACATTCACATCAGCATCAACCTTTATACTCAAGGGTTCGTTTGATTCTGATGCTCCAAAGGGATATTGTTCCCAAACCAGCAATCCATCTGTATTATAATTTCTGACTACTTGAACAACATTATTATTAATAATTTTTGACCCAGCTATATAAATTTTACCCCCATTATCAATAGCCATATCTCTAATATATCCATCCGTTGGTTGTACCCACTGCTCTACCCCAGATGAATTATATTTTATTAAAACACTTTCAAAAGTTCGCCCGCCTACATAAATATTATTGTTTTCATCAACCCCTATTTTTTCTCCTACATCGTTTGCAGGACTATTATATATTTGAACCCAAAGTTGTGCCCCCGATGAGTCAAATTTGATTGTAGCGATTTCGCTATCTGTGTTGTTATCGAGGTGATAGCTTTCTCCAGTAAGATATATATTGCCGTCATTATCGAGTGTCATTGCGAAGCATCTATTATAATTATTGTTTGGTGCATATTGTCTAACCCAAACAATTTCGCCGGATGGACTGTATTTAATCAAAGTGTAATCCAAACTCGGGTAAAGTCCGCTCGAACCAGAAATATATATATAACCCGCAGCATCTACAGCTACATCTCTTGGTATATCAGTTAAATCCCCCGGAGAGTTATAGTATTTTACCCACTCCTGAGTTACCTGCGCGGTAATTTGAAAGGCGAAAACAGTTAAAAAAAATAGGGAAGAAATAAGTTTCATAAACATGCTCCAATTTGTTTATTATCCGTTACTAAATAGGGTAGTTACTATCATTACAAAAGACACTATGATTAAAACAGATACTACAATTATTGCTATTGTCATCTTTTTTATTTGTGTTTTAATTTGTTTGATATTATTTGTCATTTGCGCTGATAGAGTTTTCATAGTGTTTATGTTTTTGTGTGCAAAATTAGATTTTGTGATGTCCGATAGCGCCCGATTTTGTAACAATCTCTTGCTGAATTGTAACATTTTGTGTGAAGATGACAAAAATATTGAAATATGCTGGTTGATGTGTTGAAATTTCAGTTTTCGTCTCCGCTCAGACTGACGAACAGAATTGAAAATTCGGAACGGATAGGAATCCTATCCCTAGGTCAGATTTTGGGGTTATTTAAATATTCTGTAGGTGTGCAATTAAATTGTTTGGAAAAAGCACGGGTAAATTGGGAAGGACTGTTGTATCCAACCGCAAAAGCTATTTGCGTAACAGATAGCCGGTTTTCTTTTAGCAATTGAGCAGCTTTTTTTAGCCTGAAAGATCTTACAAAATCTCCGGGAGTTTGCCCTGTAATCGCCTGCAATTTTCTGTGAAGCTGCATTCGGCTTAAGAACATTTCTTTTGCAAAAGTTTCTGTGTCAAAATTTACATTATCAAGATTTTTTTCAGCAAGTGAAAAAGCTTTTTGTATAAATTCTTCATCAAGCGGATTTGCTGAAACTGTTTCTGGTATTTTGTTTCCCTCTTTGCTGAATTTTTCTCTAAGAAGTCTTCTCTGCTCAAGAAGGTTTTTTACTCTAACAAATAATTCCTTTGAGTTAAAAGGCTTCGTAAGATAATCATCTGCACCGGTTTCCAGTCCTTGTATTTTACTTTCACCGGAAGCTTTTGCTGTTAACATAATTACCGGGATGTGACTTGTAATCCAGTCTGTTTTTATTCTTCTGCAAAATTCCATTCCATCCATTTCCGGCATCATAACATCGCTTATTATTAAATCGGGAATTTTTTCTTGAGCAATTATAATTCCTTCTTTCCCATTGCTCGCTTCGTAAAGAATATACTCTTGATTCAAAAGATCAGTTAGATATAAACGAACATCATTGGAATCTTCAACGATAAGAATTGATGGTTTAGTGATATCTAATATTTCTTCTGATGGTTTTTCAGAATCTTCTTCTTCAATTGATTCAGAAATATTTTTTGGTTTCTCAACATCAATCCTTAAATCTGATTTTACTTTTTGATCTTCATTCAGATAATCATCGTGTAAAGGAATATGTATTGTAAACTCAGTTCCTTTATTGATTTCACTTGCAACTGTAATGTTCCATTTATGCAAATCAATTAATTCCTTAACAAGAGCTAACCCAATTCCTGATCCGCCAAACGATCTTTGATTTGAATCATCAACCTGATAAAAACGATCAAATATTTTATCAAGTTTCTGCTGTGGAATGCCAATCCCTGTATCTGAAACTTTTATTTCTGCATATTCATTTCCATCGATAGAAATTTTATTAACATTAACAGAAATGCTACCGCTAACTGGTGTAAACTTAAAAGCATTAGAAAGAAGATTGTAAATTATTTTTTCTAGCTTGTCCTTATCTATCCAGGTAGGTAATAAATCGTGCTCACTGTTATAAGTAAGTTTAATTTTTTTATCTTCTGCAAGAGATTCAAAAGATGAAAGTAATCCGCGTAATACGGAAATTAAATTTTCTTTAGCAGCTTTAACTGGAATTGATGCTGATTCAAGCTGTGTTAATTCAAGTAATTGATCGATTAGCGATTGAAGATTTTCGGTATTACGTTGAATCATTTTGTAACGATCAATATTTTTTTTATTTGATTCATCGTCAATCAATTGTTCCAGGGGTCCTTTTATAAGCATCAAAGGAGTGCGAAACTCGTGCGATAGATTGGCGAAGAAACGGGATTTTGTTTCATCAATTTCTTTTTGTTTAATCGCTTCATATTCCTGCATTCTTAAAATGTTTTTTAAACGTGTTCTGTTTAGTTCGAACCTTCTAATAGTATATAAGCCGGCAATAATTACTAAAACGTATAAGGCATAAGCCCATCCTGTTGCCCACCATGGTGAATTAATTTTTACAGCAAGTTCTGTTGCATTCTCATTCCAGATTCCATCTGCATTGGTGGCTTTAACCTTAAATTTATATTTACCAGGACTAAGGTTGGTGTATGTAACAAATCTTCTAGATCCGCTTTCAATCCAGCCTTCATCAAATCCTTCCATCATATATGCATATTGAATTGATTGCGATGAATTATAATCCAAGGCAGAAAACTCAAAAGAAAACACGTTTTGATTGTATGAAAGTATAACTTCTTTTGCTAAGCTAATATTTTTTGTCAACGGAGATTTTTCTCCGGCATTTATGGATTGATTAAATATTTGAAAATCAGTAAGAACCACAGGAGCAAAATAAGAAGATGGTATAATTTGTTTCGGATCAAAGTAGTTTAACCCTGATGAACTTCCGAAAAGCAACAGCCCATTTTGAGTTCTGAAAGCAGAGGCTGTATTAAAGTTTGATCCGATTATTCCATCAGACTTGGTAAAATTTGTAAATTTATTTTTTGCAACTTCAAAAAGCGTAATGCCGGAATTAGTACCAAGCCATAAATTACCATCTGCATCTTCTAGAATTCCGTTTATTGAATTATCTGCTAATCCATCTTTTATTGAATATTTAATTATCTCAACATTAAACCGGGATTTTTCGGATGCATTTGCGGAGTTGTTAATAACAAATTTATTTAAACCTTTATTTGTTCCTATCCACAAAATAGTTTGGTTAGACTTAGTATTGTGTTTGCCAGTTTTAGATTCAATAATAGAATAAATACTATTGCCGCTCATACTATTCGGTTGGTTTTCATCAGCAAGCCATTTTATAAATCTTCCTTCGTTTTCATCTGCAAGTAAATTAAGACCACCGCCATTTGTACCTATCCACATTCTGTCTTTACTATCTCTGTACAGTGCCCAAACATCATTATGGCTTATTCCAACATCATTATTATTTGTAGTGCTTTGCCAGAGCTTAAAATCCCGAGTAACATTATTAATTTTTGCAAGTCCCAATCCCCAAAATCCTATCCATAAATTATTTTGATCATCACTAAAAACAGCCTTGTTAAAAAGTACAGAGCTTGTTTGCAATCGTCGATGATCAAACTGTTCTTTTACTATTTGATTATTATTCACATCAAGAAAAAATAATCCTGACCCGTATGTGCCGATCCACAAATTATCGGAATTTGCAGAAGACAATGACCAGATATGAATACCATCAAGCTTGGGATATTTTTTTAAGAGTGTTTTTCCATCAGAATAGACTGATCGAAATAATCCTTCATCCGTTCCAAACCAAATTGTTCCATTGTTAGTTTGGGTAATTGCGGTTATATTTTTATCTCTAAGTTCGCTAAAATCAAGCAGGCCGTATTTATTAGAAAGTACCTTATTAAACTTTGTGCTTTTTGAAGAAAAATAACTCAGACCATTTTCTGTTGCAATCCAGGTTACACCAGACCGGTCTCTAATAATTTTATTTATCTGATTACTAATTAATTGATCAGAACTATTTTTTTCAGATAAATATCTAAAGCTCTGACCAGTACTATAGTTAATTCTTACAAGTCCAGAGTAGGAATTTGTCCATAATATTTTTTCGTCACTAATAATTTCTTCTATTACGGAGGCAGCCGCTGTGCCAAACTGTAATTTTTGCGGATTTGAAATCGGTATGCGGGAAAAACTTTTTGTATCAGATCGGTAACTTGTTAACCCATCTGCCGTACCTATCCAAATAAGATTCGGATCATTTTTTGATTTTGATAAGGACCAGGTTAGATTATTACTGAGTGTATTGGGATTATGTACGTCGTAAAAAAAATGAATAAAATTGTTTTTAGATTTTTGATAGTTAAATTTATTAAGTCCTATGTAAGTACCAATTAATAAATTTCCGTCCTCATCTTCAACAATTGAAGTAACATAATTATTCGATAGCGAAGATTTATTTAACGGGTCATTTCGCCAGTTTTCTATTTCTTCAGTTGCCGGATCATACCGATACAAACCGCTTTTATAAGTTCCAACCCAAATAGCTCCAGAAATATCTTCATATATTGATGTAATACTGTTTTCTTTAACAAACTCAGATTTTATTTCCCAGGAATCAAATCTATCAGTATTAGGATCATACCGATTTAATTCTCCGCTTTTTGTTCCAATCCAGATAAAACCTGCTCTATCTTCAAACAAAGTCCAAACACTATTATTTGATATGGAAGTATTGTCATTCGGTTTGTGACGATAAACTTTAAAGCGATATCCATCAAAACGATTTAGGCCATCATCGGTAGCTAACCATATAAACCCGGTCTTATCTTGAATAATGTCACTTATCTTATTGTTGGATAAACCATCTTCAGTTGTAAGATGCTTAAAGGGAATATTCTGAGCTGATAAGTCAGCAGAATAGAACAAAAAAAATACTATTAAGTAATATTTTAAATGAATAATTAGATTTCTATTAAGCATATAAGCAAAATGTAAATTATAAATCGGCTTGGTTTGAAAGTGAACAGATAAATATAGACGAGTTTGATATAACAAAAAAACCCCTGAATTTTTCTGGGTTTTTGACTCCGAAAACTAGAATCATTAAAATCCATTTTTGCTAATAATAAATAGTTGTATACCTATCAATACTGTGTTAAACTGTTGGCTGGAATGTAACATTCTCAGCTTTTTTATGTTAACTGCTTCTTAGTTGAAACGTTTCCCATCTTTAACTTTACTTTAAAATACCAATTGTTAAATTTATTAAAATATTAAAAACCTAATCACCAAAATATTCCATACAATATTAATGTTGCTAATATTACAATTCCACCAAACCAAATAAGTTGGGGAGTTGGCGTAAGATCAATATCAGCTCTCTTAGGAAATACTTTTGGTTCCTTCAATGGTTTAATCAATGTAATGAGCGTCATCAATAATAATAAAATGCCAAATGTAATTGCCATTCTGTTTAAGAATGCTATCTCACCAAATTGCCATTGTAGGAATCCATAAATGGGAACGCAGGCTAACAATGCAACTACGCCTGCCATTGGTGGTGCTTTTTTAACGAGTATACCAAAAATAAATGCTGCTAATATTCCAGGTGAAATATATCCTTGGAATTCCTGTATGTATGTAAATATCCCCATAAATCGTGGATCGCCTAAATATGGAGCTATTATACAGCCGGCTAAAACAAAAAGTAAAGTCATCATCCTTCCAGTAAAAACTAAATTTTTCTGTGATGCATCTTTTTTCACATAAACTTTATACAAATCCAAAGTAAAAATTGTAGATGCTGAATTAAGCATTGAAGCTAATGAACTTATTACAGCGCCTGCGATCGCAGCCAACATAAATCCCTTTAGTCCTGTCGGAATCAAATTTTTAATAAGTAGTGGATAAGCAGCATCAGAAGTACTCATTGATTCACTATAGAGTTGTGCGGCTATAATTCCAGGAAACACTATAACAAATGGGATAATAATTTTTATCGCTGCTGCAAAGATTATTCCCTTTTGCCCTTCACGTAAACTTTTTGCTGCAAGTGTTCTTTGCGTTATATATTGATTAAGACCCCAGTAATAAATATTAGGTATCCACAATCCAACTACCAAAGCAGTCCATGGTAATACAGGATGATCTGCAGGTAAAACCATGTGAAGTCGATCAGCATTATGAGTAAAAAAATTATCAATCCCGCCGACTGCGTTTAACCCAAAATAGAGTACAATCGCTCCGCCAACAATTAATGCTGTTCCTTGAAACACATCTGCCCACGCTACTGCTTTTAATCCACCATAAGTAGTATAGAGTGCTGCAATAATTCCAATTCCCCATACTGATATTTCAATATCTACATTAAAAATTGTATAGATTGTAATTGCACCTGAATATATAACTGCAGAGATTGTGACTCCCACATAAATAATCATTGTGTAAAACGCCATTAAAGATCTTGCGGTTGAGTTGTATCTATACTGAAGAAATTCCGGGATGGTGTATATTCCGCTGCTTAAAAATCTTGGCAAGAAAAAAAATGCTACAAACACGAGTGTTATTGCCGCCATCCATTCATAACTTGCAATTGCTAAACCAACATTCCCAGCACTTTGCCCGGACATTCCAACAAATTGTTCTGATGATATGTTTGCTGCAATTAAGGAGATACCTATAATAGGCCAGATCAATCCTCGGCTGGCAAGAAAATAATCTTCACCCGTTTCTTCCTTCCTGCTTTTGAACATACTCGTTCCAACTACTACAAGAAAGAATAAAACAAACACACTAATATCAAGTAATCCTAGTTCCATGTTGTTTCCTTTAATAGATTAAAATAAAATTCATACTTCAATTTCAGTGGTACCCACCTGCCTTATCTTGAGATTAAGTACGCTAAAATTATTACATAGCTTGCCTATATACCTAATAAATTCATTAACATATTTATCAGGAATTAATACTTGAATAGTTCCTTCAAATCCACCACCATGAACTCTGCATGCCCCTTCTCCGATTCGGTCAATAAAATCTTCAGAAAATGCTAAAGCAACCGAGATGGGTTGATAGGTTACATCGTTCGCAGAATAAATGTTTTGCAGATATTTGTATGATGAACTCCCTGATTCGTTTACAAGAGTTAAAAATACTCCAAAGTTGTTTTTACTTAGTGCGTGTATTTGTTTTTCTACTCGTTCATTTTCCTTAAAGAAATGATAAGCACGTAATATTGCTCTGTCACTAATTTTATTTCGAATACTGCTAACTTTGTCCACAAAGTCAGAATAAGATACCTGACTACAATACTCCTTATCAAATTCAGCAGCGACATCTTTCATTTCAGTAGGAATCGCGGCATAGTCATTAGTTAAACTGATATGAGAGCCGCCTGTATGAATAAATATTAATGAATAGTTTTGTTTTGAAAAATTAAAATCAACTTTGCTAATAACGGGCGTCGATGCATTTGAAAAATCAATTGCAATAATACCACCTACAGCACAAGCCATCTGGTCCATTAATCCGCAAGGTTTTTTGAAATAAACATTTTCTGCATATTGCCCAATCATCGCAATTTCTTCGGGCGGAATTTTTCCATCATTAAAAAGATGATTAAATATTGTGCCAATTAAAACTTCAATAGATGCGGATGAGCTTAATCCAGATCCTTGCAAAACATCACTTGAAATGCAGGCTTTAAATCCTCCGATATTAAATCCAAAATTAATAAAGCGGGAAGCGATTCCTCTTATTAAAGCATTTGTCGTCCCAGCTTCTGCATCAATAATATTAAGACTCTCCAAATTAACGATAAACGGATCTTCATATCCATCAGAAAATATTTCAACAACAAAATCAGAGTCTGCAACACAAGCAATAGAATCTAAATCAATACTTGCAGCAATAACTTTTCCGTGATTATGGTCAGTATGATTACCGCCGATTTCAGTTCTTCCAGGTGTTGAGAAAAATCGATTGGGCTCGAACCCAAATTTATCAATAAATTTTTTAGTTAATTTTTCAAATCTCCGGACTTGATATGAGATAATTTTTTGATTATCACCATACAAATCTTTCATTTGAATTGGATGTGCACGCTGTTTTGTAAGATTAAGTGATGGCATAATTTTTTGTAAAAGTTACTTTCTCGTTTTCTTTAACCCAAAGCCATAAGATGCTGACCATTTTTTACCAGGGGCCAATGTAATAACATCTTCCCTATTATTAAAAGAATCAATGTTGGAAGTAAGTGGTTCAATGGCAATTGATCTTCTACCTGGTGGGGTATAAAGTACAAGATAATTATATTTATTTCCTCCGGAATCTTGCCAGATATTTAACATAAGATTTTTTTCTTTGCATACAAGAGAAATTTCATTTACACTGCCATTTGATAACAAACAGAAAACATCATCCAGATTTTTATCACCAATATTTATTTTATGATCTTTACCTAATTTTATTCGTGAACCAGTGGGAATATTATTCTTGTCTAACTCAATTTTCTCTTTTCCACTAAACTCGATAGAAAGGTTATTAATGGCATTGCCCAATGTATAATAAGGATGCCAGCCATCAGAAAACAATAACTGATTCTCACCAATGTTTTCCACAGTTGTAGCTATTGTAACCTCTCCTGTATGAGTTAGCTTGTAAATTACATTAGTTTTAAAACTAAATGGATAACCTTCATGGCCATCGATCGATTGATAACTTAATTCTACCTCAGCAAAATCATTACAAATATTTTTTGATATTACATCAAACTTCTTCTGATACAAAAACCCATGGCAAGCGTTTGCCTCCTGTTCATAATTTATCGGCAAATTATAAGTTTTACTATTAAACGAATAAGTCCCATTCTTTATCCGACCAGCATATGGAAACAATTTTGCATTATTAAACAGTTCATCATTTGTATTAAATTCTGAGCTTTGCAATTCTAAGAGAACAGGTATCAAGTTTCCATTTGATAGAAGATGAGCAGCATTAAGGCGTGCCCCTATTTCCGGGAGAATGCTTATGTATTCATTGGTGTCTATGTTTTTTAATATAATCTGTTGAAACTCAGTGCCTTCACAAATGTTTTCTATTTGAAATTGAGCTTCCATTTTATTCTAAATACTTAATTTGTTTAATTTTAATTCCATCAATAGGGCTCCCATCATCTTCAGGAAATGGAATTACTATCTGGATAGATTCTAATTTTAATTTTTCATTTTTCATTTTTAATTGTGAAGTCGAAAACCAGTATGGTAGAAAAGTTGGATACGGCCTTGGCAACAATGCATATTGCATTTCTTCAGGTTTTGGAATTGAGATTTCGAATGTTTGATAGTTGTTTGATAATTTTATTTCCTTCTGAGATGCAGTTCCATCATTAAATAAAAACCTTACTAAAATATTTTTATTTTTATCATTTTCATTCTTTGCTTCAATTTCTAAAACTGCATTTTTGTCAGTATAAACATCATGAAGGTAATCGCCTACAAATATCTGAAATACAAACTCTGGAAATTTTTCTTTTACTTTATTAATTGTGACGTTAAGTTCTGCCTCATTTTTAATATCAAATGTATAGTTGATATTGTATTCGATAAATCTCCAGATATTAGAAAATATAATATTGTTTTTGTCTCTTAATGGCTCGTAGATAATAATCTTATTAGATTTAGGAAGAATTTTTAGTTCAAAGTTTTCTTTCTGGTTGAAAGCCCAGTTATTCGGAGAAATGTTAATTTTGCCTGGGAAAGTGAATACTTCGTTGTTCTTTTCAACCGAGATAAAATAATTTATCAGCCCATTTTTATTTAATTCCAGTGGCAATACGTACTCATAACTAAAACTATTCTTGTCAATCATTTTTTCTTTTTGATAATCTCTCCAGTCCGCTTTCTTAAAATAAATGTAAACATTATAATCATCTTCATTCGAATAAATCTCAGCAATAATTTTAGCAACTTGATCTTCCTGATAATTTTCAGGGGTTAAATTTTTAATTTCTGTCGATGAAAAATCAGAGATGAACGAACCATATTTTTTTATTAAATCAAAATTTATTTGTGAGTAGTCCTTTTTGTTCTCTAATACTTTTCCATTATTAGAAATGAAATATCTACCCGGTTCTATATTAACAGTAAGGCTATCTGCTTTTATAGATTTTGATTTTTCTTCACTGATTAAGTAATAATCCGATGAAAGATTTGAGAGATTGATTTTCAACTCATGTTTTTTCCAGATAAGTTTTGCAACGGGTTCATGTAAACCATTTTTACCAAACGGATCTTTAATCCAAACAACATCTGGATAAACTTCCAGATACCAAGTTCCTTCTGCGATTTTATCAAGAAAATATGCTCCCCTTCCATCGTATTCAATCAATTTAGAATTTCCAAACCCCGCAATTCTTTCCAGAGAATTATTATCTTTTGGTTCAATGTTATTTGAATTCGTGTAATAAAATTTTCCGTCATCATTTAATAGACTAAAATCATTTTGGTAATCAACCAAAACATTATCAAAACAAAGTGAAGAATCATCAAATGATTTTTTATTAATCTTATTTTTTGTAAATGTATTTGCAGCAATTAAAAATCCTAATGCTTTTTGCGGCGTGTATAAAAGATTTAAATAATGAGTTGAATACTCAGAATTAAATTGTGCGAGTGGAGTCGGATCATAACAAAACATTGTTGCCCATTGCATTCCAGCTTCCCTAAAACTATGTGCCATTACTGGATACATAATTGAACTTCCAATATCAGCAGCATCAAACTCGTAAACAATTTTTGCTTTGTCTTTTATTCTATCTGTAAGATTTGGAATCTGATAATTCAGTATATGTGGTAAAAAATTACCGTTAAGTTCACTGTATTTAACTAATCCTGTTGGATACCATTGAAACGAAACTCCATCGATATTGGATGAAGCTACACCTTCCCATTGCTCTTCAACTGGATTTTCACTTATATTAAAAAATATTGGTTTAGTTATTCCCTCATCACGAAAGACTTTTACAGTTGTGTTAACATAATTATTAATAGCTTTAATATCTTTTGGAAGATTCGGCTCATTAAAAATTTCGTAGGCAATTATTTTCTCTTCGGTAGAATAAGTTTTTCTTGTATAAGAATTTTGATGATTCAAAAATTGTTTTAAATAATTAGTGTGTGTTTTTAAAACTTCTGGTTTTGTCGTTGATTCTATCTTTGAATTGAAGGTAGAAAATCCAGTAGTTTCAACATCTGGCTCAGGCCAACCAGTTCCCCACCATGCAATTGGGGTTAATATTATATAAATATCATTTTCAACTAACTTGCTGATAAGATAATCCAACAATTCTAAATGTTCATTGTTAAGAAGATTACCATCTTTGTCTGAAACTTCCCTATCCCAAACATGAATTCGATAAGCATTCATTCCAAGTCTTTTGAATTGCTTAACATCTAAATCTATTACTTCTTTGTGTGAGACATCTTTATTCTTTAATGCTCTATATGAAAAGGCAAATGGAACAGTATAATTTACTCCGAAGAAATAAGCATTTTCATTTGTACTCGTCCATTTTAGATTTCCATCATTATCAACATAAACAAGATTAGATGAATCTTGTGCAATAATATTCGTAATGTCAAAAAGTAGAAATACTAAAAATATTTTTAAACATAATCTCATTTTAATAGAATAGCTTTAATTGATTTTATTCCCAGTTCTGTTGTGAGTCTGAAAAAATAAATCCCGCTTGATAATTCAGAAGCAGTAAAATTGATTTTATAATTTCCGGCAGTCTTTTCTTCATTAACTAATATTGCAACTTCGTTACCAAGTACATCAAAAACTTTAAGTGTAACAAATTGCAAATTGTTTATTTCATACTGAATATTGGTAGTAGGATTAAATGGATTAGGATAGTTCTGATTCAAGATAAAATTGGAAACTGGTTCGGATTCTTCATCAACATCTGTAACAACTGGTTGATTATCAAAATAAACCCACGAGATTGTTGTATCGTGTGATGGGATTATAAAATTCCTGTTTGCAACATTATTTTCCCAGCCATTTTGTGAATCATTTTCTATAAAAAATTTATATTCCTGGTTACCACTTATCGTAGAATTAGGATAGTATGCAACACCGGACCAGAAGGAACCATTATTTACACTTGAACTTTCTCGAGTAAGTACAAGATTTGTAATATCCCAAGAAAGAATATTTGTAGAATTAACAGCAGAGCCTCTAACACCAACAGGACCATTTACATTTGGATTAAATCTTCCTGTTGAAGTTACTCCACCTAAGTTAACTCTATAATAAATTGCAATTGAATCTTGTTTAGATTCAAATGGTTTCCAATATTGATTTACTGTTACGCCACTTGAATTAAAATATTCCACATCAATAATTGTATCCTGATAACCAGCAATAAATTTTCTATAATTTCCACTTGTTAAATCATAAGGTTGAATTGGGCCTTCCCAACCTAATCTTAAAAATGTTGGATCGCTCATTGAATGTCCCGTCCAATATTTATATTGTATTTCTGAGCCTGGAAGAACACGAATTGTTTTTGTCCAATAATCTCCACCAGCATTTTGCAAAATCACTTGCGAGTTTTGATCCCAGGTTAAATTTTCTCCACCTGGCAAAATGTTTGACCCATTTACAACTTCACCTCTTAGCTGAACAATACCCGATGATTTTAGTGTATCCCAATTTGTTGAACTATTTAAATTAAATGTTACATTTATAGCACCTGATGTATCTATATCATTAAATGCAGAAATAGAAGTTAAAACTTCACCTTGAAAATTAAACAGCGCTAAATTCTCCCACGGTGAGCCAATTGGTTGTACTGAAATAAATTCGGGAGCCCAATAAAATATTCCTTTGCCTTTATTGTTAGGAACATTTTTAACTATTTGAATTAAGTCAAACAGAAAATTAAACTGTCCATCAACAGTTGATGGATAACCATCGTGCAACTGGGAAGCATTACCAACTATGTTATTATTGTTATCATAAGGTTGAAGTGTCCATGGATAAGCAGTTTCAGCAACAATTATTTTTTTACTGTAACGAGTTGCTAAATCATTTAAGTTTTGAGATAACTGAGTTAATGTTCCGTGCCACCAGGGATAAAAAGATAGACCGATATAATCATAAGGAACTTGATAAGAATTCATTTTATCAAAGAACCATCTACTGCCTGCATTATCGCCACCACGATCAATATGGAGCATAATTGGAATTGTTATTCCAGGAACTGCATCAACAATTGCATTACGCGCTGTCTTAAGCAAAGTTGTAAACTGCTGCCATTGTGTTGTTGTATTATAAGTTCCACCAACTCTTCCTTCAGGCCAAAGAAATCCAACTGTTATCTCATTACCGATTTGTATCATATCCGGCAATACATTTGCATTATTTAATGCTTGCATAACTGAATATGTATAGGAATAAATACTATCTACAAGTTGTGTATAAGATATTGATTGCCACGCTGCAGGTTTAGTTTGATGTGCAGGATCAGCCCAGGTATCTGAATAATGAATATCTAATAAAAATTTTGAACCGCTTTGCTTTATTCTTGTAGCCATCTGAATTGTTTTAGTTAATCCACAATAACCATCAGTTGGTGTGTGCCAGAGACGGAGCCGAATGTAATCGACTCCGTTCTGATTAAATATTTCAACAGGATCAGTTTGCGTTCCTTCAACGGTATATGCACCGCCTAAATCTTCAATCTGAGGAACAAATGAAATATCTGCTCCTTTTATAAAATCAGAAGTTTGTGCAAAGATATAATTAGTAACGAACAATAGAATAATTATGAAGTAACGCATTAACTTGTCTCTTTACTTTAATAACATCATTTTAATAGTATTTGAATAATCACCGGCTCTAAATTGCATAAAATAAATTCCTGTTGCTACTTTATTTCCAGCACCATCAACTCCATTCCAAACAACTTCATACTTGCCGGCATTCTGTTCAGCGTTGTAAAGTGTTTTAACTAGACTACCGGTTATATCGTAAACACGAATTTGAACTAATGAATGATGTGGAATTGAATATTTAATATGTGTACTTGGATTAAATGGATTTGGATAATTCTGAGAAACACTAAAATTAACTGGCACAGTGTTATCATCATCAACACCTAAAACTAATTGAGGTGGATCTTCCACAGTTAGACTATCATTCATCCATGCGAGTTCATTTAATTCATATGCAGTTGGCCAAACAACCGGATTTATTGAGGTTGGTTGAATGTATTGATAGTATCTTCTGCCTCTTTGAACACCACCGCCATTTTCAATATCACCTGATTCTGAAGTATAGACTACGTGATAACAAAGCTGATAAAATGTTGGCGGATTTAATGACCAGGTATTTGTGTAAACTAAATCTCCATTTGTATCTTCAAGAAGAATTCTATTTGTTTCTCCATACATTGGAAAACCCTGAGTAATAGGAACAAATGATCCATCAAATTGGATATAAGCTGTATCAATACCGGGTCTAAACAACGGATTTGTGGGATTAGAATTCACATCTGTCGCAGCAGTCATATTAATTTTAAACGTAAGATCAATTGGGTTTGTAATTAGACCATCGGGAGGAATGCTATTAAAAAATTGTTGCTCGTATCCAAAATCTCCTTCAGGAAGTTGTGTTGTTTCATCGGTGTAAACATAAGTTCTGTTTCCACCGCCGGTCACTCCGGGTTCTTCCCATCCATTTGTTAAATCTAAAGCAGGGATATAATTCGGACTTGTCGTATCAACTCTTGAAGTATCCCAATGAATATAATATTTGTATTCTATTACTTCATTAGGAAATCTTGTAAATGTTTCCAATAAGTTCCATTCTTCAAGATCAGCATTGTACGTCATCTTAAGCATAGTGGGTTCAGTATCAAAATCAAATGTTGCAGGAGGCCATCCTTTAGCGCCTGTAACAGCCACTTTATCTCCGAGTGCTCTATCAAATAAACCAGCATCTTCTAGAGCATCAAGTTTTAATCTGAAAAGTAGATCAGCAGTTACCGCAGGACCTGATGGGGCACGATCATTAAAGTAATACCAATAAATTGTGGTATCATTTGTACTTGAAAAAGTAAAAGATCTATTGCCTACATTTTCCCAATTTTCAGGCTGAATAACAAATTTGAATTCCTGAAGAGTGCCGGGAACAACACTATCT
>JBATOT010000042.1:0-1934 GCA_049291095.1 Ignavibacteriaceae bacterium | reverse complement strand
CGGGTTAAGCGCAACGTCGTTATACACATCAACATTAGTGAGTTATTATGAGTTTTGGAAAACTTAAAAAACTAAATCTTCGAGATATTTGGCAGAACGAGGCTTCAAATTTTACTCCTTGGTTAGCTGATAATATAAACGAACTTAGCGATGCATTAGGAATGCAACTAGAATTAAGTCAAAGAGAAGCTGGTGTAGGAGATTTCTCATTAGATTTATTGGCTGTTGATCTAGGAACAAGTAGGACAGTTATTATTGAAAACCAAATAACACAAACAGACCACGATCATCTTGGTAAATTAATAACTTATGCTTCCGGTTTTGATGCTTCGGTAATTATTTGGATCGCAGAATCATTTAGAGAAGAACATAGACAAGCATTAGAATGGTTGAATCAAATTACTAGCTCAGAGACAGAATTTTTTGGTGTAGCTATCGAAGTTTTACAAATAGACGACTCTAAACCAGCATATAATTTCAATCCTATAGTTTTTCCAAATGAATGGCGAAAATCTAAAAGGACGTCAAGTTCGGAATTAACACCTAAAATGGAAGCTTACCAGAATTATTTTCAATTCATTATTGATGAGTTAAGAGAAAAACATAAATTTACTAATGCTAGGAAAACACAAGCTGCTAGTTGGTATAGTTTTGCATCCGGTGTTAGTGGAATTACTTACGGAATTAATTTCGCGAAAGGAAATCGTGCAAGAGTTGAATTATATATCGGATTAAATCAAGTTGAAACGAATAAAAAAATATTTGATCTACTTTGTTTAGAGAAAGATGAAATAGAAAAAGATTATGGTAACAAATTAGAATGGGAACGATTAGACGAGAGACAATCATCAAGGATTGCTCTTTACAGAAATGGTTCAATTGATGATGATGAACAAACTTTAAATGAAATTAAAGAATGGTCAATTTCAAATATCCTAAAATTTAAAAAAGTGTTTAGTAATAGGATAAAGAAAGTTTTAACACAATTAAATAATAAGCAGTAATGTGTATAACCAGCGCCTCAACCCGACCGCCATTTTAGTTTGGCGGAATTGAGATTTTTGGCGTTTAGTTTTTGTTAAGCATTTTGTTCTAAGTTTTCGTTCTAAATAATTAACTTACAAACCGCACTTTTGCTGACGCAAGTTAAGTGCAGTTTGTTTAATATTTATCAGTTGTGTTTTACTTGGCTTCCCTGTTATGGGCGGCGGGTTAGGCGCAACGTCGTTAGGCTTCAAATATAAATATGCCATCAATAGAAATAATTTCTGTAAATCAAAACAAATGTTCAAGATTCTTAAAACTTCCCTTTGCTATTCGGAGTGAAGATACGTTAGAATCTCATCGTTCGTCACCGCTTTTTATAAAGGATTTCGATAAACTAAATGGATGTATTTATCATTTGGGTTGTCCACACACTAAGTACAAAAGAAATGGATTTTTTGAAGCATATGATTTGCTCAGTATAAATTGTCAAAGACAAGAGAAAACGATTTTCTTGGAATTCAAGAACAAATATATTTCTGATATAAGGCGAATACTAAAAACCCTTCTTGAAAAATCACCTGAAGAAAAGATTTTATTTACAAGTGATTATCAGTTCAGTGATAACAAACCAAAAAGGATAATGAATTTATCGCTAAAACAATTTTGGGATTTACATAAAAATAAAACATTACTTTTTAATACCTTATACGAAATAAATAATTTAATAAAAGCCTAACCAGCGCCTCAACCCGACCGCCATTTTAGTTCGGCGGATTTGAGATTTTTGAAATTGTGTTATTGTTAAAGTTTGTTGTTCAAGGTGTTCGTTCTAATTAATTAACTTGCCTTCGGTGCTTACAAAAGCAAAATAAGCACCTACGGCTTAATCATCGGCATTTGTGTTTTACTCGGCTTCCTTGTTTGGGGCGGCGGGTTAGGCGCAACGT
>JBATOT010000041.1:0-14716 GCA_049291095.1 Ignavibacteriaceae bacterium | reverse complement strand
TGGTATTACTCCTGATCTAAAATCTTTCCAGGTTCCAAAAATAAAGTAAAGAGGATCAGGTTCAACTGGCGGATCCAAAACAGCCTCAAAGTGATCGTATGGTATACAATCAGTTTCAAATCCTGGTAAATCCCAAGGACAATACAACCAATTTTCACCGAGAAAGGAATCAATTGAATCAGTTGCAAGCGAATCAATTCCACAATAAAGTAATCTTGAACTATTTGGATTTCCAGAATTATCATAAACAAGAATTGGAATAGATATATCAGCTTCCTGAATTGTCTGTGCCTGCATATTTAATAAACTAACAGAGAACAAATAAATGAATAACAGTTTCATACACCCTCCTGCATAAAATCGAGTTATTAAGAAATAAAATATTTTAATTGTTTAAGCTTAGCGAATGCATTTGTGCTGAAAGAAAAGTCCCCGGGTTGTTTTGTTAATCTATTGAAAGTAAGAAGTAATTAGAAGTGAAGTTCAGTTATGTAATTATAAACGTTATGTTAAAATGATGTTAAGAATAGTTGCTATTTATTTATAAAATTCAGAAAAAGATTTCTTTGAAAATGTCACTCCACTTTTTGCTGCCGGTACACAAATAAAATCTTTTATCTTTTCAAATGATTTATATATTGGGTAAAGGTTTTGTATTCCGCCTTTTTCATAAATATAACCTGTCGCAAGATCATCAATAAATTCTTTTTCCTTAAAGCTGTTCTTTAGGTATGCTGCGTGGTAAACCAATTCATTATCAATTACAGTTAAAATACCTTCAATTTCCTTTATAGTTTCAATTTCAAGAAAGCGAGAAATGTAATCAATAATATCAACCTCAAAACTGTTCTCGGCTAAAATTTGCCAGATGATAGTTTGTCTTTTTGATGATATTCTATTCAATTCAATTTGTTGTAAACGCAATAAATATTTAATTCTCATAACTAATAATCTTTAAAACTTTTTAGTATAAGTTCTGCCAAATTCATCTACATACTCAACCAGTATGTTATCTGTATTTGATAAATTGTTAAGTCTGAAAAGGTGATCAGTTTTTGTTGGGTCTACCCATTTATGTTTTGCTGGTTTATCATTACCGGAAAAAAGTTTTTCTGCAACCGGATCAAATCCGGTAAATCTTTCTAATGCTCCTTTTTTTATTCCATCTTTATACCAGAAAACTTTTCCATCTTTGTTTACACCCCAAACGTTTGCAATTAAATTTTTTGTTCCATCATTATTTGCAGTTAAGTTTGTTGTCATTTGATGCGATAAATCCAGACCTGTTGATTTATATTGCCAGCTTAATTCGCTGCCTTTAGCACTATAAACCATATACCCGTTTGGTGTTCCGTCATAACAAATATTATCGCTCCACCAGGCGCCGCAAACAGCTCCGCATACATGGATTTGAGTTCCACCTTCACTGATGAATTCACTTTCGTGCATATGACCAGTTATAATAAGAGATTTGTAGTCGACTAAAATATCATAGAGTAATTCACGGTTTAAAACTGTAACTCTTTCGTTACCAGTTTTAATTTCATTTCTTTCGGAGTTAAAATTATTTGGTGGAATGTGACAAAAAACTACAACAGTTTTACCTTTTTCGATAAAACTTAAATCTTGTTTTAGCCAATCCAATTGTGCCTGATCAAAGTAACCAATATATCTTCCAAACCAGAAAATACTATCCAGCACAACGTAGTGGATATCACCACGATTAAAAGAATAATATCTTGGACCGAAATAATTCTGAAATGTTATATGAGATTTTTCATCAGTTTTATTTAATCTATCCACATCGTGATTACCAAGTACTTGATAAAAAGGAATTCTAGTTTTTGCAATTGCCTTTTCATATTCTGGAAATAATTCAAGGTTATCATACATTATATCGCCGCAAGATACAGCAAAAATGTTTTGAGGCAGATTTTTTGTGTAAAGATTATTTATTTCAGAAATTGTTTCGTTGTTAAACCGGTTAATATCATTTAAATCAAGAGTCTGTGGATCGGCGAGTAAAAGAAAACTATGTTCAATATCGGAATCTGACTTTTCCAGTCTGAAATTTATTATAATTTCATTTGAGGTGGTTGTTGTAATCTTTTGATAAAAATTTGCAGTGCCGGAAGAGTTAACACTAATTTTATAACCGGCTGGCTGCGAAATAAAAATATAGCTCTGGTTTGTATCAGTAATAAGTTCATAAGTTCCGTCTTTTCCTGTGGCAACGACGTTTATACCATCGGAAATTACAACCATTTCAATTGGATTTGATTCATCAGTTACGATGCCTTTTACTCTTACAATATCTCTATTAGTTTTTTCTAAATATATCGGTTTGTAAGGTTCAGCCAATATTGAATCTGCTAGTAATAGAGCACCGGAAACCATTCCGATCTGTTTTAAAAATTTTCTTCTTGAATTCATTTTAATTTTAAGATTGTTTTACTTCTTTTAATTCAAAAATAATTTCTCCAAGACCCATTAAGTCTCTGGCTGTTCCAATTATTCCTCCGCCTTCAATATTCGCTGACATTTTTACTAATCCAATATTTTTGGCAAACCATTCTGTTACAGTATTTTTTGTACCGGCTGATGAAGTTATAATTGTTACTAATTTTAATGTTTCAAAAGTTCCTGCAGGCACCTTTAATTTTTCACTCTTTTCAACGGTTGCAGTAACATTTAAAGTATTGATTTCTTCATCATCATATTCTTTACCTTCCCAGGTCCAGGACTTACCAATTTCAATTGGAAATTTTATTCGGGGCAAAGCTTCACTGTAAGTAAAAGTTCCTTCCTTATTAAATACAAGCAGGAGTTTCATTTTTTGGTAAGTTTCTTTTACAAAAACACCATTATCGTTTATAAGAAGTTTTTGTCTGTAAGTAAAATCATCACCCTTAAATGTAAAGATGTTAAGATTTGATTCCTTTTTTACCTCAAGAACAGATTCTCCAAAATCTGAATCGTACACTAATATTTTATTATTGTTTGCAGGAAAGTAATCACTGGTAAGGTAAAAAGTGTTTACTAACAATGGATTGACATTTACTTTGTTATTACTTGCAGGTGAAAATGCCAATGTAGAAAATAATATAAACGTATAAACCCAAAAACCAATTCGCATATAAATAACCAGAATATAATTAAAAATAATTCACTCAATAATATAAACTCATTATAACTGAATAGTTAAGGCAATATTAAGATTAGGTTATCAAATCTTGATTACGAATTTTTAAGAGCAAAGACACAAAATGTTAGTTTTAATTCCGATACTAATTATATAGCTGCTTAATAAATTCAATTTTAGAAGTAGTTGGAATAAAAATATTATCTACTGTTTTATTTTTTATTACATCCAGATAATGCTGATACTGTTGTGAAAAAATATTATCCCAGCTTTGTGTACTTGCATAATCCACACAATTATCAGAAATTCTTTTTAATTCAAATGGAGAATTTATTAATCGTAAAATACTTTTACTAAAATCAAAAGAATCCCGCGCTTTACAAGTAATTCCATTGAAATTGTTTTTAATTGAACTTGATGCCCCACCTTCATCCGAACAAATGGGTATAGTGCCGCTTGCCATTGCTTCCAAAACAACATTCCCAAATGTTTCAGTTGTTGAAGGAAAAACAAACAAATCACTTGAGGCATAAATTGTAGAAAGTTCTTCGCCGGATTTATATCCGAGGAAAAGTGCAGTGGGCATTAGTCTTTCAAGATCTTTTCTGATTGGACCATCACCAACAATAACAAAAGAAAGATCATTACGCAGCCCTGTTAACTGATCATAAATTTCAGCTAATGTTCTTAAATCTTTTTCCCAAACCAGTCTTCCAACAAATAGCAGTACTTTCTTGTTATCGATACCTAAAGATTTTTTCCATTCAGTTGATTTGAAGCTTTTACTAAATATTTCTAAATCGATTCCGTGTGGAAGATATTCAGTGGTTTTGAATGTATGATTTTTTAATTCATCCATAATTGTCTGTGAAGGAACAAAAACTCTATCACATCTATTATAAAGTTTACGCAGGTAATTCCAGCTGATAAATTCTAGTTGTTTTATATTATAATATTTAGCATAACTAGGGAAGTGTGTGTGATACGTAGCTACAACAGGAATGTTATTTTTCTCTCCATATTTTATTGCTGCTAATCCTAATGAACAAGGAGAGTTTATGTGTATAATATCTGGTTTAAAATCATTCAATCTTTTTTCAAACTTTTTGTAGCCGGGATATGCAAATTTATATTCTTTGTAAAATGGAACCGGAATTGAGGGCACTTCGATATATTTGGTTAACTGTTCATCTGAACCTGGAATTTCTGATGAAATAAAAATATTCTCTACATTATTTTCATTTAACCAATCAATCAATCGGAACAGTACTCTTGTTACTCCATCTTGTCCTGGTCTCATGGAACCTGCGAAGTATGCTACCTTGATTTTATTATTTATTGAACTCAAATTAATATCCTTGTAGTTTTTATATACAATAATATCCAGCCAATATTATCTTATTGTTAAACTATCATTAAAAAGTGGTTAACAAATAAAATATTATTGTTCATAAAATTGCTAATGACAATATTAACAGTACATTATTTGGTGCATTATTGATAAATAAAATTATAGAAAAATTCTTTCGTATTTTTAACATACCTGCAATAGCAGTTCGATATTTTAGACTCTCAAATAAGCTGTCAGGTTTAAACAAAAGTAATTTCCCAAAAGAATTAGTGCCCTTAAACACAAGACAACTGTCGCGTGGAATGTTGAATTATACTTTCATACAGCATTTCCCTGGCTGGAAATTGCCATATTGGGCAGTACGACAGTATGATGTAAATAGTAATTCATTTATTCCAAGATCGCATCTTGGAGTTTCTGTTAATGTTACTCACAGAAATTGGACAGCAATAGGAAATTTGAATTGTAATATTGAACCAATTGTTGATCCTTGCGGAGCAGTAACACCATTTAATGATGGATGGAGTTTGGAATGCTGGATAAAATCAAATGATCAATTAATTGTTCCTGCATATTATAAGAATGTGCACCAAACTCTGATTGATGATTTGCCGATAGTTGAGACGACTATTGTGGAACAAAAGTTTGACTTAGTTATGAAGCACTATACTTCTCATGATAATTTGATAAGTGAATATGTGATCGAAAATAAATCCTCTGAAAATATTAGTTTAGATTTACTATTGGCTATCCGTCCATTTAACCCTGAAGGTGTCAGTTTAATTGATTCTCTGAACTATAATAAAAATGAAAATAGTTTTTTAGTGAATGGAGTTAATAAAATATTATTTAGTGAGCAGCCAGAAAAAGTAATCTTATCAAATCTTAAGTCTGGTGATTCTGTAAATCAGCTTTTTATAGAAAACAATCAAGCGATAAATACAAGTATAGAATGTGAATACGGATTTGCAAATGGAATATCTGTTTTTCCAATTGAGCTTAATTCAAATCAAAAAAAACTTTTTATATGCTATACAAATCTGAGTAATACTTCTTTCGATTTACAAAGTATAATATCAATAGAACAAGTTGTAAAAGACTGGGATTGTATCATGTCTAATAAAACTGCTCTTACCATTCCTGATCTAAAAGTATCCTCACTTGTTAAATCATCTCTCTGTGCATCTATACAATTTTTAGATTCAGATAAATTAACTCCTGGCCCGGCAATTTATCATCAATTCTGGTTTAGAGATGCGGCGTTTCAATTGAATACTCTTGACAAATTTGGATACAACAGTTTATCTAAACAAATCTTTAACACTTTTTTTTGTTATCAAAAAAGTGATGGTTGTTTCCAGTCTCAAAAAGGGGAGTGGGATTCGACGGGACAAGTCTTATGGATGACAATGCAAAATGCATTGTTGTCTAATGATTTAAAATATTTACAGTTACATTTTAAGGAACTTTATAAATCTGTACAGTGGATCGATAAAAAAAGACTAACCGATAAAAAATATTCAGTCGAATATCATTATGGACTACTCCCAAAAGGGTTAAGTGCGGAGCATTTGGGGTTAGCTGATTATTATTACTGGGATAATTTTTGGTCAATAGCCGGAATAAAATCATTCGGTTTAATATGCCAACTACTAAATGAAGACAGCACAAAACAATATACTCAAAGGCTCTTAGAAGAGTATGAAAAAACACTTTATAGTTCAATCGAGAGATCGATAAGGAGTAACATTTTTGGTGTTATTCCTTCAGCTCCCAATAAAGATTTAGATACAGGAATGATTGGAACAATATCAGCGATATATCCTTTACAGATTTTTGATTGGGGAAATGAAAACTTTAAAAAATCACTTGATTATATTTATGAAAATTATTTTCATAATAATCTTTTCTTTCAGAATATAATTCATTCTGGGGGTAACCCTTATATTACATTACAAATCGCACATTCGTTTTTGTATCTTGGCAAAAGAGAATTATTTAATAAAATATTAAATGATGTAGTAGCTTATGCATCACCAACTTTAAATTTTCCGGAAGCGATTCATCCGATTACCGGCGGTGGAGTTATTGGTGATGGGCATCATGGCTGGGCTGCTGCCGAAGTTCTTTTAGCAGTGCGCGATGCATTTGTATACGAAAAAGATTATTATTCGATTGAATCGATTGAATTGATTTTGTTATCCGGAATCCCAAAAGAATGGTTCTTATCTGGCAAAGAATTTAAAATTGTAGATGCCCCAGTTTTATCAGGTAAGGTTTCAATTTCAATTCTATTAGAAAATAACCTAATTACTTTAAGGATAGATTATTTAAGTAATGGTTTTTATTCAAATGAAAAAATTAAAATTGTATTGCCATTTGTTGTAAAAAATATCGCAGGTGATTTATCTGAATACTCAATTTCAATTTCTAAAACTGAAACTACAATTACTTCCAGGGCTCAATCACTTCTAACTTATATAAATATAGAGATATAATTTCTAATATTATGAAATTAATACACTAACCATTAAATGAATTCTTAAATAAACATTATTTTAAAGTAATCATTATGATGGTCTGTTTTTTAGATTACTATTAATTATGGGAAATTCTGAATTCAATCCAAATGTAACTAATAAAAAATTTATCTGTTCTTTATTTAGGAACAGCTATTTCTTGTTGGCTAATTCGTATTCATTACTGAATTCGAAATTAGTTTATATAAGCAGGTGAACACTTAGAAATCTTTAAAAATAAGTTAATAATAAAAGTGTAATAGAACTTTATTATAAAAAGATGTTCGTCTGGGGATTTTTTTCTCTATGCCAGATATACTTCTTTAGGACTTTCCGTTTTTGTAACTTTCTTAAGTGTTATAATTGTAATTTTTGAGGCAAAGTTATTTTGTTCAAACAAAATTAAATAATGTTTTTAAAGTAATTTTATATATACTTTAACTGTAAGTAATACAGAAACAAATAAACATTAAAAGATCTTAAGATTAGAATGCAAATTGATTTTCAAATAGTGTTATATTAGAGATTATAGAGCTCGTGTGCATTGGAATCTCTATTTCCATATTCAGATAGTCGGTGGTTCAAGTCCATCTGGATTACAATATAGTTTGATTTTGTAAAATTTCAGACTTTTTATTTTTCTGTCATACTATTAATTACAACTTTCAGTCGATGTATCTCAATAAAATTTCAAAAATTTTAACCACTCAATCTTCCATAATCGGCAGAGAAAAATATTTAAACTCGGCTGTGTTAGTTCCTATAATTATTATTAATAATACTGAGCATTTATTATTTCAGAAACGCTCTCAAACTGTTAGGCAGCCTGGTGAAGTTAGTTTTCCCGGCGGGCATTTTGATAAAGTTAAAGACTCAGATTTTCAGTCAACTGCTATTAGAGAAACCTGTGAAGAATTAGGAATTGATGAAATCAAAATTGACTTTCTTGGTAAACTCGGTACTCTTGTTGCTCCAATGGGAGTGATAGTTGAAACTTTTATAGGTAAACTAAATATTTATTCACTTGATGAATTAAGTATCGATAAAAAAGAAGTTGAAAAGATTTTTATTGTTCCAATAGATTTTTTTATTAATAATAATCCCTCAGAATATATAACTCGACTTGAACTTCATCCTTTCGGTACAAATCAAAGTGGAGATCGGGAAGAGTTACTTCCTGTAAAAGATTTAGGTTTACCTGATCGTTATGCTATACCATGGACGCGTGGTAAACACAGAGTTTTAGTTTATAAAAATACCGAGGAAGTTATTTGGGGAATTACTGCTGAGTTAGTTTTTGAACTTACAAATAAATTGAAAGAACAAATTGATAAATAAATATAAACATATTATATGGGATTGGAACGGTACTCTTCTTAACGATGTAGAATATTGCAGAAGAATTATAAACAGAATACTTGTTGAAAATTATTTACCAGAATTATCATTAAAAAAGTATAGAGAGATTTTTACTTTTCCTGTCCAGAATTATTATGAAGCCGCGGGATTGGATTTTTCTAAAACTTCTTTTGAAGTTCTTGGTAAAGAATTTATAGATCAATACGAATCAAACAAACTCTCTTGCAGTTTACACGATAATGCTATCGAAGTTTTATCTTCAATTCATAAGCAGGGAATAGGACAATCTGTTCTTTCCGCGTATTTACACGATAATCTTGTTATGATATTGGATCGCTATAATCTTACAAAATACTTTGATAACATAATTGGCTTAGACAATATATACGCAGGAAGTAAAACTCATTTAGGTTTGATGTTGATCGAGAAATTAAAATTACCAGGTGAAGAAATTTTATTTATCGGTGATACTTTACACGATGCGGAAGTAGCAAAAGCAATGGGGGTTGAATGCATATTAATTGCTAATGGACATCAAGTAAAAGAAACTTTGATGGTGAATTCTAATTTTGTATTTGAAGAATTAAAAAATCTAAAAAATCATTTTCAGTTATAAAAAAAGACTAAGTGAATACTTAGTCTTTCTCAAATTCTATCCGATAAAATTTAATCTCTAATGATTAAACTTCTTTTCTTCAATGCTTCTTCAAGTGAGTTGAAATAACCAACTCTAACCCTATACCAAGTTCCATCAAGTTCTGGCAAGTTTGCAATTACGATAAACGTATTAAAACCCTGTGCTTTGTAATTAGCCGATTCTTCCTCAGCTTTTTCTTTTGTTCGAAAAGATGCAACTTGAAAAGTGTAAAGATAACCATCAGTAAAAACCATTTTCCCAACATTTCGTTCTGCAACGGGATTATATTTTCGGGTTTCTGTGTAGTCCGGTTTTTTCTCTGGCTCATTATTAATTTTGACTGGTGTAATAGTTTCAGTTATATTTTCTACGTTCTCGCCAGAAATTAAAATGATAGCGACTCTTCTATTTAGAGCTCTACCAGTTTCTGTTGTATTATCAGCAATTGGATAATCTGAAGAATATCCGTTTGATAATAATCTGGTCTTATCAATTCCATTACTTAAAAAATAGTTGTAAACAGAAAGTGCACGCTGTTTAGAAAGTTCAAGATTTTTATCATACTTGCCAGTATTATCAGTGTGTCCTTCGATTTTCCATTTTGTATCTGGATAATCATTCATCACTTTTAGAACTTTTTGCAACTCAGGAAAAGCAACATTAAGCAAATCTGATTTACCTATTTCAAAATTTATTCCTCCGCTTAGAATAAACTCTGTTTTCTTAATTGGTTCATAAACCTTTTCATCAATAGGGCAGCCCCATTTATTAACCTCTGTTCCAACAGGAGTGTTTGGACACAAATCTTTAAAATCAGGTACACCATCATCATCACTATCTTCAGGACATCCGCGATCATTAACAGGAACACCAGCAGGAGTATCTTTACATAAATCAAGATAATCTGCGATACCATCTTTATCAGAATCAACTGGACAGCCATTTACATCAACTGGAATATTTACAGGAGTATTTGGGCAATCATCTGCATAATCTGGAACGTTGTCACGATCAGAATCAACAGGGCAACCAAATTCATCAACAGTAACCATTGGCGGGGTATCGGGGCATTGATCATATTTATCCCTTATTCCATCACCATCCGTATCTTTAACGCCGCCAAAATAATAGCTTAATCCACCCATTGCATAAAAGAAAATATCCTTATCTGTTCCTAGTTCATATCCATCAAGTTTATCTGAATTAATATAATTAATACCAACGCCAACATTAAAACCAAAATTCTCTGAGAATAAAACTCTTACCCCTGTTTCACCGGTTAACATCATTTTATGTGGACTGAATGAACCGATAGCAGGATCTAAATTATTTCCATCTTTATCTTTTGGTTCAAAATAAAAGTATGAAACTCCTCCAAATAAATATGGTAAAAATGATTCAGACACAGCGTAATTGTACGTTGCACCACCGCCAAAAGAATATATAAGAGTTCTAAAATTTGGTGTAGTAAAACTTGAACTCGGCGATCCATCGCCAGTTAAGTAGCCTGCGCCTCCAAAAACTTTAAATCCAAATGCCCCAAACGATAAAGATGGCAAGTAAAAATCCAATGAAGCGCGAGTTAGATAATCTATCCCATTATTTTTAAAATCTGTTCTACTGTATGATATTCCTCCATCGACAGATAAAGCAAACTTACCTGAGAATGGATGAAAAATTTTTGCATCATAATTTGGTTGAGCAAACAAACTTGCTGCCAAAACTAAAACAAGCAAAACAGAATATTTGATTTTCATTTATAAGTCTCTCCTCTGCATTAGAGCAAATTCTAAAATATTAGATACCATAAAATAATGTAATTGAAAATGAATTCTTACTGCCTAATAAAAATATTGGTTCCCGAGTTTTATCTTCATCTGTAATATCTGAATAAATGTAGGAACCTTTAATCACGAGATCATGCAAGTATTCAAAAGAAACATCTAAACCAATTCTATTTTCTCTTCTCGTAGGAGAATAAAGAAATGGAAAATCTTTTTCATCCATTCCCGAGTATGCAAAATATATTTCATCAATTCCGCCTTTTCTAATTTGTTCAGCAAATAACTGAAATTTTAATCCGCGAAGCAATTGATAATTAAATTGAATTCTCAACTGATCAGAGTTTTGACCCAGCCAATGGCCTAAATTATATTTTAAGTGTTTGTAATTCGTTACTTCATTTTTATGCTCATAAACCCACGGATTTAGTCTTGTGTATTCTAGCGTCACATCAAGACTGTTAAACAAAACATCAACAGATTTTCCGCCCAGAGTAAAACCAATCCAGGTGTTTTCAAAATCGTTATCAAGAATATTCCTGATTTCAGTCACATCAATAAACATAGTTCCATAAAACTTAAAATTTTTAGGATACTTTGCCGACACATCAAAATACATAACACCATTTGCATCATTTACATCACCTCGCCCGGAGTTATGATCCAGAAACTTGTAAAACATAAATGGAATAAAAAATTCTGGTCTTATATCACCGCCGTAAATAACTGAATTACCAAATGAAATATCTAACCAATAGACAGGTGAGATTGTAAGCATATTTGCTGCAATATATTTTGGGATGTAACTCTTTACTAAAGTTTCGCTAATGCTGTTTGGATACGAATAATAAAATGCTGATGAATCATAAACTTGTGAACTTAACCAGCCATGAATATATGAAAATCTTAACCATTCAACAGGTTTTATTTGCAATCTAATTTGTGGATATGATGGAGCTTTATCAGAAAGTATTAATTGACCAAATTTTCCGTGACCCCATTGCAAATAATCTTTTGCTAATGAGATTTGTCCCCAACTCCAATTAAAGTTGATACTTCCTTTAACATCGCTGTACTCAATTCCATTTGGTGCTCCTTTAGTCCATGCACCACGTATAGGAGAAAAATATTTATTCTTATCAACGTTATCACCAAACTCACCTTTATCGCGAATATCAAAACTAAAACCAAACCAATCAGAATAACTTCCAAACATAGATGCACCAACCCAGCGAGTTCTTCCAGATAGATTTTCTGTTGTTGACAATCCAAATCCTGCAATGGGGGAAAGCTTTAAATTAAATAGTGAATCTGAATATGAATATAAAAACCATCGTTCTTTTACTTTATTTAAAAATGCATCTGAATGATTATTGGAAGCTTCTGTAAAATATTTGATTTCTTCCATCTGATTTATCTCATAATAAAATTCCGAAGCCCAAAATCTAAGTTCATCAAATTCAACTTCACTAAAATCTGAATTATCAAGTTGAATTTTATTTTTTATCTCTATTATTTTTTCTGCGATATACTTTCTGGAATATGGTTTTGCTTCATCATCTAGGATTATGAAAGATTTTAGATTCATTCTTTCAAGAAATTCATATACACCTCTAGTTAATTCAACATTTACTATTTGTGCAGATACTTGAAATGAATTCGAGTGAAATGGAATTATCAGTAATGATAAAATGAAAGAAGTAAGAATAAACTTAAAGGGATTGTAAATGTGTATCAATTAGTTTGCTCAATCAGTATTTAATGATATCTGTTATAAAAAAATACTAAATATTAAGACACATAAAAACTTTATGTTGCAAAATCTCATAAATTATAATTGATATTACTGAAATGAAAAGCTAAGAACTTCTCTTTTTATTAAACAAAATATTTGCAATTATTTTAAAGAAATATTTAATGTCTGTTAGCTTTGGTGATTTGTCAAATAAATTAAAATATTTTTTTTCTGAAGCTTCAATTTCTTCAATTGTTTTCGGCATATCAGCATAAAAAGGAGGAATTAGACCCGGTTTATATTTTTTTCTTCGTTCTTGAAATTCAGCAGAGTATAGACTTAGATAATGATTGCTAACAGGTCTTACACCAACAAGTTTTATTTCACCACGCACAAGATTGATTAGCATTGGTAACTCATCAATCCATAGTTTTCTTAAAATTCTTCCCCAGCTGGAAATTCTAAAATCATCTTTAAACTTTCCTCCATCAGTCAGTTGGTTTTTATCATAAACAAACTCTTGAAGGAATTCTGAGTATGGATGCATTGTGCGAATTTTATAAACATAAATCTGTTTTCCATTCCATCCAATTCTTTTCATTTTGAAGATAGGGCTATAAGATGGATTTGTTTCTGTGGAAGGTTCCTTAACTTTTTTTGCAACAAAATATACAAACTCGTTTATTTCTGTAAGGTCTAAAATTTCAAAGCCGCAATAAACTAATCTACCTAGTCCTTCAGATAAAGAAAGTGCTCTGTCTCTTCCTTTTGTTAAACTAAAATATAATTTTCTAAATCCAGGTAACTTTGGAAATACTCTTCTCCACACAAAATCAAAAAAGTAAAAAATATTAGCGATAAGAAATGGATATTTTTTCTGGTAAATTTTATGGCGATTTTTTAATGGTATCAAGCAGCCAGCGTAAATTCCCTGATCAATTATTTTTTCATTAATTAGACGGAAATAATCATTTATTCTGCTTAAGTCATTTATCTCATGCAGGTTAACAAATAACTCTAATGAGTCTTCACTTAATACATTAACATTATAAATATCAGAAGATCTGATAACAAGAGTTTTTGTGGCATCAAAAGATTGAAGTTCCAGTTCACGTTCCAAAAAACTAAACACTTCAGGAAAATCCTTAAAGTATTGTATTTGCATTTTTTGTTTTACAACAGATTCTCGTGGTTGGTTGCTAATGAATTTGTAACGTTCCTCTTGAGAAATTTTGTGAAGTTCCTCAGAAGGTTTTGCTAGTTCAAATGCTTTCAAAAATACATTAGTTACTTCATCGGTTGGATATGGTAGTTTTCGCACATATAAAAATAAGAACATTACAAATGATGATATGGAATATATTGTTACACTTATCAAAAAGTATCGCCAGTATTCAGGTCGGATATTGAGAGCGAATACAAACAGCGATGTTGAAGACAGAATTAATAAATAAAATTTTAACTGCAGCCCGGTTGCAGCCCAATTATTAACTGATTGTTTGATTGGATTAAATCTGTGAGTAAACAATGCTGAATAAACCCAGCTTAAATAAATCAAAACTATTATTAGAATATGTCTTTCGTTAAGATTTTCAGTCCGAATATTTGCAATGACTATAAAGTATATGACCAACGACAGAAGGATAAAATCCGGTAATAGATATAAATATGAAATAGGATTAGTTTGTATAATTCTTTTTATACTTTTATTTTCTGAAATCATATAAAAATAAAGCGACTCTAAAATTGAACCGCTGAGAATTGAACCAATAATTACATAGCGGGAGAGTGTACTTGTATCGGTTTCGAGTAGAATTAATGACAAAGTACCAAGGGCTAAAAACACTGATATATAAATTTTTCTAAAAGATTGGATTATTTCGTGTTTACGAGTTAAGAATGCTTTGTTAGATAATATAGATGCTATAAAAATTGAAAAGATATAGTAGCCGCATAAAACAATATATCTATCTTCTAGAATAAATGTACCTCTCTTAAAGAAATACCAAAGAAAGAATGTGAAAATATAAATTGCAAAACCAACCAGAGTATTACTCACAAAATAAGAACCTTTATTTCTATCAATAGAAATTGGAACTTCTAGTTGTTTTTCAACTTCGTTTTGGATAATGGTTAATTTGTTATCGGGTTTATTTATATGCATAAAAAATAATTTAAGCTAACATTAATAT
>JBATOT010000040.1:0-3388 GCA_049291095.1 Ignavibacteriaceae bacterium | reverse complement strand
GTTTAGTTATCGAACGAATGGACATTTGTTTTGATTTGCGTGAAAGAAATTTTATTTACAGTAATTCTCTTCCTATAAAAATATTTGAGTATATGGCTTGCGGAAAACCGTTTATTTATTCTGATATAAAACCGATAAGAGATGAAATTGATTATGAGAAATATGGTTCCCTTGTTAATCCTGACAATGAACCTGAAATCATAAATGCAATTGAATCTTATTTAAATAATCCTAAACTGGCTGAAGAGCATTCTTTAAATGCAAGAAGATTAATTGAAGCAAATAAGAATTGGGAAAGTGAATCGAAGAAACTGATTGATTTGGTTAACAAACTTTTAGCGTGATATAATACCTTTTTCCCGATAGAGTTTCATAAGATTTTCATTCACACTTTTAAAGCTATGATATTTCTTTACCCATTCAATTCCCTTTTTCCCATTTTCAATTCTGTAACTTTCATTGTCAATCAATTCGATTAATGATTTATATAATTCATCAAAGTTATTAGCAACAACAAAAGGATTTTCAGGGAGCCAATCTGCGTAATCTTTTGTCATATTTGTAATAGTTGGAATGGCCATCGCAAGGGTCTCAAGTCCTGCTTTGCCGTAACCTGTACCACCCATTGTGCCACCCACCTGATCGATAGAAATATCACATTCACTTTTTATCTTGAGTAATTTTGAACGATCAACATTTTCCATCAATAGAAATTCTATGTTTCGTTCTCTTTTGATCTTTTCGATAACAGAAATTACTAATTCTGTTCCTTTGTACTTTCTGTTTGTTGGTGAGTGGATAATTTTAACTGCTTCACCAGTTCTTTCTTTTTTAGCAGGTAGTTCCGAAACATCATAGGGGTAGAACAAATACTTTAAATCCTTTTTTAAAGCGAGGTGATCATATTCACTTGTAATGTTAAGATCAGAAATATCATCAAGTTCTTTTATTAAACCACGAATCCGCAAATCACTTCCATAGTAACAGCACACTATTTTCTTTCCTTGTTTCTTCCACTTTAATGCCTGCCTGGAATCACGATAAAAATCCAAGCCGCCATCGTAGTGGATAATATCAAAATCATTTAGTGAAAAATCTGAAATAGCTTTTTCAATTTTTGGTTGAATCATTAAATCATAAAGTGCGTAATAAAATTTTTCAAATAAATTTTTTGATTTGAAATAATGTGCGGTGTCTCTTTCTTTTTCTTCTAAGGATTGAATTTTTTTTCTGCGAAGTATTTTTGCTAATGATTGATTTGGTAAAGGTAAGTCTAAACAGATATCTTCCGGAAAAATTCTTTCGTTTTGGTGAAGAGTAACAATGCGTGATGTATCACCGCAAGCGTTATGCATTTTGTAGAAATCATAAGGCACACCGGCAAAGTTTAGCGGAGCGATGTGAAGAATTTTTAGCATTCTATTTTTCAAATCAGTTAATAAAGACGCTGAACTAACATTTATGAAGTCGTGTCATTCCTGTGAAAACAGGAATCCAGGACTTTTTAAATAAATAGATTCCCACTTTCGTGGGAATGACAACCAAGCGATATGAGTATTTAAAGATCTTTGTAAAAAGTATCTCTAAAAATTCCGCGAGCACCAAAGTTTTCTTTGAATCTTCCAAGTCCCCAGTTTGGTTCCATAATGACAGTAAAGATTCCGAAATCTAAAAACTTAAATCCTTCTGACTGGTATCTTTTCATAATCTCATAGAACAATAAATTAACGGGTCGATATTCCTGGAATGCTTCATCGTGGCTGATGTAAAATGCAAGCACAACATTTTTGTTTACAGAAAAGTTACAAACGCCTGCAAGCATTTCGTTATTTAGAAACGCACCCCACAATCTTACTTTTGAGGGGAATAGTTCTTTAACTTTTATTAATTCATCTAAAGTGTGTGCAGGATTTACACCGTGCCGCAGTTTCAAATTCTTTTTTAAGATTTCGTAGTACTCATCAAATCTTTCTGTCTCAACAATTTCAACTCCCTTTTTAAGTGCTTTCTTTGTAGCAGTTCTGGCTTCTGCACGATAAGTATTTAAAAGCTGATCAGGTTCAAAATCTAACTGAACAACACTTGAAACTTCTCTCTTTAAATATTGGAAACCGTTTCGCACAAAAGCAAAATCCAGGTAGTTGGAATATTTTGTTTGATAAATAATAGGAGCCAAAGTTAATTGAATGCGATCTGCTTTGAGAGATTTTGCGTGTTCGTGCATTATATCAACAAGATCGTGAGCTTCCTTAAAATTTAATTCGCTGTTGTAAACAAATCCGCCGTAAGATGCGCCCGGATGTGATGAAAGGATTTTCTTACCATCTCTTTCAATTAGTGCCGCAGTAAAAACTGAATGCAGTTTTCCATCTTTGGTGATGTAAATTGATTTATCATTGAATTTATTTTTATCGTGATAAGAAAGAAATCTTCTTTTACTGAACATTGTTCCGTTATCGGATTGTTCAACAAATTCATCCCATTCTTCTGAGGTAACTTTTTTATTATCGAATTGAAAGTATTCTAACATAATTGTATCTGTTTAATGTGAATATAATTTAATGGCTTAAAAATAAGGTTATCATTGTAGATATAAAACTAGGGATAAATAAGTGCTATATCATTTAAGACTAACCACGCCAGGAAAAAGAGAAAATTAATAATTATTTAAATAGCTCTTTTTTTATTTCTAACATTTTGTCTTCAAATTCTTTGAGTTTGCTAACGGGGATATCATTCATAATGTTTTGGATTTGCTGCGGCAGTGGTTTGCGCATTAATGTTTTAAGCGGGTGGTTTTCTGTTTGTGTTTTTTCATCGGGTGTCCATTCCATTAAATCGTTGGGGGTGCAGTTTAGGTGTGTACATATTTTTTCTAACACGGCAGGCTTGATTGAGGCTACTTTATTTGCAATTAGCATATGAGCTTTTTGATATGTGATTCCAGATTTTTCTAAATAGCCGATTGGTTGTGTGATTCCGCGTGCGGTGCAGAGTGCTTTGATGTTGTATTTTAGCATTGGGTTACCTGTGTATTTGTTTTTGCTGTACGAATATATGTTTTTGTGAGAAATTTTTCTGGTTTTGGAAGAATATTTTTTGGTTTTGTGAGTAAATTTTTTGGTCTTAGAAAAGATTTGTTTGTTTTTGTGAGAAGCATTTTTGGTCTTAGAAGAAAGATATTTGGTTTTGTTAGAAGTTTTTTTGGTTTTGTTAGATTACTTTTTGGTTTCGGAAGAAAAATATTTGGTTTTGTGAGAAGTTTTTTTGGTTTTGTGAGAGAATTATTTGATTTTGTGATAAATTGAAGGTTTTATGGATTAGATGATTGAAATATTGTAAGGATAACCCCTCCCGGCCTCCCCTTTGGCTAAGGGGAGGAGAGAAA
>JBATOT010000039.1:0-30036 GCA_049291095.1 Ignavibacteriaceae bacterium | reverse complement strand
GGCTGATAGAAGAACATAAGTTGCACCGGTTAAATTTTTCTTTTTCTTATCGAGTTCATGTTTACGTAATAAAAAACCAAAAAATTTATAGAATATATTTGCAAATGATTCTGAAATAAATCTACTGCCGTCAACCACTAAAGCAAAAATAGTTAATCCAATCAATATTGAAATTGAAGTTGTTGATGGAATAAAATAGTAAATAATGGGTATAGATAAAGAGAAGAGATGAATTAGTTTTCTAACTAATTCATCTCTGTATTGAATTGTACCGTTATCAATTTGCGTCATCTTGAGGATTGGACTCTGGTTTATTCCTTTGATCCATTAGTTTCTTTACATGATCTGGTATGGGCTCAGACTCACCATTCGTATTATTTTCTTTTATTACTGGTGGAAGATTTTCACCTCTTATGATCCTGTCTATTTCTTCAGCATCCAGAATTTCTCTCTCAAGAAGTTCTTCAGATAGTTTATGAAGCAGATCAATATTATCACTTAATATTTTTAATGCTCTTTCAAATGCAGAATTAATGATTTCGCGAATTTCCTCATCTATTTCTATCGCTGTTTTTTCGCTATAATCTCTGTGCTTCTGAATTTCTCTGCCCAAAAATATTTCTTCTTCTTTTGCACCATACGCAAGCGGACCAAGTTTATCACTCATTCCCCACTCGCAAACCATCTTGCGTGCAATGTTACTGGCTTTTTCAATATCATTACCAGCACCCGTTGTGTAATGATTAAAAACTAATTTTTCAGCTGCTCTTCCTCCAAGAGCGTAGGTTATCATTGCTTCAAGATATTCTTTGGAGTATGTATGTTTTTCATCTATTGGTAAATAGCTTGTTACACCAAGTGCTCGGCCACGTGGAATAATTGTTACCTTATGAACAGGATCAGCTTCAGGTATCATTCGTGCAACAAGCACATGTCCTATTTCATGATAAGAAGTAGTTTTCTTTTCTTTTTCAGAAATGATCAAACTTTTTCGTTCCATTCCCATCATAACTTTGTCTTTTGCTTCTTCAAAATCAATCATCTCAACAGTTTTCTTATTCTTACGAGCAGCCAAAAGAGCAGCTTCATTAACAAGATTTGCTAATTCCGCACCAGCTAATCCGGGGGTTCCTTTTGCAATTACTTCTACGTTAACATTTTCACCCAAAGGAATATTTCTTGTATGAACTTTTAGTATTCCTTCTCTTCCTTTTACATCAGGACGATCAACAACTACTTGTCTATCAAATCTTCCTGGTCTTAATAATGCCGGATCAAGAACATCCGGTCTGTTAGTTGCGGCAATAATTATTACACCGCTATTTTGTTCAAATCCATCCATCTCAACAAGCAAAGCGTTTAACGTTTGTTCACGTTCATCGTGACCGCCGCCTAATCCTGCTCCACGGTGTCTTCCAACAGCATCAATTTCATCAATAAAAATAATACATGGTGCGTTCTTTTTTCCTTGTTCAAAAAGATCACGAACACGACTAGCGCCTACACCAACAAACATCTCAACAAAATCTGCTCCGGAAATAGAAAAGAATGGAACACCAGATTCTCCGGCTACAGCTCTTGCTAATAATGTTTTACCAGTCCCGGGAGGCCCTAATAACAAAACACCACGAGGAATTTTGCCGCCAAGTTTTTGAAACTTAGATGGTTCTTTCAGAAATTCAATAATTTCCTGAAGTTCCATTTTTGCTTCATCAGTTCCTGCAACATCCTTAAAAGTTACACGTTTGCTTGATGGCGTAATTAGTTTTGCTTTACTTTTTCCAAATGAAAAAATACCTCTTGATCCACCGCTCTGACCTTGCATTCTTCTCATAATTACAACCCAAACAGCAATTATAAGTACCCAAGGTAAAAATCCAATTAAAATGTTTAGCCATTCATTTGATTCTTTATCAAAAGTATACTGTATACCTTTTTCTTTCCAGATTTTTTCTTGATCAAGAATCAAAGGTTCTGGAATATAAACTGAGATTGCTTTAACTGAAACAGGTTTACCTTTAATATTGATATTTGTTTCAGCCCTTAATTTAGCATTGAATGTATAATCATTAAGATCAGCTTTTGTAATACTTGCAGAAACAATACTAGCCGGCTGCTGAATTAATATTTCATACTCACCGTAAGGAATTTCTGTATATGTATCTGCATTAGTTCTAAAAACCTGCATAACAATAACCGCGGCAACAATAACTGCACCCCACCCAAAAACCATCCGAATTATTTTTGACCAATCAAAATTATCATCTGGTCTGTTAGGACCGCCCTTTGGCAATTTATTTCCTGATTTTTTTTCGTTATTACTCATATTATTCTGGAGTTATAATCCTATTTTTATTTTTTAATCTTTTAACACGTAAATTGAGTTTAGATTTCTGTACTTCTGAGCGTAATCTAAACCGTATCCAATCACAAACTTACTTGGAATATTAAATCCAATATAATCAATTTTCAAATTATATTTAACACTTTCAGGCTTCATCAGAAGTGAGCAAACCTTCATACTTGTTGGTGTATGTTTGCTAAAAATCTCTTCGATATACTTTATAGATAAGCCAGAATCAACAATATCTTCAACAATTATAATATCGCGTCCGTTCACATCACAATTCAATTCTTTGAGCAGTCGAACATTTCCCGATGAAATCTTTGAATCACCATAACTTGAAAGTTTAAAGAAGTCAATCTCACAATCTATACTGATCTTTTTAATAAGATCAGACAGAAAAATAAATGCTCCATTTAGAACTCCAATAAAGATTGGAATTTTTCCTTTATAATCTTGTGATATTTGTTCTGCCAGTTCAGTAATTCGAGTCTGGATTTGTTTTTCTGTGAGAAACGGCACAAATACATCATCAGCAATTTTTAGCAATTCATTTTTCTTATCATTTATTTCAGACATAGCTTTACAACTTTCTTTGTGTTAGAAGTTATTTTAAATCTTTCATCAAGTCTTTTACCCATCACCCAAACAATTTTATCTTTATTTACCAATACAAATTGTTCTTTCTTTTCGAAAGAATTAATTTTTATATCATTTAGAAAATCAGAAACTTTTTTACTTCCTTTCATTCCTATGGGAAAAAATCTGTCGCCATTCTGCCACTTACGTATTGTAAATTGGTTATTTATTTTATCAGCAGAAATAAATTCTTCATTTTTAGCTTTCTCCATTTTTATCACTTCTTGAAAACATTCCGTAATTGAAAATTTGTTTTTACCAATTTTTATGCTTTCACCAATTTTAACTTTTAAAGTGATTATTTCTTTTAAAGGAAGATTTTTCTTTATATAGATTTTATCTCTTTCTCTTATTGCAATAAGATTACCTGTTAATTCTTCGGTCTTACCGCTTTGTTTCTTAACTAATTTAAAAAGTTTTCTTAAATCTTTGGATTCAGTTTTAACTGAAAAATTCAGATCTAAAATATCTTTTAAAGTGTAAGAAATTAGAAAGTCATCATTATCCTTAAAAATACTTTCAGGTAAAGATACGTTCATATTTTTAACAATAACTATTTCGGCTTTTATTTTATTTGTTAGAATATCAAGTGCTGAATTCAAATTCTGTAAATTAAGCGATGTGTTAAGTACAACTTTTGAAAAGGCTGGATTAACATTTTTAATTATTAGTGGGATTACTTCATTTCTTAAAAAGTTACGCTCATATTGATTTGTTAAGTTTGATTCATCGATTCTATATTCAAATCTGTTTAATTCTAAATATTCCAGTATTTCTTTTTTTGTCAGGCATAACATTGGACGTATAATATTATTTCGATTTACCGGAATTCCAGCAATCCCCTTTACTCCTGCCCCTTTTATTAAATTTATTAAAACAGTTTCGGCGTTATCGTCAGAGTTGTGAGCGGTTGCAATCCTATTATAATTGTACAAGGCTGATATCTTACCAAAATAATCGTATCGGATTTTTCTTCCAGCGACTTCTAAAGAAATTTTATTTTTTTTTGAATAAGCGGTTATATTTTTTTTTAGACAAAAAAATGGAATTATCAACTCATCGCAAATAGACTTACAAAATAATTCATCTCTATCAGAATTCTTTCCTCGTAAAAGATGATTAACATGCACAGCGCCAATTTCAATTTTATATTTTTTTCTAAACTTATTAAAAAAGTGAAGTAAAAAAACAGAATCAGGACCACCGCTTAGTGCTAATAGCACTTTATCATTGGAATTTATAAGCACATTTTCACTTATAAATCTGATAATTTTTTGTTCTGTTGCTTTCATCAATTTAAAAAGATAGATGATTCATCATTACTTTTGCTTTCCATTATTCTTTCAACATACTTCCCAAGTACATCAAACTCAAGATTAACAGTATCACCAACAATTTTATTTGCAAATATTGTTTCTTTCCAGGTATGCGGTATAATCCCAACTGAAAAGGAATTATCGACTAATTCTGCTACTGTCATACTAACACCATCGATGGCAACTGAACCAACATATATTAAATATTGCTTGAATTTTTCGGGAAAGGAAATCGTCATCCAATGACTATTTGATAATTCCTTAATGGATTCTACTTTACCAATAGTATCAATATGCCCGAGTACAAAATGTCCGCCAAGTCTTGCTTCCGCTGCAAGTGGTCTTTCAAGATTAACATTCATTCCCTGTTTTAGAATTCCAAGATTTGTTTTATTAAGTGTTTCCTCAATAGTATCAACAGCAAACGTGTTGTTTTCAATTTTAACAACAGTTAAACAACAACCGTTAACTGCAATACTATTTCCTATTTCTAAATCACGCATAATTTTATTTGCTTCAATTACGAATTGAAAACCATCTCCCGTAGCAATTTTTTCTTTTAGTGTTCCTTTTTCTTCAACTAAACCTGTAAACATAAAGTTAATCCTTAGTTTTTTTGAAATGTTTGTACAAAGTTAAAAAATGAATTGCTAAGAATTTAAAGAGAGTTGATTATTATTTGGTTATATAAAGCAAAATATCTTCGCCAATCATTTCACTCTTTTTTAATTTGAGCTTAAAAGCATCCTTTAAACTATTATTTGATAATTCCGCAAATGTTTGAATTCCGGATCCAACAATTTTTGGAGCCACAAAAAGCATTATATCATCAAATAAATACTGCTTTACAAAAGCCGAATAAACTTTTGCACCTCCTTCAACTAAAACTGACGCTATTCCGAATTTTCTTAATTGTTTTAGAGTGCTTTTTAAATTTATTCTCCCATCATCACCCTTCTTTACAAAAAATAACCTGATACCATGTTGTTCTAATTTTTTTATCTTGTTTTTTTTGGTTCGACTTTCTTCCAATGTTACAACAATTGTTTTCTTATCTCTATTTTTTTTAACAAGATTTAATTGTAATGATAGTTTAAGTTTTGAATCTAATACTATTCTATAAGGATTTCTTCCTTCTACCATTCTAACAGTTAAATTCGGGTCGTCTTTTTTAGCAGTATTAAATCCAATTAGAATAGCATCATATTTCGATCTTAAGGAGTGAACAAATTTTCTAGATTGTTCTCCTGAAATCCATTCGGAGTAAAAATTTGCATCTGCAATTTTTCCATCTAAAGTTTGTGCAGCTTTTAAAGTAACGTAAGGTAATTTTTCTGAAATATATTTGAAGAAAAACTTATTTAGTTCGAAACATTCTTTTTCCAGAATTCCTACCTTTACTTCAACACCTGATTTTTTTAATGCCTTTACTCCATTTCCACTAACAAGTGGATTGATATCAAGAGTGCCAATTACAACTTTTTTAATTTTCTCTTTTATAATTCTATCAACACAGGGAGGTGTTTTGCCTTGATGACTGCAAGGTTCGAGATTTACAAAAAGAGTTGATCCTTCTACGGATTCAGTTGAAGAGTTTATTGCATTTATCTCTGCATGATCTTCACCAAATTTTTGATGATATCCAGCACCAATGATTTTACTGTTTTTAATTATCACACAACCAACTAAAGGGTTTGGACTAACATTCCCTTCACCTTTCTTTGCTATTTCAATTGCAAGTTGTATGTATGATTCATCTGTCAATAGAATTGCATCTTAACATTATTAAAAAAAATCTCAAACCTGCTAAATATAGCTGGCTTGAGAAATAAAAATTATATAACAATTAAAATAAATTATTTAATTTCCATTATCTCAAAATCCATCAAACCGGCTGGCGCTTTTACTTGTACTTTTTGACCCAATTTTGCACCAATCAGAGCTGAGCCAACTGGTGATGTAACGGATATTTTTCCTTCTTGAAAATCAGCTTCTTCAGGTGAAACCATTAAATACTCAACAGTTTTATTTGTTTTAAGATTTTTAATCTTAACGGTTGATAGCAGATGAACCTGATCATTTGGCATCTTAGAAGTATCAATTACTCTTGCTCTAGAAAGTATATCTTCCATCTTACTAATTTTTAATTCAAACAAACCCTGTTCTTCTTTAGCAGCATCATATTCCGCATTTTCAGAAAGATCGCCATGAGCACGAGCTTCCGCAATTTTGGCAGCCATTTTTTTTCTACCGTTCGTTTTCATTTCCTGGAGTTCTTTTTCAATCTCAATTAGTCTTTCTCTTGTCAAATAAACAAAATTTCCTGCAGACATAATAAATCTCTATTTGTTAATGATTTAAAAAAAATTGCCACCGTCACGATAATTTGTGACAGTGGCTGAACAAAAATAAGAATTGAATGTTTGGATGTCAAGAAGTTTAATTTACTTCAAAACCATCATCTTTCGTGTTTCCGTAAAACTACCGGAATTTAAAGTATAAAAATAAGTTCCACTCGGAAGATTGGATGCATCGAAAGAAACCTGATGCGAACCAGCCTCTAGTTCACTGTTTAACATTGAAGCAACTTCCTTTCCAAGAACATCATAAAGTTTTAAAGTTGCAAAACCAGCTTTTGCTAAATTAAATTTAATTGTTGTACTGGGGTTAAACGGATTAGGATAATTTTGATCAAGTGAAAACGAATATAAATTTAATTCATCTTCAACTTCAGTTACAACTGAGTTTACTGTTTTTAAAATCCAATTTCCTGGATCAAAAGAGATGGATGTCGGCATATCATTTAACGTAATATTAAAATTCTGAATCTGTGCATCATTAAAAACTGTAATTAAAGTATCTCCGCTTGCAAAATTTACTTTAATTTGTATTGGCATTGTAAAAAAAGAAGGATTAGAATTTGTGTTTTGAGTTATCTTTAATGCGAGATCATAAATATTGCCGCTTATATTTTGTGTGCTCCAAACAACAGAATACTTTGGATAATTAGATCCATAAATCCATTGTTGAAAGAAATAATCAAGATCTAAACCAGAAACGTTTTCTGCTATCGCTTGAAAATCTTCTGTAACAGCAACACCATAAGCAACATTTGGACTAGCTGCATAATTTTTTAATATATTAAAGAATACTGAATCACCAACAACTCCTCTCAACATATGTAATACGGTTGCGCCTTTAGAATAGGATCTGTTTCCATTAAATATTTCCCACACTTGTGTAATATCCTGAACCCAGATAGAACCAACGGCACTTCTAGCACTCGCCATTTCACTGGCAACATAGTTATCATAGCCGGGTTTACCATACCAAGCTTCATTGATTAAGCACTCACCATAAGTTGCAAATCCTTCGTTTAACCAAATGTGATGCCAATCCTTACAAGTTATTTTATCTCCAAACCACATATGAGCAAGTTCGTGTGCAATAAGCATATTTCCAAAACTACCCATAGATGTAATTGTTTGATGTTCCATTCCTCCACCCCATCCAAATTGGGCGTGTCCATATTTTTCATTAATGAAGGGATATTCACCAAATCTATCAGCATAAATTTCTATCATTCCAGGCGTTTTATCTAACTGTGCAATATTAGAACTCAAACTTGCCGGATAAAGAAAATGATCTATTGGCATTGAATCAGTTGGACTGTAATGATAATAGTTTGTGTACTGTGCGTAATTAGTAATCGCCATGGAAAGTAGATACTGAGCTATTGGATAAGTGCTCTTCCATTTATACGTGTGTGTTCCATTTCCATTATCAACAATTTCGATTAGTTTTCCGTTTGAGGCTGGAATCAAAGAAGTACTTACCGTAATCCAGAAATCTGCTGAATCAGCTTTGTCAGAAGGTGTATCTTTAGCAGGCCACCAATCTTTAGCCCCATAAGGTTCGCTCAAAGTCCAAATTGCAGGATTGCCACCTTGAGAATTAAACTCAAAACTACCAAATCCACTTGAACCAGGAGTGCCGTGATAATATACAACTGTTGTAAATTCATCACCTTGGTTTAGAGTTGCACCCAGGGAAACGTTTAATTTGTTACTTCCTCTTGAAAATGTATTTATATTTCCATTAACTAAAATAGAATCAACCACTAACGGATCTGTGAGATCATAATAGATTTCTGTTACATTCTGATCAATCATCTCTGCCTTACAAGTTACATTGCCCGAAATGGTTTGAGCTGTGTGATTAACTGCTAAATCAAGTTTATAATATTTAACATCATATTTTGAGTCACCCGGATAATCAAAATCTGCAAACTTCTGCAAACGGTTAAATCTTTCGACCTTACCATGTATACATTGTTCAGCTCCAGTTTGGGCAAAGATTAGTCCCGAAAAAAGAATTATAAAAAGTGAAACTATTTTTTTCATATCATTCCTGAATAATAAATATCTATTTACGGATTAAAATAAATATAAAAAGCAACAAAGCAAGCACTTAATTTATAGTTAAAGCGCATCTTGAATTCTGCATATTGATTTAAAATCACAAAAGCGGCATACTTTAGATTCACGATCTTCCAACTGCGAAAGACTAAATATTCCATTTGTAATTTTATCAACATATGCAGGAATAAATTCAATACAAATTTTTATTAGTTCTTCATTTGATTTAATGAAATCATCTTCGCTTGGTTTTCTCGAACTGCTTATATGGATTTTCTTTTCACCAAATTCATCTTTGTTAAGTTTTAATGAATAAATTATTGCTAATGCGGGCCTACTATCAATTCTTAATTCAGCATCAATTAATTTTTTTGAGGCATATAAATACAATGGCAGTTGTAAAGACAAACCGGATTCAAGATCTTTCTTTGAAGGTTTTTTGCCGCCAAGTTTATAATCCACAATTTTTATCTTATCTTTTGCCTGATCAATATCAATTCTGTCTATCTTTCCTCTCACTTTAACATCACCAACTAACATCTCATTCATTTCTGTATTTTGCTTATTAAACTGACCAAATTCCAATTCAAAATATTGCGGAACAAAACCATCATCATTTGTTCTTTCTTGTTCAAGAAATTTATATAATATTGAGTTTTTTTTATTACCTGCCACTCCAAGTATTTTTTCCTTCTCAAAAAATATCATTGAAGAACTAAGATGAAGCTTTTCTATTTTCTTTTCAGCTATATCAAAGATTAACTTTTCTGCATAAATAAAATCTTCATCTTTACATCCGGAAAGTATGATTTTTTTTTCTTCAATTGTTTTATAAAACTCAAAGAGGATAGAATGTACCAGACTTCCCAATTCAAATGCTTCAAGTTCTTCAGTTGGTTCAACCATTGTATCCAACAGTAGAATTCTTTTGGCAAAATATTGAAACGGACATTTGGCATATTCTTCAAGTTGGGAGGCTGAATATTGTTTTAATTTCTGTTCCTTAAGTTTTTCGTTTGCCTGCTTGTTAAGTTCATTCGAGATATATCCTGTATAAGCTGATTCAGTAAATGGATTTTCTAATCTTAGTTTATCAATCTCCAACTCATATTTTATTTTTTCATGGTTCAATCCAAACTCTTCAAATTTGATTTTATCAATTTTTACATCTAAAGAGCCGGCATACTTAAGCAGTTCAGATCTATTATATATTAAATGTAAATAATCTTCCGATTTAATTTCTTTAACTTTAAACAATCTGGAAAAATCACTTAAAAAAGTTGATGGCGTAAATTCTTTTTTTTCATCTTTACACGCACTGGTTAGATACAATGATTTTCGAGCAGAACATAATGTCTGATAAAAATGATATCTATCTTCCAAAAGGTGTCTGTATTCATCCTTTTTATACGAACCTGAAAAAAATACTTCTGGTTGATATCTTGTTGGAAATTTTCCATCAACAAGTCCGCCAATAAAGACATAATCATAATTTAACCCGCGTATTTCATTAACAGAAGTAACTAGTACTCCATTTGCGTGTCGTTCTTTAATATTATAACGTGTAAACAGAAGAGCAGTTTTAATTTGGGACAAGAAAAAACTTAGAGAAAACTTTTTTTCAACACCGTATTCCAGAGCTAGTAAATTAAATAGTTCATTAATAGTCTCTAGAAAAACTGTCACAGCTTTAACATTTTTTTCAATATACTCCGGATGATCATTTATAATTAGCTTTGGTAAATCAAGAGTAAAAACCAATTTTATTAAATCGTCTCTAAAATCCAGTATATTTTTATTTTCTTTAAATGGCGTCAGTACTTTAAAAATATTTTCAATATCATCTTTAGCTTTTATGTAAAAACTTAAAGGTAAAAATCTGCTGTCTTCATCAATATTAAAATCATTTATTTCTTCAATCGTTCTTTCGATTGATTCTGTCCAGTTTTTATAACCTGAAACTATTTTAAGATTAGATGATACCCTCAAAAGATTTGAAAGATCAAGTCCGGATAATTTTATCCATCTACCGGTTACAGCTCGAAAAATATTTTTATAGTAAAAATTATTTTGCAGTATCTCAAGAAAATTTATCAGAGAAATTATGGGCTGTGATTCACTTAAAGAAAATCTATCTGTAAGATTAAACGGAATTCCATATTGTTTAAAAACATCTCGTACAATAATTGAGTGATCTGAGATCATATTGAAAACAACAGCAATTGATTCAACATCAACATTATTTTCTGTAATCAGTTTTTTGATCTCTTTTGCAATTAATATAATTTCTTCATCCGGTGATTGGGCAATAACTTTTATTACATCTACTTCACCTGCAGCAGGAAAATCATTTTCGTTTAATAAAAACAATTTTTCTCTAATTCTTTTTTGATATTTATTCAACTGAACTAATGAGTTATCCTCTACTTCACAAAAGCCTTTCTCTTTAAATTTGTAATAACATTTATCCAGATGTGAGAACAAAGTTGGATTGTAATTATAGTAATCGAAAAGGATAAACAAATTAATACCACCTATTTCAGCTGTTTGATTTATAATTTCAATTTCAGGTTGGGTAAATTCATCAAACCCATTTATAATAATTGTGTTAATAGCTGCAAAAGATATTCTAAATTTTGATTCAAAACTTTTTAGATCATATGATAATACTTCAGAATAAATATCGCCGACTTCATAAACTTTAAGTCCATTACAAGCCAATTGAAAATTATGGTAAACATTAGCAATATCTATCGCTTTTAATTTTTCAGAGCCTTCAAGTTTTTTAGATTCCTTCAATAATTGATCAGATGAAATTCCATTTAACTTATATTCCGTTATTACATTCTTAATTCTCTCTAATGTTCCGCGTGGAATTTCATCTCTATAATTTGAAAAATATTTTAATTCGGTTTCCTTAAATGCTTTATTTAATAATACTGCTGAAGAAGCTTCACTTAATAATCTCACTGAATCAAAGTTATTTTTCTGAAAAATTTGTTCCGCAAAAGTTGCAAAAGTGTGCAGGTTAAGTTTTGATGCTGATTTGTTTGGAGATTTAGAAACTATCTCTCTTTTCAGATATCTGATTTTTCTGTTTGTTGGTACGATTAATAAAAGTTCATTAAGCTTTTCATCTTTAATGAAATCATTTATCAAACTATCCGCATCAAGTTTATTAATTTTATTTTTTGATAAAATCATTTTTAGCCTTAGCCATTAACAAATCTTTGTATGACATTCTTAACTCATTTTTATCACGTAATTGCAACAAATCCAAAAGATGGTTAAATCTTTTTTCTGCATCCTTCAATCCTTTAACAACTTTAGTTTCAAGTTCAAGAAAATATCCTAAGTGTTTGACATAGTCCAGATGAATTCTGGTGTCATTAAACAGATACAATTCTCTTTTTTTATCAACGATTGTGAGAATTTTCAAAAACCTTTTAAAATAAGAATTTGCATCTTCTTGATTTATTTCAAGAAGATGGTAATCAGACCATCGATTTTTTGATTTTTCATTTCGATCATAATAAATCAAAGTCTGCGTTCCTTTTTCCTGCCTAAGCTTTAGAATTCCTTTTTCAACTTTATAATAAATATCTTTTTGAATTAAAGTTTCACTAAGTTGAATTTTATTCTTCTTTAGAATGTTTATTGTTTCTTTGTGAGATTTAAGTTCAACTTTTATTTCAAGATTCTTGGGCATAGCATTTTCCTAACTAAATAAGGCCACAAATAAATGATTAAAAATACCATTGATATTGTGGTTGTAATAATTATTTTAATAATAGAAAAATAAGAATATTAAGATGAAAAATTTAATTGTTACTCTTTTATTATTCGCTGCAATTCCAATTGCAAATATAAATGCCCAAGGAATTGGTGAACTAGCCCCGCCAAAGCCGCCGGAGATTTTTCCTGAGAATGCTTGGGGTATGGATATTATGTTTGGTGATGCCGGTTTTGGGTTAGGTACTTTTTTAAGAAAGCAAATAGATGTTAAATGGACTGCTTTCGCAGATCTATCTATTTCTGAAACAAAAGATGAACGTGAATTTGAGTACATAGATTATTGGGGAAATATTTATACTGTCGGAAAAAAGAACAGAGTTTTTCAAATGCCGGTAAATTTTGGCGTTCAATACAGAATTTTTGAAGATGTTATTGCTGATAATTTACGACCTTATATAAGTGTCGGAGTCGGACCATCATTGATTATTACTACACCTTATGAATTGGAGTTTTTTAATTCATTTGGAAAAGCACAAGCTAAATATGCCGTTGGAGGATATATCGGATTTGGTGGAAATTTTGGATTGGATAAATCCAGTTTAGTGGGTATTAATGTTAGATACTATTACTCAAAATTACTTAGTGGCGGTGTTGAGAGTCTTGAGGGTAAAGAAAAAACTGAAATACATGGTTTTTTTATTACACTAAATTTAGGGTTGATGTACTGACACAATTAGCAATGACATTCCGATTCATCGGAATGTCATTGTTTGCATTAATTCACTTCAAAAGAATCATCTTTTTAACTGATGTATAATCACCAGCCCTCAACTGATAAAAATAAACTCCGCTGGGCAATACTTCGGCATTTCCGCCTGTGGCGTAAAACTCTGTCTCATATTTCCCTGCTTGTCGGTACTCATTAACCAGAGTTGCAACCTCTTTTCCCAAAACATCATAAACCTTTAGAATAACAATTTCTTGTTTAGGAATTGTAAAAACAATTTTTGTTGTAGGATTAAATGGATTGGGATAGTTCTGAATTAAACTATACTCAATTATTGTGTTTTTTTGTTCATCAACTTTTGTAATGTTAGCATTGTTATCTGTATAGAATACGCCTTCATTGGTAAGAATCCAACCTATGTTTTCATCATAAAACTCTAAATCATATAACCATATATTATTGTTAAAAGGATAACTTAACCAGGTATTGCCAAAGTCAGAGCTGAAATACATTTTATGATAAGTTATAACCCATACATTAAAATAAGTGTTACCAACAAACTCAATATCAGCACCCATCCCATCAAAAGTAAAAGGAATATTATCCCATGTAGTACCACCATCAGTTGTTCGTTTCCCTGAACCAGTAGAATTCAAAAATATGCCACGATTTGCATCAAAAAATTTAAGAATTGAGAGATTACCTCCAAAGAATACTGTATCCCAATTAGTACAGCAGATATCCGTTTTATATAAATTTTCTTCAGTAATACCTGAAGCATAGAAATATCCAGTATTCAATTCAGTAAAATCCACCCTTGACCAAGTTCCTCCTGAAATGCCTCCTAAAACTGAATTATTGACCGAAGCCCAGTTTTGTCCTCCATCTGAAGTTTTTAAAAATATCGGAACATCATTCAAACCATCACCCATTGCTATACCGTTATGTATATCAAACATTTCTATATAATTCATAAAGGATGTCAAACTAGTATTATAAAATTGTACCGACCAATTTAAGCCGCCGTTGGTAGTTGCAAGAATTCTTCCTTCATCAGTGGCAAGCCAGTAATGTAATGGATCTATTATTGACACATCATTTGCTACTTCATTCTGGCCATAGTATGGTGGTGCAATTTCCGTCCAACTATTTCCAATGTCAGTAGTTCTAAAGACTCTAAAAGTATCAGGATATATGCCTGTATTTGTTGAATAAACTATAGAAACTAGTGCACAATTTTGAACAGCATCTATTGCATAACCAGCGTGAATAATATCCGGTGGAAAATTGTTAGAAACATTTTGCCATTGCGAAAAAATAGACAAAGGATTAAATAAAAGTAAAAGCATCAATATGTTAAATATATTTTTCATTTTTTATCTCCAATAATAAATCTTTACAAATTTTATTAAATCATATTAAATTTTAAATTTAGTAAGTGAAATAATATTTCTTTACTTCATTTACTTAGCACCCATTGCCATGTACCGTTAAAATAACACCATCCATAACAGTTATTATTTTGATCTTTACAAGAATTTTTTGGATCATCACAAACTTGTCCTGATGCATTGTAATCAACACATTCTCTGCAAGTAACTCCATATTCAATACAATCAGGTTTTAAATTCATACTAGAAGACCCTGTACACAATGCATTAGGATATGTACACTTCCCTTCATTACAGCAGTAGGCTTTTGATTGCTCAAAAATATCTTTCTCATTATTAAGTTGAGAAAACCCAAATAACACAATAAGTATTGAGAATACTATAATTAATCTTTGTAATGGTTTCATTTAATATCTCCTTTATGATTTTGTAATACATCATTAATTATTTTTTTATTTAATATTCCTTTCCAAAGATTTATCACTTTACCGTTATGATCAATAAGAATTGTCTGAGGTGTTAAAAAAGCTTTATAATCAAGCAAAAAATCATCTGAATTTGTAAAATAGACATGGAAAGGAATTGAGTTATCGCTGACATATTTTACTGTGTTCTCTAATTCACCAACAGAGATCGGGAAAATTCTTGTTTTTGAAGTATCAATAAGATTGAATAGTTTAATCCAGTTTGGCAAATTTAATTTACAAGAGGAGCAAAAAGGTTTCAATAAAAATATAAGTGTATTTTTATTCAAATTTGGCTGGTACTTTATATAAACTTTTTTGTTCTCAACTGTATAAACTTCAAATGGTTTTACAATCTCATTCTTCTTAAGAGTATCATAATCGTCAATTAATAAGGCAGGTCTACTTTTAAGTCCATTATTTTGGAGAGCAAAAATTAGATTCTGAGTAGTCAAAAAAAATAAAATATTAGCAATAAAAATAACGTTAAGAAATTTTATTATGTTTTTCTGAAATAGTTTGTTTTTTCTATTCAGCAACTCTTTTTTTGTTTCGTCATTTATAATACCGTAATACGCTGAAACAATAATCCCAATTAATATAAGAATCAAATTTCTAACTACTGATAATATATCTAATCTATCGCTGCTCAATGCGCCAAAGCAACCACAACTAATTTGTTCACCTTCAAACAATTTTGCAACTATAAGTGCAGTAAAAAAAGAAAGTACTAATGATGCAATAGAAGAAGGCAAACTTGAATAAAAATTAAAAATTATAAATATACCTAGTAGTATTTCTATTATAGGTAAGGCGTATTTTATAACATTAATTAGATTATCATTAAGTAATCTGAAATTTGCTAATGCTTCTGCAAATTTAGTTATATCAATTGCTTTTGTAATTCCGGAGAAAATAAAAATAATTCCGAGTATAGTTTGGAGGGTAAGAATAAGATGATATGTTTTTATGTTTTTAAACATTGAAAATCAATCATTAATATTTAAAGAATATAAAATATTCTAAAATTCAAGTCATTGAAAGAATTAAACCAGTTTCAAGTATTAATAGAAAATCTTGTCCCGCCCTAAGGTATAGGTATTTGTAGAAAGTTTAATTGGATGAATCCTCGGCGATTACAATCATTCTATTCTCTTATTTCACAGAATAATTACGTAATAAAACCTTATGGGAATTAGTAGTTCGGGATTTGTAGCCTTTAACAGAATATCAGTATAATTTACTTTTTCTCTAAAGGAAATATTTTTTTACAGATATTAATATAATAAAACTGGGGTCATTGTCAAGATAAATATTTGACAGTGTAATGTAAAATTACATTGTTAAGAAAAAAAGGGGTAAAATAAAATTCTCTTCACTTCCACTTAATCGTACAGCCAATAGAAAAAGTTTCAGGGACGGAAACTTCTTTATTATTAAGTACTTCTAATATTGCCTCTTTCAAATAAGCCGATTTAACTTTACTGGGTTCCTGCCAGTTATCATCAATCTTACCTTCGTATTTCAATTTTCTACTTTTATCGAACAGAAAAATTTGCGGAGTGTGAGTTGCGCCAAATGCTTTTGCAACTTCCTGTGTTTCATCTCTTAAATACGGAAAGTTAAATTCTCTTGCGACTGCCCGCCTCTTCATCTCATCAAATGAGTCATCCGGATATTTTATATCATCGTTAGAGTTTAATGCAATAATCTGCATGCCGTCTTTTTCAAATTCATTTTGCAATTCCATTATTCTGTCTTCATACGCCTGCACATACGGACAGTGATTGCAGCTAAAGATTACAATTAATATTTTCTTGTAAGAAAAATCATTTATGCTGTAAGTTTTATTATCAACTCCAGTTAAAGAAAAACCGGGAATTAAAGAATCCATTTTCAATTTGTTTTCTTGCATGGTAAATTTTCCAAAGGTTAAATAAACTTTTAGTTAACTGAACAAAAATATCAAAATATGAAAACACTTCTCTTAGTCTTAACAATAATAATTTCAGAAACCATTATGCCACAAAATTATGATTTCGAACAAAACCTGTATCAATCTTATGATCGATACAAGGAAAGCAGTTTAACTCACAGAAGATTTAAACATGCTGATATAATTCCTTTAATAGATAAGCTTAAACATCAAAAAGGATTTACAGTTAAAGTCGTTGGCAAATCTGTTGAAGGCAGAGAATTAAAACTAATTACAATCGGCAAAGGTAAAACTAAAATTTTTATGTGGTCGCAGATGCACGGCGATGAACCAACAGCCACTGCAGCATTATTTGATATTTTTAATTTTATAAACGATCCAGCGAACAAAGAATTTTGTACTGCATTGTTTGATAGAGTAACACTCTACTTTTTGCCAATGGTAAATCCAGATGGTGCTGAAAGATTTAAGCGAAGAAATTTTTATGATATTGATTTGAATCGTGATGCATCGCGTTTGCAATGTCCTGAAGCTGTAATCTTAAAAGCTGTTTTCGATAGTCTAAGCGCAGATTTCGGATTTAACCTTCACGATCAAAGTCATAGATATTCCGTTGGAAATAGTTTTAGAACTGCAACAATTAGTTTTCTTGCCCCAGCTTACAATTATGAAAAAGATTTTAATGATGTACGCGGTAATGCAGTAAAGTTAATTGGCAATATGTTCAACTCACTTTCACAATTTATTCCCGGCCACATCGCAAAATATTCTGATGAATATGAACCGAGAGCATTCGGTGATAACTTTCAGAAATGGGGAACGAGCACAATACTTATAGAATCCGGCGGATGGAAAGATGATCCTGAAAAACAGTTTATAAGAAAAATAAATTTTATTGCTTTGCTTTCTGCTTTCAAATCAATCGCAGAAGAAAATTATGTAAATACAAACAATGATATTTATGAATCAATTCCGTTTAATGATAAATACATTTTTGATGTGATACTAAGAAACCTAACCGTGAAAGAAGGGAAAAAACAAATTAAGATTGATATCGGGATCAACTTAGATGAATTTGAAGGACCGAACGAGAAAAAGATTTTTTACAGATCTCAGGTAGATGATCTTGGTGATCTTTCAACCTTCTTTGCTTATAAGGATTATGATTTTGAAGGTTACACAATTGAACGAGCATCGGTTTATGAGAAAAAAGTATATCCGCTAAATAAACTTGAGAACGTCGATTTCTATGATCTGTACTCAAAAGGTTATTCAACTATTCTTGTAAAAGAATTGCCGGATGAAAAGTTTACTCGGCTGCCGATCAATCTTGCACTAAAAAACAGAATCGATACAACAATAAACATTGGCGAGTCAGCAAATTTTGTTATCAAGAAAGATGGAAAAGTTGAATACATTGTTATAAATGGTTTCCTGCAAAAGCTTGAAAAGGATAGAATATTTATTGGCAACGGATTGATTATAAAATGAATCTTTGATTATTGATGTTTAATTCCTATAATTACAAAAAAAATTAACCTTAATTTCTTTAAAGGGAAAAATGTTCGCATTTCTATTCGCAATATTCAAATCGGATGAACAAAAGTTAAACGAAGAGTTTGAGCGTGAAGCAGTTCCGCATATGGATGCTTTGTACAACTTTGCATTAAAGATGACCGGCGACAGCGATGATGCCAGCGACTTGATTCAGGAAACCTACCTTAAAGCTTTTCGTTTCTGGGATAAATTTGAAAAAGGAACTAATTGCAAAGCGTGGTTGTTTAGAATCATGAAAAATACGTTTATCAATACGTATAGAAAGAATACAAAAGAACCCGATAAAGTTGATTATGAAGAGATCGAAAATTTTTATGAGAACATCAAACCATCATCCACAGACAGCGCACATCTTGAAAAAGATATCTATGATAACCTTCTTGATGACGAACTATCATCGGCAATATCTTCCCTTCCCGAAGATTTTCGCACAGTAGTTATACTTTGTGATATTGAAGGATATACTTACGATGAAATTGCAGATTTTGTTGATGTGCCCGTTGGAACTGTTCGTTCAAGATTGCATAGAGCAAGAAAAATGCTTTACACAAAACTTCACGATTATGCCAGTGATAAGGGATACGTAGCGAAAGTGAAGGATAAAAAATGATGGAAATGAATAAAGATATTATATCCGCCTATATCGATGGCGAAGTAAAAGATGAATTACTTGAAAAAGAAATTTTATCAAAAATTAATTCTGATGCAGATTTTGCAATTGAATATCGTGTACACTCTCTTGTTAAAACTCTTGTAAAAGAAAAAGTAGCATTCAAACAAACTCCGGTAAAAGTTAGAGCAAAGATTTTAAAATCAATCGGCTCAACTACAAAAGTACAATCTGAAAATAATTCTTTTTTTACGAATCTTTTTGAAAAACCTGCATTTTCATTTGCAACTGCATTTGTGGTTATTTTAGCAATTGCACTTATAATTATAAACAGACCGGGCATTGTTGAGAAAAAAGATTTTGCGATTGAACAACTAGGTAGTAAAAATATGTTCGTACAGGCAAAAAGTAATTTTAATGCAATTACAACCGGTAAATTGTTACCGCAGCTTGCTTCACAAAATGCAGAAGAGATTAAAAATTTCTTTAATGTTAATGGAGTTAAGTATTCAACGTTAGTTCCGGATATTGCAAATTGGAATTTACTTGGTGCTGTGGTTTCAGAGGATCAAGGTGAAAAATTCGCTCATCACGTTTATGTTAGCGAGGATGGAAAACTTGCATATCTATTTCAGGTAGATGAATCTTATTTGTACGATCACGAAATTATTTCTTTATCTGATGATCTAATTAAATATCTGGATGAAGGAAATTGTTATACATCTGTCACAGATAGTTCTGTTACTTTATTTACAAAAATGGAAAATAATATTTGTGCTATAGTTTCTAATGGAAATCCAAAAGATTTAGAAAAATCATTCTGCAGTTTATAATTTTAACGAAAGCGATAGTAAATGTTTAAAATAAAAAACATACTGCTTCCAACAGATTTTAGTAAAATTTCTTTATCTGCGGCAGAATATGCTGTTGAGCTTGCAAATGAATATAAGGCAAAACTGCACGTTCTAAATGTATTAGAAAAAACTCCTCCAATTTTAGCGATCAGGTCATTAGACCTTTCACGCGAAAAAATAATAGAGTCAATTGATGCTGATGCACAATCACATTTGAGTGATTGTATAAAAAAAATCAAAAAACTTGGTGATGCTGAAATTATTTCTGCTATACGTAAAGGTATAGATTATGAGGAAATCATTAAATATTCTAAAGAAAAGAAAATTGATGTTATTGTTATTGCCACTCATGGCAGAACTGGTATTTTACACACGCTTTTAGGTAGTGTAGCTGAAAAAGTTATCAGATACTCTCAAATTCCTGTTTTAGTAACCACACCTCGAATAAAATCATAATCTTTTCATTTTCTTGCTTTATCTAAATTGATTTAATATTTTAGTTACTCGCATTCTTGTAAAAAGGTAAATTATGGCTAAAGTAAAAAATGTTGAAGCATTTTGCAGTATTTGTAGTGCTGTGAGAAAGATGGAGCTTACCGGTGAAGTTGCTGGTGATGAAAATAAACGCTGGGCGAAATGCAAAAAGTGTAAACAGACCATGGTAATCAGTTTGTCGGAAGATGTAATTTCACAAAAAGTTTCATTAGAAGGTATTGAAAATGAAACTTGTGTAACATATTCACCAGCAAATGCTTATGAAGTTGGACAAACAATTTTTCATGAAAACTGGAATGATTTTGGGAAAGTAGTTGCGAAGGAAATTTTATCCAATGGACAAAAATCTATTTCGGTAGAATTTCAGAATCTTGGAAATAAAAAATTAGTTGAATCATATATTAAACAAACAGACCAAGACGGACAAAGCGAGGTGATATAATTGGTCGGTATTCAAATTGGCGATAACGAGTCCATCGATAAAGCTCTTAGAAGATTTAAGAAAAAATATGAACGCTCTGGTGTGCTTAAAGAATTTAAGAAACGTACTTTTTTTGTGAAACCATCTATTAAAAAGAGAATGGAAAAGATTAAAGCTGCAAGACGTGCACATCGCCCTGAAAACATTATGATGTAATGTAATTAAAAAATCCCGCCTTTTGAGCGGGATTTTTTTTATTTAATATTAATTCTCGGTTCGATTACTGTAGGTTCTTTTTCTTTCATAAAATTTTTCTCTAGATGATCTTTAACAACTTTGAAAGCAGTATCAACATCATTACAAAAGTGGAATAATTTCAAATCCGATTCATTTATAACACCGTGTTCAATCAATGCATCAAAATTTACTACACTCTTCCAATATTTTTCATCATATATAACAAAAGCAAGTTTCTTTCTAATTTTATCAGTCTGAACAAGAGTTAAAATTTCAAATAATTCATCAAATGTTCCAAATCCCCCAGGAAAAACCACAAATGCTTTTGAAAGATAAGCAAACCAAAATTTGCGCATAAAGAAATAATGAAATTCAAAACTTAATTCTTTTGTAACAAATGGATTTACATACTGCTCAAAAGGAATGCTTATATTTAACCCAACAGAATACCCACCAGCTTTTTTAGCTCCTCTATTTGCGGCCTCCATAATTCCGGGTCCACCGCCTGTACAAACAATAAATCGATTTGCATTGGTTTCAAGATTCATAGACCATTCTGTTAATCTTTTAGAAAGTTCAACTGCATCTTCATAATATTTAGACATCTCAAGATGATGTTGTGCTTTCCTGAACTCTTGAGGAAAATTTGCTATCGATTTAGGATTTACATTTTTTATTTTATTAAAATCAGTTAATGCTTCTTTGCGAGATTTTAAACGAGCAGAACCAAAAAAAACAATAGTATCCATAATCTTATGTTTTTTAAATCTCGCTTTAGGTTCAAGATATTCTGCAAGTAATCTCAGAGTTCGACCATCAGAAGATGATAGGAAATTTTCGTTATGATAAGCTTTTACGGTTTTTTGTATCTTAGCCATTATCAGCCTTTATTAGTAAATAAATTTTAATTATATAAAAGACAAAACAATTGTGTTTATTGCTTAATAGTTTCTATTTATATTTGCACATAAATGAAATTATTCAGCATTAACAACTTCTAAAATAATCTTTTTTTGTGAGAGATATGATAAAAAAAATTTTATTTCTTTATGTGTTTTGTTCAAGTTTTATTCTCGGAACTTCTAAAGAAGAAATAGTAAATCAAATAAAAGATTTACTTTCTCAACTCCCTCACAATACGATTAGCGGAGTGCTTATATATAATCCGTTATTGCAGGATACTATTTTTGCAATTAATGAATATCGACCAATGACGCCAGCATCATTAACTAAGCTTTTTACCACTTCATCTGCATTGGGAGTTATGGGTGGCGAGCATAATCTTTCTACAAAAATTTTTTCTGATGATTTAGATTTTAGTGATGGTGAACTGACGGGTAACTTGTACATAAAGGGATTTGGAAATTCTGTATTCTCTGAATCAGATCTGCAAGAAGTAGTAAATGAATTAGTATTAAAGGGGATTAAATCGATTACTGGTTCAATTATTGGCGACGATTCTTTTTTTGATGATATATATACGAGAGAAGATTGGATAGAAGATGAAGGTGCAAATATAAAACTTCCGCCAATTTCCGCTCTGGTATTAGACCGCAACAAAAAAACCATCAGAAAAAAAATTCGAAGACGTTATAGATATGTGACAGAATTGGTAAAAGATCCTTCACTGAATATAGCTGTTAGATTATCGGATAAATTACAGGCGAACGGAATAAATGTGATGGGTAAATCCTTAAAAGGAATTACACCGGCAAACACTTATTTACTAGGGCAGAAATCAATAAAACTTAATGAACTTATCGCATTAATAAATAAACACAGCGATAATTTTTTAGCTGAATGTTTATTTAAAACACTTGGTGCCGAAGCAAGCGGACTTAAGGGAAATTCATTTTTTTCTCAACAAGCAATTCTAAAATTTATTAGCGGAAATAACATATATTCAAAGGGAACAGAAATCGTTGATGGCTCTGGAATTTCCAGATCTGACCAGGCAACACCGATTGCTATCAACGGTATATTAGAAAAAATGTATTTTGATCTTATTCACTTTGATGATTTTTATAATTCACTTAGTGTTGCCGGCGTGGATGGAACTTTAAGAGGAAGATTAATTGGTACTACAGCAGAAAATAATTTTAGGGGAAAGACTGGAACATTAAATGGTGTTTCAAGTTTAGCTGGTTATTTAACTACACCAACTGGTGATGATCTTATAATTACGATTATGTTTGAGTTTACAAAAGGTGGTTGGGGTTATTACAGGGATATTCAGGATCAGATAATTAGTTTACTCTTAGATTTAGAATCAAAAAGCTCCGATTAATTTAAATCGGAGCTTTTAAATTTTAATTGCCACTTGGCTGTTGGGTTTGATTTTGCTGCGGAAGTGTTGGCGCAGTAGGAACATTAGTTCTGCCACTCTCCTGAATAACACTTCTCTGCTCAACAGTGGTTTGCCCTGGTAAGAAAAACAAGTTAACCACTAAAGCAATTATAGCAAGAGCACCAGCAAGCCACCACGTACCCTTGCTTAAAAAATCAGCTGTTCTACGAGAACCAAACATAGTTCCCATTCCAGCACCACCAAAAGTTCCGGCTAAGCCACCACCTTTACTTGATTGTAATAAAACCATGATTATCAAAAGTACGGCGATAACGGTTGCTAACAATACTAACAATGTATACATATTTATTCTCCTTAATATTGTAGCGGGGGAGGGATTCGAACCCCCGACACGTGGATTATGATTCCACTGCTCTAACCTACTGAGCTACCCCGCCATAAAATTTAGGGTGTAAATATAAACGATTAACCCTAAAATTCAAAAATATTGTTTTTTATGGACTATTTAGAGTTTCCCAGAGTCTATCTAGCAAAAGTTGTAAACCTGAGCCTGTAGCTGCCGAAAAAACAAAAATTGGGCCTTTAATCTTTTTTATTTTTTCCTTTGTTAATTTGATCAAAGTTTTGTCATCAACTAAATCAGATTTTGAAAGTGAAACTAATATTTTTTTATCGACGAGCTTTTTGCTGAATTTTTTAAGTTCATTATACAGCGTATCAAAGTCTTTTTGGTAATTAGCCGAGGTTACGTCAATCAAAAAAAGTAAGATTTTTGTTCTTTCGATATGTCGTAAAAATTTTATCCCGAGTCCTTTTCCTTGATGAGCGCCTTCTATTATACCCGGAATATCAGCAACTGTAAAACTCTGGAAATCTTTATATCTAACTATTCCTAAGTTTGGTTCTAATGTAGTAAAAGGATAATCAGCAATTTTTGGTTTTGCTGCTGATATTTTTGAAATTAGTGTAGATTTACCAGCATTAGGAAAGCCAACCAAACCAACATCAGCTATAAGTTTTAATTCTAGGATAAGATTGGTATGTACGCCGGGTTTTCCGTTTGTAGCGAATCTCGGAGTACGTCTAGTTGGTGTTGCAAAATTGCTATTCCCTTTGCCCCCTACTCCACCCTTTGCAAATACAGTCTGTTTATTTGGTTCTGAGAGATCAAGTAATATTTCTTCAGTATTAGCATCTTTTACAATTGTACCAACAGGTACATTTATAATAATATCATTACCATTCTTCCCATCTTTGAGAGCACTGGCACCGGGTTTTCCGTTTCCTGCAAAATATTTTCGCTTATATTTAAAATGCAGAAGAGTTGAAAGATTAGATTGTGTTTCAAAAATAACACTACCACCAGTTCCTCCGTTACCACCTGAAGGTCCACCTTTGGGAACATATTTTTCTCGTCTAAAAGTTACAACACCATCGCCACCATTACCAGAAGATACTTCGATCTGAGCATAATCAATAAACATTATTTTTCCACATTAAAATATTTAGCCACTGCATTTGAGAGCATTGCAGCATCACGACTATGAGGTTTAATACGTGCGTATTTAAATACATTTTCCAGCATATGATCAGCTTCTTCAAAAGTATTACAGGCTGACATTTTTTCAATAGTATTTGCAAAATCTTCACTATCTGAATTAAAAAGATTTTTAATTATTCTATCTATTTCTTTATTTGAAAGATAGTTAAATATATCATCACCACTTTTCTTTATAGAAGACTTTTTAGAATCTTTATCAGTAATACTTTCCCTATCCTTAATCTCTTCAACAGCAAGATCTTTAGCAAAATCTAGATTTTCAATTGGGATTTCATCATCCAATTCATCCGTAATTGGAACCTCATGTTCTAAAGATAAATTAACTAATTCTAAATCTTCATCTGAATTTGTATTGGTTAAAGATATTTCACTTTCAGATTGCGAATCATCATCAATAGATATTTCCAGTTCATTGTCATAAAAATTTAATAAATCTTCTTGTTCTTTGTCATCAAGAATAATTATTTCATCATCCTCATTAATTTCCAGCTCATTTGTTAAGTTTGCCAAAACTTCTTCATTATCCAACGGTAATTTTGATTCAGTATTTTCAAACTGAGGTAATTCTTCATTTAAATTTAATGAATCGGCTATTTTACCGTCATCAACTATAGTTGAATGAATATCAAGTTCTTTTTCTGATTCTATTTCATCATCTAATGCTTTAGAATCACGATCATCAAGATTAACTAATTCTTTTACATAATGTTCAGTTTGGTTTTCATTAGAATCAATTTCATCTTCTGATGAAAATTTTACTTGACTTTCATAACTGATATTTTCAGAATCTGATTCTTCATTAAAGATTTCAGATTGAGCCTCGCTCTTCAAATCAAAAATAGTTTCTTTATCAACCAGATTATCCGGTTCATCTAAATGCTCATCAATAATAAAATTTTCCTTTAGAGGATTATCAAAATGTTTATCATCATTTAATACTTCTTGTTTTTCAGATTCTTCAGTAAATGGTGAATCTATACTTAAGGTCGAATAAAGTACTTTTCTGACTTCATCAATGTCTGTTTTCTTTTTAGGAACATTTGAATATGCTCTTTTTAGCTTAAAGAGTAATTCAGTTAAGTTTTTTTCCTTTAAAAAGTTTTCAACTGCTTCAATCGTAACCACAGATTTATTTAATCCGCCGATGCTATAATAATCAGCAATTGCGTATAATGCATTATCAACAAGCTTACTTTGATGCAGCATAAAGAGTTCACGATCAATCTTATTCATGATCAATTCAAATTCTGTTACCGAAATATTTAATATCTTTTTCTTAGATAAGTATGCAAGAAATACACTATTTAAATATTCATAGTAATATGTATAATTCAACATCATCTGTATCTCATTAATAGAGACAGATTTGTTGTTACCAAATATTAATTTTGCAAGCGACCACTTAGGACGAACAACATAATTTGAATTAAAAGAAACCGCTTGTAAAATTATATTCTTAATATCTTCGTATGATATCTTTTTAGTTTTTTTAATCTCAGCCCCGATAAGATCAAAATAATTAGAGATTTCTTTACCTGAATAATCAAACAAAGAATTTTCAATTAATTTTTTTCTATCTTCAAAAATCAGGTAATCGATTTCACCTTCAACATATTTTTTAATAGCAGGATGAATATCAGTTGAAAGTAATTTTTCAACAGTTATGAAGGATCCCAACTCTTTAACTTTATTAAGAGTGAAATCGCTAATGAACTTTATTTCATTCTCAAACATATTATTCTCTTATTGTTTGATTGGATGGCTAAAAATATAAAAAAATCCCGATTAAAGTTAATCGGGACTTGAATTAGAACCAATAACTAAGTTTTGGCACTAAACTTCAACTTCTTTGGATTTTATCTTTGCCATCATAAAATCTCGATTCATTCTGGCAATGTTGGTTACAGAAATTCCTTTGGGACATTCGGCTTCACAAGCATAAGTGTTTGTGCAACTTCCAAAACCAAGATCATCCATAACCTTAACCATTCTTTCAACTCTGCGATAACGTTCTGGCTGTCCTTGTGGAAGTAACGCATATTGCGAAACTTTAGCTGAAACAAATAACATTGCTGAAGCATTTTTACAAGATGCAACACAAGCTCCGCATCCGATACAAGCTGCTGCATCCATTGCTAAACTTGAAACTTCTTTCTGAATTGGAATCGCATTTCCATCTGGAACTCCACCTGTGTTTATTGAAACGTAACCGCCAGCTTGTAATATTTTATCAAATCCTGATCGATCAACCATTAAATCTTTTATAACAGGAAAAGCCTTTGCTCTGAAAGGTTCTACCCAAATTGTTTCACCATCTTTAAAGTTACGCATATGCAATTGGCAGGTCGCAATTTTAGGAAGTGGACCATGAGCGTGTCCGTTGATTACTAATCCGCAAGTTCCGCAGATTCCTTCACGGCAATCACTTTCAAAATGTATTGCTTCTTCGCCATTTAATTCGAGAGTATTATTTAACTCATCAAGCATTTCAAGAAAGGATGCATCAGGAGAAACCTGAACCTTGTATTCAGCAAAACTTCCAACAGATTTAGAATTTTTCTGTCTCCAGATATTAAGCGTTAGGTTTAATTTTTTTGCTTCCATTATTTGTAACTCCTAATTGCCTGTTTTACATACTCATACTTCAGTTCTTCTTTGTGTAGATTCCATTTATTCTCGCCTGCAAATTCCCATGCAGCTACATAAGAATAATTTTCATCATCACGTTTCGCTTCGCCATCTTCAAACTGGTACTCTTCACGGAAATGACCGCCGCAGGATTCTTTTCTATCAAGTGCATCGAGCGCCATCAATTCACCTAGTTCAAAGTAATCAACTAATCTTCCTGCACGTTCCAATGTTTGATTAACATCATCACCGCTGCCAGGGATTGTTACATTTTTCCAGAACTCTTCTTTAACCTGTCTTATTTGCTCGATAGTCTTTTTTAATCCGGCTTCGTTTCTGCCCATACCAACATTATCCCACATAATTCTGCCAAGCTGCTTATGAAGATCATCAACAGTTCTCTTTCCTTTTATAGAAAGAAGTTTATTTGTAAGATCTTTTACTTCCTTAGCAACTTTTTCAAATTCAGGATGATCAGTTTTAACTAGTGTTGGTTTATCACCAGCAAGATAATTTCCCATTGTGTAAGGAATAACAAAATAACCATCAGCCAAGCCTTGCATAAGTGCGGAAGCACCTAAACGATTTGCACCGTGATCTGAGAAGTTTGCTTCTCCAAGTACAAATAATCCGGGAACATTACTCATTAAATTGTAATCAACCCACAAACCACCCATTGTGTAATGTGGAGCCGGATAAATCATCATAGGAGATTTGTATGGATTTTCACCCGTGATTGTTTCATAAATCTCAAACAAGTTTCCATAGCGTTCTTCAATTACTTTTTGGCCAAGACGATTTATTGCATCCTTAAAATCAAGATAAACTGCATCTCCGCCTTTTACACCTCTTCCCTCATCACATACTTCTTTTGCTGCGCGTGATGAAATATCTCTTGGAGCAAGATTTCCGAAAGAAGGATATTTTCTTTCAAGATAGTAATCTCTTTCATCTTCAGGAATATCAGCAGGATTTCTCATATCAGCTTTTTTCTTTGATACCCAAACTCTTCCATCATTTCGTAAAGACTCACTCATCAATGTTAGTTTTGATTGAGATTCACCGTGTAATGGTAAACAAGTTGGATGAATTTGTGTAAAGCAAGGATTTGCAAAATAAGCTCCGCGTTTATGCGCCCGCCAGATTGCTGTTGCATTACAGTTCATCGCATTTGTGGATAAGAAGAAAACATTTGAATATCCGCCCGTTGCAAGAACAACTGCGTGAGCAGAATATTTTTCAATTTCACCGGTTAATAAATTTCTAACAACAATTCCTTTTGCTGCTCCATCAACAATTACAATATCAAGCATTTCTCTTCTTAAGTATAACTTAACAGATCCTTTTTCAACTTGTCTGTTTAAAGCGCTAACAGCACCGAGTAATAACTGCTGGCCCGTTTGTCCTCTTGCATAAAAAGTTCTGGAAACTTGTGCGCCGCCAAATGAACGGTTATCTAAAAGTCCGCCGTAATCTCTAGCGAATGGAACACCTTGTGCAACACATTGATCAATAATGTTTCCGCTTACTTCTGCAAGACGATGAACATTAGCCTCACGCGCACGAAAATCTCCGCCCTTAACAGTATCATAAAATAATCTAAAATCTGAATCACCATCATTTTGATAATTCTTTGATGCGTTAATTCCACCTTGTGCCGCAATACTATGTGCTCTTCTTGCACTATCGTGAAAAGTAAATGCTTTTACATTATAACCAAGTTCGCCAAGTGAAGCTGCAGCTGATGCACCTGCTAATCCGGTACCTACAACAATAATATCATATTTTCTTTTGTTAGCAGGATTAACCAACTTCATATTGAATTTGTGGTTTGTCCATTTTTCTGAAATATTTCCTGCAGGAATTTTTGAATCAAGCTTTGCCATTAGTTACCTCCTCCTAATAAAAAATAAAGTGGCATTGAGGCAAATCCTAAAGCCATAATAATTGCATAGATGGTTCCAATTATTTTAATTGTTGGAAAATATCTGTTGTGATTCCAGCCAAATGTTTGAAAAGCACTTTGAAAACCATGATTAAGATGATATCCAAGAAATAACATCGCAACAACATAGAGAATCGAATACCACCACATATTAAAAAAGTAAACAACCACATCGTAATATTGATGGTGCGTTGCAAGTCCCATTGGATCGTGCACATTAAATCTCCAGAAGAAAGTTGCAAGATGCGATACAAGAAAAATTAATATTATTGATCCTGTAACGGCCATCGTTCTAGAGAATATAGTACTATTCTCTTTTGCACCATTTACTTTATAAGTAATTCCGCGTGCTCTTTTATTTTCTAACCACAACCTTAATCCGTTAAAGATGTGCAAAACAAAAGCTCCAAGTAAAACCACTTCAATAACTCTTATTAGTGGTTTCACAAC
>JBATOT010000038.1:0-93375 GCA_049291095.1 Ignavibacteriaceae bacterium | reverse complement strand
CCTAACAAATGTCCAGTCATAGATTTTGTTGAGCTTACTACAAGTTTGTAAGCAAGATCGCCAAATAATGTTTTTATTGCTTTGGTTTCGTTTATATCATTATGCGGAGTTGAAGTTCCGTGTGCATTTATATAATCGATATCGTTAATAGTAAGTTCAGCATCTTCAATAGCAATCTTCATGGATCTAACCGCGCCTTCACCACCAGGAGCCGGGGCAGTTATATGATGTGCATCCGCAGTTAAACCAATACCAGCAAGCTCAGCATAAATTTTAGCACCTCTTGAAAGTGCGTGATTTAATTCTTCAAGAATTAAAGTTCCACCACCTTCGCCCATCACAAAACCACTTCTATCTTTATCAAATGGTCGTGAGGCTTCAAGGTAACGGTCATTCCAGGTTGATAATGCCTTCATTGCATTAAATCCACCCATACCAATTTCTGTAATTGGAGCTTCACTTCCTCCACAAACCATTAAATCCGCAGAGCCACGCTGGATAATCATAAACGCATCTGAGATAGCATGCGAAGCAGTTGCACAAGCTGACGTTGTTGCGTAATTAGGTCCCTTTAATCCAAATCGAATTGAAATTTGTCCGGCAGCTAAATCAGAAATCATCATTGTAACAAAGAAAGGACTTATCACGCCGGGATTTTTATCTTGAAAATATTTCCAGTGTTCATTTTGAAGTGTATCTAATCCACCAATCCCACTTCCGTAAATAACTCCCGCTCTATCCTTGTTTAATTTTTCTAAATCAATTTTGGAATCTTCAAAGGCTTGAACAGAGGCAGCAATGGCAAATTGTGAAAAACGATCTAATCGTTTTACCGATTTTTTATCAAAATATTTTTCGGGATTAAATTCTTTAACTTCGGCAGCAAACTTTGTATCAAACTTTGAGGCATCAAAATGAGTTATAGGTGCAACACCATTTTTACTATTAATTAATCCATCCCAAAAATCTGGAACATTTAATCCAATAGGCGTAACGGCTCCTATTCCTGTAATTACAACTCTTCTTTTAGCCATAAAACCTCGTAAGTCTTATTTGGTCTTGTAACGGAAAGACATAAAAAGGTAAGTTAGTCGGGCTGTAACACCCGACTAATTTAATTAAGCTAATTTTTCTGTAAGATATTTAACAGCGTCTCCCACTGTTCCAATCTTTTCAGCATCTTCATCAGGAATAGAAATTTGGAATGCACTTTCAAATCCCATTACTAATTCAACTATATCCAATGAATCAGCACCTAAATCGTTTGTGAAGGATGCTTCTGGAGCAATCTGAGATTCTTCTACACCTAATTTATCAATTATGATCTCTTTTACCTTAGCTTCAACATCCATAGTATTCTCCTCTTTTAGTTTTGTTTTTATTTGAGTTATTATTTATTGGTCTAAATTTAATAAAATTAAAATCTAAGAAACAAATAGAATTATTATTTACATTGTCATTCCGCCATCAACGGCAATAACCTGACCGGTAATATAATCAGCATCATTACTACATAAGAATGCCACTACTTTAGCAATATCTTCAGGTTTGCCAAGTCTTTGCATTGGAACATTTTGTACTAATTTTTTTACTTGTTCTTCAGTTAGTTTGTTTGTCATATCCGTTTGGATAAATCCTGGAGCGATTGCATTTACCGTTATATTTCTAGAAGCTAATTCACGAGCCATAGATTTCGTAAATCCTAAAACTCCAGCTTTTGATGCTGAATAATTAGATTGACCAGCATTTCCAATCAATCCAACAACGGAAGAAATATTTACTATTCTACCATATCGTTGAGCAATCATTGGTTTTATAACTGCTTTTGTATAATTAAAAACACTTTTCAGGTTTGCATTTATTACGTCATCAAATTCTTTTTCGCTCATTCTTAACAGTAAGTTGTCACGAGTAATTCCGGCATTATTAATTAGGATATCAACACCACCGAGTTTTTCAATTGCAGCATCAACTGTAGCTTGAGCTTGTTCCATTGAAGTGGCATCAGCCTTAAAACCGTGAATTTTAATTCCAGGATAATCTATCTCTGCTAATAATTCTTCGGCACATTCATCGCAACTATTGTATACAAAGGCAACATCAGAGAATAATACTCCGCAACAACTTCTAGAAGCTAACTCTTTAACTATCGCTCTACCAATACCACGCGTTCCGCCAGTTACTATTGCACGCTTATTATGTGATTCAACTACTTTGCTCATATTTTTTCTACTCCAGCATTATATTCTGCTAAATATTCGTTTTTATATTCCTCTAATTCAAGAAATTTTTCTTCTCCAAAAAAGTGAATAAGTTCTTCTTTGCAAGCATCATAAATAGTGGTTACTTTTATTGGATCTTTGCTACAAGTTTTTAATCTATCAATATGTTCATCATCAATTGTTAATGCGCCTTCAAAAACTGTAAGCGGAAACAAAACACAATAAATTGGTTTGTACTTCCATTTATGTTCACCTTCATTTATTGCAAGTTTTTGAAGTGCGCATAAGCCCTTTTTATCTAAAAAAGTACATTTACCATTTGGAACTTCTGTACCAACAGCAACACCACTTTCAAAATCTTCATCTTCTTCCGGATCTTCAAACCATTCATCAATATTTTTAGTTTGGGTCTCATCAAGCAATGGTATGATTTTATCTTTTATACTCAGAATCATTTCATGTTCTTTTAAATCTGTATAAACGCCATAATTACAGCATTCCCCACCGCACATACAGGAAAACTTAAAAGTAAAAATTTGCGGATCTATAAAAACTCCGTTTATTTCTTTAGTAAACTTTGGATGAGTATTTGTTTCCATTATAAATACTTCTCCACATCTTCATATCTATCAATACTAGATATTAGTACATCAGGATTAATTCTCTTTACTAATCCTTGCAAAACTTTTCCTGGGCCAATTTCATAAAATTCATCAAAACCATCAGCAATCATATTATTAATTGTCTCTTCCCATCTAACAGGCGAAGTTACTTGTTGATAAAGTAAATTTTTAATTTCATCTTTTTTAGTAACTGGTTTTGCTGTTACGTTTGCATAAACCGGAAATCGTGCATCATAAAAAGGAGTAAGAACTAAAACATCCAATAAAGAATCTTTGGCTGATTGCATTAAAGGTGAATGAAAAGCTCCGCTAACAAAAAGCTCTTTAGCCAACTTAGCTCCATTTGTTTTACAAAGTTCCATTGCTTTTCTAACACCAGTAATTGATCCTGAAATAACAACTTGACCTGGCGAATTAAAATTTGCACATTGTACAATTCCTTCAACCGAGGCTTCCTTACATAAATTTTCTACTTTATCATTTTCTAAACCTACAATTGCAGCTAACGTTCCAGGATTATCAACGCCTGCTTGCTGCATTGCTTTACCCCTAGCTCTCACTAATCTGATTGCATCATAAAATTGAATTGCATTTGCAGCAACTAAGGCAGAATATTCACCGAGTGAATGTCCAGCAGCTGCTTCCGGTTCGAGTGTTCGAATTAAACTAGCAACAATGACACTATGCAAAAATATTGCCGGTTGAGTATATTCAGTTTGTTTAAGTTGATCTTCCGGACCATTAAACATTATGTAAGATAGATTAACACCAAGTGCGTCATCCGCTGTTTTTATCATCTCTTTGGCTTCTACAGATTTTTCAAATAGATCCTTAGCCATACCAATGTATTGCGATCCCTGACCGGGAAATAGAAATGCTTTTTTTGACATTGAAATAGTTTATGTTTTGTTAATTAAATTGCCCACACAACGTGTGTAGCTCCCCAGGTATAACCAGCACCAAACGCTGATAAAATCAAATTATCACCCTTTTTAACTTTGCCATTTCTATAATATTCTGTTAGGCAAAGTGGAATAGTAGCTGCAGTTGTATTTCCGTATTTATCAATATTAATCATAACTTTTTCTTTTTCTAATCCCATACGTTGAGCAGTTGCATCAATAATTCTTAAATTTGCTTGATGCGGAACTAAGTAAGCAACATCTTCAGATTTTAATCCACTCATTTCCATTAATTCGGCGGATACATCAGCCATACCTTTTACAGCAACTTTAAATACAGCTTTACCATCTTGATAAATATAGTGCCATTTTTTATCAACTGTTTCGTGCGATGCCGGATTTAAACTTCCGCCGCCTAACATATTAAGTGCGTCTTTTCCGGAGCCATCAACTCTTAAAATAGATTTTTGTATTCCATAAGTTTTTTCTTCCGTTGGCTCAAGTAAAACGGCAGAACCTGCATCACCAAAAAGAATACAAATATTTCTATCTGTATAATCCACTATCGAACTCATTTTATCTGCGCCGATAACTAATACCTTTTTGTATCTCCCTGATTCAATTAATGAAGCACCAGTTTGAAATGCAAATAGAAAGCCTGAACATGCTGCTGATAAATCAAATCCCCAGGCGTTTGTTGCTCCAATTTTATTTTGAACTAAGCAAGCAGTTGCCGGGAAAAACATATCCGGAGTAACTGTTGCAACAATAATTGCGTCAATTTCTTCAGGATTAACATTGTGTTTTTCAAACAAATCAAGAGCGGCACGAGCAGCTAAATCACTTGTTGCGCCTTGTTCTAGAACTCTTCGTTCACTAATTCCTGTTCTGGTTCTAATCCATTCGTCATTTGTTTCAACAATGGATTCAAAATATTTGTTATCTAAAACTTTTTCAGGAACATACATTCCAACCCCTGTAATTTTAGCGTTATATTTTTTTTCTGTCATTAAATTCTTTACTGTTTTTTTTGTGAATATTCTTTTATTGAGTTTTCAATCTTTTTAATTAAATCTTTATTGTACATTTCTCTAGCTTTAAAAACCATATTCTTAATTGCTTTAGGAGTACTTGAACCATGCCCAATTATGCTGATTCCATTTACTCCAAGTAATGGTACGCCACCGTGTTCCTGGTAGTCCAAAGACTTTAGAGATTTTTTCAATGTTCCTTTTGATATTCCAACTTTTAACTTATCAAAAAAACTTGCTTCAGCAGTATTTGTTAATAGCTGTTTTAATAATTTAGGAACAGACTCACCGAACTTAAGAATAATATTACCAACAAATCCATCACAAACAATAATATCAACTTGCTTCGTTAAAATATCTCTACCTTCTACATTACCTATAAAATTAAGTTTAGATTCATTCAGCAATTTAAAAGCATCGTTAGAAACTTCATTTCCTTTTCCTTCTTCTTCACCCATGCTTAAAAGCCCAACAGATGGATTTTTAATTGCACCCATTTCTTTAGCATAGATAGTTCCCATAATTGCATATTCAAATAGATGTGAAGGTTTTGCATCTTTTCCTGCACCAACATCATAAAGATAACAAACTCCGTAAACGTTTGGCATCTCTGCACCAATCGTTGGACGACCAACACCGGAAATTCTTCCCATAATTAAAGTGGATGCACTCATCATTGCACCGGTATTGCCCGCACTTACAAAAGCATCAGCCTTACCTTCTTTAACTAATTGTGCACCTTTTACGATTGAAGAATTTGGTTTGGATTTTAATGCGGAAGTTGGTGAATCACCCATCTCAATAATTTCATCTGTATGAATGATATTATTTTCATCAAAAGAAAGTTGATTTGATTTTATTACTTTTAGAATTTTATCTTTTTTGCCTACAAGAAATAGTTCAAAATCTTTTTTCTCATTGTAAGCATCGATAGCTCCAACAACTGCATTCTGAGGGGCGTAATCGCCCCCCATTGCATCAACAATAATTCTGCATTTAGAGTTTTTCGAGTTAGATTCAACCATTTGATGGGTAAAGCTATATTAAATTTTAGCTTTTGGGAATAAACACAGAGCGTTCATTGTAGTAACCGCAGGAAGGGCAAGCGCGATGAGCAAGTTTCATCTCGCCACAGTTACCACAAGTACTTAGTGATGGTGCAACTGCTTTATAGTGTGTTCTGCGTTTATCTCTTCGGCTCTTAGACATCTTACGTTTTGGATTTGGCATGTTATCATTCCATTATATTTAATTGAGATTTAATTTATCTTTTAATTCCATAAGAGGTTTCCACCTCGGATCAATTTCTTCAGTAGTGCAAGTGCAATTTCCTATATTCAAATCAGTTCCGCACTTTGGGCATAATCCTTTACAATCATCTTTACACAAATTTTTCATCGGAACTGAAAGCAATGCAAATTCACGAACATCATTAGTAATATCAATTTTATCTGCTTCTCTGCTAAGATAACTTACGTTAAGTGATTCAGTTTCTTCAGGAGCTTCGTTCATCAAATAAACCATTTTATAATCGCTCTTTAGGTTTGATTTGAATTCACATCCGCACCTATCGCACTGATACTTAACTTTAAAATCTGTAGTTACAGATATTATTAACTGATCGTGTAACTTATTAAGTATTATTGATGATTTATACTTACCATAAAATGGTCTTTCTAAATCCAGAACATTTACTTTGTCTTCAAAAACAAAATTATGTTCCCCATTGCTTAAATTTGATATTTTTATAATCATCTTGCAAAATCACGCAAAAAACGAGGCTAAATATATAACTCACCGACCTTATAATCAAACAATCACAGCTAAGGATATATTGCATTTTGAAGCAAAAACAAGCTTTACAATCACAATCTAATTTTTTGTAGCAAAATCTGAGATAAAATCTTTAATAATCAAATTGGCATAATAAAGGTAAAGAAATGTTTATAGAGTTCTACAATTAGCTCAGATTTATCTTAAGAATTGTTAAAAAATAAATTTGGTTTTTCTGTTCTTAAATCAATAATTTGAAATAGATATTTAATAATAGTTATCATTGCCAAAAATTAAATGTTAATAATTTTTTCCGTTTTTGCCGCCATCGTTCCAATGTCAATATACCTTATTTTGATTTGGAAATTTGATCATTACGATAGAGAACCATTTAAGCTTGTACTAATAAACTATATTTGGGGAGCTGTTGGTGCAATTGTGCTCGCAGTAATTGGTAGTTTAATCCTCACAGCAATTGCCTCACTTTTTATTAAAAATGATTTACAACTAAGCAGATTTGGTGCAATTGTAGTGGCTCCCATTATAGAAGAAATTACAAAAGGATTGTTTTTACTGATTACAGTAACAAGTAAGAAATTTGATAACATTACCGATGGTATTGTATATGGTGGAGCAATCGGGCTTGGGTTTGGTATGACTGAAAATTTTTTATACTTTGTTACTTATAGTGATTCTATTCCTAATTGGATTGCACTCGTCGTTATACGAAGTTTATTTTCTGGAGTTATGCATTGTGTATCAACAGCAACACTAGGTTCATTTCTGGGGTTAGCAAAATTTAAATCTAAAGATAAAAAACCGCTATATATTTTTGCAGGTTTATTGATTGCTATGTTAATACACTCAATATGGAACTCAAGTGTAAGTTATGATAATACTGCACCTATCGGATTTTTATTTATGATTGTATCGACAATAATTTTTGTTTCAACATACGCAGTATCTATTAAAGGCGAAAGAAAAGTTATTTTTAATGAGCTTAAAGAAGAATCAGAAAAAGGTATAATTCCCGAGTCTCATATAATTATTTTAAGTTCATCACAACGCGAAAAAAAAGGCTGGCTTGATGAAAAAATAAGAAAAACATATATCAAAGCAGCAACAACGCTTGCGTTCAGAAAAGTGCAACTAAAAAATTCAAACGGTGCAAGTAAAGTTTATTATGAAATGGATGTTGATAATTATAGAATTTTTATTGGTAAACTGCTTTCAAATAGTAACGTTGCATAAACAATGAAACAAAACGGTATATATATAATTCCACTTTTCTCTCTATCGCAAAGATCAAATGAAAATAATTTCAAACAATTTACAGATGAAGATTTTTCTTTTCTGAAATTGACATTATATCTGAATCTTTTAGAAAATGCAAATCAAAGAAAAGATAAAGTAGATATTATAAAAGTTTTAGATAATTCTGATAAGGATTTTTTTTCGAATGAGTTTGATGATGAATCAACTAAAACCATTTTTTATGAGATAAAAGATCTTAAAATTTTACTGAAAGAATTATTAAACAAAGACTTTATTTCACATAAAAATAATCTACTTATATTTTCTGATGCAATTGATATTCGTCCTGTTGATATTGATAAATATTTTAATCTTTTAAGTATGGATGATAAATCAATAGTTATAGCAACATCAAACGATAGAAAAATTAAAGTCTTTGGATTTAATAGTTACTCAGATGATCTGATAAAATATATTTCTGATTCAGATTTTTTTATGGATAAATTTTTAAGTTATAATAAATCCTGTGAATATTTTGTTAATACAGTTAACGAAGTTTTAGCTGTAAATAATGTTGATGATTTTAAAAAACTATATACGGAACTTTCACTTAAAAGCAGTTGGGATTACTGCTCGCAACAAATGCATGAACGATTTACTCATTTATTTGTTGAATACAAGGATTTGTTAAAATGAGTAAAGTCGGAATTTTCGGAGGAACATTTGACCCTATACATAATGGTCATTTAATTACCGCACAATCTGTAAAAGAAATAAGAAATCTTGAAAAGATAATTTTTATTCCAGCATACATTTCACCTCATAAACAACATGCAAAAGCATCAAGTGCGCAGCATCGATTGAATATGCTTAATATTGCTTTAAATGATATTCCGTTTTTTGAGTGTTCTGATTTTGAAATTAAGCAACACACGATATCTTATACTATCGATACTCTAAGAGAATTCAAAAAAAAATATGATGAAATAGAATTAATAATTGGTTATGATAATATTTTTCAATTTCATACATGGAAAGAACCCGATGAAATTTTAAAATTAGCAAATGTTGTAGTTCTCAAAAGAAAATCTTCACATCCAATAGATTTTGTTGATAAGTACGTTGATGCAGCAACCTTTGTACAGACTCGTGGTATTGAAATAAGTGCTACGGATATACGCAATCGTGTGCATGCAGACTTACCAATTTATTACCTCGTTCCGGAAAAAGTTTTAGAATACATTAGAACAAATAATTTATATAAGGAAAATTAATGAAGATTTTAGTCACCGGAGGAGCAGGATTTATTGCTTCTCAAATTGCTGATGCTTTTATTGATGAAGGACACCAGGTTGTAATTCTTGATGATCTTTCTACAGGATATGAAAAAAATGTAAATCCTAAAGCAAAGTTTGTAAAAGCTAATATTTGTGAAAAAAGTTTGAATAAACTTTTTGAAGCGGAAAAGTTTGATGTGGTAAATCATCATGCTGCACAAATGGATGTTAGAAGATCAGTTAAAGATCCTGAGTTTGATGCAACAACAAATATTCTGGGAACAATAAACTTGTTGCAAAATTGTGTTAAATACGGAGTTAAGAAATTTATGTTTGCTTCTACTGGTGGAGCAGTTTACGGCGAACAAGATTACTTCCCTGCTGATGAAAAACATAATCAACAACCAAAATCTCCATATGGAATATCTAAACTTGCTGTTGAAAAGTATTTATACTTTTATAATTCAGAACACAAATTGAATTATACAATTTTACGTTATGCAAATATCTACGGACCAAGACAAAATCCTTTTGGTGAAGCCGGAGTTGTTGCAATATTTTCTACAAAACTCCTTAAAGGTGATCAACCTGTTATAAATGGACACGGCAAACAAACTCGTGATTATGTTTTTGTTGGCGATGTAGTAAAAGCAAATTTACTTGGATTAAAAGATGAAGTTTCAGATGTTTACAATATTGGGACTGGAATTGAAACTGATGTTAACCAACTTTTCCATTATATAAATGATATTACGAAAGCTGGCAAAGAAGAAAAGCACGGCCCATCTGCTGCAGGTGAGCAATTACGAAGTGTAATAACGTCAGACAAATTATTTAATAAATTTGGATGGCGGCCATCAACAAAATTAGAAGATGGGTTAAAAGCAACAGTAGAATTTTTCAAAAATAATTTAGCTTAATATGATTGATAATAATCTGATTGAAAAGATTTATAATGAAGATAGAAGATCAATTGCGCGTGCCATTTCTTTCATCGAATCAGATAATTCTTCGGCATCAGAATATTTAAAAGAAATTTACAAACAAGTTGGCAGAGCATATCGAGTTGGAATTACCGGACCTCCCGGAGCTGGTAAAAGTACAATTACAAATCAACTTACAAAACATTTTAGAAAGCAAAATAAAAAAGTTGGAATTATCGCAGTTGATCCAACTTCTCCATTTACCGGTGGGGCTTTACTTGGTGATAGAGTTAGAATGACAGATATTGGAATGGATAATGGGGTTTTTATTCGCAGTATGGCTACTCGAGGAAGTCTTGGAGGCTTGTCTAAAAAAGCAATTGATGCGGCTGATGTTATAGATGCTGCTGGTTTTGATATTGTAATTTTTGAAACTGTTGGTGTTGGACAATCGGAACTTGATATTGCACAAGCCGCAGATACTACGATCGTTGTTCTTGTTCCGGAGAGTGGTGATTCAGTTCAAGCAATGAAGGCTGGTTTGATGGAGATAGCTGATTTTTTTGTTCTTAATAAAAGTGATAGACCAGGTTCACAACAAGCATACACAGCACTTCAAACAATTTTAATGATAAAAGATCACGACGAAAATTCATGGCTGCCAAATATCATTAAAACTATTGCTTCAGATAATAAAGGTATAGATGATATCGCAAATGAAATTGATCGACATAATTCATTTATGATCAATAAAAATCTATTTAATGCTAAAAGAGAAAAACAATCTAAGGTTAGAATTAAAGAAATTGTTGAGCATAAACTAAAAGATGAGTTGTGGAGTGAAACTGGAGAAAATTCGTTAATTTCATCTTTACAAAAAGTTGTGCTTGGTAGTTTATCACCTTACCAAATTGCAGAAGACATAATTCAAGAGTTTAAAAACAGAATTTAACCTGGAGTTATAATGGAACAAAAACCATTTCTTAATGAGCTTACCGAAAATCAAATCATTATTCGTGATACTATCAGAGATTTTGCTGAAAAAAATATTCGTCCTGTTATAATGGAATATGATGAGTCTCAAAAGTTTCCGATGGAAATAATGAAACAATTGGGCGATCTTGGATTTTTAGGAATTCTTGTTCCGGAAGAATTTGGCGGCGCTGGCTTAGGTTATGTTGAATATGCTTTAATAATTGAGGAACTCTCAAAAGTTGATCCATCAATCGGGCTTTCTGTAGCGGCACATAATGGATTGTGTACAAATCATATAAATCTTTTTGGAAATCCAGAACAAAAGAAAAAATATCTACCAGATTTAGCAAGTGGTAAAAAGATTGGAGCATGGGGATTAACAGAATCTTTCTCGGGTAGTGATGCAGCAGGATTAAAAAGTTTTGCGGTAAAAGATGGAGACTACTGGGTATTGAATGGCAGCAAGCAGTTTACAACACACGGAACTGTTGGTGAAACTTATGTTGTTATGGCAATTACAAATAAAGAAGCTGGTAAAAAAGGAATCTCAGCTTTTATTCTTGAAAAAGGAATGGAAGGATTGATAATTGGAAAGAAAGAAAATAAACTTGGTATGCGTGCCAGTGATACAACACAATTAGCTTTTGAAAATTGTAAAGTACCAGCAAAAAATCTTTTAGGCGAAGAAGGAATGGGATTTATTAATTCTATGAAAGTTTTAGAAGGCGGTCGAATTTCTATTGCTGCAAACAGCGTTGGACTAGCTCAAGGCGCACTTGATGCATCATTAAAATATTCTCAAGAACGTAAACAGTTTGGTCAACAACTCTTCGATTTTCAGGCAATACAATTTAAGCTGGCTGAAATGGCAACAAACATCGAAGCTGCTAGATTGTTAACATTCCGTGCGGCGGCGATGAAGGATGCTGGAATACCAAATACAAAAGAAGCAGCTGAAGCAAAGTTATTTGCGAGCGAGATTGCTGAAAAAGCTGCGAGTGAAGCTGTTCAAATTTTTGGTGGATATGGGTTTATTAAAGAATACCCTGTAGAAAAATTTTACAGGGATGTAAAACTCCTTACAATCGGTGAAGGCACATCAGAAATACAACGAATTGTTATTGCTAGAGATTTGTTGAAGGATTAATTTTTATGAAACAAATCGGAAATAAATTAAATGAAGAATCTTCTTTCCTAAAAAGAGAAGATTACCAAAAAGAGTTACTGCGAAAACTTGAAGCCGTAAAAGAAAAAGTAAAAGAAGGCGGCGGAAAGAAAGCAATTGAAAAACATAAAGCGAAGGGTAAATTAACTGCCCGCGAAAGAATAAATCTTCTTGTTGATGATCCTAAAAAGTTTTTTGAATTAAGTACATTTGCTGCGTATGGTATGTATGAAGAATATGGCGGCGCTCCTTCATCGGGTACTATTTATGGAATTGGAAAAATTCATAATCGCGATTGCGTAATTGTTGCAAATGATGCAACTGTAAAAGCAGGAGCATGGTTTCCTATCACTGCAAAGAAAAATTTACGCGCGCAAGAAATTGCCATGGAAAATCACTTACCAATAATTTATCTGGTTGATAGTGCAGGAGTTTTTCTTCCCCTGCAGGATGATATCTTCCCTGATAAAGAACACTTTGGTAGAATTTTTCGTAACAATGCAAAAATGTCTTCAATGGGCATTCCACAAATTGCAGCAATTATGGGACCTTGTGTTGCCGGTGGAGCTTACTTACCAATTATGAGTGATGAATCAATAATTGTTGAAGGAGAAGGATCAGTTTTTCTTGCTGGTTCACATTTAGTTCGCGCAGCAATTGGCGAAGTAATTGATAATGAAAACCTCGGCGGTGCAAAAGTTCAATCAAATATTTCCGGGGTTACGGATTACATTATGAAAAATGATGAAGAATGTATTGCACAAATCAGAAGTCTTGTTGAAAAGTTTGGTAAAAATAAATCAGCGGGATTTAGTCGAATTGAAAATAAAGAGCCAAAATATCCTTCAAAAGAAATTCTTGGAATTCTTCCAGAAGATACTTTAAAACCTTATGATACTTATGAATTAATTTCTCGCATTGTTGATAACTCTGAAATTGATGAATACAAAGCCGGTTATGGAAAAACAATCATTACGGCTTACGCAAGAATTGATGGATGGGCTATAGGAATAGTAGCGAATCAAAGAAGTGTTGTGAAGACTGAACTTGGAGAAATGCAAGTTGGTGGAGTTATCTATTCTGATTCTGCTGACAAAGCAACAAGATTTATAATGAATTGTAATCAAAAAAAAATTCCTTTACTTTTTTTGCAAGATGTAACCGGATTTATGGTTGGCAGTAAAGCTGAGCATGGCGGAATAATTAAAGACGGCGCAAAAATGGTAAATGCTGTTGCGAATTCTGTTGTACCAAAAATTACAATTATTACAGGCAATAGTTTTGGTGCAGGTAATTATGCAATGTGTGGTAAAGCCTACGATCCAAGATTTATTTTTGCTTATCCTAATGCTAAAATTTCTGTCATGGGAGGAAATCAGGCAAGCAGCGTTTTGCTTGATATTAAATTAAAGCAAGAAGAAAAAAGCGGACATAAGTTCAGTGAAGAAGACAAAAAGAAATTGCTAAACGATATTTTAAAATCTTATGATGAAAAAAGTATCCCTCTTTATGCAGCAGCTAGATTATGGGTTGATGAAATAATTGATCCATCGCAAACTCGTGAATGGATTTCTATGTGTTTGGAAGTTGCAAATAATAATCCGGATATACCGAAATTTAATCCTGGAGTAATCCAGGTATAGTGTAAGAAATGTCAGATAATTTTATGGGCACTAGCCTTTTGTACAGCTTTCATTTTGTTATTTACTTGTAGCTTCTTGTAAATATTTTCAATGTGTTTTCTTACTGTAAATGGAGAAATAAAAAGCTTTTCTGCCGTTTGAAGATAATCAAGTCCAAGTTTTAAATTTTCTAAGATTTCAATTTCTCTTTTAGAAAGATTAAATTCTTCATCAGAAATAATTTCTTCTATCTTTTCAGTTTTTCTTAATAATTGTAAAGTCTTAGATGCAATTGATGCTGACATTGGGGCACCACCTTCTAAAACGTTATTTATCCCATCAATTATTTTTTTAATTGATTCATCCTTTAATAAATATCCACTTGCTCCAGCTTTAATTGCATTAAATATTTTATCATCATCATCAAAAACAGTTAGGATTATTATTTTTACATTTGAATTAATAGCGCAGATACTTTCAGTTGCTCTAATCCCGTCCATCATTGGCATTTCGATATCCATTAATATTACTTGTATATCGGAATACTTTGATATGTAATCATATATCTCTTTACCATTTTTTGCTCGATATTTAATAACGAATTTATCAGAAAACATACTAAATTTTTCTAATAAGGATGTTGCTAAAAAATCATTGTCTTCAGCAATTGCAATATTTATTTTCATAATTCTATTCTTAAATAATCTTTATTGAAACATAATTTTATATCATGCTTATACCAATAAGGCAAATGTACTAAATGAGGCTTAGAAGACTAATTGCTAAATAATTCACAATTAATTAAAGTTCCACTTTCATTTGAAACAAAAGTACATTTACCGCCAGCCTGCTCACATCTTGTTTTAATATTTTCTAAACCATTACCATTGTTTGTTTGATCAAGCAAAAATCCTTTTCCATTATCTTTAATTTTAATTTCAAATCCATTTGCAGTTTTTGCAAGTATTATATTTATTGTATCTGCTAATGAGTGTTTAATAGAATTTTGGATTGATTCCTGAACAATCCTAAATAAGTTGAGCATTTGAGTTGATGAAAGTTTAATATTTACCTCAATTGATCTCTCCAAAGTAATTGCAATGTTGTTTAAACTAGAATTTAGTTTTTGAATCATCTCATTTATTTTTAACTCTAAAGTTTCTAGATCGCCATCTTCATGCTTCATTGCCCAAATAGTATTTCTTAAATCAATCAAAGCTTCTTTACTGAAGTTTTTAATTGTATCAAGTCTTGGAACAATTGTATTAGATTTTTCTAAGTAAGTTAGATTGTCTAAAGAGCTTATTATAAATGTTAATTGAGAACCTATATTATCATGGAGTTCTCTTGATATATTAAGTTTGTCCTCAACAATCTTCTTTTCCAACTCTGCATTTTGCAATTTATTTTTATACTCGATTTCCCTAACAACTCTTTTTCTTTTTAGTTGTTGATATTTATAAACAGCAAAGAATATTAATACTAACAAAACTAATGTGACTAATGCAAAAGTTAATTGTTGTTTTCTATTTTCAAGTTCATATTTATTTTCTGCAATAAGTTTATTTTTTTGTTCTGTTTCGTATGCTATTTCTAATTGAGCCACTTTAGTGTTCGTTTCATAATTATCGATACTGTCTTTATACGCAGTATATTTTAGATGAGTTTCTAATGCTTTATCAAACAGTTTTTTTTGCTTATAAAGTTCAGTAAGATTTTCATAACAATATAAAATCATATAAGTATAGTTTAGATCTTCAGCCATTTCCATACAATTTTTATAAGCCACAATCGCATCATCTATTTTATTTTCCATTCTTAAGAAATCTGCATGAAAGGATAAATTTTCCATCCTGCCAAAATTTCCTATTTCCGTGTTACGTAGTTTATCCGATTGAATTAAATATTTGTATGCTTCATCAAACTTACCTTGATTTGCTTTTAGAACTGCAATTTTATTTAAGCTGTATGGGATTCCAATTGTATCACGATTCGATTTTTTAATCTCCAAAGCTTTTTTATAAAAGAAAATTGCACTATCTGCATCATTCTGCATTTCTTTTAAAACACCATAATTATCATATAGCTTACTTTTAAAAGCTCGTGGCACATTATAATCATCAGAAACTTTAATTGCCATACGCATATAAGAAACTGCTTTATTCAAATCTCTTCTCTTTAGTTGATAACCGAATTCACCATAAGCATCGCTTAATTCTTTATACATTTTGTTATCATTAAATATCTTAAAGGATTCTATATGATACTGTGTGGATTTATCATAGTTGCCTTTTAAATAATTTACCAATGCAAGATTACTTAACGCTAGTCCCTCACCTTTGGGATAATTAATAGCTCGCGCTTTTTCTAAATTTTCTGTAAAAATTTTTGTTGATAGTTCAATATTTGAAACTACTTCATCATAGCTTATTGTATTTATTGAATCAATCATAGATTTGGTAGATTGTGCAACAGCAATTGTGTGAACAAATATTATCTGAAGTATAAATAGAAGGTTAAAATGTTTAATCATTAAAATCATTTAGATAATTAGTTTTCTCTTATTAGATTTCTTATGTAAAAATAGTATTCTTAATTAAAACAAATCCCATTTGGCAAATAAATATTTAATGATATTGTTGATATTATTTATGTTTTTGATCTTTAACCGTAAAGTTGAAGCTCAACAAAGTGATTTATCAAAATTAGTAAATCATCTTTCTGATTATATTGCTTCTGAAGAGTATTCTAAACTTAAATATTCAATTGGTGATCTATCTGCAAGTGATTCCATATTTGTTGAAGCTACAAAATTCAGTGATGGAAATATTGGCGATGCTTTGCTTGGTTTGATGTTAGCCACGGTTCCATATCGTGAAGTGCCAATTCAATTACCAATACTAAATACTATTGTTTACTATCCACTAGTTTCTGCTGATGGACAAATTTTTTTAGCTAAGAATGATAATCTGCCACGATATTTATTTTTTGATTCACCGCAAAATAAATATGGTGATAAAGATAAACTCGCACATTTTTTTGGCAGTGCTTTTCTCTCTTACGAATCAAACATCTTTGATTTGGGAAAGCTAATTGGTTATTTTGTAGAAGCTTTTGAAGAAAGTTTTAAAGTCCAATCTTCTGTAGATGTTCGCGATTTAGATGTAAATCAATACGGCAGAATGTTTGGAGAAATTCTTAAAGAAGACAAAACTGTATTACCTTCACAAATAATTTTATTAAGATCAGTTAGATATTTACGGATAATAATATGAAATCAGTTTTAATTATAGATGACGAATTGCAAATCTGCGAAAGCATTAATATGATTCTCGAATACGAGGGTTATGATGTGGAATTCACAACAAGTGCAAATGAAGGATTATCAAAATTTTCATCGAAAGATTTTGCAGCTGTTTTTCTTGATATACAAATGCCGGAAATGAATGGATTTGAAGTTTTAAGGAAAATTAAAGAACAAAAACAATCTGCATCCGTTATTATTATTTCTGCACATGGAAGTGTTGAGAACGCAATTAAAGCGACTCGTTTAGGAGCGTTCGATTTTTTAGAAAAACCAATTGATCGTGATAAACTTTTAATCAGCGTTCGCAATGCAACCGAAAGTGCTTCGTTAAAAGAAGAGAATGAAGAGATAAAAAAAGTTTGGATTGGTGATGGAGATATTCTAGGTAAGAGCAAAGCTATCCACAATATCTTGCAAATGATTGATAAAGTTGCGCCGCTTGATACACGCGTTTTAATTACTGGTGAAAATGGGACAGGAAAAGAACTGGTTGCTCGTGCGATTCACAAAAAAAGTGAAAGAAAAGAAAAATCATTTGTTGAAGTTAATTGTGCAGCAATCCCAAATGAATTAATTGAATCCGAATTATTTGGTCATGAAAAGGGTTCATTCACCGGAGCAGTACAACAACGCATAGGTAGATTTGAACTTGCAAATAAAGGCACATTATTTTTAGATGAAATTGGTGATATGTCTCATCAGGCACAGGCAAAAGTTTTACGTGCAATTGAAGATGGAAAAATTGAGCGTGTTGGCGGAGGAAAAAAAATTGATGTTGATGTGCGTTTAATTGCAGCTACAAATAAAAATCTAAAAGAAGAAATTGAGAAAGGAAATTTTAGAGAAGATCTTTTTCATAGATTAAATGTAATTCCAATTCAAGTTCCTTCATTACGTGAAAGAACAGAAGATATACCAATCTTAGTAGAAAAATTTGCTAACGATATTTCTATCAAACATAAAAAACCCGTTACAAAATTTTCTGATGAGGCGTTACATATTCTTAGAAATCAATCATGGACTGGTAATGTGCGTGAGTTACGAAATATTGTTGAGCGTATAATTATCATCATTGATAAAAAAGAAATCTCTGGAAAAGATATCGAATTTATGTTTGCCGGCAATCAGCAATCAGTCGATGATCTTGTTGATATCACTAATTCATTTCAGGAATTTAAAGAAAAGGCTGAACGTGTTTTTATCCTTAAACAGCTTAACGCAAATGATTGGAACATAAGTAAGACTGCAGAGATTTTGGACATTCAACGAAGTCATCTATATAACAAAATGAAAAAATATGGGATTGAAAAGGAGGAATAATGCCAACTATATTTACTAAAATCATAAATAAAGAAATTCCCGCTAACATTGTTTATGAAAACGATAATGTTTTAGCATTTAAAGATATTAATCCGCAAGCACCAGTTCATATTTTAATAATCCCTAAAATTGTAATTGCAAAAGTAACTGATTTAAAAGGAAATGAGCACGCTTCTCTACTTGGAGAAATGATAGATGCAGCAAACCAAATTGCTAAAGATTTAAATATTGCTGATGATGGTTTTAGATTAGTTTTTAATTGTGGTGATAATGGCGGACAGGAAGTTTATCATTTACATCTTCATTTACTTGGCGGAAGAAAAATGAATTGGCCTCCAGGATAATCAAGTAAATTTAAACTTGAAAATAATTTTCCATTCCTTTTAATTTTTTATCTTCCTCGGTTCTGCCAAACATTAAAGATTCATATCCAAACTTATCACGAACTCTTGTTACAGCTCTTAACATTTTTTTTCTTTTTACTTCATAATCTTCAAACAAAAATTCTTGCTCATTTAAAGGAGAAAAATTTGTAATACCAACTCCAATTAATCTAACTCCAACTCTTCTGGTTCTTGCTTTCTTCATCAAATCCCACGCAGTTTCAAAAATTACTTTATCGTCATCACTGGGCTTAATTGTTTTAGCACGAGTTAATGTTTGAAAATCTGTATAACGAAGTTTAATATCTATTGTAGATGCTTCCCAACCTTTCTTTCGCAATGATTGAGCAACTTTTCCTGTTAAATAAAATAAAGTATTCTTAAGCTCTTCTTCATTTGTCACATCATTACCAAAAGTCGTTTCGCGCGAGATACTTTTTCTAGTTCGCTGTATTGTTAAATATTCTGTCCCTTCGCCGTGAGCTTTTCGCCAGAGATCAATTCCATATTTACCAAACGCAGTTCCAAAATAATCTGATGAAAGTTTTGTGATATCACCTATTCTATAAATACCGCGATTGTTCAAACTTTGCTTTGTAACTTTTCCAACACCTGAAATTGTTTCAACAGGCATTGCAGCCAGAAAATTTTTTTCCATTCCAGGAATTATATAAGTAATTCCTTTCGGCTTCATACAATCAGAACCAATCTTTGCAATTGTTTTGTTACTCCCAATTCCAATTGAAATTGGCAAACCAATTTTATCCCAGATTTCTTTTTGCAATCCTGTAGCAAATCCAAACATTGAGCCGTACATTTTTTGTGTACCTGTCATATCAAGATAAAATTCATCGATTGAAGCTTGCTCAATTTGAGGTGCGTATTGTTCCAAAATATTTTTTACAGCTTTTGAATATCTTGAGTATTCATCGCCGTGTCCGTGCAGATAAATTCCTTGCGGACAAAGCTTGTATGCTGTTCTTATCGGCATTGCAGAATGTAATCCGAATGCACGGGCTTCGTAAGAGCAAGCAGAAACAACTCCCCTTCCGTACTTTGGGTCACCGCCAACAATCACGGGTTTGCCATTAAGCTTTGGATCGAGAATTCTCTCTACAGAAACAAAAAACGCATCTAGATCTAAGTGAAAAATTGTACGCATAAATAAATCAAAATTCAAAAATTAATTAACCAACATTTCTTGCAACCGTGGATAAGCTTTTAAAATTGATGTAGGTATTTCTACTTTTGTTTTTTCTTCAAGTAGATGGATTAGTTCAAAAGCATTGGCAACTGCATCACCTTGCGGATGATTATTCATTATCACATTTACTTCTTTAGCTTTATGCTGGATTGTTTTTATCTTCTGCTCAATCTCAACTAACTCTCCGGGAGAATAGAGATAACTGTAGCGTGAGCTTTGTTCTTCATAAGTTTGTGGTTTGCCAAAATTGGATAAAGATTTTTTCCATGCCTCAACATTTCTTCCATGAAACCTGATATATGCTTTATCGTTTGTTATGATTGGATCAAACTCAATTGCCTGCCCAATTTGCGGTTGATCAATTGTACAAAATGTTAAATCGTTTGCTCTAAAGAATTCCAATGCACGATTGTTTTTCCAACTTTGATGACGAACTTCAATAAAACAATCAACATCACAAAAAATATCTCTAAGCTTTTGGAGATGCTGAACAGAATTTCCATCAAATGAATAAGAGTAAGGAAATTGTATCAACAATCCACCAAGCATTTCAGATTTTCTTAACTGATCCAAATTGTAACGAACAGCCTTAATATTTTGTTCATCAAATTTTCTTTTGTGTGTAAAATCCTGATGAAGCTTAATATGAAAAATAAAATTCTTTGATTCTTCAACTTTTTTTATCCAGCCATCAACAATTTTTGGACTAATATATGTGTAGTAAGTTGAATTAACTTCAACGCAATTAAAATATTGCGAATAAAATTGTAGCCAATCAAATCCGCCAGATTGGTTTTTAGGATAAAAATTCGGCACCCAATCTTTATAAGACCATCCTGCTGTGCCTATGTTAAATTTTGGTTTCATTATGAAATATCTTAGTAATAAATACATAGAATTAACACTTTTGTTAATTATCTATATTTATTGAATAGCTAGAAAGATACAGACCATTAATAAATTATAACAGCTATCCCTAAAGAAGCACTGAACGAACGTGTCAATCCATCTACATTAACTTCTCTTTTGATAAATGGAATTGCGAAATCAGCAAATAATGAATAATTATTATTAATCTGATATTGGATCTGTGTTAATAAATTAACTTGTGTCTGATGGCTTTTATCAACATCAATGTAAGATTCCATCGGGCCCACGGCCAACAAATTTACGGTATTAGATTTTCCTAATCGCTTAATAAATAAAATCTGAGGAGTAATTGTAAACTTATCCTGCAAAAAATTATATGAGGCACGAACAAGCAAATCATCACCACGTTTTAGCTTCGAAACATTTTCATTTCTTTCTCCTGCTAATTGATATCCAATTCCAACTCCCAATTGATCGTAAGAATAATTTAAAGCAAATATCAAATCATTGCTACCTAATCCTGATTGATAGGCCATATGTAAGTTATTTCTGTTCTCATCACCGGTTCCAAGTTTTGCTCCAACCGAAATATCCAACGCTGATTCATTTTCTTTTAACAGATTTTGATTTACACTTAAAATTAAATCCCCTATTCCATTTACATTTCCTAACGGACCTGATTGAATATTATATGGGATTGCAAATTGAAGAGAAGTTTTTTCAAATACATTATATAAAGCACCGAGATGAAACGAATGATACTTAACATCATCCTCTTTACCGCTAGAACCAAATTTATATGAAGCAGAAATATTAAATAAACTTTTACTCTCCTGTTCATTAGCATGACCGCCTATAGAGCACACTCCGGCATCCGAGCATTGTGCAAAAGTTGTAACATTATTTATATAAAAAACGGAAACAACAAAAACTATTAAGATTATTTTTTTCATTTTCATCCTGAAATTATTGAATAAAATTATCCTGCTCGCTTTTCCATACTTCGATAAATACCAACCACAATTCCAACAATTTTAAATGATGCATACTTTTTATCAATCACAATTGGTTTATATTCCGGATTTTCTGAAACGAGTTCTATTTCACTTCTCTTTTTATAAAATCTTTTTACAACCGCAGCATCATCAAGAATTGCAACTACAATTTGTCCATTCTTTGCTTCAAGATTAGGATTTACAATTACAATATCACCACCAAAAATATATGCATCTTTTAAGCTATCACCTTTTACGCGAAGCAAAAATGAATCCTGCGGCATTTTTGCAATTGTAGGAAGTTTTATTGTATCAATCGCATCAGGATAAATTGTTAATGGATTTCCGGCAGCAACTTCACCCAAAATTGGTCTAGGCACAAAATATTTTTCTTCAAGCGTAAGTTCTATTCCGCGGGAAAGTTTTGGATTTTTTTTGATGTATCCTTTTTTCTCGATAGCTGCAAAATGTTGCTGTACAGTTGCGCGATTCTTATATCCAAAATGTTTTGCAACATCTGCAAGAGTTGGTGGAATTCCCTTCCCTTTTATTTGGTCTATCAGAAAATTTAAAATGCTTTTTTGAATCTCAGTCAGCTCTTTTTGCATTATTATTTCCTTTTTAAATAATTACCATACATTTGTATGCTAACATAATTCTGTTTCGATAAATTGTCAAGTAATGGCAAAAAAAATCCTCTTAATTGCAAAAACTAAGAGGATTTTAATCAAATGCTAAAATTTACTTTACGATAAAAATATTTTTTCAAGTGACTCCATCATTTTTTCTCTAAAGATTGGTTTAGAAATAAAATCATCAAATCCAGCAGCAATAAATTTTTCCTTATCTCCTGGAAGTACATACGCAGTTACAGCAATAATTGGAATTGAACTAAAAGCAGGCATTGTCTTGATAATCTTGAGAGCATCAAGACCATTATACTCACCTTGAAGATTTATATCCATAACAATAAAATCAAATTGATTACTAAGAAGGAGCAGTTGGGCTTCTTCAAAGCTAACAGCAAACTTAACTTCGTTTAACCCCTTCATCTGAACTTTAAACAAGATCTGTGAGTCAATTTGATCTTCGATATATAAACAATTCAGTTTAGCTAAATCCAAAGATTGGATTGGTTTAATTTCTTCTTCAATACTTGATTTTAATAAAATCTCAGAATTTAATTCCTCTTTAATTTCTTCTTCTAAATTTATTTCATTTTCTGGAGTTGAAGGAACAAAATTTTCCAGGTTTTTCTCAACAATTAAACTATTATCGGTTTGAGAAATGTTCTCATCATTTTCAGAACTTTCAACATTTTCTTCAGTCATCTTAGAGAGAATTTCTTGTGCAATCGGAGGAACTGGTTTAAAGATATCATCTTCTTCTGAAGTTGTTTTAGATAACGTTATATCATCCACAACATCTTCACTAAAATCTTCAAGCGGTTCTTCTGGTAACTTAAATTTTTCTACTTTGGTTGATTGAAAAATATTATCCACAACTTTTTCCTGTTGAGGATAATCAATTGAATCATAACCAGATTTAAAATCTAACTTAGACTGATTAGGAGAGTAAGTAATAGGGAAAATAAAACCTGTTTCGTTTCTAACCGAGCTGGAAGAAGATCTATAAAATTTTCCACCAAGATAGGATAAAAGAATTTTACACAAATAAGTTGTCAGTTTAGGCAATCCAAAGTCTTTGGGATCCTTATCATTTCCAAAGATTTTTTCCAAAACATTGGAAACATATTCTGATGGATTTCCATACTGATCACTGATTCCAATAAGAAAAGATTCACCATCTACAGCAAATGATGAAAAGTATACTTTTTTATCTTTACTTAATCTTGAAACCACTTTAATAAGTGCCAGAATAAAATTTTCAAATTTTTGTATATCGGTTTTAAATTTAAGTGATGAAGATATTTTACCATATGCAAATTGGATATCATTTATTCCAGAAATATCTTGAATATTATTATCCAGTTTTTCGATAATCTCTGTTATACTTACTGATTCAATCTTTAAAGGAGATTTATTTTGTATAATATCTGAGTACTCTACCACCGAATTCATTGTATCCATCATTTTTATTCTATTCTGATTTATAATTTCAGAGGCTTCAAGTTGTTCTTCAGTTGGATTTTGAGTACTGGTTATTAATTCTTGAGAAAAACCGATTATTACATTTATTGGTGTAAGAATTTCATGGAACATGCCTGAAAGGAAATTAGAATCCGGTATAATTGATCTTTGCTCTTGAGTAACTATTTTTTCAATAACAACTTCTTTAACAATTTCTTCTGGTTCCTTATTAACAGAAGAATCAACTTCTAATGATTTAACAACTATGGTAAATGAATCGATGCTGCCATCAAAATCTAAAATCGGGTAAGCAGTAATTTCGGATTTTATAAAATTACCCTTATAAGTTTTAAATTCAGTTTCCAATACTACAGAATCTTTTAGGTGAGATTGAAATACAGACGTGTTCACGATTGCTCTATCTTCATCTATTACTAAACTTGCAAAGGATGACTGAACGATACCATCATTTGAAAAACCAAGTTTTTCTGTCACTCTAATATTTGCATAAATAATAAACCCCGCAGAATCAGTAGTAAAAACCATCAAATCAGACTCAGCAAAAATGGCTTTTAACATCTGATTTTGCTTTTCCTGTTCAACTGAGGCTGTAATATCTTTAATAATGTTAAAGTGGGCTTCTTTCTCATTAAACTTAAAAGATGTTTTACTTATTTCAACAAGAACATTAGTACCATCTTTTTTACGATGCCTGAAAGGTTTGCTAAATCTTGCTTCAGCTGATTCGTCACCGAATGAATCTAAAAGTGTCTGTATATCCTCCGGAGCATAAAGGTCCGTTAAATCCATCTGAAGAAACTCATCTCTGCTATATCCATACATTTTAATTGCAGCATCGTTTGCTTCCAGAAATTTTAAGTTTTCTTTATCATAAATAAAAATCGGATCTGGATTTTTCTGTACTAGTATATCAAACATTTTTCCTCTGCTTGTTAAAATATTTTGAAGTTCATCTTCAAAAATTATTTCATTCTTAAATTCTTGCAGAATCAATAAAACATTTGAAGGTTGTTTTATAAATTCTTTATTCTTAATTAAACTTATCTTATAAAGATACTTTGATGAACCAGAAATATTAAAATTTTCGTCAATGTAAAAAGAAACTTTATCAGAATCTGATTGAATAAAAAAATTAAAGTTGTCTAATATTTTAGATAAAAATAATTCTTCAATTTTTTTGTTAACTATATCATCCTTATCCGATTTACAAAGTAATGAGAACTTATCGTTACAATTTTTTATTAAACCGCTTTTATCAACTAAAGCGATCGAAACCGGAAAATTGTCAAATATCCCATCAAAGTAGTCTTCGATTCCCCAAAAGTTATAATAATCATAGATATTATCAACAATTAGACCAACTATGACTGATATTTTATTAAGATTATCCAATAAGGGAACTTGCACAATACTTTGAAAAACATCAATATTATTAACTTTTTTACTAAATCCTTCTAACACAATTTGTTGTTTATGTGTAAAAATGTATTGATCTAGCAAATTATAAATCGCTTTTTGATGTTGTGGTAAAAATGTCTCATGCTTTTTACCTTTTGCATTAGAAACTTCAATTCCTAATTGACTGGAGTATGAATTATTTAAACAAATTAATTTGCTTTCAGTATTTTTTATCCAGATCGGAAAATCATATTTATCAATTAACAATTGAATATTCTTAGAAGAAACAATAGTAACTGGCAAATGAATCTGTATATCGGAAAGTAAACTTTCTAACTGTATACTTTGATTTGAATTTAAAGTACCTGTCCCGGGAATCTTAATCTTTCTAATTAACTCATCAGATTTATTAGAAGAAACATTTCTGAATAGTAAAACAATATTTATTACATCTTCTAAATTGATTAACTCAATTGAGACATCATAAATTAAATTGCTACCGCCTTTAAGTTTTATTAAAAGATTTTTTATGTTTTTTTGAAGAGAGGAATTTAATACGATTCCAATTGCATCTGTAAATTCTATAACGGTTTCTTGTTCAAAAACCTGTTCAAGAGTAAGATTAAAATCATCAATTGAAAAAATGGAGACAGCTTTTTGATTTGTAAAAATAATTTCAAAAGAAGTATCGAGCATAATTAGCGGATCACTATGGTAATCAGCTACCTTACCAAGTATTTCAAACCACTCTTTATTCTTTATTTCCAACGTAAAATCATTTTCAAAATGTTGAGATAGTTACTTCATTAGAAAAATCAGAATATGAGTTTAAATCATATCCTCTAATTCTATAAGTGTAAATTTGACTACCAATAATGTTAAAATCCAAGTAAAAATCATTACTGGAATCAATTCTTCTTTGTAATGTAAAATTACTACTTTCTGTCTTTCTTTCGATATCTATATATAAAATATTATTATCATCATTTATCCAGTCTAGTTGAATAACACCAATATTACTATTGTAATTTGCTGTAAGACTTTTAGGCGGAATTAAAACACTGGATCCATAAATAATACTTACCGTATTACTGACAGCTGAATCGGTATTACTATATGATTTTATTCTATACTGATAAGATTGTCCAGTTTGAAATCCACTACCCGAATCTTTATAAGTAATAACATTTCTATTTAGAAATGCGATACCTTTAAAATTCACATTGTCTGAACTTCTCTCAACAGAAAAATAATTTTCATTTTCACTATTATCTAACCAGTTAAGTACTATTGAATTACTTGCCTCTATAACAGCAGTAAGATTTGTTGGCGGATATAAATTCCCTGAAGTGGAAATGCCCGATGTATTGACCTCGTTGCTAAAATCAGAGACTCCTAGGGATTTAACGCCACGAATTTTATAAAAGTATATCTCACTAGGATCTAATCCATAATCATTAGTGTTAAACGATAAAGCACTAAGTTCCTGATGTAAACTGAATTGACCGGATAACCCAATCTTTCGCCAAAATTCGTATTTGGAAATATTATTTGATGAATCTTTCCAGCTAACATTAACAGAACTATTATTAAAATTTAATAATACAATATTGTAAGGTTTAAATGGAATTCTATTGTCTGCTGTAATCAATAAATTTGTTATAGTATTACTTTTTTGCGATGTTCCATTTAAGTCATAATAGATTAGGTATAGACTTATATATTTACCAATAAAAGCAGAGTCGATATTAAAACTAATCAATGGTAATGTACCATCAGTATTAGGCGGAATGTTTTTTACAAAAGCATTATCGATATACAATTCTAAAAATTTTAGTACGTAAGGTTGCGCAATATTATAAGTAAGAACATTCTTCCCTATCGAAATTGAATTACTATTTTGCGGGGAAGTTATTTGAATTATGGTACTTGATTGGTTTAAATTTTGATCTGTATCTGATGAAAATTCAGCACATGATTGTAATCCCATTAAAACCAGAATAAAATAAAACAATATTTTTAATTGTAAGAACTTTTCCATTTTAGACTTGCAAATTTATTCATCATAAATTGATATTGATATTTTCAAGTTTGAGTTAGCTTCTATTTGATTCAATTCTATTTTAAACAATCCGATATTTGGTTTGAAATAATATTCAACTTGTTTATTATTTAATAAAATTTTCAAGCTCTCAGACATCGTTGCAAAATTAGTTTTAAAATATATATCAAAGTTTGTAACATCAACATTATTATTATTAGTAACCATAATATCCATTTTATTTTCGGAGTTATTGGTTATTTTAACACTAACATTACTTTTTAGCTTAATCCAGTTTGACACATCATTTATGGAAGAAAATTTCAATTCCTCTGGTTTGATAGAACTTAATTTTGCAAATAATTCATCTTCAAAATTATTATCACAATTTATTTGCGGCTTAAGACATACAAAACTTATAATATTATTTTTACCACTATAAAATTTATTTCGGTTAAATCTGGTAACATAAATATTATTTATAAATTTATTGCTTATTTCTAATTCAGTTGAATTGATAAAAACATTTTTAATTCCGCAATCATTAAGTAACTCATAATCCATTTTTTTAGCTACTGTACTCTCGAGAATTATATTACTAACTGAAACCTCAAATTCCTGATTGAAAATATTAATTATTTTAGATAATGATTTTGAATCTGAATCAGCTTCTTGTAACAATGTTAAGTCGAGAATTATTGCTTCATCCTTGAACTTTTTTATAATCTCTTTTGAAATTTCTTGTTTTGGGTTAACAATTAAATTCGGACTAAAATTATTCTGAACTAAAACATCAATTAACTCAGGTTCTAAAGCATTATTTAATTCTACAGTTAATACTGCAGGTTTTAATTTATTAGTAAAATTGAGGTTTAGATAAACATCGCTTTCCACATCCATCCATTTAATCACATCTAATAAATAATTCTGATATTGTTTAAAATCTGTACTACCTCCAATAACATCATTCATTCCAAAACCTGTCCAAACAAATTTACCCAGAGATTTTCTTCCATACACAATAGCTGTTTTGGTTTGATTTAATTCAAGCGGAGATATCAAGAATCCCGAAGCGTGATACTCATTTTGGTTTTCTTCACAGAATAAACTTTTTTTAGACAGTTGTATTACTATGTCATCATTAACATCAAAATGATTAAGATGATTTGAAATTATACTATGATAAAAACTTTGGTGATCAAAAGAAATTGATTCAACTTTATTCAGGCCCAAAAGTAATCTAATATTGGAATCATCATTAACTCCATTCTCAACAAAAAGTAATTTTGATCCCGAACTTATAATCGAACCATCGGCATTTAAAAATTCCTTTAACACATCAAATTGTGTAGTTGAAATATATTCTACACCAGGTAAAATTAGAATGTCAAAATCACCTTCTAATCCGGAATCAATATCAGAATCATAAATAACACGATATCCAAAATTGTTTTGCATTAGAAACAACTCCCAGGCAGTAATCTCTTCTAATACGTTTTTGGTATCATTTGTTGCATATTTTTCAGACATTTCTGAGTAAAGTATAGCAATTTTAGCCTGTGCAAAACTTAGATCAGTTATTGTTAGGATCACTAAAAGATACAAAAACAAATAAATTATTTTTTTTGAACTATTCAATACTATTCTTAAAAATTATAAATGATTATTTATATTAGAACAAATGTTTAAAAGCTAACTTGATCGTAATCAATGTAGTACTGCCGGGATTCACCTGGGTTTAAATCATCAACATACAAATAAACCATTTGCGACCCAGCAACGTGTTTAACACTTGCTGTTTTTGTTCCAATAATTTCAGATCCGATTGTAATATTTTTTGCAAAATCATTCAGGTCAAGATCAATTACTAAATTATTAATTGCTTCAACACCAGGATTTGAGACTTTTAATGCAACCCTGGTCTTACCTCTTCTATCCGCTCTTATTTCTATATAATCTCTTTTCTCATACCATTTTTGTATTTCGTTTGCAGTAGTAATCCAAAATTTTTTAATTTTTAACTCTTTAACCACATCACGCACAACATTGGAATATTCTGCTTTACATTGATAGTCTGTGTGCAGCTTAAAAATGTACATTCCACCCTCAAACAACACACGATCTAAATCTTCCTGATAAGTATAAAATTGAAATTCAGGTAATGTCAATCCAAAGTCACGAATCACTTCATAATCATCTCTAGCAGTTTTAGTCATAGTTACAATTCTTTTATCGCCTCTAATAATTGTTTTTGGGACTGATCGATCTGTTAAGGAATCAGTAAACACATATTTAAAATTTGAATTTACAACTGCATTTAAAGTATTATTATCAAATAATCCATAATAAGGTAAAAATCCACTCACTATACTTGACGTTATCCTTTCAAGATTTTCTTTTGCAGATTTCAGTTTCTTTAATTGATCATTATAAGAGTTAAGTTTGTTTTGTTTATCGTTCACTGATGCTAAATATCCGATATCAACCAAAGCAGCAACTTCACCATAAGTTGAAATTTTTCTGATTAAATCTTTATTCAAAGATGCGGCTGTAGGGTCAACAAAAAACGAAGCTGAGAGTCCTTCATTTTTAAGAATTGGAAGTATGTTATTAATATTTTCGATATCATCATTTAAGACAGGTGCAATAACAGCAGCAGCTTCATATCCTGTTGGCCAATCTCTAACATAAGCAATTGGCGAGTACATTAACCATTTTACAGAATTATTAAACAATCTTTCAAAGAAAATATAATCTTCTTGAACACCAATAATTGAATTTAGCTCAAATCCCATCCACATAAATCGGCCTTTACCAAAGTTGCCATATATAATTCCGGCAGATTTTTTAATTTCCTCTCGAACTAAACCATCATCCATTCTATAATTATACCAAAAGCTTACTTGTGTGGTTCTTGGATCTAAAACCTCAACAGCCATTGGTCTATCCCAGGTTGCAATTTTTAAAGGAAAACCTGTAGGGATATTTGCTGTGATTGGTAAACTACCACACACAGTGTGAATTTTTGAATATTCATCTGGTTTTAGTTCGTGTGAAAATTGGACCCCAAAAACCTGATTCAGAAATTCCCAACCCCTCCATTTTCCGTCATCTGAAAAAGAACCTATTCCACCTGTAGCATAAATGCTTCCACCATTTTCCAAATACTTTTTTAATTGAAATGCTTCTCTATCACTTATCGATTTTGTACCAGGTAAAACTATCAGCTTATATTTTTGATGATTTCCAGCTTCGATATTATCATCTGAAATGATATCATATTTTAGATTTAAATTGCCTAAAAATTTTTTCCACGTTGAGATATTATCGTTTAACCAGGTACTGCCAACAGGCAATGTATTTTCTGTATATTTTGAATATAGGATTGCAACTTCAGCTTCTTTCCCAAAAAGAAAATCCTCAATTATATTTGAATTTGGTAAGATATCAGCAGAATCGAAGCGACCATAAATTCCGCGAAGAATGAAATAGTATACTAATATGGCTGAAATGAGAATTAAGAAGCCAGATGTAAAGATAAAAAATTGATTTATCCTGATACCAAAAAAAGATTTTAGCGCCACTTTGTTTCCCCTGAATTTCTATCTTCCTGAGTAGGTATATACCCATCAGAAGTGTACTTCAGGAATTTATTTTCATCGCTAAGCCTATCATTTACACGTACGCGAACTTTTTGCTTTTCGATTTTTTCTTCTTCTAATTTAATACCTCTAGGCTCTGGTGTAAATTTAGATTGTGATGGCTGTCTTTGTTTAGTGTATTCTTCTCTCGTTATTCCAGGTTCAACTTGTAATGCTCTGCCTTGTTCACCAATTGCGGCTTCTTTAGTAAATACAGCTTCGGATGGTACCACTAGTTCTGCCTTAACGGTAGATGGTTTTGTTTGATAAGCATATTGTGGTTTGCCTTCGCGGACTTTGTAAAGGATATAAGCCCCGATAGCCAATATGAAAGTACATATTGTTGCAACAAGAATAATAGTAGAAAGTATCGGGATTAGTTCCATGTATATTCCTAATTAGTATTAACAGCTATGGTATTTTGTTTTGTTGAGTTAATTCTTTCCAATTTACCCCATGTCATTTTAATTCCAAGAAATTCTTCTATAGTTGACATGGTTTTACAAATATCGATAATTAAAATAAAAAACATTCTATAAATGATTGCATACCAAACCAATCTAAATTCTTCTTTTTCAACAGCTACACAATAAAGCGCTGTTACAAGATCAAGTATTGCTAATCCAGCCCACCAGAAAAATATCAGATGCGAGAAACCAAAAAATAGTGCAGCAAAAATAAAAAATGCATTTGCAGCAATATTCATTGTTGGCCAAATTAAAGCTTCATAAGACATTATCCACAAAATAAAAGTTTGCCCTAGGTTTATTGTAGGATTAAACATTTTGGTCTTATGTTTTCGTATAGATTGAAGAATTCCTCTCGTCCATCTATATCTTTGCTTTAAAAGCTGCTGTAAAGTTACAGGAGCCTCAGTATATGATATTGATTTGGGTTCATAATAAATTTTCCAACCTTTAGAGAGTATCTTTAATGTCAAATCAGCATCTTCTGCATATGTATCACTGGAATAAAATCCCGCTTGTTCAATTGCTGATCTTCTAAATATTCCAATTGGTCCGGGAATAATATTAACAAGTTTCATATAACTCTGTGCACTACGAGCCATATTCAATCCTTCAATATATTCTAAGGCTTGAAGATCAGTAAAGAATTTTTTTCTATTCAACACTTTTACATTTCCTGCAACAGCCCCAATTTTTGGGTCTTTAAAATGTCTTACAGCAACTTTTATTGATTCAGGTGAAAGTTGTGAATCTCCATCCATACAAAGAACAAAATCAGCCTTAGAAAAATAAATTCCGGAATTTAAAGCCCGTGCTTTTCCTAAATTCTGCTGATTTATTAAAGAAACTTTTATTTTTCCATACTTTGCATTTTGAAAACCAACCATCGATTCCGCAACTTGTTTTGTATCATCAGATGAACCGTCATTTACAATAATTATTTCATAATTCTGATAATCAAGTTTTAATAATGATAGAATTGAATTTTTAATAATTTTTCCTTCGTTGTAAACAGGAACAATAATAGATACAAAAGGTGCGAACCCATTTACAGATGAAAATGTATACTCATTCAGATATAGATAAGCCATAACCAAAATGGCGAAATATCTAACCAGAAGTATGAAAAGAAAAATTACTAAAGCAATTATTGTTGAATACTCAAATAAAGAACTGAACGATAAAATTGTATAAGGTAATGTGTAAACTATTACTAGAATTAGCAACAAAGACATTATACCGCTTACCAGAATCCTTCTTAAATATTTTTGCTCTAGATTTTCTCCCTTTTTATCATCTTCCCGGTTTGAAATAGTAATAATAGCACGATCGACGAGCTGATTTAGTTTCATGTATCCGAACGTTAGTTTGCATTAAATTTTCAATAATAATGCCATCTAATTGATATTTTTTAAGTTTTATTTGAATGTATTCGTAATAAAATAAATACCAATTTTGGATTTTAATTTAATCTGTATCATTATCAAACAAGGTATAAAAAGCCGATTTGGGGAGAAAAACTGAAGTGTAAACGTTTACAGATTTAAAATCAAACTAGCTTGAATTGAGTTAGATCTATAACCTGAATTTGATCTGAAAGAACTGCCTGTTGAAAATCTGGTCTGGAAAAATAAAGATTTAATTATTTGATATTTAAAATCTGCATAAAATTCTGATACCAAATAATCATTATTAGGTATCAGACCAAACTTTCCGCCTAAAGTAAAGTTGACTTCTTCATCTTTATATAAAACCCAGTCAACCCAAAGAGAGTGGGATTCAAAATTATTGGGACTCCAATAAAGATTAGTTTCATTTTCAATATTATAAAAATAGTATTCATAACCCGCAGAAATATCAGGATTAAAAATTTTACCTAATCTTGCTTGTAGTTGATTGCCTGAATTATCATCAGAAACTGCAAGATTAGAATACTTGGCTGAAACGATAAGATTATTTTTAAAGCGATATTCTCCGCTTAATCCCAAGTTATATGCGTTCAATCTGGTGCTTACTAAAAATGGCGAGTATAGTATAAATGCCGCATCTGAAAAATTAACAAACGCAGTTACATTAAAAATATCTTTTTTAAAAGCATTTATTGAAAAGTCAAAAATGTTTTCCTTACGTTCATTTAGAAAAAAAGTTTGCCCAAATCCGGCATTTGCTGAAATGATATTATTAAATCTGGCGTACACCGATCCTTTAATTTGATTAAATCTTAAGTCCTCATTTTCTGAAGCTAGCTTTCCTCTTGAGCCAGAGAAACCTATTGTTAAGAAATTTGTTACGCCTAAATCAAAACCAATACCCATATTTGAATAGCTAAAATCATTATTATCAATAAAGTATAAAGCTCTAGGAATTAATTGTATGTATGTTGGAAATTTTTGAAATGAAAACTTATCACTTCCCCCAATCCAACTTAATCTGGTTTTTAGGATATGAGATTCAGGAGATTTTTCAAGTAATTCCTGATATATCGTTTTTGCGTTTTGTACCTGGCCAGCCTGCAGATATGCATCTCCTAATAACAGTTTAGCCTCAATATCTTGCGGATTTTTCTGATTAAGTTTTTTGAATTCACTCAACGCTATTAGTGAATCTTTATTCCACAAATAAGTCTTCGCTAACTTCATTTCCACATCATAATTAGAACCTGAACTCAATATATCTTGATAAACCAATACCGCATTTTTAAGTTGGTTATTTGCAGAATAAACATCTGCAAGTTCTAATTTTATATTTTGATTTTCAGGATATTGTTTTAAATATTTTTTAAAAATAATTATGGAATTATCATAATCTTTTTCTACAGCATATTTTCTAGCTTCATCAAGAATTTTATGTGATTCAACAATTTCTTTTTGGTTAACAGCAGAATTGTAACTACTTCTTAGTAAAATAAGTTGTTCTGATAAACTATCTGTTAACGAAATTTCATCCATTAACTGTTTTGCTAAATCTATATCACCATTTCTGATAAACAGATTCGCTAATCCTATCATTGCTTCTTTGTTTGTTGGATCCTTAACCAAAACTTTTTCATAAAGAGACTGAGAATATCCCGGATTTCGATCTAACCAGGAATTGACTTTTGCAGCAAAAATTAAAAATTCTAATTTCTCAGGGTTTTTGTCCGCCAGTTTTTGACTGATCTCAACAGCTTCACACAAATTATTTTGCCACATTAAAATTTGAGCATACTTAAATTGAATTTCATCATCGTTTGGATATTTATTTAAATAATTTTTGTAAAGATTTATAGCAAGATTAAAATCACCATTGTATGAGTAGTATTTAGCCAATTCTAAAATAGATTTTGTATCATTCGGGTTTTTACTTAGCAAATCATTAAAATACTTAATTCTATCAGCATAATATGAATTCCTTAAAGTTGAAACCTTAAACCATAAATCCTTAAATCGCTCTTCTTCAGAATAATTTGGTGCAAGAATTTTTAATTGCTGAATAGCTTCTTCATATCTATTTGCAACTATCAGTTCCTCTACTAATTTGAATCTTGTTTCACTATCTGATGGATTTGTTTTTAGTATTCTAAAATATTTATCAATTATATATTCTTTGGGAGAAGGAGCCAGCCCATAATTGAATCTTGCTGTAGTATCGTTTATAGAATAGATATAACCCTTACCTTTTGCTAAATCTAATCCATCCATAGCTTCTTTAAAAAAAGGACGAATTTCAAGTGATTGAGAAAATGCATCGATAGCAATTTTATTTTTTCCCAGCCATAAAGTAAAATATCCATATCTAGACCATAGACGATGATCATCCGGAAATTTTGTAGTATAGTCTTTTAGTATAGGTTCCCCTTTAGAGATATGATTGTTTTTAGCGAGTATTTCGGAATATCTAATGATCTCATCGGAAGAAGCGTTTTCTTTTTCAAGATACAAGTCATACCATATTTCTGCTTCATTCCATTCTCCAAGATTTTTATAACACTTCCCAATCTCTAAATAATTTTTAGCGACATTTGGATTTATGGCGATTTCTCTTTTGTGTCCCTCAATTTTGTTATACAAAATCTTATACCAATTTGATATTGTCCGGTTAAGATTGGATCTGATTTTATCATCTTTTGGTTTAAGTTTTGCAGCAGTACGAAAATCGTAAACAGCATATTCATAATTCCCTCTTTTCTCATAACAAGTTCCACGTAAATTAAATCCTTCAGCCGAATTTGGATTTGCTGAAACGAATTTATTAAGCTGATCAATAGCTTCACCAAAGCGGCCTGCATCCATTAATTGCAGTGCTTCTGTTTTTAATTGATTGTTATTATTGGATTGAGAAAATGTAGAAATACTAAAAATTGTTATAAATAAAATCAGTAATTGATAAAAAAATAATTTCATTTTTTATAATCAATTCTATCTCTTATTTAACTGAATGCGCGCAGATTCAAGATCAAACTCATTAAAAATATCATCAGCATTATTCATATTATCATTAACTCTTAAAACCAGATAACTAACATTAGCAGACCCATCTTCGCTTATTCCTTTGTGAACTTTTGAAATAAATTCTTCAACAGTTCCATTTTCAGATTTTGTGATAAGTATATAAATCTTATCGCCAATCGTGCAAATTTTATCTTTTTTATTTGCAACTGATCTAACAGTACTACTTAATTCATTAAATGAAATTTTAGTATTGCTATCACTAAATTGATTTAATCGAAGTGAAATTATCGTAAACAACTGTCCGGTAGTTTTAAACAAGGCAATTTGATTATTAACAATTAGCTTAAAATCATTTACACTATAAATATTCGGGACTAAGTAATCAGGTGAATTATTGGAAGAAGTTTTTGATGCTTGTAACTCAGTTATCTCGGGCAGAATATTCTCCCTGGTGGGTTTTTTAGTATTTTTAAAATCAGTTGTTATACCTTTGTAAGGTTCTATAAAATAATTTGCTTTAAAGTTGCCTTCCGTATGACCGATATTAGGAGTAATATCAATAACACCTGGTGTTTGATTTTCAGTATCTTGAGATTTATGTAACTGAATAATTCCTGTTGCAAAAGAATTTAAAACATTAAAAATCATTTTAGAAGATTGCGCTGCAGGCTCTCTTAAAACTAAGAGACTCGTAATTCCTAGATCTTCCACAGATTCAATAAGCGAACCAAAAGATTCTCTAAGTGTATTTAGGTTTTCAAATTCAATATATGGAGTCACTTCATCAAAAATTATTTTTGTCGGACGATATTGGTTTATGACAGAAACCAAATCATTTAAATAATCATTTAGTAATTCATCTCTTGTTTTAAACTCTGTAGAATCAGTTGGATGTGCAACTCGTACAACAATTATAGAATTCTGATTTATATATTTTTCTAAATCGATATCAATTGATGCAGCCTGAATAATTAAATCTTTTGGACGTGAACTGGTGAAAAATAAACAGACTTCTTTGCTATTGGCAGTTTCAACGGCATATTGAAGGCTTAATAATGTTTTGCCAGATTTTTTTTCTCCAACTAGCAAATAAGTACCACCGTGATAAAAGCCTCCCCAGGCACTATCAACAATTGGGATACCGGAATGGAATAATTGTACGCTTTTTTTCATCAGTTTAAGTTTATGCTGTTTTTACCAATAATTATACCGCTGATTTGTTCTTATTATGCATTAAAATCAAACAAAAGATATTAAAATTTGGACTAAAGAGAGACAAAAAAAAGGATTTGTATTATTATGCAACAATGCAATATTTGCGCAAAAACTAAACTTTTTGACAAAAATATTTAGTTATCGGGTGCTGAATAAAATCCAAAAACAAAAAGTGCTGTGGCATTGCCCACAATTGTTGGTTCATTAGTTATATAGTCAAATCGATCATCAAAATATTGTACACTATCACTATTAAATTTTACTAAACTTTCATTAATTCTTTTAATATTAAATTCGGATAAAATATTTAACGGAGCTGGTCCTGCAGATAAAGCGCCGGGCAAATACCCATTGTTAAAAAATCCTACCTGAGAATGCAAGTTTTTTACATATGTTTTGCCGATGTTATAAATAAAACTTATTCCCCATGGGTTTCTGCCAAGTATAAAATCTCTTTGAAAAGTTGCAAGTGAATCAAACTCAATAGAATTAGTTAGTTTTTTATAAAGAATCGATTGCAAGCTAACACCAAGAAAAGTATTTGTACTTCCCCATGAATAACTTAGCCCTTCTCTAAAAACTGATTTTCCATATAGGTTTTTAGAATGTTCAAGATTCATATAAATATATTTTGAAAATTCAGGATTATATTTTGAGATTCTAAAATGTGCAAAGGAATTAATATCACCAACGCTCCACCAAAAATCAGATCCTGCTTTATGGCCATACTCAATTGCATCTTTCAAATAAAAATCTTTTCCAGTTGAATTGAATAATTCAATTGCGGCCAACGCAAGTTTTCCATTAAAATCTTTTTCAGGATAGTGATTTGAAAAAGTTGTATCAATATCCTGTACTTCATTTCTTATTGAATAAAATTTTTCAGCAATAGATAAACATTCACCTGCAAAATTATCTTCATAAAATTCTTCTTTCCAGATTTTTGAAGCCAATGCTAAGGTTGCTGCATAAATACCAATAGTATTTTTCCCTATGCTAACAAATGCGGGTCGATTAAATTGTAAGCTATCATTTTCTGGCAGTCGCCATCCAATATTATGATCGTTTTGATTCTGAACTTGAGAAACAAATGTTTGATTATCCACGTTGCACCTTAACAGCCAATCAAGTCCCACTTTCGCTTCTTCTAGAATATCAGGTACATTATTTTTATCTAAATCGTAATTGAATTTTTTTGAATCAAATTCAAAACTAAACATTAAAACGTAAGTTGTATAAGCGGTGGTTTTTAGAAACTTTACATAATCACCAGCATCGTGCCATCCACCTGTTAAATCTCTTCCCGATGAGTCCTTATATCCAAAAACTCTTGCAGCATCCGAAAGATGACAAGGCTGATGCAAAAATGGATTTGTTGGTCCGCATCTTTGAACTTTAAAAAATAAACTAAGCGAATCTCTGACAGAGTTATAAATTGAATCGTCAACTTTAAAAGAATTTGATTCTATGTCATCAACTTTAATTACGTATTCCCCTTTTTGATTTATTGTCGAAAAATCTATTTCACAACAAAAGTCAAAATTTCCGTAAACATAAGTTGAGTCATTGATTTTATTCTTATAAACAACTTGATTAGATACAAGATCAATTAATGAAAAGTAATTTTGAGATAAATCTTTATTAGAAAGGATTACGGCAGTTTTAATGTCATCGGGTAAAAATCCTACCTGATTTGTTCTTATAAAAACATTATTGTTAGGGACACTTTGGCAGTTAACTATCACTGATTGTGAAAGCAAAATAAAAATTAAATAATAAACCTTCACAAATATTTGTTTGATGCTAAAATTCTCCTGTTAACTGCCCAATAAATTTATTAAATGTTCTGATCTTCTTTTTTAGGAAACATCGTTCCAAAAAAATAATCCCACAAAGGGGAACTTACTCCGTACCCTTTATCAGGATCCTGGTAATGATGCTTAATATGATGGTTTTTTATAGCTAACCAAAATTTACTGTGCATATTAAAATGATGAACTGCATAATGAGTCATATCATAAAATAAATATCCAGTCAAAAATCCTGCAAAAAAAGGCAACACATAAATATCACCGATTAAAAATCTGAACAAAAAATAAAATACTGTTGCTAAAGGAATACTAACTGATGGAGGCATAACTAATCTTCTTGAGTCACTTGGATAATCATGATGAACACCGTGAAATATAAAGTGAATTCTTACCCCAATTTTACTTTTCATTTCAAAATGAAAAACAAATCTGTGCAGAAGATATTCGGTTATTGTCCAGATAAATATTCCAAAAATAACTAATCCAATAATGTTTAAGGTTTCTATGTTAAAATTAAATATTGATAAATAAATCATATATAAAATAACGGGTACAAAAATAATCAGTGGTACTGCAGGATGAACTCTTGAAAGAGCTTCCATAAAATCATTTTTAAACATCCTTACAGTTTCATCTTTATTTGAAACGAACTTTTTTGCCATTGCATTCCTCATTAAAATTTTCGGGACAAATTTAATAATTAGAAGTTAAAGTGTGAAGATGATATTCGAATTTTTTAATCTCCGTTCTACAAGATTGATTAAAAGCACTTAAATCAAAATGTAATTTTATTTGATATTAATCTCTAAAGTCTCCATATTCACATTTAATTTTTAGAATTCCTCAAAATCCAGGAGATTTGATGGCTCAAAACGGTGAACGCGAACAATGGGGTACCAAAATCGGTTTGATCTTAGCGGTTGCAGGTAATGCGGTTGGATTAGGAAATTTTTTAAGATTCCCGGTTCAAGCTGCACAAAACGGTGGTGGTGCGTTTATGATTCCTTACTTTATCTTTTTTATACTCCTAGGAATTCCGCTTATGTGGATTGAATGGGGTATTGGAAGACACGGAGGAACATTTAAGCACGGAAGTGCACCAGGAATGTTTGATGTTTTGTGGAAGAATAAACTTGCAAAATATTTTGGAGCGCTTGGGTTATTTATTTCGATTACAATTCTGATTTATTACACTTACATCGAGTCTTGGACGCTTGGATTTAGTTTATTTTCAATCTTAGGATTGTATTCGCACGAAACAAAAGAAACAATGACAACTTTTCTTTCGAGTTATCAAGGTATAACTACTTCACAAACATTTAGTTCAATATTGCCTGCTTATGGTTTGATGATTCTAACATTCTTAATCAATTTTTGGATACTATATAAAGGAATTTCAAAAGGAATAGAAAAGCTAGCAAAGATTGCAATGCCTCTATTATTTGTATTCGGGGTGATACTTGCTATAAGAATTATTACACTCGGTACACCAGATCCCGCACATCCGGAAAATTCTGTTATGAATGGTTTTGCATTTATTTGGAATCCTGATTTTTCTGCTCTTGGTAATCCTAACATCTGGCTTGCTGCTGCAGGACAAATTTTCTTTACACTTTCTGTCGGAATGGGTACAATTCATGCTTATGCCAGTTATCTTAAAAAGAATGATGATATAGTATTATCGGGATTAGCAACATCGTCAACAAATGAATTTGTAGAAGTAATACTTGGCGGTTCGATAGCAATACCTGTTGCAGTTGCATTTTTTGGATTAGAAGCTACAAAAGAAATTGCCGCTGGCGGTTCATTCAATCTTGGATTTGTTTCTATGCCTATAATTTTTGGCAGCGATGCTTTTCCTTTTGGAGAGTTATTTGGATTTATGTGGTTCTTACTTCTATTCTTTGCCGGAATAACTTCTTCAGTAGCAATGGGTCAGCCGGTTGTTGCTTTTTTAGAAGATGAATTTGGAATGGATAGAAAAAAAGCTGTTGGTACTCTTGCATTAGGTGTATTGATAGCAGTACAGTTTGTTGTGTTTTTCTTAAAGTACGGATTTTTAGATGAGATGGATTATTGGGCAGGTACATTTGGATTGGTTGTTTTTGCATTAATTGAAACTATTTTATTTATGTGGGTTTTTGGTGCGGATAAAGCCTGGAAAGAAATGAATAACGGTGGAGATATAAAAATTCCATTTTTCTTTTACTACATTATGAAGTATGTAACTCCGGTTATATTAATGATTTTAATGATCTGGTGGTTTATACAAAGTGCTTTACCAACTTTATTGATGCATAATGTTGCGGAGGAAAATGTACCTTACATTTGGGGTGCGAGAATCTTAATGGTTGTTATTGCTTCCGTCTTAATATGGATGGTTAAAAAAGCGTGGGATAATAATTACAGCGAGGTGAAATAATGGGACTTACAACAAATGGAATAATTTTTTTAACATTAGCATGGAGTTTAATAATAGCCTTAGTGGTATTTTCTTTTTACAAAGTTTTTAAGGGTGAAAAGAAAAAGGAATAAATAGAATTTTAAATTATCTGCCAAAATTACAGGTTAATAATTCCTGCATGAGGGAAGGTACCGGGCACATGCCGAGCATGTAGGGAGCATATCGAGAGCAGTTCGGAAACAGACATTATCTCAATATCTCAAAAATTTGAAGAAAACGCAGTTTTGTATTTATAGAGGAATTCTTTGAGTATGAAATTTTGGCATACAAAAAAGGTAATCCGAAACACACTTTCTTAATGATAAATATTAAATCCGCTACGGAGGATCAATGCTCAATGAGGAATTAAAGTTTTTTCATTGAGCATTGAAAATTATTAATTGAACATTACTTAAGCAATATCATCTTCTTACTACTAATAAAATCTCCTGATTGAATTTTGTAAATGTAAACTCCGCTAGCTAAAGAAGAAGCGTTGAAATTTACAGAATATGTTCCTGCTAGTTTTTCTCCGTTAACTAAAGTTGCTATTTCGCTACCAAGTATATCATAAATCTTTAATGTTACTAATCCACCTGTTGGCAATTCATATCTTATGGTAGTATTAGGATTGAATGGATTAGGGAAATTTTGTTCTAATGTATATTCAGTTGGGATTGTAGTACCTGTGAAGTGTATCTGAGAATAATTTTTCTTACCTAATTGATCATCATTGTTCTGATTATTTGCAATACTTAAGCCGGTATAATCATTTGCTGCTGCTACTATCCTTAAATAATAATTACCTGCTGCTATACCCTCACAATCAACTTTGTAGTTTAGGTTTTCGTGATCGTAAACATTTTGTTTTGTAAAAGTTATATTATCAAAAGTTCCTGCCACAGTATTGTTACCTGCATTGACAAGCTCAAGTTTAAAATTAACAAAGTCATCATTTGCAAGAACTGATGAAGCCAGTTCTGGATTTATAACCAGGTAATAAAGAGAAAAATACAGATTGGAATTGCCATTTAAATTAAAAGTGCTTGTCCTTGTTGCTGAGTTCAATTCGTTTAAGTTGACTACGGGCAGAGTATCGACTCTTTCTGTAAACTTTATATTCTGATCTTCAAGCAGAATATCTTCTACACAGAATAAGAACTCTAATGCCTGCTTACCAACAATACCGGTTCTTCCGTAAGTAATTGTTGTATCTGATACTATTTTTGAAAGTGAAGTAAAAGAAGTTGTAGAACGGTTAATTGGATATGGCAAAGATGAAGTATTAAATACCAAAGCTTTTTGGTTTACTAAGCCGGTACCATTTGAAACATTGACCTGCAAACCATTATGACTGAGTGTACCGACTTCTGAATAGTAAGCACCGACTCTTTTTACCCATTTTGCTGTTTGACCGCCATTTTGACTAAATGCAATTACAGTTTCCCCGCTACCGCTGGTTGAAGAATTATTATTAGTAAAATTAACATCTGTACCCACTGCCAGAAAATCGCCCCAGCTTGATGCTTTTACCCGCACTAATGCACGGTGCACATAAGTTAATAAATTTTCTTTGCCCAAAACTTTACTCTGTACACTTTCTTTTCTGCTTCCTGTCCAGCTTACTACCACACCTGTGCCACTTAAACTGATAGATGGATTTATGTTGGTTGTATAACCGCTGTTAGCAGATACTGATTGAAAATCAGAGGAATAAAAAGTTCTGTTGTTACCCTGCCTGTGAGAATAAAGATATTTTATCTCGTTATTTCCTTCCTGCCAAACTATATAAACATCATCATTATCTTTGATACCTATGATTGATGGGTATTTTGAATTACTTGTAGAGAATGGAAGATCAGCTTCAGGTGTCCATACCCAGGTATATGGTACAACACTGGTTTGGTAATATCTCCTGTATTTTAAGCTGCTGGTTGCAGAAGTTTTATAGATAATAAAATATTCATTATTTGTTTTTGAAATAACAGGATATGAACTACCATATAGACTGTTATCAATTAACGCAACTTCAAATAAGGTGAAGAATCATTTCGATAAAGAAATACTGCGGCATCATTGCCATCCTGTAATTCAGCAACAATAGCAAAGTCATTACCATTAACGTCCATAGACGGATTTTTAGAAACACTGCCAAATATTTCAGCATCCTGTGTCCAGTTACCATCAAAGTTTGTTGTGGTACTTTTTGTGTACCAAACTTTGCCGAGCGATGAGTAAACACACTGATAATAACCGCTGTTATCTCTTACAATTTTTCTTTGTCCGTTGCTGGAAAAACCATTGCCCTCATTTGAAATTAATTGCCCTTTTAAATTAGCTGCAATTATTGCGCTTGAGGTTTTGAACACTACTCCTGTTTGATTTGAGCTTGAATACTGTAAGCTATAGTTGTCCGGATCATACTTCCAACTTTGAAAGAAAAATTTATGATCAATTCCATTTAACGGAATTGTTTGCTCTGTTGGTGAACCGACAGAGTAGTATGTGCCAGAACTAAATAGTTGATTGGCAAATATGCCTTTATAAACATCACCATTATAGCTTGTTGTATAGTCCGGGTAAAATGGAGAAGTGCGGGTTTTGAATACTAGTGCATCATCTCCATCGCTATCCATACCCCTGTTGCGTTTTGTGTTATTATACAATGGATCTGCATAATCTATAAGCCACGGATCTTTGAACTGAACACTGCCGCCGTCTGTTGCTGTTGATTCAAGACTGTTTTGTATTTTTATGCCGGATTGAGTTCCTTCAAATCTGGAAGTTAAATTGTTTGTAGATGGAGTTATTGTAAACGTATGATGATTTTTGACATCAGTTTTATCATAATTCCAGTTATTATATTTTTCATTTGAATAGACAGCCTGATCGCCCTGTATTGTTTGTTGCGAACTTACTGGAAAAATAAAAGGTGTTCCAGGGTCAATATATGGTAATTGGGTAAATTCAGTTCCTTCCCACTTGCGTAGTTTTCCAACTTGTGTATTGTTGCTTAGTCTTTGATCAAGGGTTACCGATTGTTGCGGCGGGATGTATTCTATAGTTAAGCTTACCGTCCAATTATTAATAAACCATGTTCGATAAAGACTAGTGTTTTCATTTTGAAATTTAATTCCAAGAATGAATTTATTATTGGGCAAAGCATTTCTGACGGCAAGATTAAATGGATTGTTTGAATTATTAGAAACAAAATTCATAACATTATTTTCCCCAGTCATATAACCAATATTTGTTGTGCCCATTTCATTCCACATTCCGCGCAATTGTGTTTGATCTGGATTTTCTATGTCGTAAGATATTGAATGGAAATATGTAGGTAGTTCAAAACTATGACCATTTTTAGAATAGTTAAAAGATAGTGTTACATTTGTTATCGTTGAGTTATCGGGGATATCAGTATCAGTTATTTCCCATTGATAGACTACTCGCTCAAAAATTACGTTCTCACAGCCAATATAGAAGTTAGTATATAAATCTGCCAACCCGTTGCTAAAAACAGTCTCTCCACTATAATTTTTATTAAGATCACGTCTAAGAGTTGTTTGCTCTGGGCCCCAAACATTTTGTGCAAGTGTGTTTCTTATTAAAATTAGGACAAATATTAAAAAGGCTATTTTATTTATTTTTAGTTTCATTATAAATCCCTTTCATCTTAAGATTTGATGAAATATTTTTAAAGAGCAAATAAAAAGGCAGAATGATTCATTGAATTATTCACGCATACCTTTGTTATTTGCATTTACGGGCAGTGATGTGTCAGCATCACTGCTCAATTTTATAAACAGGTGGCGATCTTTCCATTTTCTACTCCTTTCTTTATTTAATTATCTTTGACCTACTGTTAAAACTGCCAGAGCTGACTGGTAGCCCACAGCAATTGTTAAATTGTTTTTTATTGCTACAGATAAATAAGCCCCATTTGATATATAAGTTTCGTTAAAAAAGCTCTTCCAATTTACTCCATTGAAATGCAAAGTCTCGCCGTACGCACCAACAATAATCACATCGTTAATTTCATTTGCTCTAATTCGATTTACAAAATAAGTTGTAATATCAAGTGGATTTCCCTGCCAGGTTTCCCCAAGTTGGTTTGTTTGATATATACCTGAACCAATAACGTAATATTTCATTCTTGATTTAAACCAAATTCCACTTAAAGGCCATTTAGAGCCAACAGCATTTAACTGTACTGCCTGATTAATATTATCAATCCTTATAATTGCTCTATCTTCTTCCCATCCTTGCAATATGTTACCACAAACAGCTAAGATTTCCCACTCTTGTGTCTTGTCATTAAAATCGCCCCAGATATCATTTATGTTTAATGTTGTCCCACTTTCAATTTTCTGCCAGCTTGTTCCGTTGTAATGGGCTATTTGTCCGTTATTGCCGACTATGTATAGATTACTATTGCCACTACCCCATATCTTATTCATTTGATATGGACCCCATACGCTTGTTGGTATTCCAATTGATTTGAAATTTGTGCCATCCCAATTCATAACACCATTTCCGCAAAACCAAATATCATTTTCATTAAAAGAAAACACTGCTTGTATCGGATGATAAAAAGCCTGTCCATTATAGTGATAAGGTATTCGTTTTAATTCCCACTCACTCCCATCCCAATGCACAGCGTTATAAGTTGTATAACCGTTCTGGCTAGTATCTGCAATCATTATTTCACCAACAGCCCAAATGTTGTTTTCATCTATTATGGCAACATCGTACAAAACACTGCTGCTGTGCTCACCAAACTCCCAACTCTGCCACGTAAAGTTGTGGCTGGTTGGTTCTAAAGTTTGTGCTGTTATCTTTTCACTTTTTATGGTCGTGTCTTTATTTAATACCGCTTGGTAGACGTATGTTTGGTTGGGCAACAAAGAATCGAGGTAAAGCAAAGAATCATTTGTACTCAGGTCATAGACCTGAGCTACAGAGTCACCTGATGGATTGTATTGTTTTAGTGTTAGCTGTGCAGGCAAGGTTGTACTATCAGCTTTTATTCTTAACCATACTTCTGTGCAGGAAGCATCTTCAATCGTAAGAGTAATTTTTCTTAAGTCTGGAGGTGGCGGTAGTACAATTGGCGGCTCGGTGGTGTTGCAGGCGGTTAAGTTCAAGAGCAAGTGTAATTTCAAAAAAAAGAAAAGGACGAAGAAAATATTTTTTTTCATAGGATTACCCCGGCTATGCCTTAGTTTAAATTTTTGGGATATGGTTTATGGGTAAATAGTTTTTTTGCTGCTTGAGAAGACATAAGAGGTAAAACTCTATTTTCTCTCGAAATTGCAGAGAGAGAAAGAGAGAGAGTTAACAATCGTGCCAGAATTTTTATATTCGGCTTTCAAAAGTATCCCTTAAAATTTTAAACAGATATTTGTTTAAGCAAACGTAAACAATAAAACTTTTCTATTCAACACACATTAAAATTATTTTATGTTTGTGGTATTAACTTCAATTATTATTCCTTATATAAAAATTTGTTTTCATTAAGTTTTTAAATTGATAAGGTAAAAAAGTTCAAAAAAAATTTTACATAATTACAAACTGTAAAAAAATTAGCGATAAAAATGACACAAAAAAATATTAGCACAAAAACAAAAAAGGCGATTCAATTGAATCGCCTTTTTAAGTAATCACTTTTAATAATTACATTTCATCATCATCATTTTTATCATTTTCTGCAGCAATTCTATGAGCCATATTTGATTCTGAAGATGCAATTGCAAATTTACCTTCTCTTATAAACTGATATAACAAATCGTTTTCAATTAAATAACCAAACGTTGCTTTAAACTTATCGATTGACATTCCTGCAGTAGCAGCAAGCTTTGCAAGTTCGTGTGGATCATCAAAATCAGCTTGATTTAATCTTAACATATATCTTCTCGCAATGTAAAAACTTTCAGAAGCTGGATCGACCATTCTTATTTTTGTTTTCATTGTTTTAGGATCAATAATATCTTTAAAGTACATTGGAACAAAATTTCCGTTTTGTATCGATACCATTGCCCCGCTGCCGCCATCAAGAATAAATTGTGCTGCAGAAAATCCTAAATCTCTTGTATATTCCATATCAAAAGGAATTGGATCTGCACATCGTAATTCATAACCGATATTCTTGGCAACAACTGTGGCTTTTATATTAAACTCTTTTAATCTTTCCTGAACTTTTGCTTTTAATATTTCACCAAAATTTATCTCAGCAATTCTTATATTATCGTGTGCATCACGTTCAACTTCTACCAAAGATTCAAGATCTGCGGGATCTAAATGCTCAACCAAACCTTCAGCGATAATAGCAACACCATCAGGCTTGCCATAGCTTAATCTTTTTATTATTGCACCAACGAGTATATCTACAATATGACTAAACTTAATTTGTTTATTAGAAAACTCTTCAGGAATAAGTGTAAGTGTAGCACCTGTTGCTTTACCAATTCCGAGTGCCAGATGCCCGGCTTTTCTGCCCATAGAAATTACAAAGTACCAGCGTGATGTTGTTTGAGCATCAACCATAAGATTTTTTACAACTTCAACTCCAATGTGTCTTGCAGTTTGAAATCCAAAAGTTGGAATTCCGTGCGGTAGATCTAAATCGTTATCAATTGTTTTAGGTACGTGAACTACTTTAATTCGGCCGGAAGCCATTTCATTAACTTTAAGTGCGCTAAATGCTGTATCGTCACCACCGATTGTAATTAGTTTATCAACATTCAATCTTAGTAAAGATGTAACTGTATTTTCAAGATGTTTAGGATCCTTTGTAGGGTTTGATCTTGAAATACCAATGTAAGATCCGCCTCTAAAATGGATACGACTAACATTTTGAATATTTAATTCTTTAACGTGAGTAATATCGCCTTGCATAATCCATTTAAAGCCATCTTTAATTCCAATAACTTCAATTCCCTCAACAGCAGCGCGTATAGTTGCAGCTCCGATAACACTATTAATTCCTGGTGCTGGTCCGCCGCCAACTACTATGGCTAATTTTTTGGGCGCGATAGACATGATTTTTCAACTCCTAAATAATATTTTTTCAATTAAAGATTATAACACTTTAAGTTTTGCAAACTTAAGCATTAGCTGTTTTACATTGTTACCTTCAAAATGCACAGTTGCTTTTGTCATATCACCATTTCCAACAACATCAACAACTTTACCTAAACCAAATTTATCATGCATAACCCGGCTTCCAATTCGTAAAGCAACGCCGTCCTGATCAAAACTTTCATACTCAACTTTTTCAAAATACTCGTAATACATTTCTTTTTTTGTTTTACGATTAGCTTTACGTCCTAAACCGCCATTAAGTTCATTATAAGTATTAGGATCGAGTTCATCAATAAATCTGGATCTGCTTTGATATGCAACTTCGCCGAATCTATAACGTGAACGAGCGTGAGTTATGAAGGCTTTTTTCTTTGCACGTGTTAATGCAACATAAAATAATCTTCTTTCCTCATTTAGCGAAGCATCAGTTAAAAATTTATTAGCAATAGGAAAAATATCTTCTTCGCATCCGCTAATAAATACTATTGGCCATTCTAATCCTTTTGCTGCATGTACAGTAAGTAATGTAACCGAATTCTTTTCATCAGTGTAATTGTCAATATCAGCAACAAGTGAAACTTCTTCAAGATACTGTTCAAGTTTAGCATCAGAATTCTCTACAGAAAATTCCAATAATGAAGCGAGCAATTGATTTATGTTTTCCATTCTTTGCAATGCTTCCTGCGTTCCTTCTTCCTTAAACATTTTTATAAGGCCAAGATCATCAACCATTGCACGTGTAAGTTCACCAACAGAAAGTTTATCCTGAAGTCCGATATATTTATCAAGCAATGTTTTGAACTGCTTTACATTTTTCTGGATTCGCTCTTTGATATCAATAACTTCAAATACTCTACCCATAGTTTGGAATAAAGTGATGTTATGCTTTCTGGCAAAAGCAATCATACGAGTAACTGTTGTACTTCCAATTCCACGCTGTGGAAAGTTCATTATTCTTAATAAACTTTCTTCATCATTTTGGTTGGAAATAACGCGAAGATAGGCAACTACATCTTTTACTTCTTTTCGTTTATAAAACTCAACTCCACCGATTATTGTATAAGGAATTTTTTCTTTTCTAAAGATATCTTCCATTGCGCGGGATTGAGAATTTGTACGATATAGAATTGCAAAATCCTTAAAAGCGATTTTCTTTTTAACTGTTTCCTGTTTTATAAACTTTGAAATCTGTAATGCTTCATCTTTTTCATCCGCACATTTAAGAAGTACAATTAATTCGCCTTCTTCATTTTCAGTCCACAGTGTTTTAGAAACCTGGTCTTTATTGTTCTTAATAACAGAATCTGCCGCCTTGAGAATTACTTTAGTTGATCTGTAATTCTGTTCAAGTTTAAATAATTTGTATTTAGGAAAATCTTTTCCAAAATCGAGCATATTCCCAACATTAGCTCCGCGCCAGCTATAAATACTTTGCGCATCATCGCCAACAACAGAAATCAATCCGCTGCGCGAAACAAGAAGTTTAATAAGCTCGTATTGAGCTTTATTTGTATCCTGAAATTCATCAACTAAAATGTATTCAAATCTTGATTTATATTTTTGTAATATATTTTTCTTTTCGGTAAAAAGTTCGATCGGTTTTAACAACAAGTCATCAAAATCCATCGCATTAAATTCAATCAATCTTTTTTGATACTCGACATAAACATCCGCAATCTTTTCTTCCAGGAATGAATTAACATGCTGCTTACGATACTCTTGCGGAGTGATCATGTGATTTTTAAGAAAGCTGATGCGATGTCTTACAGAATTAGGTGTAAACTTATCAAGATCAATATTCAAGTCAGTCATTATATTAGAAACTAATGAAAGTGAATCTATAGTATCATAAATTGAAAAGTTACTTTTGTAATTGATATGCTTTGCTTCGGTTCGCAAAATTTTAGCAAAGATTGAATGGAAAGTTCCCATCCACAAATCATCAGCTTTCTTACCAATAAGATCTTTAATTCTTTCCTTCATTTCATTGGCTGCCTTATTAGTAAAAGTCAGTGCCAAAATGGATTCTGGAGTAAAATTTTTCTTTAGTAAGTAAGCAATTTTGTATGTAAGTACTTTAGTTTTACCGGAACCTGCGCCGGCTACTATCATTTGAGGGCCATCCAGATATTCAACAGCTGCAAGTTGAGCTGGATTCAAATCCTTAAATTGTTGCATAATTCTTTCTAATTTTTGCAAAAACAGGTGCAAATATATAAAAAGACGCTTCTAATAGAAAGAATAATGCAGTTAAATATTTTTCAAAAATTTAATTGTAATGCAGAATATGAATGTCTTCAATTTCTCAAATAAATGATAGATTTAATGGCACGTTTATAGATATTAATAAACAAAATTCAATTTAGCAAAAACCAGTTAAAGTGTCGTCATAATGTTTGAATCGAGCGAAGATTCTGAAATAATACCCGCTAATCTGTCATCTTCCTCTGGACCAGAAAATGAAACATCAGTACAATTTCAAAAAAAATATGATGTTTTTGTTAATGCAATTCCAGATGGTTTAATTTTAATAAAAGACGGTAGGATAAACTATGCCAATAGATCTTTTTCTAAATTACTTGGATACAGTGTTGATGAAATATGTACACTCGAATTAAAAAAAATAATCTCGCCAAAATTTACGAAAGAAGTTTTAGATAGATATGAAAGAAGACTCAGGGGAGAATTTGTTCCAACACAATATGAAATTGAGTTACTACATAGGGATGGTAAAACTGCTATTCCAGTTGCATTAAGTGTTGGCTTAGTTGGATCAGCGAAAGACAAATTAGAGTTTGTTATTGTAAAAGATTTATCTGAAAAAATTGAGATAGAATCCAGATTTGAAAGAGAACTGCAACTCCAAAAATATTTTATGGATTACATTCCTGATTCAATTTACTTTAAAGATTTAGAAAGTAGATTTATAAAAGCAAATAAAGCTACACTATTAAAAATGGGATTCAATTCTATTGATGAACTTTTAGGTAAAACTGATTTTGATATTTTTCATGACGAACACGCAAAATTAGCAAAGCAAGATGAAGAAGATATAATTAATAATCGCACATCTATTGTTAATAAAATTGAAAAAGAAACCTGGCTGGATGGTAAAATTACCTGGGCTTCTACAACAAAGGTTCCTTTAATAGATGAAAATGATAATGTTTATGGAACATTTGGAATTACAAGAAATATAACTGATCTTAAAAAAGCAGAGGATATTAAGGATGCATTATTTAAGATTTCTACCGCTGTAACCACACTTAATAACATTAATGATTTGTATGAGTTTATTCATAAAATAATTAGCGAGTTAATGCGTGCGGAAAATTTTTATATTGCTATCTATCATAAAGAAACAGAAACAGTTAGTTTCCCCTATTTTGTTGATCAGGTTGATGAACCTCCGGCAGAAAGAAAAGCAGGAAAAGGTTTAACAGAATTTGTTTTAAGAACAGGAAAAGCGCAACTTATAACCGCAGAACTTGATTTGGCATTGCGCAAAGCAGGTGAAACATCACTTATTGGCGAGCCTACACAAATATGGTTAGGTGTTCCGTTAGTTGTTGAAGGAAAAACTATCGGAGCAATTGTTGTTCAGGATTATTCTGATGAAACAACTTATGGTGAAGAAGAACGGGACATTTTAATTTATGTTTCTGAACAGATTGCTCTTGCAATAGATAAAAAAAGAAATGAAGAAAAGATTATTCAATATTCAGAGGAACTTAAGGAAACCAATGCTGCAAAAGATAAATTCTTTTCAATTATTGCACACGATTTAAAGAGTCCTTTTCACGGGTTGCTTGGTTTAACAAGAATGATTGTAGAGGAATACTCTTCTATGTCAGAATCAGAAGTAAAATCTTATCTGCAAATTATTAAAGAATCTACAGAGAGCACTTATAAGTTAATAGAAAATCTTCTTGAATGGTCCAGACTTGAATCCGGAAAAATGAAATACAATCCTGCATTGCAAAATATGTTTATGATTGTTGAAGATACCCGGATTCTACTGAATCAAAATGCAAGAATGAAGAACATAAATTTGCGAAACAAATTGGGTCATCAAAGTTTTATATGGGGTGATGATACTATGCTTCAATCATTAGTTCAAAATTTAATTTCCAATGCGATTAAGTTTACACCAAATGGCGGAAGCATCGAAATATCTGAGAAGCAATTTGATTCATATATTGAATATACTGTAAGTGATACAGGTGTTGGAATAAAAGATTCTGATATTGATAAGGTCTTTAGAATCGATATGAGTTTTTCTACTAAAGGAACACAACAGGAAAAAGGAACTGGATTGGGATTAATATTGTGCAAAGAAATAGTTAATATTCACAGCGGAGAAATTTCAATAAACAGTGTTGTTGGTAAGGGAACTAATATTATTTTTACACTTAACAAAGCTAAAAATTATTAAAAAGTAATGGCTAACAAAACTAATTCGGAGAACGAAGATCTTTCTGCATTTGCTGATTACTTGTCTGAATTTGATCCTGTTTTAGTATTTGATAATGAAGACTGCCCTATTTGCGGTGTCAGCATTCCGGAAAAGACAACAACTGACAAATCCCCTTTTGTAGAATATATCCACACAAAAAATGAATCTGAGCTGATTGAAATTAAAAAGAAACTTGATTTACTATGCATACCAATGAAGGTTGAAAAACGACTAGATGCAAAAGTATTAGATAGTATTAGTTATGATTATGTTGTGCTCATTCCATTAAGATGTTTAGTTTATTTAAAAAATGAAAAGGCCTGATTTCTCAGACCTCTTTAACATATATTAAATTATTATTTAAGCAGCAGCATCTTTTTAACATCAGAATATTTTTCTGATTCAATTCTGTAATAATAAACTCCTGAAGAATAACTACTTGCTCTCCAATCGATTTTATAATAACCAGCTTCCATAAATTGATTTGTTAAAGTTTCAACTTTTTCTCCAAGAGAATTGTAAATCGAAATATTAACATTTCCTGAAACCGGTAAAGCAAACTTAATTGTTGTTGCAGGATTAAATGGATTTGGAAAATTTTGTTCTAAACTAAAATTTAATGGCGCACCGACTTCAATCTCGATTTCATTTGAATATTCAAACTCACCATTAAAATCAATTTGCTTTAATCTATATAAATATTTTCCCGGCTCAATTAACTTATCTGTATAAGTGTAAGTTTTTGGTTCTGTTGTTGTTCCATCTCCATTTATAAAACCTATTGTTTTCCATTCATCTAATTTTTCAATCTTTAGATCTTTTAATCTTTGAATTTCAAAACCTGAATTGTTTGTTTCAGTTGCCGTTGTCCAAAATAGATTTACATTACCTTCAGATGAAATTGCATTGAAGCTAAAAAGCTCTACCGGAATAACGTCCGTGCCTCCGGAAAATAATATCACTCTGCCATCGCGTGAGCAAGCAGCAAACTCACTGCTATAATTTCCATCAACATCATCAAGATCTACAATATGTTCTGCTGCATAGGTTGATGAACCGCCACCAAAAACATAACTAAAAATACCATTTCCGTTAATGCCATTATATACTGTTGCAACATCACTTAGATCAGCACTGCCAACTTCAGGAATTCCATCTGCATTTAAATCTCCAAGAATATCTTTGCCTAAAATATTTCCTCCTGTAGAGTTAGACCAGATATTTATTCCTGTTGAACCTTCCAGCATATGAATGTTAGGATTTATTCCGCTAGCTAAAATATCTGGACAACCAGATTGATTAACATCAGGCACTATTTTTAGATCTTCGATAAAAACGTTTCCAATTGATGTACTCCAAATCTGCCCGCCAGTCTCAGCATTTAAACAATAAACGTTTCCAGTAGTTGTGCCAACAATAACATCCGAACTTGATGAACCTGATACATTTGGAATTTCACGTACAGTCCAAGGAGTGCCGCTTGTAGGAAATACCCAGGCAATACTTCCTAAATTATTAAAACCAATTACTTCATTTGTAGTTCCAACTCTTGATCCCGCAGCACCACCAAAATCTGTAGAAGTTACCATATACTTTAATTTTTGTTGAGCCTGCTGATTAATTCTCCAAATTTCATTTCCATTTGCACCATTTAGCAAGTAAACAGAAAATCTACCTGAGCCTGTTGATTCATTTCCACTTGCAGTCATTAAAACATCAGGAACACCATCATTATTAAAATCTCTTTTAACATCTAAACCCATTATATCACCATCATCAGTAGTGGATGAATTTCCGAATTCCCAGATTACTTCACCAGTTAATCCATTTAGAGCATAAACAAATTCATTTCCTCCTGCTGTTCCAATCACAACATCTTCATGATTATCGCCATTCAAGTCAGATGCGATTTGAACTCCTTGTTCGTAATCAACTGAACCTGTGTTTATTGAACCAAAATAAGTTGAGTACATCCACAACAAATCAGAGGACACTGAACTGTTCCCGTTAAAAACTAATGTCCAATAATTTTCTGTAGCAACAACTAAATCTTTTACACCATCTCCATTTACATCTTGAATTTTTTTCATCGATCGTGGAGTATAATCTTGAAAACTGGTTCCAGGGTTATCTGGAATTTGTCCTTGCCAAAAAATATTACCCAATGTTGGATCAACATTGATAGAGTTACCACTTGCACCAACAACTTGAACGCTTCCATTTGATGCATTCGAATAAATTATTAATGAATCTGTATAAGTCCCAGTAACCGAAGGATTATACCACAACCTAAATGTAGACGATGATAATGCGATAATATTTATCGGTGTTGATAGATTTTCAAAATAAAAATTACCTGAATTTAATTTTATCGAATCAATAGTTAAAACATTAGAACCTGCATTATTTATTGTAACATTAATATAAGATGTCGAGTTTACTCTTTTGTTACCAAATGCAACGGAGGAAGGATCTACTGTTAAATAGGGTGCAGTATAAACGCCACTACCCGAAACAGTAATTTTAGAATAGTTTACAATAGGATCATTATGAAATAATAAAATTGAATCGTTATAAGTTGAATTTGATGTTGGAGTAAATCCAAGCGGTATGTTCGCAATCTGTTGAGGATTAATAGTAATTGGAAAGACTGATTGAATATTAAAAACTGAATTACTACTTGAGTTCGAATTGATTATCAAATCCACAGTTCCATAATTATATATTGAGATGTTAAGAATAGACGTGGAATCAATCATCACATTTCCAAAATCAAGCGAAGGAGTTAAAATAGAAATCGCTGGAGAACCTGAACCACTTAACTCATATTTAAACAATTGCCTTCCACTGCTCGCTCCAACAGGTTCCGCAAGGAGCCAAAAGTTATTTCCATCCCAGGCAAGACCTCTTGGATTTTGTCTTAATCCTGGCTGCTCGGGTGGATTGAAAGAAAAAAGTGAATCTCCTGTGGTAAGACTTACTGCATATATTTTATCAGCGCCTTCAAAACCATCATTAACAAAGAAAAGTGTATCACCTTTGACCGCAATTCCTTGAGGTTGAAGTTGACCAGGAGCAAAGTTCAAAAAATTTAAAGTATCAACAAGCTGCTTTGTTGTTGTATTGATTTTATAAAGCGCTACACTAGCATTGGGATAATAAACAGAAATCCACAACCCGGTTCCATCCCAAGCAGCACCACCAAAGTACCACGAACCGCCAAATAGCTGTGTTGATGTAATAGAATCTAAAACATTTCCATTCTGATCAACTTTAAATAAATCGCATCTTGCTGTTTTTCTTTCAATGTACCAAAAATTCGTCCCATCAAAAGCCAGCCCTTGTGATTCGCGCATAGTTGGATAATTAATATCTAAAGTATCAACCAAATTGCCATTATCATCAACAGCATAAATAATTCCTTTGCCAGTAGTAGATGAACTTGATGAAATCCAATATTTTGAATTTTCATACACCATTCCATAACCTAAAGTCCAAAAAGTTCCTGATGGCAGATTTACACTGTTGATTAAAGTCTGAGAAAAGATAGCTGAGGTTAGAGACATAACCAAAAGGAAAAATTTTTTCATCACAATTTCCTTTCAAGAATATTTTTAAAGTAGATTAATTTCTAGGATTCGCTTTACACCATTCTTTTATATAGTCTGCAATATCTGTTGTTGATGCCCCAGGAGTAAATATTTCACCCACTCCAATATTTTTTAGCTTTGCAATATCTTCTTCAGGAATAATTCCACCGCCAGTTAACAAGACATCATCCATACCTTTTTCGTTTAACAAATTCTTTATCTTTGGAAAGATTGTCATATGTGCACCCGACAGGATGCTTATTCCAATAACATCAGCATCTTCCTGCAAAGCAGCTTCTACAATCATTTCAGGAGTTTGTCTTAGTCCCGTGTATATAACTTCCATACCTGCATCACGTAAAGCAGCAGCGATTACTTTTGCACCTCTATCATGTCCATCTAGTCCGGATTTTGCTACAACAACTCTGATTTTTTTATCCATTTAGTATTCCCTCATACTTTGTAACAGCTTCTTTTATCTTTTCACGATAATTTTCTATCTCTGTATTTTTATATTCAATTGTTCTCGGACGCATATGAAAATCATTTTCATATCGTGGAATAATGTGATAATGAAAATGAAAAACTGATTGACCAGCACTATTTCCGTTGTTAGAAATAATATTGAATCCATCAGCTTTTAACGCACGTTTAACAATACCGGCAAGATATTGTGTTAGTTTTGTCATTGCAACTAAATCTTCTGCAGGAATTGTTAAAAAATTATCGTAATGTGTTTTTGGAATCACTAAAGTGTGCCCATAATTAACAGGGTTTATATCGAGAAAGGCTACAAACTTATCGTTCTCAAAAACTACTTCAGCTTCAGAAGATTTTTCTGCTATTTCACAAAATATACAATCCATTTTAAGCTCGCTTATTTTTATTGCAGCAAAGTTAATTTATTTTGTTGATAACTACCAATAATAGATTATCCAAGATATTCTTTAGTTCTTGCAAACGCACCAAACAAACCGCCGGTGTGAACAAAAATATTCTTCTTCCCTTTTCCAGTTCTTAAATATTTTTCATAATACGCTGTAAATGCTTTTCCTGTGTAAGCCGGATCGAAAAGAATTCCTGTTTCTTCCGCAAATTTTCTTATCAATTTAACTTTTGGTTGAGCGATTTTTTTATAACCTTCTTGTGAATATCCGTCAACAACAACAAGATTTTCCGGATTGATTCTACAATTCAATTTGTAATCAAGTATACAACCTTCTGCAAGTTGTAAGATATGCTTTTCCATTTCATTCTTAGTCATCAAAACGTGTACAGCAACAATTTTAATATTGAGATTATTTAGAGCAGCTCCAACCAATATTCCTGCTGCTGTTCCACCGGAACCGCAAGCTGCAACAATAGAATCTATTTTCTTTAAATCAATCTGCTTTTTTAGCTCATTAATAAAATTAATGTAACCCCAAATTCCAAGAGTTGTAGATCCACCACCTGGAAATACGTAAGCATTCTTTTTCTTTTTTAGTAACGATAATCTTTGTTCAAACATTACATCGTTTACTTTTTCATAATCCTTTTCTGAAAAATATTGAATGTCTGCACCATACATTTTATCAAGAAAAAGATTTCCATTTGCAATAGATGATTCTTTTCCCCACAAAAATAATTTTGTGTTTAATCCGATTTTCTTTGCTGCAATAACAGTTGCTCTTGCGTGATTTGATTGATCACCACCAGATGTAAAGATAATATCAGCCTTTTGTCTTTTAGCGTCTGCCATCAGATATTCAAGTTTTCTAACTTTATTTCCGGATAATTCACAACCAGTTAAATCATCACGTTTAAGTAAAAAACTTTTACCCTCAAATTTAACTTCTTCTAATGGAGTTGGAATTTGTGCAAGTGCAATCTTTTTTGGAGTAATCATTTTGCTAACTCAATCTTTTTAAGTTTGGAATAAATCTTTCTTGCTTTCTCTAAATCTTCGGGTGTATCAACAGAAAAACTATCAAATTCAGTTTCAACAATTTTTATTTTAAATCCGTTTTCTAACATTCTCAATTGCTCAAGCTTTTCCCATTGTTCCAGATCAGTTGGTTCAAGTTTAGTAAACTTTAATAAATATTCTTTTCGATATACATATAAGCCAACGTGCTTGTAAACATTTGCTTTCTCTAACATTTCTTTTTCATCTTTTGCATCACGCACAAAAGGAATTGGAGAACGCGAGAAATAAAGTGCAAAATTTTTATAATCAAAAACTACTTTAACTACCGAAGGAGAATTAAACTCTTCAACATTGTCAATTATCTTAGCTAAAGTTGAAACGTTAACTTCAAAATCAAACAATAATGGTTCAATTGCCTGATCGATCATCATTCCGCTAATAAAAGGTTCATCACCTTGTATGTTAACAATAATATCTGCACGAGGAAATTCTTTTGCAACGATTGCAATTCTATCAGAGCCTGTTGCACAATCTTTTGGAGTCATAATCGTTGCAGCACCAAAACCTTTGGCAGCTTTTGCAACTTGTTCATCATCAACTGCAATCACTATTTTATCCAAAAGTTTGGATTTACTTGCACCTTCATAAGTGTGTTGAAGAAGTGATTTACCGCCAATATCAGCAAGTGGCTTGCCCATCAATCTCGTTGATGCAAATCGTGCAGGAATGACGCCAAGAATGTAAGGATTAGTTTTTTTTGGCTTACCCTTTTTTGCCATTATTTATCACCAATTACTTTAGGAACTTTGAAGTGATGTTCATTTTTATCTGGAGCATTTTTCAGGGCATCCTCTGTTGAGATTGATGGTTTCAATTCATCTTCACGAAAAACATTTGTCTGTTCAACCGGATGAGAAAGTGGTTTTACATTTTCTGTATCAAGTTCATTAAGTTTATCCATATAGGATAAAATCTCGTTCATTTGTGGAGTGAAGTTTTCCAACTCCTCATCTGTAAATTTTAATCTTGCAAGCTCAGCAATTTTCTCAACATCTTTTTTAGTAACAGCCATTAATTATATTCCTTTTGATTGCTGATAATAATCGATCTAACTTTTTCCATTAATTCCAGTTCATCCTGTTTGGTTTTAATATTATCTGTTGGAATTGGTTTATCAAAATGCAAATAAATTGTTCCACTTTTAAGTTTAAAGGTTCCTTTAGGCAAAACGTTTTTGGTTCCATTTATAGTTATAGGTACGATAGGATAACCACTATGTGCTGCAAGATAAAAAGCACCACGTTTAAAACTTTGTACTTCACCGGTTTCACTTCTTGTACCTTCAGGAAACACAAGAACTGAAATGTGTTTTTTGTCCATTACTTTTTTCGCTTCTGTTAAACTATTCATTGCCGCTTTTGGATCTTTTCTATCGATAACTACGTAAGGTCCTAAATAAAGTTGCCATCCAAAAAATGGAATACGAGCAAGTTCTTTTTTAAATATCATACTCAATCGATTTGGAACGCCCCATTGCAACGCTGTTATATCAAGCTGACTTGAATGATTTGATGCAAAAACGTAAACTGCTTTTCTATCAATATTTTCAAGTCCAGTAACTTTAACACGCACACCAGAAATGATTAAAATTCCAAGCGGAAAAATTTTAGCAAGGTAATGATAAAGTGTAAATGTCCTATCAAGAAATATTACAATTAAACCGATTGATGAGCATATCAGAGTATGTATAACAATTAGAAATATTTTAATATAAGTAATCAATTTTGCTCTAAATTTATTTAATATTCTGTAACAATTTTAATGAGCCCTAAAAGGGCGATTTATTTAGCTCAGGATAAAGTCCTGAGAAGACAATGCAAACAAAAAATATCCAGCACTGAAAGTGCGAAATAAGAATCAATCCCAAATATATTTTTCATCATACCCAACATTATATTTTTTAAGAAATCCACGATATTCATCTTGAAAAGTTTTCTTTCGATGATGTTCTTTTTGATTCTCTATATATGATACCACTTTGTCAATCTCAAAAGGATTTACTGAAAAAGCACCATACCCATTCTGCCAATAAAACTTCTTCAGGCTATCAGATTTTGTCTTAATCCATTTGGACGAATTGGCTTTTAGTTTTTCTAACAAAACCATCAACGCAATTTTTTTAGATAACGAAGTTAAAATATGTACATGATCATAAAATCCACCGACCTTAATCGGATAACATTCCAAATTTTTACAAATGCCGCCTATATAACTATACAATTCTTTTTCTATTTCTTCCGAAATTAATGGAACTCTATTTTTTGTACTGAAAGTTATGTGGACATAATTCTTTACTAATGATTGTCCCATGTTTATATCGTCCTTTTAGGACTATTTTTGTTTTATCTGGTCTCTAAATCCATAGGACTGCATCCTATGTTAATGTATTTTCGCCCTTTCAGGGCTTTGTTCTAACAATTCTAAATTAACTTTTTCCACAATATTTTTTTCAATCACAAAATCCTTAATTGCATTAACCCTGTTTTTTATTGATGGATGTGAATAAAAAAACCATTCAACGAATGGATGTGGTTCTCTATCACCAAGATTTTGATCGGTTAACTTGTTTAGCGTTCTTATAAAACTTTCAGGCTTAAGTGTTGACTCAATTGCATATCGATCTGCTTCAAATTCATATTTTCGAGAAAGTATATTCCCAATTGGAGATTGAATTAATCCGATTAACATTGCCCATAAACTTAGTAAAGGTAAAGCGGCTATTTGTGTGATGCTCTCAAAATCGAACCAGTCTAGTGAATTCTTATAAATAATTGAGATAATGAAAAAAGTTAGGAAACTTGAAATAGTTCCAAAGATTAGATTCTTAATTATGTGTTTATGTTTATAATGTCCAAGTTCGTGAGCGATAACTGTTTCGATTTCATCTTTTGAATAATCATTCAATAAGGTATCTCCAAGAATTATTCTTTTTGTTTTTCCTAATCCTGTAAAAGCTGCATTAGCTTTTTTAGTGTTCTTACTCATATTAAAAGAGAAAACGTTTTCTACTTTTATTCCAGCACCTTTGGAAAGATTAGTAATTCTTATTTTTAATTCTTCATCTTCTAAAGGAATAATCTTATAAAAAATTGGCATTATAAGTATTGGAAAAATCTGTGATAACACAACAGAAATTAAAAACATTGCTGATGCAAAAATCAGCCACCACAAATCACCAAATTGGTTTAGCACAAAAAAGAAGAGTAAAAGAATTGGAATCCCAATTACTAATCCAACCAACATTGATTTTACATTTTCTAAAAAGTATTTAAGGAACGTTTGATTGGATAAATTGTATTTATGTTCAAGATAAAAGCCTGAATAGATATTTATCGGCATAAATAAAACTGAACTAAAAATTCCAATTACAAATACAAAAATGATAAAAACTAAATAAGTGTTTTCGATAAATGTTTGGATGTAATTTTGCAGAGCTAAACTAAATCCCAAATCGATAAAAAGATAAAGCAGTACAAAACTTATTATAGCTTTGCCAATCCCAATTGCAAGCTTAGTATTATTGTATTTTTTTGAATTCATATAGTTAAAAATAGCAACTGAATTTATGGCAATCAATTTTAGATTTTGGGTTAAATTTATCCAAATTTTTTCCTATGTTTAATCCACAAACAAAATTCATAGAGGAGAAAATGAAAAAAACTTATTTATCAATCTTTTTTGCGGCATTCATTCTTCTATTTGTTTCTCAAACAAATGCTCAAATTAGTTTTCAAGTCGGTGGCGGATTAGGTTATTCTGTTCCATCTGGAGATTATGGCGGAACTACAGCAGAATTTTTTAACGGTGAAAAATATGGAATGGAATCAGGCATTAACTTCCATGCAAAAGCAAGATTAGGTTTACTATTTATAAACGCTTTTGGTGAAGTAGGCTATACAACTTTTAGTGGTGAGGGTGATGCTCCTTCCGGTGGTGGCACAATTAAAAATTCTCAAAAAATTGTATCGATGAAAGTCGGGCCAGAGTTTGCGATGAATATCCCGCTTTCTCCTATCACACCTTATTTACAGGGATTTGTGGCAATTAATACAATTTCTGGTTCTGTTGAGTTTACTGGAGTTTCCGGTGTTCCAAGTGGCGAAGCTGATTTAACGAGTGCAACGAGAATCGGTCTGGGAGCTGGAATTGGAGCAATATTTAGTTTAGGTGGAATCAAATTAGACGCAAACATTCAGTATCATCTTATAAATATGGGTGGAAAAGAATATAAAGTTGAAACTGTTACTTCACATACTAGATTGGATCAATACACAAATCTTAATGATGCAGAAGATCCATCAGCTGGAACTTTAACTGATCATTTTATTGCCGATTCAAGAAATATGAGTGCAATTGAATTTAAGCTTTCTGTACTGTTTGGATTATAGAATTTCAAGCAAGTAAAAATTAACAAACCCAATTCATTTTGAATTGGGTTTGTAGTTTAAAATGAACTAATTATTTAATCTTATAATAAAATCCCACGCACGAATGGATTCGTGTGCTACGAAAGGAATTACTCACCAGGAATTTCTTGCCTCAACTTAATTGGTTCAGCTTTTTTCTTTCTCATCTTTAAGTTTAACATTTCTACAAATACGCTGAATGCCATTGCAAAGTAAATGTATCCTTTTGGTATGTGTTGATGTAATCCTTCAACAATCAATGAGAATCCTATTAGGAGTAAGAAACTTAAAGCAAGTATTTTTATTGTCGGGTGGTTTTCTACGAACTCGCTAATTGATCCGGAAAAGAACATCATAAATATTACGGCTATTACAACAGCAACTATCATTACTCCAAGATCGTTCGCCATACCGATAGCTGTTATTACAGAATCGAGTGAAAACACAACATCAAGTAAGAGAATTTGAATTATTACACTCATAAAAGAAACTTTAGCTTTTACATTGTGATGTTCTTCTTCTCCTTCTAACTTGGAATGAATTTCCATTGTGCTTTTTGCGAGCAGAAATAATCCTCCGAGAATTAATATTAAATCTCTTCCCGAAATTCCTAATTCAAAAACTGTAAAAAATGGCTCTGTTAATTTTACAATTAATGAAATTGAAAAAAGCAAAAGAATTCTTGTAAACATCGCTAACGCAAGTCCAACTAACCTAGCTTTTTTTTGATTTTCTTTTGGTAGTTTGCCAGAAAGGATAGAAATAAAAATTATGTTATCTATGCCCAGAACTATTTCTAGAACTGTTAAAGTTAATAATGCAATAAGTGCTTGTGGATCAGTTATCCATTCCATTTAGTTTTCCTGATAATTTGTTTCATTAAAAGTTATGAATTGATATGAGTAATATAATAAGATTATTTTTAGACAAAAAAATTCCCGCAAAAGCGGGAACATTAAATCAGTTAAAATTAATTTTTTAGTTAGATTCTTTTTTCTCTACTTCTTTTTCAACTTTCTTTTCTTTTTTACCATCGCAGCAAGATGAAGTTGGTCCGCAGTTTTCTTTCTTGTCTAACTTTGTTACAACGACTTCTTTTTCAATTACTTCTTTTCCGTCTTTTAAACCAGCAGAAGTTGTTGTGGTTGTTTTTTGAACATCACTGGTCTTCATAGTCTGATTTTTATTAGTGCAATTTTCAACTTTTGTGGTTTCACCTTTTTCTTTAGAGCAGCAATCTTTTGATTGAGCATTTGAAGTAAAAGCAAACACTGTTACAAGTACAAGAACAAAAATAAGATTCTTCATATATCACCTTTATTGTTTATTTGTTTCTGATCAAAGGTAATAAAAAGACAATTATTTGCAAATACCAATAGTTAGATTTTTCTAAATAATCTCAATACTTTTTTCGCTAATCCAGCCAATTTTTCCATCATTTAATCTGATTTTTACCCAATTGTCCACTTGGTCTTCCAATGTAACTTTTAGACCTTCATGGATTTGAAACGAATCTTTCGAGGAATAATCCGGAGACGATTTTACAACCACAGCTGTTTCAACAATAATTCCATCTTTAACATTATACTCTTTGTTCATTTTTACTACGAGTAAAATTATCGCGAAGACAAGAGCAATTGCTAATCCGGCTCCTGAAAAAAAAGAAATTCGTTGTTCAGAAACATTTCTTGAGAAGAAATAGGCTACTGATACTATCAATAATAAAATAAAAACAATGTAAACGATTATTGTCCAGCCAGTAACAGAAATACTTGCAAGTAACCCTTCCCATAGATTAAAAATAAAAAATGGAGGAAGTGTATCGACCTTATCTTGAAGATTTAATTTTGCAAGCGCAAGATTATGTTTTACATCTTCATCATTAGGAGAAAGCTTTAAAGCTTTTTCATAATACAAAATTGCAAATCCTACTTTACCTAAACGATAATGCGCATTTCCCAAATTGTAATAAAGTGAAGTTCCTTCAAATCCATCTAAGAGAAGTTTATTGTATTCTTCAATTGCAAGCTGGTAACGATTATTTTTATAATATTCATTTGCAGTTTGCATTATCGAATTTGATTCAGCTTTAGCTAAAGAAGATAGAATAATTAATATAAAAATTATGATGCTTAAATATTTTTTCATTTTGCAATCGATCTTTCAATATCAATAACAACATCAGAAAATGCCTGGTACATTTCACTCATTGCCTGTGCAGGATTTGTTCCCGGCGCAAATCTTATAAACTCACATTTCTGAGCATTCGTTTTCATCTTATCCACAAGTTCTGGTTTGATATTTCGTTTTAATAATTCATCAACAGCACGATCTAAAGTAAACTCAGATTTTGGAATGTGAAATTTATCTTCAAGATATCCGAACAAAGCTTGAGATATTTCGGAATAAAATAATTCAATGTTGTTCGCATCAAGTAGTCTCTTAGCAGTTTTAAATCTTTTACGAGCAACTTTTTCAGCTTTAGAATATTTTAATAATTGTTGGTTGCCAGAAAGATTATCTTGTTTACGTTTCCAACCGATTAACACAAACGCAGCAATCATAGGAAAAACTGAAGCTGCCCAAAAACCCGGCTTTAACAATAAAACATCACCCCGCAATTCAACATCATCAAACTTTGTTTTGATATAACGAATATCACTATCTAATTGTTGAATGTTTTGTTGATCAGCATAATCATCGGCATTTCCATCTCCTTGCGCAATCTCAACATTAAATGATTTTGATTTTATAGTTTTATAAGATTTTGTTTCCGGATCAAAGTATGAAAATTCAATGGCTGGAATTTCTCTAGCGCCAGCTATTCTTGGAATCAAAAGATACTCTGCTTTTTTTGTTCCATAAATTCTACCCGAACGATTTATCTGTTCATCAGTTTTGGGATCATACTTTTCAAATCCATTTGGTAATTCAAACGGAGGAAGCTCAAGTAATTTAAGATTGCCTGTTCCTTTAATATCAAACTTTAGAGTAATGGGTTCATTAGTTTGTGTTTTTTCTTTATCAATAGAAGCAGAGAAATTAAAATTACCAACTGCACCTCTAAACGAAGCTGGTTTATTATTTTCTGGTAATGGGACTACTTCAACCTTTAGTGTATTGGACTTCGTGGGATACTCAACAATTTCAGATCGACCAAATGGATCACCAAAAAAATCATCCCAAACATTATTGGGATTTTTTTTCTTTTGTATTTGAATTGGAATTGTTAACTCAAATGGTGTGACTTCTAATTTACCTGACTGACTCGGGAAAAGCGCTACACGTTTTAGCAATCCAACCTTGTATTGTTTACCATCAATAACTTCGTTACCAAAAGAAATATTTCTGGCTGTTTCTAATTCTTCAGCCCAAAATCCCTGGTACTGTGGAAGTTTATCAACAGACATTTGAGCAGCTATATTCAAGCGAGTATAAAGTTTATAGGTTACTGTAACTTGTTCACCTTGATAAACTTTATTTTTATCAATCGAAGCACGAATAAATAAATTCTCCGCTATTTCCTGATTTGAAACTCCACTACTATTGTTATCTTCTTTAGGTTTTTGTGATCCTTTAACAACGGTAATTTTAATCGGACTTGTAGTATAAGTCTGTCCTTCATACTGAATTGAGGCGCTTCCAATTGTGTATGAGCCGGTTGTATTTGGCATTAAGATGTAAGATAATGTTAATGATGAAGATGACACACCATTAATTATCTGCATACTTGTGGATTGATTTGGACCGGAAAGAACTCTAAAATCTTTTAATGAAGGAGGATTAAATTGCTTTAACGCATTAAGATTTTTTCCCTCGAATGTAAACTCAAGTTGAAAACGATCATTCTCAGCAACTTTATTATTATCCACAGTTGCAACAAATGATTGAGCAAAATTTATCGTGCTATAAATTATTAGAAATAATAAAAATATTTTTCTTATCATTACCAATCTTTATCCGTTTTTCTAACTTTTGCTTTAACTTTTCTTAACTGTTTTTGTAAATCTTTTTCATTATTCTTTAATGCATCAAGAATACGCTGAGCCTCTTCCTTAGAAATTTTTTGTTCTTTGGATTGCTGCTGTTGCTTGGTGTTATCCTGCTCTGCTTCCTGATTCTTTGGCTGCTGCTGTTGATCTTGCTTGTTTTGATCTTTGTTTTGCTGATCCTGATTTTGATTCTGTTGCTGCTGTTGATCCTGCTTATTCTGATCATTTTTATTTTGATCGTTTTTATCCTGCTTATTTTTATCTTTATTCTTTAACAGCTCAAGAGCATAAGATAAATTATATTTTGTATCCTGATCATTTGGATTAAACTTAAGTGCGTTTTTATAAGCTTCAACACTCTCTTCTATTTTATTTGATTTAAGTAATGAGTTGCCGACATTGTGAAATACTTTTGCTCTGCTTTCATTATCTTTAGCATTTTCAAAAGCACTTTGATATGATTTTATTGCGTCATCATATTTTTCTTGCTTGTAATATGTATTACCAAGATTAAAATTTGCTTCGTAACTTTTTGGAGAGTTTTCTACAACTTTTCTGAAATCAACTTCAGCATCTGTATATTTTTTTTCATCGTACTTATCTACTCCATTATTTAATGTGCTCCTGTAGGATTGAGAAAATGAAATAGATGTAAATAAAATCGTAAATATCGCAACTATTAATGTAATCCGATTGTCATTCCGAACTTGTTTCGGAATCTCATTAATTTGATCCTGAAATAAATTCAGGATGACATTTAAATATTTCCTAATCATTTTGCTTCTGCTTCAATTCCTAATTTTCTATTCAACTTTGTAAAGAATGGTGAACGTTTATCACTTATAAATATTTCAATTATCAACAACAAAATTGCTGGTATTAAAAAGTAATAAAATCGATCTTCGTAATCAGTGACTTTTTTTACACCAAATTCAGCTTGCTCAAGTTTTGATAAATCGTTGTAAATTTTGTCAAGATAATCTTCATAGTTATTGCCCCGATAATATTTTCCGTTTCCATTATTCGCAATTTCTTTAAGAATACTTTCATTCAATTTTGTTAATACTGTTTGTCCGGAATTATCTTGTTTAAACCCAGCTTCGTTTCCACGGTTATCATAAACTGGTATCGGAACTCCATCAGGTGAACCTAACCCAATTGTATAAATTTTTATTTCTTTATCTGTTGCTTCTTCAACTGCGGCGTCAATATCACCTTCGTGATCCTCTCCATCTGTAATTGCAATTATTGCTTTATCCGTTGCAGCTGAATCAAATGATTGCACAGCCATTGTTATTGCAGATGCAATTGCCGTTCCTGGTTGAGGGACAGAATTAAAATCCACAGCTGATAAAAATAAATTTGCGGCTGAATAATCAGTAGTTAGTGGAAATTGGATGTAAGCATCACCGGAAAATATAATTAACCCTATTCTATCTCCGCGAAGTTTTTGTATAAGATTTGAGATCTGATACTTTGCTTTTTCTAATCTGTTAGGTTTTATATCTTCTGCGGCCATACTTCTTGAAACATCGAGCACGATGTAAACATCAATTCCTGTTTGTTTTACTTCCTGCATTTTTGTTCCAACCTGTGGATTTGCATAAGCTAGTATCAACAATGTTAAAGCAGTTAAAATCAAACCAAATTTTAATTTAGATTTTGCACCGCTGAATGAATACATAATAAATTTATGCAAATCTTTATCAGCAAACTTTTCTAACAATCTTTTTCTGTTACGATTAAATAAAACGTAGAAAACGATCAATGCTGGAATTAACCATAATGTGATTAGGTATTCTGGGTTTGCAAATCTAAACATTACGGCAACTTCCTTAGTATTGTTTTAGATGCAAACAATTCTAATAACAACAATACAAAACCGATCAATAACCAGGGAGCAAAAAGTTCCTGCGCGTTTCTAAAAGATGTAATTTCAATTTTAGTTTTTTCCATCTTATCAATTTTATTATATATCTCCTCTAATGCACGATTGTTAGTTGCACGGAAATATTCCCCACCGGTTAAACTTGCAATCTTTTTTAAAATCACCTCATCAATTTCAACTGGAACCATTTGATATCTTGTACCAAAAGGAGTTTGGACAGGATAAGGTGCTTCACCACGTGTTCCAACACCAATCGTGTAAATTCTAATCCCAAATGATGCAGCAATTTCAGCCGCGGAAATCGGATCAACTTCACCGGCATTGTTAACGCCGTCAGTTAATAAAATTATAACGCGACTTTCAGCATCACTGTCTTTTAACCTATTAATTCCATTTGCAATTCCATTTCCAATTGCAGTTCCATCTTCTATCATTCCGGTTTTTATATCACTAAGAAGATTTCTTAAAACGGAATAGTCAATCGTTAGTGGACATTGAGTAAATGCCTCACGAGAAAAAATTACTAAACCAATTCTATCAGTAGTTCTGCCTTTAACAAAATCATCGATAACATTTTTTGCAGCTTCCAATCGATTTGGTTTAAAATCCTCTGCCAGCATACTTCCAGAAATATCCAGCACCATCGAAATATCAATCCCTTCAGCATTAACACTTTGTCCGGCAGAAAAATTTTGTGGTCTTGCTAATGCGACAATTAAAAATCCTAATGCTAACATTCTTAATGCAAAGGGTAGATGTCTTAGTTTTTCCTTAAGTGTAGATGGAATTTTTTCAAATGTCTTTAATGATGAATAAGAAATTGCTGCTTGTTTTTTTCTGCCCTTCCAGATGTACCATGCGGCAAGTAATGGAATTATCCCAAGAAAAAATAAAACCCACGAGTATGCAAAAGTTACGTTACTAAACATTTGCTTCCTCATTTACATTTTTTGATTCTTCCTCTTTATCCAATTGTGCAGTTCTTTTAACAATATGCTTTGCTTGAGTCATCATTTCGTGGTTTACAATCTCAAGCGGAGTAAACTTAGCAAACTTTACAAGATCAGCATTATTAAAAAATTGAGAAGTTATATCTAAAACTTTTACTCCCAACGGATGTTTACTCAACAGATTTAATGATTCAGTTGTTGTACGTTCAAGTGCTGGCAATCCAAATTGTTTTTCAAAATATTCACGAATGATATCCGTTATTCTTGAATGATAATCTTTTACAAATCCTTTTTGCCACAATTGTTCTTTTTCTAACTCATCCAACTTTTTCAAAGCAAATTGATGTGAAAGAAGTTTTTCTTCTTTCTTAACTACAACTTCTTCTTTTTTCTTTTTGAAATATTTTCTGTAAATAAAATAATAAACGATCACAGATATGATTGCAAACGCAATTAAAATATAAATTAGAAATAAATAATCAAACAATTTTATTGGCGGCTTTATATCCTTTATCTCTTCCTGCACATTAACATCAAGCCTATGAACATTGAATGAAACAGGATTTGATAAAATCGTCTTTAAAGTTGAGTCACCTTTTGTTCTGTACTCAACTTTTATTGGCGGAATTGTAACTTGTGCAGAATCGTATCTTGAAAGCACACACAGATATTTTACAATTTTTGCAGTTTCTGTTTCTTCGGCAGTTGGTCCGTTTATACCAATCACATCAATATTTTTGAGCGAATCTCTAAAGAAAGGATTTATGATATAAACATTTTTATTCATTGTTATGATAAGTGAATATTGAATCTGATCACCAATCATATAATCACTAGTATCTGTAGAAGCAGTTACAGTTATCTCTTGTGCGAATATTGGAGATAAAAAGAATTTTAAAATCAGCAAAAAGAATAATTTCTTTACCATCGTTTCTCACGTCTTCTAAAAAACTGTACAAGTGGCTGGATGTAATTTGAACCGGTTGACACTTCAATTTTATCAAGTCTGCTTTTTTTAAAAATTGAATTGCGAAGTTTTTCTCTTTCCTTGCGATCAAATATCATTCGTTCACGAACTCTTCTACTGCTTGTATCGATCCATCTTTCGGCACCAGTTTCTGCATCTACAAGTTTTACTAATCCAATATTTGGAATTTCTTTTTCACGTCTGTCATCCAGAACAATTCCAATTAGATCGTGTTTTCTTCCAACTATTCTTAAAATTTTTTCGTAACCTTCATCCATAAAATCAGAAATCAAAAACGCAATGGATTTTTTCTTGATTGCATTGTTCATATATTCAAGTGCGCCGCGAATATTTGTTGATTTACCCTCTGGTTCAAATGAAAGAACCTCACGGATAATTCTTAAAACGTGCTTCTTACCTTTTCTAGGCGGAACAAATTTTTCGATTTTATCTGTAAATAAAATCAACCCTACTTTATCGTTGTTCTTTAAAGCGGAAAATGCAAGTATTGCACTTAACTCAGCAGCGATTCTTTGCTTGGTTTTAGATACTGATCCAAACATTAATGAGCCGCTTAAATCCACCATAAGCATTACAGTAAGTTCACGTTCCTCTTCAAATATTTTTATGTAAGGATGACCAAATCGAGCAGTTACATTCCAGTCAATATTTCTGATATCATCACCATATTGATATTCGCGTACTTCAGAAAATTCCATTCCGCGCCCTTTGAACACAGAATGATATTCACCTGAAAAGACCTGGTTTACAAGTCCTTTGGTGCGAATCTCAATTTGTCTAACTTGTTTTAAAAGTTCTTTAGTTAACATTTTTATGGAACAACAACTTTATTCAAAATTTCCTGTATAACATTTTCACTTGTTATTTCTTCAGCCTCAGCTTCATAAGTAACTGCTACACGATGACGCAGCACATCCAAACAAATTGCTCTAACATCTTCAGGTATTACATAACCTCTGCGTTTAATAAATGCCATAGCTTTTGCACCAAGTGCAAGATTTATTGTTGCTCTTGGTGAAGCACCATAGCTAATAAGTTCGGCAAGATTGTTTAATCCAAATTGTTTTGGATTACGAGTTGCAAATACTATATCTAGAATATACTTCTCAATTTTTTCATCGATATAAACTTCGGTTAATAGGTGTCGTGCTTTTAAAATTTCTTCTGGAGAGATAACAGGGTTAACTTTTGTTTCAATCATACTGATGTTTTGACGCATAATTGCTAACTCCTCAGCACGCTCAGGATAAGTAATTACAATCTTTAACATAAACCTATCAACCTGTGCTTCAGGTAACGGATAAGTTCCTTCTTGCTCGATAGGATTTTGAGTCGCTAGAACTAAAAATGGTTCTTCAAGTTTAAATGTTGATTCACCGATTGTAACTTGCCTTTCCTGCATTGCTTCCAACAAAGCACTTTGTACTTTAGCTGGGGCACGATTTATTTCATCAGCAAGAATAAAGTTAGAAAAGATTGGACCTTTACGAATTAAAAAATTTCCATCTTTCTGATTATAGATTTGTGTTCCAATCAAATCTGCAGGTAGTAAATCCGGTGTAAACTGGATTCTTTGAAACTTTGCTTTCATCGCTTGCGCTAAAGTTTTAATCGCAAGAGTTTTTGCAAGACCCGGAACACCTTCAAGTAGAACGTGTCCGTTGCCAAGCAGACCGATTACCAATCTTTCAACCATTACTTTCTGCCCAACAATAACTTTACCGATTTCATTCATCAGTAAATCTACAAAAGCACTTTCGTTTTTTATCTTTTCATTTAATGCAACAATATCCAAGGCGGAACCTCATTATTTATTAAATACTAGAATTTTTAAATTTAATTTTGATTAGACGCCGCCAAACATATAAATGTTGCATTTTTTATGCAAGGAATTTTGGCTGGGAGGAAACAAAAAAGGACGGCAATTACGCCGCCCTTGAATATTAAATAAAGTTAATATTTGAAATTATTTTATAAGGATCATTTTTTTTGTTGATGTAAAAGAGGGAGAATCTATTCTGTAGAAATAAACTCCACTTGAAAGTTTGCTAGCATTAAAATCAACCGAATGATTTCCAGCAGCCATTTGACCATTTAACAATGATGCGACTTCCTGACCAATGCTGTTAAATATTTTCAAAGTAACATTAGTTTGTTCAGGAATACTGAATTTAATTGTTGTACTTGGATTAAATGGATTTGGGTAATTTTGCTCTAAAGAATAAACTTCAGGAATTCCTGTCTCTGGAGTAACGGCTGTAACCCAATCTTCGTTATCAAAATAAACATTGATACCTGACGAACCAGCATATGCAAATACGGCAGATCCTGTTGACAACTCAACCACATTTGATTCCTGTAAACCAGTTACTGTTATCGCTGAATCTGATCTTTGAGTGCTGCTATTCCAGGATCCAGAACTATATTTTCTATATCTTACTGCACGAGGTAATATACTGCCAAGTCCGGTACGAGTAAAACTTGCCTGAAAAATATCATATGGATTTTGTTTTTTACAAAAAAGATTCGAGAATTTATTATCCGTTCCAGAGAATGAAGACCAATTTGAAGGATCACTCCATCCGCCGCCGCCAAGTTTTACAGTAGTCTTTAAATCATTTCTACCATTATTTAATGCGGTGTAAACCATCAGAACTGTTTGAGACGCAGTATCCTGCCTGCTTGCTATAATTTCGGGAGTGAATGTGGTATCAGTAGAACCTGTTTCAACGGTTCTTTGATTTATAAAAGATGCAGGGTCACCAAAATTATAATTATTTATTTGATACAAGTTACCGCTATTTCTACCTACATAGGTTAAATATAATGCTCCATTGATCCCATATGCTAAATCAGGATCTTTACAACTACTGATTTCAAAAGGATCTTGCCAGATCGTAGCATAACTAACAGGATCACTACGTTTATGAAATTGTGTACTAGCACTATCATAAAGCACAAAACAACGATAATTTGATGCGCCAAAATTTCGATCAATAGAAAAATCAGTGCAACCAGCATCAACAACCACACTATTTACTAGACTCGACGAGGCAGTCTCAAATCTTGTACACCACAGTCTTCCAGTATCATATAATGTAAATAATAGAAGATATGATGGTCCTGAAGATCCAGGGAACCCATCAAAATCCATAAGTTCAATTTTACTACTCGCAGAAACTGGAAAACCACTGCGGAAGGCTGACCAGTTGTTACCACCATCACCAGACGCATAAATATTAATTGATGTTCCAGTTGACTCTAAAACACCAAGATATAGTGTATCATTTCTTGAAACTACCAAACTCATATCGGAAACATTTCCGTTATGTACTATGAGATCATTTCCCCATAAAGGGTTTTCAATCTGTGAAGATTGAGGAACAACAAACTGTGGGGCATCTGCACTAAGATTGTCTAACTCGGGGTTATTAGTATTTCTATACATCTTAGCAATTTCAGGTTTTACTTCCTGCCAGGCAGAGATTAATTGAGGTCTTAAGGAATAATATAAATCCCAATCTTCATTTTGTTCAGCAAGTTTAATTCGCTGTTGTAAAGATTGGATATTTTGTGGAACATCGTACTGAAAACTAGAGCTTTGTGATTCATCACCTTGCCCAAAAGAAAGGCTGGTAAACAAGATTCCCACGAAAAAGATTGTTAGGAATTGTGTAACTTTTTTCATTTTGTACCCTTAGATTTGTGAAACAGATTTTATTAGTTAGATAAATACTTATTATAATTTTTCGGAATTAGTTTACAATTGATAAATAAATTTCATTACAAATCAAATAACCATTGTTAAATGTTTATAAATGTTAAAAGTTATAATTTTAGTTCTAATTTCGGATTAGTACTGATTTTATTATTAATCATCAGCGCTCAATTTTTGCCAATATTATGCCAAACAAAAAAGGTGGCTATTGTTTCAATTACGACCCAAAATGGAAATTTTGACCGAGACAAACTCGAACAAATTACAACTTTGTTAAATAATGAAGTTGATTTAAATGTCGCTATTTTTTTAGGTGATTTCACAAAGACTAGTTCTTTGAATGAGTTGAATACAATTTATTCTGAACTATCGTCTGTTAAACTTCCATTTAATATTTTGTGTGGAATTAAAGATTACTCAAATCATATAAACTTTTCTTCAATCTTAACTCAAGTCATTAATAGCGAAGATTTTATTTTTACGAAGAATGACAACATTGTTATAAGTTTTAACTCATTTATTTCTGGACAAGATAAAATTGGTTTTATAAAAAGAGAAACTCTGGATCAAATTTCAGAAAACTTAGCAGCTAATTCTTTCAATACTGCATATCTAATTTCTAATAATCCAATTAATAAAATTCAAAATAATTTTGAATTGTTTAAGATGTTAAGGAATAAATATGTTTTTTCGTTTTATTCTGAAGAAAATAAATTTTCTGCACTAATAAACTCCGATAACAATGTTGTTGAGATAGGAATTCCTAAACCTTCAATGCCCGAAATTTCTGAATTGTACTTGATAGAAGAAAAATCTGATTCAATTTTTATTGAAAAAAAGAACTACAATAATCAGACTTTAGAAATTTTGTTTTCTTCAGCTTTAAAAGATTTGAATAAAATTGATATTCAACCATCAAAACAAATAGTTGCAACTGAACTTATTACAAAGTTTACCGATAATTATAAAACCACATCAACATCCCCAATACTTATTTCAACTAATAAAATTTATACAATACTGGATAATGGATTAATTTATTCAAAAGATTATTCAGGCAAAGATAAATTTGTTACAGAGGTAATTGGAAGTATTAAAAATAACTCAGTGCTTTATAAAGACTTACTACTTGTTTCAACATTTGAAGGCGATCTCTACTCCATCAATTCAAATAATGGTGAAATCCTTCAAGTAGTTGGCATTGGTGAAAACATAACTTCTGATCTTTCACTTTTTGATATTGGGAACATTAAAGCAGTAACATTTGGAACATCTGATGGAAATATTTTTTGTTATGATATTTTTTCTTTTGAATTAATCTGGAAAAAGAATATTTCTAATTCGCCTATCATTTCAAATCCCGCAATAGAAAAAGATAAAATTACATTTATAGATTCTAAATCTTCATTGTTTTGTGTCAACTCAAAATCAGGAATTCTGAATTGGCAGCAAAAGTTTAATGAAAAAGATAATTTTACAAAATCAAACTATCCATTGTCTGATAAAAAAAATATTTACTCTCTTACTCCTGATGGGAATTTATTTGCTGTAGATTTATTACTTGGTAAAAAAAATTGGTCTATTAATTCCGAATCAATTCGGAGTTTATTTATGAGTTTTGATAAATATAAAATACTCTCGATAAACAATAAAGGTCTATTAACCATAGTCTCATCAAAAGAAGGAAAAGAGGTTGCTAAACTAGATTTTAAAAAATCTGATATCTTTTCATTTGTTATTGCAGAGAATGAGGAAATGACTTTAGTTGGATTTTCAGATGGTTCATTGTACAGTATAGATATTAATAATAGGATTAAAGAATTGATCACACCAAATCAAATTCCTATTACTTCAATTAATTTAATCAGCAAAAACGAATTTGTGATCAAAGATATTAATGGAAATTTGGTTTTATATAAAATCAGTTAAGGTAAAATGAAATCAAGATTTAAAGGTATAATATTCGACGTTGATGGGACATTAACATTTACTAATCAACTTATATTTAATTCATTCAATCATATAACAAAAAAATATTTAGGTAAAAGTTTTAGCGATGAAGAGATAATTTCATTGTTCGGACCAACGGAAGATGTAATACTTAAAGAAATTTGTAAAGATGAATATATTAATGCAAGAAAAGATTATTATAAATATTACAGGGATAATCATGATATAGCACAACTTTATGATGGGATTAAGGATCTTGTTGTGGATATAAATCAAGCGGGAATACTTTTATCAATCTTTACAGGAAAAGGGAGAACTTCGGCTTTAATTACGCTGGATGAAATGGGCATAACAGATTATTTTGATATGATCATTAGTGGTGATGATGTAAAAAATCACAAACCCGATCCTGAAGGAATAAATGTTTTTTTACAGAAACATAATTTTAGTCCAGCCGAAGTTTTAATGATTGGTGATGCACCCTCGGATATTATCGCAGCAAATGATGCGGGAGTTGATATCGCTTCAGTGGTTTGGGATAGTTATGCAGAAGATGGAGTAAGAAAATTAAATCCAAATAATCTATTTCATTCAGTTGCTGAGCTAAGAGATTTTATTTTTAAAATGTAGGGAACGGTCTCCCAACCGTTCCACTAATTTTTTTTATTATGTTAAAATTTAAATGGATAGATAAACGAAACTCTTGGTTCAATTCTCTTTTGTGGTTCAAATGCAATAATTCTGTCATCATTACCACGTACAGGAGTGTAAGTCCAGCTGTAAATAATAGATACCAAAATATACTCAACAGGTTTATATCCAACTTCAGTAAACAGATATGAACGATCATCAAGAGTAAATAAATCTTTTTCACCTTGAATATTTATTTTATCGTAACCAGCGCGCAAAACAAATGGAGCACTTTCTGGTTCGATTGCAGTTCTTAAGTTTAATATCCCACTTTTAGATTCTTTATCCAGTCTCTGATAACTTCCATAAATATCAAAAAGATTTAAAACTCTCACTAGCAAATCACCATAGAAGCCATTCATATTTTCGGTAATACTATTAAGTGCTAGGGCTTTACTAACAAATGTTCCTTTAGTAGAATCAACTTTAAATCTTTCGATTTCGTGCATCGAATTAAAATATGCTGGAATGTATTTACCACTATTAAACCTACGTTCTAACTTTGCAGAAATGTTTAATAAAGTACTCAGATTAAAATCAAACATAACGCCAGTTGCAACTCCACTTCCAAAATTTACAATCTTCGAATAATCGGCATATAAAGTTATATCGGTAATACTTGAGTTTAACAATGGTAGCCCGATATCAAAACCGATAATGCTAATAGCACCGGTATCAGAAACAACTTTAAATTCCTGACTAGCATTTAAATAATTACCGGAAATTACTCCAGCATCTTCATTTAAATCTGTAACGTACGAAGCACCAACTTCAAGATTACCGAGTATTGGAATATCCGCAGCGGATGAAAATTGCAGTGGTCTAACATAAGCTCTAACGCCAAAAACTCCGGCTGGAGAAAATGATCCCATTATGGATTCTATTCCGAATTTCCCAAAATCAATATCTGCAACCAGTCCAATTCTTCTGTTATCATAAGTTGGACTATTGTTATAATGCTGCATTATACTTCCATGTCCAAGAGTATAATAGTCTAAAGCTCCAACTTTAATAAAAACCGGATCATTTTTGAGTCCATATCTAACATATCTTATAATACTTAAATAATCAGAAGCTTCATTAAAGTTTTCTGTTCTAAGTTTTCCTTCAGAATCAAAATCAAGATTTAAATCTAATCCAACTCCAACTTCCGAAAAAGAAATTTCTGGTCTAAAGCTAATTCGATAGTGAGGTTTACCGTCAATCCAGTTAATACCCATTCCTCCATTCATTATTCCTTCATCAGGTCTGGGATATTTATCCCATTGAGCAAATGATGTAAAAGAAATTAACAGAAGCAGAGCAAAAAGCACTTTAATTTTCATAATTTTCTCTTTTTTTAAATAATTAATTTTCTATTTTACTATAACTAGTTTTTGAGTAACCGATTCAACCTTATCAGCATCTTTCATTATCATTTTATAAAGATAAGTTCCGTTAGCAATTATATCTCCGTCCTCATCTTTTCCATCCCAGAATACATTATTTAAATCATAATTTAGCTCGGAAGCCTTTTTCGTAATTTCTTTGATCAATCTGCCGGCTACGGTATAGATTCTAATTTTAACTTCATCAGGAATTTGGCTAAGTCTGAAAGTAAAATAAGTTTCATTAGCAAAAGGATTTGGATAATTATAAACCTCGAGCAATTTTGTTTCGGAGGAAACAACAAAGTAAACTTCACTCGAAGCAGAATCAGCAGCATTGCCATTTGGATCTTTACCTACTATTCTTAAAAGATATTCTCCATCCTCCAGTTCCGGATTGTATTCTGCGACAAATTTTGGATTGCTGCTGTTAATAACATAAGATAGATTTTGCGGATTAGCTCCATAATAAACCGGTTCTTCATTTAAAAATATTTTTATGGCTGTTGTATCTACTATTGGAATCGGAGATTCATCACTTAGAGCAATTTTTATGTTTGGTTTACTAGAAACAAAATCTCCATTGATAACTTCAGTCTCATCAAAAGTAATTTTTAATGATGGTGGGGTTAAATCATTCTGTATATAAAAAGATTTTGTAAAGAAATTATTGTCTTCAAAGTACTCTGATACTTTATTATCTGAATCGATACTTATGACAAATCTTTTTTCATTATCAGTACCTGTTGGCACATAATTAATATCAAACTTTCTTCTGCTATCCGGTAAAAGTGTTGTAATTAATTGGTTGAGAACTGTTGATGATGTATTGTTTTCGTTAAATACATCAACCTTTACATTAAAACTATCGGTATTAGCTTCTCCGGTATTATAAACCCAAAAACTTAAATTAACACTGCCGCCTGCAGGTATTGTATCACTATCAAGTCCAACAACCTGGTAGTTTGTTCCAAGTTCTGGTAATCCAACATAATCAACTGCGAGTGAAGAAAGTTCAGGGGAAATTCCTTCCTGAGTAGCATTGAATTCAGATTTAATTTTTATTTTGGGATAAATATCTGGATTAATAAAACCAAGATTTGCATTGTTGTTTACAAAATTTAAAACTCCAAGTGAATCAATTGTTTCATCAGATTTTACTCCATATGCAAAATGCTGAATAGAACTACCGCCTGGAATATTTTGCGAAACAGTTGCACTCTGCCAATTTGTTGATGGCCCAATTGCTATGGTTTCCATTGTGCCATTAGTTCTTGGAATTGTGAATGTAGAATCTATGTAAATTAACTCATTAGAAGATTTTAGTAATTCTATAACATCACCTGGAGCTACTCCTTTTTTACCAATTAAAGCCCAGGATTTTCCAAAGGTCAAATTATCAATCATTGTGCTACCCAGTGTCTTAATTGCATTTTTTAAAGCAGAAGTAATATTGTTTGCAGCATCAGTTGCAACACCAATCGCGACTATTTTCCCCAAAGGAACTGAATCAATCAAATTTACCAAAGCAGTCATATTTGTTGGATTATTGAACAATTGGTACCAAGCTGATGTATCAACTTCTAAAGTCACATCGTCAAAAACAACAATTCCCATTCCTGCAAAAAAAGTATTTGCTAAAAGATTAATTCCATTTTTAGAAATAATACAGAACCTACCAATATCATATCCAGCAGAAGTTACTGAAATGTTATCTTGTTTAGGACTTATAGCTAATTTGCCAATCTGAAGTCCTAAATAGTTATTTAATTGCTCATTAAATGATGTTGAATCAATAAGAATAAAATCGCCATTTTCTGAAGTATAAAACGATTTTGTTTCAGATGATTCTGAATTAGTTTCATCAAGTTTATATCTAAACCAGTATCTTTTATTTGGTGTTAATGAGCCAAAGTTTAATTCAGTTTTAAAAGAATCTGCGGCAATTGTGGATTCCTGGAAGTTCTGGAAACTACCGTTTTCAGACAGCTGGTATTTAATATTAAAATTTTGACTCTCCATCAACGATGGATTAAGAATTTTAACACTACTTAGATTTGAGTTTTCAATTCTATGTTTTACTAAATCTCTTAGTTCTGTTGAATACACATAAAAACTATATGTTAAAGTATTATCATCTTCATAAATTTCAGAAACTTCATTATTCAAATCCAAGCTGATTGACAATGAATTTTCACCTGCAAGATTTTCAACTGCTGCCCATATGCTAATTGTATCTTTATAAGCCGGCAAATCACTTCTGCCGGAAAAAGTTTTAATTATATTTCCGCCGGCAGAATGTTGTATTTGATAATTAAACTGCGAAGAATCTTTCAATCCATAATTATTAATTACAATTTTTATTTCTGTTGAGTCTTTGGAATCATTAATTATTTCATCAACCAGAATTATATCTTCAGAAGTAATCTGTAGGTTTGGTTGACCAGGAATTTTTATTCTAACTGCAGGATCACCAATTAAAGTGTTTGTAAATGAAAACAGTCTAAATACAGAAGAAGTACCAATATTCTGGAACATCCTGATTTTGGATACAAGATGAGCGTTACCAACTTCTTTTGTACTGCTGTTAAACATATCTTCATAAAAATATACAGGCATTGTTAATGATGTTGTAGTAAATCCTAATGATGAATTTCCGATATATCCCAAAGCCTGTCCATCATTATTCAATAAAAATCTTTCACCAAACGAAATTATGTCAGGTTCCGCAAATTTATTTGTTGAACATCCAAAGTCCGTTATCAGCGGATTTCTATTAACATTATTTTTTAACTGTGTGGTTTCACTAATACTATTATCCCAAGTAGCAGTACCGCTATGTCCTAAGTAAGATATAAAAACACCACCGGCATCAATTGCATCAGAAATTTCTTCCGGAGTATAAGGACCAAAATCAGACAATGGATTTGATGTTTTATAAAAATGCTTGTATGAACCGGAAAGAGGTTCAGGTCTTACAAAATTATTAATCACCTGATCATTCACTGATTTAAGCTGATCAATTTCACCCTGCTGATCTGCACGTCCGCCTGAAAAGAATAAGTATTTTTTATTCCATTCATCAAATCTCTCATCATAATTATTTTGAACTTTTGATAGATAGTAACTTAACTCCTCATTTGTATTTACAGGAATTCTGCCAACTTTCATTTGCGGAATTGGTAAACTATCAGGCTCCCAGATCGCTAACCAGTTGTCACTAATTGGATTTCCAAATCCAGGGACATAATTACCGCCGCCTTTAACTCCATCAGCTTTAAATCGATAAAGTTTATAATCATAATTTGCATCACCGATCAATGTTAGATATTGCGGTTTGGGCGCAATTCTATTTTGATAAGTGACTGCACTATACAATTGAACGGATTCAGGTGTCGGATAACCAAACCCAAATTCATCAAAAATATCTTCAACAGAAACTAAATCTTTTGATATACCATACATTGTTGAAATTGTATTAACATAATTATCTGCATTTTGTAAAAACTTTGGATGAGTTACTGCAATATAATCCGCTTGAGTAGAAACAGATCTGAGATTTACAAATTGTTTTTTATAATAAAAGACAGGCTTACCAATTTTTGATGGCGCAACAACTATATATTGATCTCCGGCTCTTACCGTATCTGTAAATAAAACCTGGTTTGCACTAACCTGGTAATTATCAATTTTTTTGTAATACGGTTTTACTTTATATATCTCGTAAGAAGAAAGTGTTGCATTTGAAATCTTTACAATCTTTAAACCTGAACTTATATCATCACTAACCTTAAATAATAAAAAGTCACTGTTAAATTTCAAAAGTCTTGGATATTCAATATCATACCAATCTATTCCTAAATAATTCGGGTTTGTTCCATTAGCATAGTTTTTTACAGAAAGAACATTTGGATTAGTTATAAATTGATTTGTATTTAAAGTACCGTTTAGTAAAAGCTGTTGGCTTCTATCAATAGATTGTGAATCTACTAAACTGCCATTAGCTTTTAATATCACTTGATGAGCGTTGCTTGTTATATTCGAACCGCCGCTTACAGCTTTATAAAAAAACTTTGCAGTTTTATTGGGGATAGCATCTGTAACTGTAAAATTATAATTACGTGTTGTGTTACTGTATAACCAAACAGTTTGCAAATAATACCAGGTTTTATTTCTAAGCCAGCCCGGCGATTGATTTTCAACTTCATCAGTATAAAAATTTTGAAACAGCCTGTTACTTTCTGTATGCAACAAATAATTGTAGTATGTAAGTGAATCAGTTAATCCTGATGCAAATGTTGTTTGAGTATTAATTCGTTTACCATCCTGCACACCCCATGTTAAAAAATAAAATGTTGTATCAGAATATCTGTCAAGATATTCGTTATAAGGTTCATCCGGATTATTAATTACTCTATGAGATATTTCAGGATAGTTGAGCGTTCCATAAAACTGTATGTAATCATTATCATTAAAAACATTATCATCTTCACCAAAAACTGTTACAGGTATTTCAATCCCTGATTCAATTAGACGAAAAGATTTTGGATTTATCGATGTAGTGTTAATTCCCTTTGCTTCAAGATCAGCTTTAGTAATCCTGAACAAAGCATCTTTAGCAGTACCGATCTTTAAATATTCCAATCCATAATTAATCCAGTTACCTGTTGTATCTTCAAGTACTAAAGGCTGTCTCCCGGTAAATTGATCAGCCATCTCATAGTTAAGAATAAACCTGCTTAGATCTTCACTTAAATTCTTATTGCTATCGTTAAAGTTTTCAACAAAAGAAAAAGGATAATTAGACCCAAAATCAACTGAAAGCTTTCCGCTTTTAATTCTATTTATTTCGCTGCTGTTAATATTAAATTGATGACTATTTATTTTAACCTGCACACAATAAAATTCGCGGTACCATACAAAACCAATTACTTCAATAGAACTATTTGGTTTATTATCAATTACAGCCTCTGAAAAATCAATTTGTTCATAGTCCAAAGTTGAATCATTAATTAATTTGGCTTTAGGCTGCAAAACCGGAATAACATTTTTAATTATTTCTGTTTCAAGAGAAGTAAAGGAAATATTTGGTTTTGAATTTTGTGGAATGACAATCAAAAAAGTACTTGATGGTAACTTAAATTTACCGGATTGAGATACATCAGTAAAATCAGAATAATCCCTGATTGTTAATATCCCGTTTTTAGTATCATTAAAGTAAGATTCATCAAAAGAGATATTTATTGAAAATCCATTTCCGGATTTTTCAATTTTATTCTGCGAAATCATAGAGGATGAAAAACCAATGAGAAATAAAATCAAAAAAGTAAAAGTTGTTTTCATAAAACTATCCGGTTTTTGTATTCATGAACTTAAATTTTATTACTCTGAAAATAAACAAAGGAATGCCAATAAAATATCTTTTCCACAAACGTTTTGGTTCAAAAATAAACCTGACAAACCATTCAAGTCCCAGCTTTTGCAATATCTTTGGTCCCCTTCTTTTATTACCGGCAAAGACTTTAATCCCGTCACCAACTGCAATAATAACATTAACCATCAAATTTGATTTATTCTTTACTATCCATTCTTCCTGTTTTGGAGTTCCCAATCCAACAATTAAAATATCAGGTTTACTATTATTTATCTCAATTAATAATTTTTCATTTTCAAAAACATAACCGTTTTTTTTACCAACAATGGATAATTCCGCGCAATTATATTTTATCTTCTCTAAAGTTTCGTCAGTATCACCAAAAATAAAAAGTTTCCATTGGTTAAGGATGGCGTTCTCAATAATTTGTTCATATAAATCTGAACCGCTTTGTTTATAAGAAAATCCATTTTTGCCGGCTAATATTTTCGATCCCAAATAAACTCCAAACCCATCCGGATGAAGAATATAAAATTCAGATAACAGCTGCTTAATCTTCTTATCACTTATCGATAGATTAATAGAATTAACGTTTGCATAGCAAATCGTAAGTTTAGTTCTTGTTCGAATAGCTAGTTGAATTGCATCTAGTATTTCATTATATGAAACATTACTGAACTTAGTTCCGAGTAACTCTATTGAACTTTTTTTATTCAACTAACAATTCCGAATAGAGTTTTTCATACTGGGGGATTATTTTATCAACTGTGAAGGAATCCAAAACTTTTTTATGGAGATTTTCAGCAAGTTTTTCACCAAATTTTCTATCATTGTAGATTCGAGCGATTTGAGTTTTTAATTCTTCAACATTCCCGGATTCAAAAAGTAATCCATTTTCTTCATTACTTATTAGTTCAGGAATTCCATCAACGTTGCTTCCTATAAATGGGCGATTCATATATCCTGATTCTATCATTGTTAAAGGAAATGGATCAACTCTTGATGGGAGAACAACCAAATCCATAAGATTATAATAATCGAATATATTTTCCTTTGAAGTCAAGAATGTTGTGTTTGTTTTATGTAAGTCACAGAAACTTTTTACCTCTTGATTATTGGCCCCATCACCAATCAACAATAAATGGATATTTGGATTTGAGATCGATAATTCATTAAAGGCATCAAGTAAAATATCAACTCCTTTTTCCGCAAAATCAATTCTGCCAATAAATCCAATAACAAATTTATCTAATTCAATTCCTATACTCATTTTAAATTGTTTTAATTCCTGCGATATAGAAATCGATTTAGAATCAACTACATTAAAAACCACTTTAATCCGTCTTTCATCAATATTAAAAAATTCTATCAAATGTTTCTTTATTGTGCCACTGCATGCAATTAGTCTATCAGCTTTATAACTAAATAATTTAATTCCACTAACTTTACTTTGAACTGAAGTGATCGTTTTAATTTTAAGAAATGGTTTTAATATCCAAATTAGTGTATCAAAATAACGGTGATGCGAATGAACAATCTGAACAGAGTTTTTTTTACAATACGTAAATAGAGCAAAAAGTATATTTAACGTTCCTGATATAGTATTCCGATTAAAAGTAAACACATTCAATTTATCATTAAAAATTTCAAATCGATTAAGTGCATTGCCACCTAAAGAAATTATGTAATGTATTGAACTTTTTGGAGAGTAGCTAACAATTTGCGTTATTGTTCTTGTAATACCGCAAGCTAAATTTAATTCTGTATGAAGGTGAAGGATTTTCATGACAAGTCTGAGAATACTTCTTCATAAAGCCTATTCATCTTACTTAAACCAAATTGTAATTTTACTTTATTATTTGCATTAATACTAACATTCACTAAATCTGTACGATCTGATGCATAAATTTTTCTAATTGATTTAATCATCCCACTGATGTCCTTTTCTATAAATGCTTCCTTAGAGTTTTCCATATTCACTCCTAGATTTGCAAGAGGCGTCATTAAAACTGGTATTCCACAAGATGCTGCTTCAAGAATTTTTATTCTCATTCCAGCACCAGAAAATATCGGAGCTACAAATAGAGTACACTCTCGATAAAATTTTCGAACGTCTTCAACATTTTCATAGCTAGTAATTTCAGTGTTTAAGTATTTTTTAATTTTATCAAGATTTCTTCCAACTAAGATAATTTTAATTTGCAAATTCTTAATAGCAGGATACAGTTTTTTGCAAATTAAATTGGCAGCTTCTTTGTTTGGTTGATGTGAATAATCACCAATAAACAATAGACTGAATGTTTCTTGATTTGGATTCCAATTGTATGAAAAATATTTATCATCAATTGCATATGGCATAGTTTTAACTGAGTTGAAACCAAGATTTTCTACGTAACTTGATTCTTCTCTTGTGATAAAAAAGGTTTTATCTGAATGATATAAAGATTTTTTTTCAAAATAATCTAGCCTATAATTTTTTACTAGTTCGATTAGATTCTTCCTGAGTTTATATTTTTTGATATATAATTGACTTTCCTCATTATACAACCATATTTTTGATTTTGGGAATAGTTTTAGAGGGTATTGCATCATTAAAATATGATCAATGTATAAATAATCAGGTTTAAATTCATTTAGGATTTTTTGATAGCTATTGAAAAAATTTTTATCCCAATAATGAGAAAGTCTTGGTGATCTTCCCAATAAAATAAGTTTGACTATTTTAGCAATCTTTGAAAAGATGGCTATAAAAAAGCTATTGGAGTCCTTACTATAAGCAGTAGGATTAAAACTTAATATTTGTATATCAAAAAACTTCTGAGCACTTTGTAGAATAAAGTACTGTCCTTGTGAGTTCTGGGCATTTCCAGGTTCAGGTGGTCTGTAACAAAGTGCTAAAAGTTTTTTTTTCAAATTAATTTAAATATTTGTAGTGTGTAAATTATAAATGTACTGCCAAAGATTATCAATCTCCGTTTTTTCAGGTGAAACATAATTACATTTAACCAGTTTATTATAAACAGTAGAAACATATTTATTAACTTCTCTTTCTTCAAAATTTCTATTAGACATCAGTACTCTTTTAAGATTTGAAGTTAACTCCGCTTGATTATTGGATTTAAGAATAAATGGAATTGATTCATAAAATGCATTTCCTGTAATTATAACAGGTTTATTAAAAACTAGGGCTTCAAATCCAACTGTTGAATTTATAGTCACAATCAATTTACTTTTTTGAATTAATTCAGCTGTACCTGCATTTGAATACAACACATCATATTTGCTTAATTTTTCCGTAAAACTATCAGTTATATATTCTCTCGGATGTTCTTTAACAACAATTTTTATTTTTAATCCAAGTTCGATTAAACTTCTCCAAACCGATTCTACTAAGGAAATATTATTCTTTATCCAATTTCCTTGAACAAGTAATTGTGAATCGTCAGAAACCTGAAATGGTATAAAAATATAATCTTTGTGAACGATTGATTCTGAGGTCGATACTGGATCAGTAACCTTCCAATTATCTTTATAATTAAATTTTTTTAATAGTTTGGTATCAAAGTACTTATGAAATATTTTAACAAATAATTCTAATAATCCATAATCATTTATCAAACATTTAATTTTTATTAAAGAGCTAATATTATTTAAGGGTTGAGTGAAGTACCATTGTTGCTTTAACTGAGATTGATAAAAATCTAGGGAATGACTCAATAAACTAGAAGAAATTGAACCAAATGTATTTTTAAGTTGGCTAGAAGCATTAACACCCATATCATCGACTTGAAGAGTGAATGGGAAGAGACCCTTTTCAATAAATATACATTTGATATTTTTTATTTTTGCAATAGCCGCAGGTATACTTGAATAATATCTGATCCCACCCCACAAAATTATTAAATCAACTTTATTATCATCTAAGTATTTACTATAAGCATTAAAAAGTCTGCTACCATCTTTCAAAATTTGCTTAGTTTTTATTCCTTTAGTTATACTAGAAAATAATGTCATTTGTTTTAAATTATAGTATAAACACTTTTCTAATAGTTTCGACTCATCATATCCCAAATTATTCCCATTTTTAATTTGCTTTAATTTAATGAAAGGAATCTTTCGCTCAATTAAAGAAACTGCTCCTGAATATTCCGGAATAGTAAACCAAACCTCATGCCCATAGGTTTTAAGATAATTGTATAATGAAACAAAAAGGGATGATGAATCTGAAGTTATACCAGAAATCAAAATATTTAATTTAACTTCAGCCATTTGGGCCTATTTAAACCATAGTTAGAATTGAAGAAGAAAAAACCACCAGCAAAAGAACCATATTTGTATAACTTCTGAGTCTTCTTACTCAAAATATTCCTATTAAAATTAAATTGAATTGACAAAACTAAAACAGAGTAAATTGCTGATAAAACAACTTTTAATTTGCCATATATGATTCCAAATAAAACTCTTCCAAAGATAATTCTAGGAACTTTGACAACTATCGTGCTTATTGGGAAATGAAGAAAGATAATAATGAATAAATTTCTCACGTCGTAAAATATTTTACGATCATCAAGATGATTTGAATCAATTTTTCGATTTAGGTGTGAATTATTGTGAATAACTATAGAACCAGGATAAAAAATAACTTCCCAACCACAATTGATTACTCTCATGGCATATTCTACTTCATGCATATATATAAACAAACTTTTTTCGAAATAACCAATTTTTTTAATCACCATTGCTTTGATGAAAGCACCACAACCAATAAAAGATGTTGAATTCCTCTCTACTTCTTGGTCTGAAACTTCAATTTTTTTTTCTAAATTATTTTGAACTACTTTACAGGCTAATACTCCAATAGATGGTGTTGTATTCATTTTTTGAGTTGCATTAAAGATTGAATCCTTAATAGGATAACTATCATCATCCAAAACCAAAACATACTCTCCTTTAGCGGCTTTAAAACCTTCGTTCCAGCCAGCTATTCCAATGTTTTTTTCCATTTGAATTAGTTGCACTGATGGGAATTCATTTTTAACCATTTCAGAACTTCCATCATTTGAAGCATTATCCACGACAATCACTTCTATGTTCTTATAGTCCTGCTCAAAAACTTTAGTTAAAGTATTTCGTAATTCATCTTTACGATTAAATGAAAGAATATTTACGGTTACCAAAGGTTGCTCGTTCATCTTTACAAATTCCCAAATATCTTTAATGTATTAGCAACAACCTGATCCATATTATAATATTGATACTCTGCTAATCTTCCGCAAAAGATAACATTTGATAATTTTTCAGACTCCTTCTTGTATAAAAGGTATTGATGTCTATTCTCGTCAGTTGGAATTGGATAAAATGGCTCACCATTCTTTTGTGGATATTCAATTGAGATAGTTGTGGTATCATAATTTTGCTGACTAAGTAGTTTGTGTTCAATTACTCTCGTGAATTCAACTGATTCATCAACATAGTTTATTTGTGCAGTTTCTTGATATTGAACTTGAGGTAACTTCCTAAACTTAAACCTAATTGAACGATATGGAAGTTTTCCAAATTTATAATCAAAGAAGTAATCTATGGGTCCGGTGTAAATCATTTTATCAAACTTTATTGAATCTAAAATACTTTTATAATCTGTATCTAAAATTACTTCAATGTTTTTATGATTCAATATCTTTTCAAACATTTTTGTGTAGCCTTCTTTTGGCATAAACTGGTATTTATCCGTAAAGTACCTGCAATCGTCATTCGTTCTTACAGGAATTCTTCCACATACGCTTGGGGAAAGTTCACTTGCTTCAAGATTCCATTGTTTTTTTGTGTAATGCTTAAAAAACTTTTCAAATAAATCTTTACCAACCTGATTAACAATTATATCTTCTGAGTTTAAGATTGGAAATCTTTTTTCTTTTACTTTTTCAAAATAATCTTTTACTTCTTCTTCTGTTTTTAAATTTAGATTATAAAGTTTATTTATTGTAATTCTATTAATTGGTATTGGATAAAGTTCATTTCCAATCTTTGCTAATACTTTATGTTCATAAGGTATCCATTTGGTGAATTGAGATAAATAATCAAAAACGTCTTTACTGTTTGTATGAAAAATATGCGGACCATATCTGTGAACTAAAATTCCATACTCATCAAATTCATCAAAAGCATTACCTGCAATATGATTTCGTTTTTCTACAACTAAAACTTTTTTATTTAATTGTGATGCCAATCTTTCGGCCATAACTGAACCTGCGAATCCGGCACCAACGATTAAAAAATCGTATTTCATAAAATCTTTACTTTATTAAATCTAATAAACGAATAAAAAGCAATGGTTACAAATGTTTCTGTTGATAAGACTGATATTGCAGTTCCAATCTCAGAATACATTGGGACAAGAATAAATGATAAAGTTAAGTTAATGGTTGCAGCGATAAATAATATTGTTGAAAAGCTTTTATGCTTATTCAACGGCAGCATTGTTTGGATACCTAAAACATTACTTAAAAATATAACCAGCGGCAGCCAGGCAATAATTCTTAAAACTAAAATTGATTGTTGATATTCCTGACCCAAAATAATATTAACTAATATCTCTGCAAACAGAAATAAAAGAAAAGAAATTATAGCCCCGACCACAGCAGCAATTTTAAATAATTTCCGATTAAAATTAATAAACTTTTCGTAGGATTCACTTAGCAATTTATTTACATAGGGAAAAACACTTTGAGACATTGAAGAAAGCACCCCCTGAAACGCAATTCTTATTTTATCAGCCGCAGCATAATATCCAACAACATTTGCAGGAGCAAATAGGCCTAATATAAAAACGTTTGAAGTTGTATAAAGATTTATCCAGACAGTTGATAAAAAAAGATTCCATCCATTTTTAAGTTGTTGTTTTATTAATGTTTGAGACGGTAAAGAATATTTTAATCCAAATTTATTAAGAGCAAATTGCAGCCCAATTATACCGATTACAAAATGTGTAATTGTATTTAACCCGGCATATTTTATAAAATCGCTTTCGGTGTTTACGATAACAAAAATTAAAATTGTTGTTACAAATCTAACCGAAACAGAAATTATAAGAATGTATTTCATCCGCTCCATACCTTGATAAAACCATAGCGGGAATAATGCTGTTCCCAGTACACTAAAAAATGTAACAATAAACAATACTATATTTTCATTAAAGATCGGAACGAATAAAATGATTCCGGAAAATATTACACTTGAAAATAAAAACAGTAACATTTTTAATGTAAAAACTGAAGAAAATATTTCTGAAATACGGTTCGGATTTTCGCGGTTAACAGAAATTTCCTGCGTAGCAGAAAGATTAAAACCATAATCAGTGATGATGGTAAAATAAGCCGCAAATGCTGTTGCAAAGTTTACGAGTCCGTATTTCTCCGGTCCTAAAATCCTAACCAAATATGGCAATGTAATTATAGGAAAAATGTAGTTTGATAATTGGAGTATTGAAAGTGAGGTAAAGTTTTTAAATAAAACTTTTTTTGATTCTATTATTTTTAATATCCGTTTCAAATTGTATGGATTATTTTCTTAACCACAATTCTGGATTAACATTTTGTCTTGCATTCCAAACTTCAAAATGTAAAACATTTCCCTCAACACCCTCATTTACTTTTCCCACTAATCCACCGGGGTTTACTTTATCTCCTTCTTTTACAAAAACCTCAGATAAATGAGCGTAAACAGTTCGGTAATTACCTTTGTGACTAACAATTATTATTGTGCCATAACCCGGAAGCCATTCCACAACAGACACTACTCCTTCTGCAACACATTTTACACTTAAATCTCCACTTGCTTTAATATCAATTCCATAATTAACCGTAAGAGTTTTTAGTTTTGGATTTAATGATTCACCAAATTTTCTTACGACTTTACCTTTTGAAATGGGCCAATTTAACTTGCCCTTCATTTCTGCAAACGATCCAAATTTCTTTGTGGAAAGATCAACATCATATTCGGCTTGCACAATTTCTTTTTTTGTTTTATTTGATGTCTTGGTTTCTTTGGACACTACAGTTTCTGTCTTCAATAGTTCCGCTTCTTTCCTTTTCCTTTCTACTTCAGCCAATCTTTTCTGCTCAGCTTCTTCAACCAATTTTACAATCAAATCTCTAATTTTTTGTTCAGATTTTCTTTTATCATTTACACTTTTTGCAATTTTCTTTTTGTCTTTTTTTATCTCAGCTAAAATTGATTTCTGGTCTTTCAGTTTATTCTGTAGAGTTTTTTCCTCGACGACTTTCTGCTCAGTTAAAATTTCTTTTTCCTTTTTTTCTATTTCAAGTTTTTCTCTGGCCGAAATCAAATCAATTTTATTTTTTTCTAACTTCTTAAGATCTTTTTCTCTGCTAACGGAAAATTTTTTTAAATATTCTAATCTTATAATTGCTTGTTGAAAAGATTCTGCATTAAAAAGACTTTCCAGCTCAGTTTGTTTTCCATTCTTATAACTGGCAACCACATACTTTGCATAATTTTTTTGCAGAGCATCTATTTCTTTTTGGATGGAAGTGATTTTTGTTGTTTGCTTTTCTATCTCGATTTGTTTCTGATATTCTTCTGAACGAAGATTTGCAAGAAGTTTACTTACAAGAAAATTTTGTTTGCTGATATTCTCAAAAGCTTCTAAAGATTTTTTTTCCTTTTTTGTTTTTTGAGATAGATCATTCTCAAGGCGAGAAATTTCATCTTTTAATTTTGATAGCTCTTGTTTCTTCAAGTTAATTTGATCTGACTGCGAATACGAAACGCAAGCAAAAATAATCAGATAGAAAATAAAACTATGTAAAAATAGTTTTACCATTTTATAACTGTAACATCATCCGGCAATTTAAAATCAATTAAAATATTTTTTTTATTAACTGAAATTTTTTTGTATTCAATATTGATCTTCTGTTCATCCAATATATTATCAATTCCGATCTTATACGGTACAGCAACACTCTCAAGCAGTTCAAAATCCGAGTACTTTCCCTGTAATATTAAAGTTTCATCTAAATCAAATAATTGATAATCAGTAATTCCTAATTGTCTAACATCAACTTTATAGATTGATTTATTTGTTCTGACTGAATCAAAATAAGTAAGCACATATTTTTCATTTTCCACTTTATAATCATCCGGGGCCCTGTAAAGATTGTTTGTCAGATTTACAGAACCGATGAAAGCATCAAGCAAATCTTCAAATGATAAATTGATCCTGAAAATACTTTGTAAAGCATTTGAATTTACATCACCTATGTAAGCTGTATTTTGCAGAGCATCATAAAATGTAAATCTTTGTTTTGTAACCAATGCTTGTGCAAGTTCAATCCCAAATGGGCCCATAATAGTAAGATAAATTGAATCAGGTTTTTGAAGTATGATTCTAAAGGAAGCGCTGTTTTCTCCGGTTAAAGATGAATTAACAAAAATAGTTCCGTTACCCTCAAAACTTTTTATTTTTCTTCTGTTTGCTTCTAGTTTGTTTGTAAGTCTTTCTGATGGAAGTAATTCAAATTCTTCAGTGGGCTGAG
>JBATOT010000037.1:0-7431 GCA_049291095.1 Ignavibacteriaceae bacterium | reverse complement strand
CGTTCTAATTAATTAACTTGCCTTCGGTTTGTACTGAAGAAGTTACAAACCTACGGCTTAATATTTATCAGTTGTGCTTTACTCGGCTTCCTTGTTATGGGCGGCGGGTTAGGCGCAACGTCGTTATGTGTATAAATAAATTTTATAATGGCTGATTCTTGGTTAGATAAATCTCATCGTTACGCAAAAGAAGAATTTGAAGTTCCTCTTAAAAGATTTGGCTTTAAAAAATATGGCAATTCCTTAATTCGAATAATGAATGGGAATGAACAACATTTTAGAATACAGTGGACACCTTTTGGTTCAAGAGAACATAATTTTAATTATTTCTGGTTTGTTGGCGATGAATATGCTCGTAAATATATTTCAATAGGCACTTATTATTGCGGTGATGATTTAGCTCAAGTTTTTTCATTCATTAATTCTGGGAATGATGACTTTGCAGAAACAGTCCTTAATCCAATCGGGCTATTTGAATTATATAAAGATCAACTTTCTAAAATATTAAAGTCATCAAGAATTGAACCTTATTGTATAAGTTTTAAGAAATACTCAAACAATATTAAAAACTCTGAAAATAAAATTCAATTACTTAAGTGGAATCATCGGCATCGGTGGAGTTCAGAAGACAGTTTTAGAAATATTCTTCAAGCAGATTTAAAATCATTTTTAATTTTCTTTGATTTGTCTGCTAATTTATCACCAAGTGAAAAGAAATTTACAAGAATCTTAAAAAAAGAGTTAATAAAAAGTAATTTAATTTTTTATAATTAGTTTTATCATACACATAACCAGCGCCTCAACCCGACCGCCGTTTTAGTTTGGCGAATTTATAATTTTTGGCGTTTTGTTTTTGTTAGGCATTTTGTTCTAAGTGTTCGTTCTAATTAATTAACTTACAGCCGTTTGCGTTGCTGACGCAATTTACGCAACGGCTGTTAAATATTTATCACTTGTGTTTTACTTGGCTTCCCTGTTATGGGCGGCGGGTTAGGCGCAACGTCGTTAGCTACATATAAACACTATTTTAATTATGAAAATAAAATTTTTTCTAATTCTTCCTCTTTTAATTGTCAGTTGTTCAGAGATTGATGATCCTACTCAACTAAACGATAAATTATTGGGAACTGTTGAATGTAAGATTCTTGATGAACAGTGGAATTCTACTAAAACAGCTTATGCTGAAAAAAGAAATAACGGAAATACAATAGTTATTATTAGTTCAAATGACTTTAGTCAACTTTCATTTATAATAGATACATTTAGTGTTTCCAAAAATATTTACAAAAGAGAATTCCCTGATTCTATCTACGAATTTTATGGAGAATATAGTCCAATTTCATCTAGGCAAGGTTATGCCACTTCGGTTCAAGATACTGGTAAAGTTATTGTTGAATCATTTACCAATGAATCAATCTCTGGTAAATTCTATTTTCTAGTTTCAAATTATGGTGCATACACTCGATCTATTAAAGAAGGATCGTTTTCAGTAAAGTTTGTTAATTAACTTTATTGTGTACTAAATGTAGCTAACCAGCGCCTCAACCCGACCGCCATTTTGGTTCGGCGAATTTGAGATTTTTGAAATTGTATTTTTGTTCAGCATTTTGTTCTAAGTGTTCGTTCTAATTAATTAACTTGCCTTCGGTTTGTACTGAAAAAGTTACAAACCTACGGCTTAATATTTATCAGTTGTGTTTTACTCGGCTTCCTTGTTATGGGCGGCGGGTTAGGCGCAACGTCGTTAGGTTGTAAACAAATGAATAAAATAAAATTCATTATCGTCTGTTTATTTTTTATTATTCCTCAATTTTCTTTTGCACAAATTATTAATTTAGATCATAATGAGTTTTATATCGGCTTAACACCTGGCTTCGGATACAAAGAACTCGGTGATTCTAGATTTGGATTTAAATTTGGCGGCACCATGTATTATCATATGGGAAATAGTTTTTTCAATTTATCTTACAATAGGTATTTTGGACTTGATCTTAAATTTGGCGACAATAATAAACCTGATAATTCTAAATTCGAAAAAATCGATTTCACTTTTGGTCATAGCATACAATTACATAAAACTCATCCACTGCTCAAACATATTTGTTTCTTTTTTGATAGCGGTATTTCATTCAGCAATATAGAGTATTATAAAAACGATTCGGCGCATTTTAATAATTCTATCACAAATCTACAGAGCTTTGGTATTCCACTTGGACTTGGGTTAACAAATGATTGGAATGGTCTATTATATACTGGATTTGAATATAAGTTTAATATTATTCAAAATTCAAAACCATTTAATGAGTTTAGTGCGTTTTTAGTTTTTAATATATTTTAAAACAACCTAACCAGCGCCTCAACCCGACCGCCATTTTAGTTCGGCGGATTTGAGATTTTTAGCGTTTTGTTTTTGTTCTGCATTTTGTTCTAAGTGTTCATTCTAATTAATTAATCTGCCTCCGGTGCTTTGCTGACGCAATTTAAGCACCTACGGCTTAATATTTATCAGTTGTGTTTTACTTGGCTTCCCTGTTATTGGCGGCGGGTTAAGCGCAACGTCGTTATACAACTAAATTAGAGAAAAATATGAAAACAATTTATTTGATTTTATTTACTCTAATATTCCAATTCGTCTTTATTGGATGTGATAATTCGACTGAACCTATTATTAAGAATGGAAAAATTAGTGGGAAGGTAACTATTGGAGATTACAATAGACAACCACATAGTACTTTATGGATTAAACTTCATAAAGAAAATAATAATAGCTCGCAGTTTATTGATTCTGTTTTTACTGAGAATGGAAGATATACTTTTAATAATCTTTCTGATGGATTATACTCCATATGTTTCAAACAAGATAGGAATTATACTCCGTTTAGAGATTGGCAAACTAGTGATATAACTTGTAGACAGTTTGAAGTTAAATCTTCTAGTAAAACAGATAATTTAGATTTCCAATTATTTGCCTGGCATCTTTTTTCAAGAGATACAATTGTTCTTGAAGTTGACACTACAAATTGGATGGGTGCATCGGTTAGTTCTATTTTTTACAATGAAGGTGTAAGAGATACAATTATATGGAACTTTCAATCAAACAGTATTCCTTCTTGGTTGATTGTTAGTCCATTAAATGGAATTTATGAACCAGAAATTTTTTCAAATAAATTGTTAAATATTTCAATTAGTAAATACAATTTTCCTATAACAATGTGGAATAAATCGGTTTCACTAGTAATAGAAAATCAATTCGCAGTTCATATTCTAACAATACTATTTAAGGTTGTATAACCAGCGCCTCAACCCGACCGCCTTTTTAGTTCGGCGGATTTATAATTTTTGGCGTTTTGTTTTTGTTCGGCATTTTGTTCTAAGTGTTCGTTCTAATTAATTAACTTGCCTTCGGTGCGTATGAAAACAAGTTACGCACCTTCGGCTCAATATTTATCAGTTGTGCTTTATTCGGCTTCCTTGTTATGGGCGGCGGGTTAGGCGCAACGTCGTTATATTACTAAAAGTTTGCAATGGAAAAGAGATTATTAAACTTAACCGATGACGATATGAAAGAAATTTTTGCACTGTTCACTTCCGTATCTAAATATGAATTGGGACTAATTTATGATGACAAACATCGGTTGTACTATAAAAATGAGCAACTGGAAGATGAATATGAACTTACAGAAGATAAAATGGATTATGCTAGAGACTCATATAGGGCAATAATCTATTGGTTAAAAAAGAATGGGTATAGTTTAGAAAAAAATGGGCAACTAGATAATCTAGCCTGGATTGAAGAAGAATTCGCTTAAAAATTAAATAATACTAATTTCTAAAGAATTTTAATCTTTATCAGAGTAATAGAATTTATTAGCTGCTAAAACAAAAATCATTAATAATAAAAACAAAATTATTTATAAAGTAATATAACCAGCGCCTCAACCCGACCGCCGTTTTTGTTCGGCGATTTTGAGATTTTTGAAATTGTATTTTAGTTATAGATTTTGTTCAAGGTGTTCGTTCTAATTAATTAACTTACAAACTGCACTTGCTGAGGCAAGTTAAGTGCAGTTTGTTAAATATTTATCAGTTGTGTTTTACTTGGCTTCCCTGTTATGGGCGGCGGGTTAGGCGCAACGTCGTTATACAAAAGGAGTTGAAAATGGAAAAGAAATTTAAACTTCATTTTATTAATTCATTTTTAATTTTGTTTTTGTTAGTCTCTTGCACAAAAGATGATAACCCTGTTTTATCTAAAGATGAAGTCGATTCTAAGTTAGTTGGAGAGTGGTATTTATTAGATAGTCTCTCCAACACAATTCCAGCTCCTTCGTTTTCTTTATACGGTATGCAAATTACTTCTGATAAAAAAATAAATTCATTGGGAGTTGAAATAAATACTGGCAAAATCAAAATATTTGATAATCACCGTTATAGTTCTTTAATAAAAGCAAATGAGGGAAAACTTGTCATTGAGTATTTCGCACCTCCTGGAATGACTACAGATACAATGAACTATAAAATTGAAAATAATAGACTTATAGTTTGGAATCAGTACTATTCTAATATTTATACAAAAACAGAATTAGACTTTCAATTATTTAACCCGACTAATTGTAATTTGAGTGTAAATGTTGATAGCATAAGTAACGAAAACTTAAAAGTATATTACAATCCATCTGGGTACATTAGTAAAGTCACAGAATCAAAATTGAAACTAATTTCTTTTATAAACGGATACGAAATAAATATATCAATTGATAGTTTTAATGGAACAGGGACTTATGAAATTCCATATAAAAAAGGTGAACTAATCTATTTTGGTGGCGACTATATATCAATTTATTATTCTGATTCTCTTTTAGTTGGCTCAATTACTATCGATCAATATGATGAAACTAATAATGTTTGTTCAGGAACTTTTAATTTTAATGCAACTTTTTTTGAACCGTACATTAACCAAAACTTTATATATGAATTAGAAGAAGGTACATTTTCAGTCCCAATTTATAAATAGCATTTTGTATAACCAGCGCCTCAACCCGACCGCCGTTTTAGCTCGGCGGATTTGAGATTTTTGATATTGTATTTTTGTTAAAGATTTTGTTCTAAGTGTTCATTCTAATTAATTAACTTACAAACTGCACTTTTGCTGACGCAAGTTAAGTGCAGTTTGTTAAATATTTATCAGTTGTGTTTTATTTGGCTTCCTTGTTATGGGCGGCGGGTTAGGCGCAACGTCGTTAGGCATTAAATTGAATAATTTATGTTTTTGAGTTTAAAAAAATCATTACTAATAATAACATTAGCGTTAACTAGTAATTTATCTTTTTCGCAGCAATTATGGGAAAAAGTAATTGATGGTGATAGCACAAGTTTCGTTCATCAAATCCAATTTGACTTGAAAGGCAATTCATATATTGCTGCCGAGAAAGGATTATTCAAAATATTTAAAAATGATTTTTCTTTCGAAAAAATCTACCAACTTGATTATTGGAATTATTTTATTTCAGTACTAGTAATAAATGAAAATGAAATATTAGCGGGTACTAATTCTGGAATCATTGAATCAAGAGATGGTGGAAAAACTTGGGCAGAAAACAGTTTGGACAGTAGTTACATTGAATTTATTACTATGGATGAAAACGGAATTATTTATACTGGGTGGAATCCAATTTATAAATCAACGGATAGTGGGAAAAATTGGGAGTTATTAAATAATCAATTATACGCTTATAATTTTTACATAACTTTATCAGGCAAATTCCTGGCTGGAACAGATAGAGGCATATATTTATCTGAGGATAACGGGATAAATTGGATATTATCTGGTTTTAATTATGGAGATATAACAGCTATTGCAGGAAATAATAGTGAATCTCCCATTTTTATTGGAGGAAGTGATAGACTTCAGGGAGTTTATTATTCTGAGAATGAAGGATATGATTGGGATTATTTAAATAATTCAGACAGTGTCAAAGATATAAGAGCTATTCTTCCAATTAATAGAAGCATAATTTACTTAGGTTCTTTTCCTTTTGGTTTATTTAAATATAATCTTCTTAATTCTTCACTTGAACATTTGAATTTACCAGTTAATATTATAACATCACTTGCATTAGATAGTTTAGGTTATTTATATGCAGGGACTTATGGAGTTTATAAAACTACAAATCCAGTAGACAGTATGAAGTTCCTGCGAAATAGCAATTATAACTTCTCACTTAGTCAAAACTATCCAAACCCATTTAATGCTAATACTACTATAGAATATAGCATTGAAAGTCCTTCAGAAGTCAATATATCAGTTTTTAATATTTTAGGTGAGAAAATTTCTGAGATTTATAATAGTTTTCAAGATAAGGGTAACTACAAGTTAAACTTCAATTCTAACTCTCTTTCAAGTGGTATTTATTTTTATCAAATGAGAACTCACAAATTTTGTGAAACAAAAAAGATGATTCTTTTAAAATAAAAAATGCCTAACCAGCGCCTCAACCCGACCGCCGTTTTTGTTCGGCGGATTTATAATTTTTGGCGTTTAGTTTTTGTTAGGCATTTTGTTCTAAGTGTTCATTCAAATTAATTAACTTACAAACTGCACTTGCTGATGCAAGTTAAGTGCAGTTTGTTAAATATTTATCAGTTGTGTTTTACTTGGCTTCCTTGTTATGGGCGGCGGGTTAGGCGCAACGTCGTTATACCTTTAGTAATATTGAAAAATAATAAACTTATTTGGTTTGTTCTTACTTTAATTGTTTTATGTGCTGCTTTTATTGTATTTGTGACTAATACAGTATTTGTATGTAATGAACAAGTAGAAGAAAATTTTTCAAACTATTCAGAGGCTTTTAATAAAGGAGCATTTGAAAGAAATATTGTTCCTGAATTTATTCCTAAAAGTGTTTTTGAAATTAAAACTTTACACGATGTTGATAATAATAGTTTATGGATTAGATTTAGAAATAATTTAAATGATAGTTCATTTATTCAAAATAATTTTCTAGAAATCAACAAAGAACAGTTGCGTTATTTTGAAATCAATCATCCAGAATGTGTTAACTGGTGGTTTGAAGATATTATTGAACAATCACCTTCAAATGATAACGCACTTTACGCAACTTACTTTCAAGATAAATCAAATAAATATTTCCTAGCAAAAGAAAAAAGAAGTAACAAATATTTTTTATGGTCAAAATAAGTTGCAAGGTATAACCAGCGCCTCAACCCGACCGCCATTTTAGTTCGGCGGACTTGTGATTTTTGGTGTTTTGTTTTTGTTCGGCATTTTGTTCTAAGTGTTCGTTCAAATTAATTAACTTGCCTTCGGTGCTTTGCTGACGCAAGATAAGCACCTACGGCTTAATATTTATCAGTTGTGCTTTATTCGGCTTCCTTGTTATTGGCGGCGGGTTAAGCGCAACGTCGTTAGGT
>JBATOT010000036.1:0-62942 GCA_049291095.1 Ignavibacteriaceae bacterium | reverse complement strand
GTTACTTTCAACTCTGGATTCCAAAAACAGCCCGTTACTATCTGATATTATTGAAAGTATCGCAATAGATGAAAAAAGCGGTAAAGTTTATATCGGAACTGCAAATGGTTTAACTTCATTTGATACACCTTCAATTTTACCAGTGGAAAGTTTTAATGGTTTAAATATTTATCCTAATCCTCTGGTTATTACGGATGGAAGTAAACTTGTTACAATTGATGGACTCATAAGAGATTCTGATATAAAAATTGTTACGGTTGCTGGAAAACTTGTTCGTGAATTTTCTTCACCCGGTGGACGTACTGCATTTTGGGATGGCAGAGATGACAGCGGCGATTTAGTGAACAGTGGAGTTTATATTGTTATTGCTTTTGATCAAGAAGGCAATAGTGTTGAAACAGGTAAAATAGCAGTATTAAGAGAGTAGTATTATTTGTAATGATTGATCTAATAAATGTTTCTCTTCAATTTGGTGGTAAATATCTTTTTAAGGATATTAATTATAAAATCTCTTCGGGAGACAAGATTTCTTTAGTTGGAGCAAACGGAACTGGTAAATCTTCCCTTCTTAAAATTATAGCAGGAATGCTTCCTCAGGAATCAGGAGTCGTATCCAAACAAAAAAGAATTTCCATCGGTTACCTGCCTCAAGATCATGTTACACACAGCGGTAAAACATTACTTGGCGAAGCTTCATCCGCTTTAAGTGATATACTTGAATTACAGAATAAAGAAATTGAATTAACCGAAGCTTTAAATAATCAGAATCTAACTGATGATGAGCAAATGGATTTAGCACATCAACTTGGTGAAGTTCATCATATGCTTGAAGGATTGGATTCTTATTCATCACAATCCAAAGTTGAAAAGATTTTAATTGGATTAGGTTTTGAAGAAGATGATTTTGCTCGTTATACCGATGAATTTTCCGGCGGCTGGCAAATGCGTATTGCTCTTGCAAAGATCCTTATTTCACAAAACGATATTCTTCTTCTTGATGAACCTACAAATCATCTGGATATTGATTCACTAGAGTGGTTGATTGATTTTCTAAAAGCTTACAAAGGCGGATTGTTAATTGTATCGCACGATAAGAATTTTGTAAATCAGGTAACTAACAGAACTTTAGAAATTTTTCTTGGTAAATTTTTTACGTTCAAGGGTGATTACGATTCTTATATCAAATACAAAATTGAACGAGATGAGCTTTCTGTACATCAATTTGAGCAGCAGCAAAAAAAGATTAAAGAAACACAAAAGTTTATTGAGCGTTTTCGTTATAAGGCAACTAAATCACGACAAGTTCAAAGCAGAATAAAACAACTTGATAAAGTTGAATTAATAGAATTGCCTGAAGATAAAAGCGAAATTAATATTAAATTTTCTGAACCACCACAAAGTGGTAGAACACCAATAAAACTTCAATCCATTTATAAATCTTATGGAGATAAAAAAGTTTTTGATGGAATCGATTTTGAAATTGAAAAGGGCGAAAAGATTGCTTTTGTTGGCCCAAACGGTGCAGGAAAATCAACACTTGCAAAAATCATTGCAGGCGTAATCGATTTTAATTCTGGTGATAGAATTTTAGGACACAATACTATTCTCTCTTATTATGCTCAGGATGTAGCTGATAATTTGAATCCTGATTTAGAAATTATTGAGACTGTTGATGGAATTGCTGTTGAAAAAACTGTGGGACAATTACGCTCATTGCTTGGTTCATTTTTATTTTCTGGTGATGATGTGTTTAAGAAAGTTGGCGTACTTTCAGGTGGAGAAAAAAGTCGTATAGCACTTTGTAAAATTCTGTTAACAAAAGCTAACTTTATAATTCTTGATGAACCTACTAACCATCTTGATTACACATCAAAATTAATTCTTCAAAAAGCTTTATTGGATTTTAAAGGAACATTAATACTTGTTTCGCACGATGTTGATTTTCTTAGACCAATTGCAACAAAAGTAATTGATATAAGAAAAGGACATTTAAAAACTTATTTGGGTGGTATAGATTATTTTTTCAGTAAACGAGATTTTTCTTCACTAGAGCGCGATGGATCGATTAAAGAAAATAAACCTGTTGTAATTGCAGTTAATCGTAAAGAACAAAAACGAATTGAAGCTGAATTGAGACAGCAAAAACATATTGCGACTAAAGATTTAGTAAAAGAAATATCTAAGTGGGAAGAAAAGATAAATATGAAGGAAATTGAAATTAAAAATTTAGAAACAATGTTAGCTGATCCGGCAATTTACAATGATGGAATTGTTGCCAAAGAAACTACTAACAAATTTAATAAAGCTAAATCTGAACTCGAATCAGCTACTAAAAAATGGGAAGAATTGACAGAAAAACTTTTAGAAATTGAATCACAATTCACATAAAATTTTTGTCCATCTTAAAAAGATATTACACTTTTTAAATTTTAATCCCCAAATATTCTTCAGCTAAAGCTAGTCCTCCATAAATTGCCGCATCATCAGCAAGTTTTGATGGTACTATTTTAACACCTTTAGCCGCTGCTGCAAACACCTGACTATTAAATTGCTTTTTAATAATTGGCAGCATAAAATCACCAAGTGCCTCAATTACTCCGCCGCCAAGTACAATCATATCAAAGTTCATCAAATTACAAACGCTTGCAAGCACATCACCAATTACTTCGCAGGCTTCAGTAATCCTTTTAGTTACAACCTTATCTTTTTTATCAATCGCATTTCTTAACGAACCACTTTTAATTCTTTCATTTGATTTTATCAAATCGGTAAGAATACTTTTCTTTTTTAATTTCTTAACATCGTAAATAATATTATTTACTATTGCAGATCTACTTGCAAGAGCTTCAAAACATCCTTTTTTACCGCATCCACATTTAGGACCATTTTTCTGAACAAGCATATGACCAATTTCACCTGCAACAAAATTAAATCCGCGATACATTTTTTTATCAATTACAACTCCACCCCCAATTCCGGTTCCGATAAAAACTGCAAGCATATTTGTTGCAACTTTACCAACACCATAGTTTTTAACTCCAAGTGCACCAAGGTTAACATCATTTTCTAAAAGTACGGGATATGGAATTAATTTTTCAAGTTCTGCTTTCATCTTATAATTTTTAATTCCAAGATTTGGAGCAATTCCTATAACTCCGGTTTGTGGATTTACTGAACCAGGAACGCCAAGACAAACAGCTACAATATTTTTTGAATCAAGTTTAGAACTTTTTACAACTTTATTAACAAGTTCAGCGATATCTTTAACATAAACTTTTGTTCCGCTAATAATATTAGTAGGTTTTTTCTGTCGTGCAATTATTCCCTTTTTAGAATTTAGCACTGATGCAAGTATTTTGGTTCCGCCCATATCTACACTAACAATAAATTTTTCTTGCATTGTTTACTCCTGGATTTTGGTTGGAAAGTTTCATCAGAAAGCTATAAGATATTTTTTTCTTAAACAAACAGTTTTGCAAGATTGCTAAATAAAATTCTTATCTTTTCAAATATTATATAAACGATTATGAACAAAGTATTACCTTTAAAAAGATTTGGACAGAATTTTCTTCAGGACCAAAACATTATCCGGAAGATAATTACTGAAATTGATCCACAGGATAGTGATTTAATTGTTGAGATTGGACCTGGCCAAGGCGCATTAACTCAATATTTGTATCAAAGTAAAGCTGATCTAACAGCTGTTGAGATTGATAAAAGAGTTATTGAGGATTTACAATCTCGATTTTCTAAACTTCATTTAATTCAGCAGGATTTTTTGGATCTGGATTTAATTCAATTTGTATCAAAATCACAAAAAATAAGAATAGTTGGAAATATCCCATACAATATTACTTCACCAATTCTCTTTAAACTTTTTGATTCCAACAAAATTATTAAAGATGCTGTTTTTATGGTTCAGTTTGAAGTTGCAAAAAGGATGACAGCTAAAATTGGTTCTAAAGATTATGGAATTTTAGGAGTATTGCTTGAATACTTTGGTAAAACGGTCTTATCATTCAAAGTTTCGAGAAATGTTTTCTTCCCAAAGCCTAATGTTGATTCAGCCATAATTCATATCCATTTTAATGATTTACGAAATGATAGTGGATTTAATTCAGTTTTTAAATCGATTGTAAAAGCTGCATTTGGAAATCGCAGAAAAACTCTAAAAAATTCATTTAGCAATAGTATATTTGCAACCGTAGATTTTAGCGGGTGCGGAATTGATTTATCATTACGTGCAGAGCAACTTAAGGTTGATGACTTTATAAAACTCGCTGAGTTTGCCAACAATATAAAACCCGATTGATTACTTAATTCAGATTAATGAACAGAATAAAATCCTTAATAAAAAAACTTAAAGCATTTGATGTAGTTGTAATTAGTTTTTCAATATTTCTAATTGTCCTTCATTTAGTCTTTAATTCTAAAATCGAAAATTCTTTAAACTGGATTTTTATTAATCTAGTTGTAATCAGCATAGCATTTGCTATTTCTTATCTTGAAGCTATCACTGAAAATAAATTATGGCGTATTGTTCATTACTGGTATATAGCTCCAATAATATTACTAACATTTAGACAATTATTCTTTATGGTTAAACCTATTCGTATTTATGATTACGATAATTGGTTTATAGCTGCAGACAGATTTTTATTTGGAACAGATCCTACTCACTTTTTGCTTCAGTTTTCTAATCCGATTATCACTGAAATTTTACAGATTGTTTATGGTATGTTCTACTTGCTTCCAATCATTCTTGGACTTTCCTTACTTAATAAAGATAGATTCGTTGCTTTAGATTTTGCTTTATTCTCTGTGATATATGGATTCTTCCTTTCATATTTAGGATACTTTGCTCTTCCTGGAATTGGTCCGAGATTTACTTTACATGATTTTAATACTATAAACGATATTCTACCTGGGTTATACTTTACAAATCACTTAAGAGAAATGACAAATACTGGTGAAGGTATTCCGTTTGGAACTTTGAATCCTGTACAAGTTGTTCAACGAGATGTTTTTCCGAGTGGACACACAATGATTACTTTAATTGTAATGTATCTTTCAGTCCGATTAAGAAGCCGCAGTAGATATTTCTTCATTCCAATCGGATCTTTATTGATCTTCTCAACCGTTTATTTATGGTATCATTATGTTATTGATTTAATTGGCGGATTAGTATTTGCCATTATTTCTATGTGGAGCGGAAAATTATTTTTCAACTGGTGGCGAAGAAAAATTGGTAAAGAAATCTTTGAATATGAAAAGCATTGATTGATATGGACGATAAAAAAACACAAGTAAAAAAAATGTTTGATAATATTGCTGGGAAGTATGATTTTCTTAATCATTTCTTAAGTCTTGGTTTAGATTTTTATTGGAGAAAAAAAGCATTAAAACTTACTGGGTTGAATTCTGATTCTATTTTACTCGATATAGCCTGCGGAACAGGTGATGTAGCAATACAGGCAAAAAAAATGGGTGTGCAGCAAATCTATGGTGCTGATTTTTCTTACAATATGTTAAGTTTATTTGATAAAAAATCTAGTTGGATTGATGGACATTTAGTTCAAATGGTTGCAGAAAAAATTCCATTTAAAAATAATTCTGTTACTAATATAACTGTCGCTTTTGGGGTTAGAAATTTTTATGATATTCAAGAAGGATTTAATTCTTTCTTTCGAATATTAAAACCAAATGGCAAAGCGACTGTAATTGAATTCAGAATGCCATCTAATAAAATTATAAAAGGCATCTATAGATTTTACTTCAAAAATATATTACCCGTATTAGGTGGATTAATTTCCGGAGATAAAGCAGCTTATACTTATTTACCGGATTCAGTTGAAGAGTTTGACCAAAAAGTAGACTTAACTTCTCTGCTAACAAATTCTGGATTCAGAGAAATAAAAAAGTACAATTTTACATTTAAAACAGTTCAAGTTGTTATTGCAAAAAAATAGTTAGGGAATGATATACTCGGTTAAATCCATTTTTACATTTGTTCCAGCTGGAAAAATATTTTCATTAAACAAAAAATTAAATACTTCACCGTCCCCTTCCCATTTGACAAAACCTAATTCTTTCGTCGTCCAACCATAAGCAGTGTAGGCAATCTCGATCGTGGAACTTGGCCGAATAATAAAAGTATATTTGATTTTTAATGTCGAAAAACTAGTTGGAATATTATTCACATTGATATTCAAATCTTCTAATAATTCAACATCTGCATCAACATCCAATACATTTATTCCAATAATAAATGCACTTAAGGTCAAAGTAAAAACAGGATACTGTTGACCAACATTTAATGGATAAAAAAGTAATCTCGTTTCTCGATCGACAGTTAAATATTGCCTTAATGAATCCGGCAGGAATCCTGTAAATCCAGTTGTATCTGCATAAGTAAAAACTCCGCCATTACTTTCGCGAATATGAGAAACAACTGATGTTGTTAACGTATCAATTGGAGTGAATGTTTCAAATAAATCATTTTGAATTTTATATTTGGTTCCCTCTAAAACGATGCTATCGTTTACAGTTAAATATCTAAAACCATCAAATGCTACATTATTCGTGTCTGTGATTGACATTGAATAAACAAATGACGCACCATCTTTAATTACATAATATTTATCATTAATTGGAACAGGTATTTGTTCAGTAGTTGATTCTTTACAAGCAGCAAATAGAAATAATACTGATAGTATAAATAATGAAATTCTTTTCATAAATATTTTTTCAATTCCTTAAAAGCGTTTAACCGATGACTTATTTTATTTTTTTCTTCGTGAGTAAGTTCTGCCATTGTATTATCGTATCCATTTGGAATAAATAAAGGGTCATAACCAAATCCATTTTTGCCTCTGGGGAATTTGATAATGTTTCCTCTTATTTCTCCAATAGCTGATTTATAATTTTTTCCGTCATAAAAAACTGCGGCACACACAAATCTTCCAGGATGAGGCTCAGGACATTGCGAAAGTTTTTTTATCAGCTTCAAATTATTTTTTTCATCATCAGAATCTTCTCCTGCATATCTTGCAGAATAGATGCCAGGGTCACCATTTAACTGGAAAGATTCCAAACCTGAATCATCGCCAAAACTTGGAATCTTATATTTTTCAAATGCAGCTTTGCATTTTAGTTCAGCATTTTCTAAAAATGTTGATCCTGTTTCTTCAACATTAGGATAATCATCAAAATCCAGAAAGGATAAAATTTCTACATCAGTATCCTTTAGGATTTGTTTAACATCGTGCAGTTTGCCTTTATTTGTTGTGGCAAGAAGAATTTGCTTTTTCAATTTTGTGTTCTTCTTAAAAGTTTTTTAAGTTCTTCTTTAGATCTCTTATTTAGTTCCTGCTGATCATACAAAAGTGATTTTTTATTTAGGACTTTCCACTCGCCTTCAACCATTACAGAATGAACTGAATCACTTGATGAGGAATAAACAACATTCGAATATATTGATTCATCACTATCTGATGCTGAATGAATGTTAGAATTTAAATTCATTAAAACTAGATCAGCTTTTTTCCCAACTTCAATACTTCCAGTTTCATTTTGAAGATGCAAAGCTTTTGCACCTTCAATTGTTGCAAGTTTAAACACTGTCTTTGCATCCATAACTGTTGATCCGTGAATTGGTTTTTGGATTAATGCTGCCAATCGCATTTCATTGAAGATGCTAAGATTGTTATTGCAAGGTGCTCCGTCTGCACCGAGTGAAACTGAAATTCCCTTCTTTAAAAATTTTGGAATGTTCGCAATTCCAGAGCCAAGTTTTAGATTTGATGAAGGACAATGAGAAACACGAACATTATTTTTCTTGAGTAATTTGGTCTCTTTATCATTAACGTGAATACAATGTGCAAGAACTGAATGATCATCAATTACCCCAATAGAATCAAAGTACTCAATGTTTTCCTTTTTGTGCCTTCGCTTAACTTCAGCAATTTCATCCATATTTTCAGAGGAATGAGTGTGATACAAACTTCCTTCAAAATCTTTTTTCATTTCAAAAGATTCTTTAAGAAGTTTTTCTGAACATGATAAAACAAATCTTGGAGCAAATCCATATTTAATTTTACTGTTTGATGTGTTATGATAGGTTTTCGCTAATTGATAAATCTCATCAAGCTCTGATTTTGTATTTGATTTAAACTCAGGAAATAAATCATTTTCATCAATCAAACATTTGCCGGCTATTGCTCGCATTCCAGAGTTCTGTAACTCTTCAAAAATAACTTCTTGATTTCTGAGAGTTCCCATATCAAGCAAAGTTGTCGTTCCACTTAAAAGCAATTCATTTATTCCTAATCTAACTGAAGTGAGCAAAGAATTTTTATTATGCGCGTTTTCATATGGAAAAATTTTTAATTGCAACCAATCAAGCAGTTCAAGATCATCAGCCATACCACGAAACAATGTTTGACATAGATGAATATGTGTTTGAACAAATCCGGGAATTAAAGTTAGATCATCAAATCGAAAAACTCTTTGTTTATTTTTGGAAAAATATTTTTCATCATTTTTTGCAATTCGAACGATCATTCCGTTTTCAATTTCCACAAAATGATTTTTTAGTATTCTATCTTTACCATCAACAGTAACAATATTTTTTGGTACAATAATCATTATTCAGCTTTCCCTTTTTCTTCAAATATATTATCCATCATTTCAAATGCATATCTTAAATGCGGAATTACAATTGAACCACCGACAATCAATGCAACATTAAAAGTTTCCAATAATTCTTCGCGTGTTGCACCTTCCTGAATTGAACGATCAATATGATAAAAAATGCAATCGTTGCATCGCAAAACCATTGATGCTGATAAGCCCATTAACTCTTTCGTCTTTGCATTTAGTGCGCCATCAATGTATGCTTTGTTATCGAGAGCAAAGAATTTATTAAAATCTCTAAATCCTGAGTTTAAGATTTTGTCATTCATCTCCGTGCGATATGCCCGAGTTTCTGTTGTAGTTTTTTTCATTTTAATTCCTACTATATTTTTATTTTTTTTCAAACAGCTAGAATGTCATTGCGAATCCCCGATTCATAGGGGTGAAGCAATCTAATCTCCGATAACAATATTATGAGATTGCTTCACTCAAAGACTCACTCGCAATGACCTTTATCTTTTAAAGTTCATCTAAAAATTTATTTTTTTCCGGATCGTAAGATACTTCAAGATCCCTTATCGGGGTATCAGATTTTTCATCTTCCCAATCATATCTTTTTGGTGGATCAACTTTTCGAAAAATAAAAGCGGATATCAAGCCTACAATTGCTCCAAATAAATGTGATTCCCACGAAACACCGCGTTCAACAGGTAGAACACCCCAAATCAATCCACCATAAAGAAAAATTACAACCAATGCCAGGGCAATCGATCTGTTATCTCTTCTGAAAATTCCACTAAAAAATAAGAATGAAACAAATCCATAAATAATTCCGCTCGCACCGATGTGATAAACTTCTCTGGCGAATATCCAAACAAGAACTCCCGTTCCAATATAAATTATTGTAAAAACTCTATAAGCTACTTTTGGATAAAAATAAAAAATCCCAATTCCCATAAAAATTAATGGAGCAGTGTTGGAAATTAAATGTGAAAATCCACCATGAATTAATGGTGAGGTGAAAACTCCTACAAGACCACCGAGGTTTCTGGGAAGAATCCCTAGTTTGTAAGGATAAATAGCAAATAAATAAGTGACTAAATAAATCACCCATAACAAAATTGGAAATGTTAATGGAATGATAAGTTTATGTAAAGATTCTTTTGGGTTTTGCAATTAATAAAATTTCAGAAGTTCAATTGATGCGTAAAAATAAAATTATAAATGATATTAAGAAAGTTATTCTGAAGTACAAATCTAATCACTATTGAAGTTTACAACATAAATGTCACCTTGAGTGGTATGGCCATCGAAGAGCGACAACTAAATAAAAAGTCAGGCTTCGACTATGCTCAACCTGACAATTCTTGTATTCAGATTTATTTAATATTAGCTAATATTCCTTTAATCCTTTCCTTCTGATTATCAGGTGCCATTCCCAAAGCTTTTTCATAAAGCTGTTTTGACTTTACTTTGTCTCCTTTAGCTAGTAATCCTTCGGCCAAACTATCCCAAGTATTCCAGGAATCAGGATGATCAATAGTATTTTTTTCAAAAACTTCTAGTGCTTCTTTCGTTTTACCAATTCCCATTAACTGATATCCAAGTGTGTTTACTTGTGCTTCATCAACACCGGGCAAGGCAAATGCTTCCTTTTTAATTTTTATTGCTTCATCGTTCTTTCCCATGCTCTCAAGTATTAAAGATTTTGTCATCATGTTTGTAAGATTTTTATTGATTCCAATTGATTTATCAGCCCAGGCTAATGCCATATCTAAATTATAATTATTTCCCAAAGCATAAGTTGCAATCTGATTCCAGCCCTGCCAGAAAAATCCAGGTAAACCTGTAAGCTCCTTTTCCATATTTGCAATTACAGTTTCGTTAATATCAACTTCAATCTTAATTGGAATCGAAAGTTTTTCCCATTTCAATGTAAGTGTGCTTGATTTTGCACTTAGATCATCGAATGAATATGATAGCCATTCCCGAAAATCATTTGCAACTGGAGTTACTGTAAATCTAACCGCATCATTTTTTTCATTGTAAAAAAAACTTCCCCACGCCGCATTATCTCTGCTGAATATAACAGTCCATGTATTTTTTGTTGGAATCATATGCAAACCATAAGTTCCTGCAGCAACTTCTTTATTTTCAACCATCACATCTGTTGAAAAACAAATTGTTGTGTTTTCATTTGCACCAACTCGCCATACTTGATCGAAAGGCACGAGAGCACCCCAAACTTCTCTTCCATTAACGGCAGGGCGATGATAACTTACCGTGATATCTGTTAAACCAATTCGCTGTGAAACCATTGCTTGCTGACTGGCTTGTGGAATAGTTAGATTTTGTTGTGCTGTGATCGAGATGAACGAGGAAAGAAATAAAACTGCAATTAAATACAATTTTAGTACACCATACATAATTTGCCTCTATTTTTAATGAAAGTTTTTTAAAGATACCGAGCTATTCTATGAAAAATATTTATAATTGATAAACGGCAAATATTAATGATAAGATAATTAACCTTAACTCTTATTCTAAAATTTGATCTAAGATGGATTTTTTAAGATTCAACAATCCCGCTGCCGGTAAACGTTTTGTAAGTTCTTTCCAGTTTTTATCCACAGCAAAAATTTCTTTTAACATTGGTAATGCTTTTTCAACATCTCCATTATTGGCTAAAGTTATTGCGGTCCAGTATTTCATTTCAAGATTTTCAGGGAACATTTTCATCGCTTCATTATATTCATCCATAGCAAGTTTCATATCATTTTTTTCGATTGCAAGATCACCTCTGTTCATATGCTCATAAGCACGATAAACTTTTAACAATCTTTTTATTTCATCAACAGGATTTGGACTATCTTCGACACGAAGATCTATTAATCTATCTTCCCACAGATTTCCTGTTGCGTCGCCTTTTACAATAAGTAGACATGCAGATTGTTTTCCTCGTATATCACCACCTTCATTCTGAGCTGCTTCCAATGCTGCAACAAGTCTTTCAGCAAGTGGAGCTTTCGTATTTTCAAATGCTTTAGACATCGCACTCCAAACAGTATTATTCAACATCATATTTGCTTGAACTGAATAACCATCACCAACAAAATGTCCTGCTTCGGAAATACATTTTGAACCTGTGTAAGCAAATGAATTTCCTTTTGAATCTACGATTGCAAGTTGTCTCATTTCCCTTCCTTCATCTGTGGAAATTAATAGTTCAACAACTTCTTGTGCTGTCATTCCTTTTTTAAGAAGTTCCAATCCACGTGGACCAAAAGATGGATTAACAAATGATTGTGTTGCGACAACCCCAACTCCAGCTTCACCCCACGCAACGATTGATCCAACAGAAAACCAATGCGATTGAACTGCAACTCCCATTTCACCAGTCTGCGGATCTCGTGCAACAATTGAATATGTGTGAGCGAGTGGTTCATTAGAATTATAAACTTGTGCTAATAATTCAATTGACAAAAAAAGAATAACTAGATATAGTTTAATATATGTTTTCATTTTTCACCTTGTTAATAATTTAATAACTAGTTTATTAGTTAATCCTAACAGAGGATTATTGGAAACTAAAGTTGACTGCTTGGTTATTGTAAACCGTTAAAACGGTTCAGAAAAAAGTTCCTCATTCTTATTAACCCACGACTTAAGTCGTGGGTTAACGAAACACACACTAAAAGATTAACCGTTTCAACGGTTTTTAATTTACAAAGATTTAACGTGAATTAACGCAAAGAGACTACTCAATAACTTGCAAAATAATTTTACTAGGATATTCTTTTGAATGATAAATCTTAATCATAGCTTTCACAAATTTATCTTTGTCTGCTGAGTAAATATCACAAAATGTGTTTGGATTAATATCAAAGAACGGGAAGTAAGATGAGGAAACCTGTATCATAATTTTATGTCCAGTTTTGAATGTATGAAAAGCATCATTCAAATTTATTTTTACTTCAGTAATTTTATTTGGTTCAAAAGGTTCTGGAAACTCATAACTGTTTCTAAATTTTCCCCGCATAATTTCCGTACGAACTAATCTTTCATAGCCACCCATTTCTACTTCAGCAGGATTTGGATCAGGATTTATTTCATCATCAGGATAAACATCAATTATCTTAACAACAAAATCTGCATCTGTTCCAGTTGTTGAAACAAATAAGTCTGCGATGATTGGTCCTGCAATTGAAACATCCTGAGTTAGCACTTCAGATTCAAATGTTAACACATCAGGTCGTGTTGAAATATATCTTTGATCTTCAATTAAATGTACTTTATTATAAAATGATTTGGAGTCTTCGAACTTTGCTGTGTATGGAACAGGATTAAATGGATCACTAATATATTCTGTAAAAGATCTTTCATCTGTTGGTGTTTGATCATTTAATCTCTCATTTGATTGAAAATAATATTTTACATCGTTAATATTTTTTGGTGGCCAGGTTGGATAATTACTCCATTTATTTGTTCCAGTGTCAAAAACATAAGTATCATTTAAATTTAATTTTCCTTCACCCTTTAAATGATATTTAAAGAATGGCAATAGAATTTCTTTTCTATAATAATCAGCAGTGTTACCGCCAAAATAGAAATCACCAAGTGAATCACCTTTTGCCCAGATCCAGGAACCGTGAGTCCACGGACCCATAACTAATCTAGTGTTATTTGGTTTATCATTTTGCTCAATAGTCTTATAGATATGAAGTGGTCCATACATATCTTCAGCATCATACCAGCCGCCAACAAGAAGAATTGCAGGTTTAATATTCTTTAAGTGCTGTAAATTACTTCGTGATTGCCAGTAGTAATCATAATTACTGTGCGCCATCATCGTATCCCAAAAAGGAATTTCATTTTTCAGAATTTTTTCATTCAATTTTTTTAATGGAGTATGATCTAAGAAAAAATTATATGCGTCCGGCGAATCATACTCAGCAGCAGGTGGATATTTTGTCAATGGTTCGGGTCTTGGTTTTCCAAATCCTTTAAAGAAATTAAAAGACATTAAAACTGAAAAGGCACCGTTATGATGCATATCATCACCAACAAACCAATCAGAAATAGGTGCTTGAGGCGAAGCACAAACAAGATTTGGATGCGCATCAATCGCGCCCATCAAAGCATAAAAACCTGGATAAGAATTTCCCCAGATTCCAACCTTTTTATTATTGTTATCGATATTATTTATCAACCATTCAATCGTATCATAAGTATCACTGCTTTCATCAATATCATTTTTATTTTTTTTGTTCGGATTGTGTGGACGCATATTATCAAACTCACCTTCAGACATATATCTTCCCCGAACATCTTGAATCACAAATATGTATCCCTCCTGCACAAAATCTTTTGAAGCACCTAAAAATCCAGCAAATTTATCTTCTCCGTATGGAGCTGATGAGTATGGAGTTCTTATAATTAAGATTGGATACTCTATTGATTTATCCTTAGGTGAGTAAACAGCGGAAAAAAGTTTAACTCCATCACGCATTTCAATCATGTATTCTTTTTTATCGTAATTCTCTCTAACATAAGATTGCTGAGATTGTGTGCATTGACTAAATGATAAAAAGAAAACGGTTACTGATAATATTTCTATCACTTTGAATTTCATATTTAACCTAATAAAAGTTAATGTAAGTTTAGATAATTTTTATTTTGGTGCTCTTTTGTGTGTTGGTGCTTTTGTTGCAGAAATGTTTTGCCACTAAAACACAAAATCACTAAATGTCTCAAAAAAATTTTAATTACTAAGTATTAAATACTATTTCTAATTCTTTTCACAAGTAAAATACTTTATTTTTGTTTTACCTAAAAAAGAATTTACAGGAATGGTTTGCCGGATATAATTGGAATTATAATCTTATTTGTTGTAGGTGCTGTTGCAGCTTTCATAAATGTTAATGCCGGAGGTGGTTCATCACTTACCTTGCCTGTTTTAATATTCCTTGGATTAGATCCATCTGTTGCAAATGGAACTAATCGAGTTGCTATCCTATTTCAGAATGTATCTGCAGTTTACGCTTTCAAAAAAGAAAAATTCTACGAACTTAAAAACAGTTTAATTCTTTCTGCTCTTACATTACCCGGTGCAATAATCGGGGCAATTACCGCTGTTCAGATAAGTGATGAATTGTTTGAGAAAATTCTCGGTGTGATAATGATTTTTATCATCATCACTATGCTTCTGCCAAAAAAGAAATCCGATAAAACAGTTACAGATTTTACAATCGATTGGAAAATTGTGGTTGCAATGATTGTTGTTGGATTTTATGGAGCTTTCCTGCAAGTTGGTGTTGGATTTTTATTAATGGCATCATTTCAGTATTTGATGAAACTTGATCTGATTCGCGTGAATATGCACAAAGTTTTTGTTGTGTTTGTATTTACGATTCCGGCACTATTAGTTTTTATTTTAACGGATAATGTAAATTGGTATTTTGGTCTAACGCTCGCTGCTGGTAATGCGTTTGGCGGCTGGTGGGGCGCAAAACTTTCTGTAAAAAAAGGTGAAAAACTTATTAAGTTTGTTTTGATTGTTGCAATTTTGATTATGGCACTGAAACTATTAAATATTTATTAATGCAGAAATTATTTATCTGCCAAAATTAATGTGTCATTCCCGTGAAAACGGGAATCTAACACTTATTTTTATATGGATTCCCACTTTCGTGGGAATGACAATTCTGGAAACAGAAAATTGTGGAAAACTCCCTATTTAAAATTAAATCATTGCAAAGAGGAAATATGAACAGAGATATTAATTATAAAATGAAAATGAATAACGGAGTTGAGATTCCACAATTTGGATTAGGTGTTTATCTTACCAAATCCGGTACAGAATGCGTTAACGCTGTTACGTGGGCTTTGGAAGCCGGATACAGACATATTGATACTGCAAGAATTTATGGCAATGAAAAAGAAGTTGGCGAAGCAATAAGAAATTTTGGGATTAAACGTGACGAAATTTTTATCACAACAAAACTATGGAATGATGATCATGGGTATGAATCTTCACTAAAGGCTTTTGATAAAAGTCTTAAAACTTTAAACACAGATTACATTGATTGTTATTTAATTCACTGGCCTGTGAAAGAGAAAAGAAAAGATAGCTGGAAAGCGCTTGAAAAGATTTATGAATCAGGTTACTGCAAATCTATTGGCGTAAGTAATTATATGATAATTCATCTTGAAGAACTGTTTTCTTACGCAAACATAATTCCAGTTATGGACCAGGTTGAGTTCAGTCCATACAATTACCAACAAGATTTGCTTGAAGTTTGTAATAAAAATAAAATCATTCTTGAAGCTTACTCTCCACTTACAAGAATGAAAAAACTTGATGATCCGAGAGTTTTACCAATAGCAGAAAAGCATAATAAAACTACCGCGCAAGTTTTAATACGCTGGGCGATTGAACACGATTTAGTTGTGATACCAAAATCTGCGCGCAAGAAAAGAATAATTGAAAACGCAGATATTTTTAATTTTTCTCTTGATGAATCCGATATGAAAATCTTGGATGATCTTGATGAAGGATTTAGATGTTCGTGGGATCCGACGAAGATTGATTGATATTCTGTTCGTAATTGGGAGGATGGCTTAGCCTGACGAAGCAATCTGAAAAAACAATAGGTTATTTTCTGGAGTAATTATGAAAATTTCAATATCACTTTTATTAACCGTGATCTGTTTGATTTCAAATATATCATTAGCCCAATTGCCTGATACTATTCGAATTAAAACTGAAAGAGTTAAAGGTTATGGACCTTTTGAAAGAAGTGCTTCATTCGTTCAACCCTTGCCTGAGGACAATCCTTGGTTAAAATCAATTCCAGATTATAAAGGTATTCCCGACAATTTAGAATATTTAATGTTTGCAACAGAACAGACAGACTTCCTTCAGTACACCTATCAAAGTTATTATAAAAATCAAATTAGTAATGAAGTTTTTGAATCCTGTAAAGATTCTTGGAATTGGAATCCCTCCTCTTCTGATTATACCAAAGATCTTATAAAAGTAAACATCGGAGTTGTCGCTGGCTATGATAGTTTTGGAGAATTAAAAATTAAGGTTGATAAAAATAATAATTATGATTTTTCAGATGATGAATATTTTACTCTTCCTAAAAAAGTAGCCGGACAAAACTTTTGGGGAAGATATACTGATTTAACTCCATTTGAAGTTGAATATGAAAACTTTATGGATGGAAATATTCAAAAATTAAAAACATGGATATACATTGATTACTCTGAACCGATGTATTACAGTAAAAAAGAAAAATATAACCCGATAATTTTATATCTTGGTTTTGCAGAACATCATCTCGGTGAATTTACTATTAATGGAATTAATTATAAGATAGCAATTAAAAGTGATAGAGCAACATACAGAATGAATTCTAAAATCAAACTGTGGAGAGATAATGATGATTTTGAATCTAACCTATCACAAGCTGAAATTGCAGTAAACGGCTTTTTACAGATTGAAGATCAATATTATAGATTTGCGTCTGTTAAAACAGATGGCAGTGAAATTATTTTAATTAAAGATAGAACTATTTTAGAAAGAGGTGGTAATCAAGTCGGACTTAAAGCAATAAATTTTGTTAGCAAAACTCTTGCTGGCAACACATTAGAACTTGATAGACTAAAAGGAAAATATGTCTATCTCGATTTCTGGGGAACCTGGTGTTCTCCATGCAGAGAAGAAATCCCAATATTAAAAAGCATTTATAGTGAATATCAAAATGAAAACTTTACGTTAATAGGAATAGCAAATGAAAATTTTGAAGCATTACAAGATTTTGTCAATAAACAAGAAATAAATTGGGAGCAAATTTTACAATCAGAAGATAAATCCATAATTGCTGACTATGGTGTTACTGGCTATCCAACTACTTTTTTTATTGATCCTGATGGAAAAATAATTTCTAAAAACATCAGAGCAGTTGAGTTGAGTGAAAAGCTTAAAGAAATTTTTGGCAAAAAATAATTCTACTCAATTTGAAATCGTAAGAGATTGCTTCATCCCAATGAGTTGGGATTCGCAATAACATACTAATGCTTCTTTAACTCTTTAACCAAAAACTTACCGGTTACACTTTTTTTGTTTTTAATGATTTGTTCCGGAATTCCTTCAGCAACAATTTTTCCACCAAACTCACCGCCGCCTGGACCAAGATCAATAATCCAGTCTGCAGTCTTGATTACATCAAGATTATGTTCAACAACTACGACTGTATTTCCTTTATCAACAAGTTTGTTTAAAACTCCCAAAAGAATTCTTACATCTTCAAAATGCAAACCTGTAGTTGGTTCATCAAGTATATAAATTGTTTTACCGGTACTTACTTTACTTAATTCAGTTGCTAGTTTAACACGCTGTGCTTCTCCACCAGAAAGCGTTGTTGCTTGCTGCCCAAGTTTTATATAACCAAGTCCAACATCGTGGATCGCTTTTATTTTTCTGTTTATTCTTGGCAAGTCTTCAAAAAATTCTAAAGCTTGGTCAACACGCATTTCCAGAACATCAGAAATAGATTTTGTTTTATAAAGTACTTGCAATGTTTCCCGGTTATATCTTTTCCCCTGGCAAACATCGCAAAGAACATAAACATCGGGAAGAAAATTCATTTCAATTTTCTTTAAACCATCGCCGCCACACTCTTCACATCTTCCACCTTCAACATTAAAACTGAATCTTCCAGTTGCATATCCACGCATTTTAGATTCAGGAAGCTGCGCGAACAAATCACGAATGTGTGTAAACAATCCTGTATAAGTTGCAGGATTTGAACGCGGTGTTCTCCCAATTGGCGATTGATCAATTTCAATCACTTTATCAATGTGCTCTAACCCTTCAACAGATTTAAATGGAAGTGGCACAAGTTTAGAAGAATAAATTTTCTTCATCAAAATCTTTACAAGTGTTTCGTTGATCAAAGTTGATTTACCGGAACCGCTGACTCCAGTGATAACTGTAAAAGTCCCAAGTGGAATTTCCAGATCTACATTTTTAAGATTGTTACCGCTGGCACCTTTTAATATTAATGATTTTCCAATTCCCTCTCTTTGTTTTTCAGGAATTTCAATTCTCTTTTTATTATTCAAATAAGAAAGCGTTAAAGATTCAAAGCCGTTCTTAGAATTAAGTAATTCAGATGTTTCACCAGCGATACAAACTTCTCCTCCGTGAATGCCAGCAGCGGGACCAAGATCAATAATGTAATCTGAGCTCTCAATCGTTTCTCTATCGTGCTCAACAACAATAACAGTATTTCCAAGGTCGCGAAGATTTTTTAATGAGTTAATTAGTTTAATATTATCGCTTTGATGTAAACCGATTGATGGTTCATCCAAAACATAGAGAACACCGGCAAGCTGCGAACCAATTTGTGTTGCTAATCTTATTCGCTGAGATTCACCGCCAGACAGGGTTCTGGCAGATCTATCGAGAGATAAGTAGTCCAATCCAACATTTAATAAAAAATGTAATCTTTCAGTAATCTCTTTTAAAATTGGTTTAGCAATAATTGCATCTTTACCTTTTAATTTTAGATCATTAAAAAATTCCGCAGCACGGTTGATTGAAAGTTTAGTTACTTCGCTAATATTTTTATCCTGAAACTTAACTGACAAAGATTCTTTTTTTAATCTTCCGCCATTACATGTTTGGCAAGTTGCAGAATTCATATAAGCTTCAACCCATTCGCGGATATGATTTGAGCTTGTTGTGGAGTAAAAGTTTTTAAGATAACTCATCACTCCCGCAAACCTGTGAAGATATGTTACAGGTTTACCTTTGCCGTAATTATAAGTGAAAGAAATTTTTTCAGAACTTCCGTTAAGTAATAAATCTTTTCGTTCTTCGTTCAAATCTTTAAGCGGAGTATCAAAATCAAAACCAAATTTTTGTCCAACAGCTTCTAATTGATTGAAGAACCAAATAGATCTTGGTTTACCAAGTGCTGCAATGCCCTCTTCATTAATTGATTTATCCCAATCCGGAATAATTAAATCAATATCAAGCTGTTTAATTTCTCCAAGTCCTTCACAATCAGTGCAGGAACCGTAGGGTGAGTTGAATGAAAAAGAATTTGGTGCAAGTTCACGATAAGAAATTCCGCAATCCAGGCAAGCAAGATGACGGCTATAAATTTTATCACTTCCATCTTCATCAATTATTACAATTCCATTTCCATAATTAAGTGCAACATCAACAGATTCCGTTAATCTACCTCGTGATCTTTCGCTAGCATTAACTTTATCGATTGCAATTTCTATGTTGTGTATTTTATAACGATCAACATGAAAACCTTTTTCTATTTCGTGATATTCTCCATCAACTCTAACTTTTAAAAATCCGTCTGAAATTATTTCTTCAAAAAGTTCGCGGTAATGTCCTTTTCTTCCTCGAATTACTGGTGCAAGTACATTTACTTTTTTGCCGGATTGATTTTGAATAATCGTATCAATGATTTGTGCTGATGTTTGTTTAGTTACAGGTTTACCGCAATTGTAACAATGTGGAATTCCAATTCGGGCATACAACAATCTTAAGTAATCATAAATCTCAGTTACAGTTCCAACTGTAGAGCGAGGATTTCCTGAAGTAGATTTCTGTTCGATTGAAATTGCAGGACTTAATCCTTCGATCAAGTCAACTTCAGGTTTTTCAAGCATATCCAAAAACTGGCGTGCGTATGCAGAAAGCGATTCAATATATCTTCGCTGACCTTCTGCGTATATTGTATCGAATGCGAGAGAAGATTTACCTGAGCCCGATAATCCTGTAATTACAGTAAATGAATCTCGAGGGATTTCAACATCAATGTTTTTTAGATTGTGCTCGCGTGCACCTTTAATAGTTATAGTTTCTTTTTCCAAGGTTCCGTCGAATTAAAAAATTAGAATTAAATTTTCAAACACTTATTTTAGGAATAGTGATCTTGATAAACAAATATTTTTAGTAGTGATTAATCAATCGCACACAATGTTACCTGAACAAATAAAAACAATAAAAGATTTTCGGCAGTCATCGACCAAAGAAAAAGGATCAGAATTTATAGCAATTGTTTACCCTGTTGATAATGTGGGAAATGTTTTAAATCATCTGCAAGAAGTCCGAAAAAAATATTACGATGCAACTCATCATTGCTACGCATTTAAAATTAAATCTGGTGAACAGAAATATTCTGATGATGGAGAACCCAATGGAACTGCGGGCTTAAGGATTCTGAATGCGATCGAGCATTTTGATTTAACAGATGTTTTATTGATTGTAGTGCGTTATTTTGGTGGAACCAAACTTGGAGTGGGTCCTCTGGGAAAAGCCTATTACAACGCATCTATTGAAGTTTTAGAGCTATCAGAAACTATATCTAAAACACTTTTTCAATTAATTGAAATCGAGGTTGATTTTAGTTTTATTAGCCAAGTTCACAGAATTATTAATCAATTTTCCGCAATTATCAGCGATTCACAGTTCACCGCAAAGGCTAATTTTAAATGTTTTGTAAAACCCAATGATTTTGATAAAATAAATATTGAATTAACAAATCTTACCAATGGACAAATCTTAATTTCTCCAAAACCTGATTTTTATCACTTTTAATAAAATAATTATAATATGGACTTGCTATAATTATTTTTATTATCGATTTTTGTCATAGACAATAATTCATCTTTAACTAATTGGAACAAAAATGGAATTAAATCATAATGCCGAAATGCTGGCAAATCTAACTTTTAACTTACTGGCAAATTGCCAGGAAAAGGAAGTTCGTCTTGCTGAAGTACACAGTTTAACACAAGCAGAGTTTAGATGCTTGAGATTATTTGGTTCTGATGAAAGTATTAATAATAAAGCAATTGCTGAAAGAATGAATCTCAGTCCAAGCCGATTGACCAGAATTATCGATGGACTAGTTCAGAAAGAATATATCTTGAGAGAGATTGATCCGAATGATAGAAGAAATATGAAAGTTTCGCTATCAAGAAAAGGTCAACTTTTAGTTACACAACTAAATAAGGCATACATTGATATCCATAAAGAAATCCTGGAAGATATCGAAGTTGAACAACATCAGCCGTTAATTACAGCAATGACTCATTTATTAACAGCTTTAGAAAAATGGATTGCTAAAACTTGAGTGATTTAGCTTGCTGAACCTGCTTGCAGCATGCAAGCTCGTTTTAGTATCTCAATATTCTTTATGTGCATATAGTAAGCAAAATTTATTTTTCGGTAGGAGAGAAATGGAAACAACTTTCTACTTTTCTTTATTACTAACATATTACATTTTTATATTTCTGGGATACAATCGATCCAATAAAATTTCAAAGCCTAATAGCGTAACAAAATTAATTTTAATTGTAAGCGTTACAATTTTTGTTGGTTGGTTAAGAATTGGAAAAGTTGTTGATATTTACGGATTTATAATTCAGTTTAATTGGTGCTTACAGGGATTTGGGATAGGTTTTGTTTTAGGTTTGATAAAGAATAAGTTCAGTAAAAAGTTAGTATTAAATTGAATTTATTTTATTTTCTCTTAAGAAAGTTCAGATACATTTTTATGTGATCAAGATCTTCAATCAGAAGTTTAATGTTTTGAAAAGATTCTTTTGAAAGTGCCAGGTAATTTTTTTCTATTTTGATTTTATGATCTTCTTTAAGATTTAAAGTAATTTCTTTTAACCGGGAAATTACTTTTTCTATATTTTCACCTAAATCTTTTTTAACCTGCTCAAGATTACTAAACTCTGTAACTTTTCCACTTGATTCTAATACACGGAATAATCCATTTACATACTTTCCATTAAAAGCAAAATTTTCTAAATCCTCATAACTCCTGGTTTTACCATATGAGTCAATAATAATCTCCAGGTCATCTTTTTGATGTAACGATTTTTTCGTGAATTTCTCTACCTCATCAAGAAAACTATTATTAAGTATAAACTCACTCATTTTTTAATTCCAAATCCCAATCCATCACCAATCGGAATTATCATTGAATGAAGATTCTGTTGAAGTATAAATATTTTGTTAAAGTCTCTAATATGTTTTGTCGAGTTCTTGTACTTTGAAGGAACAGATGTTGAAGCTGTATAACCATGCCACAATAAATTATCGACAACTATAACTCCGCCTTTTCTAAGCAGCAGCATAGAAAGATCAAAAAGTTTTTTATAATCTTCTTTATCAGCATCAAGAAAGATAAAATCATACTTCTTTTTCATTTGAGGCATTATTGCAAGAGCATCACCTTGAAGTAATTTTATTTTTTTATCCAGCCCGGATTTTTCAATATTTTCCTGAGCAATTTTTATATTATCTGCGCTTTTTTCAATTGAATGAATACGCGAATTTTTATCCAGACATCTTGCAATCCTAATAGTTGTGTAAGCAATTGCGGTTCCAATTTCCAGAACACGATCAGGCTTGTGTGTAAAAATCAAGTTTTCAATAAACTCAACAGAATGCCAATCAAGAATTGGTACGTGATGTTTTTCAGCAAACTCTTCAATTTCCTGGATGAGCTTGTCTTCTTTTCTTCGATAAGTTTCTAAATATTTTCTTTGTGCTGGATATAAAATTTGTGACACTTTATTTTCTCATTCATTTAATATATTAAAATAAGATTTTTTATTTAAGCAGTATTAATTTTTTGCCATATTCTTTACCACCAAATTGTATAAGAGCATAATACACGCCGCTTGCACAAAGATATCCTCGATCAGCATAACCATCCCAATCAAAATAATTTGTACCGGGAATTGATAGCGAAGAATATTCTTTAACCTTTTGCCCCGCACCATCAATAATAGCCAACTTAAAAATTTCATTTCCTGTAGATTGAAAGTTCAATCTAACATATTTATGATCTGCAGGAATAAATGGATTTGGAAAGAAATCACTAACCACTCCAAAATCAACAGCTGATGGAACATCAACATTTAATGAAATTATATCTGACCCATAATTTAAATTAAAATTACCGGATTGAGGGTAAGTATAAATATTATTTTGGCTATCAGCATACGAAAATGAAAATTTTAGATTATCACCAATATTTTTAATCGGCAGTTGATATACAAAATCAACACTACCCTCTTTGCTCATTGGAAACGATTCATATAAATCATCAGCAATCTGAAAAACAATTTTAACTGAATTTTCTACAAGGTTATTTTCCAGAATTGATTTATGAATAACGAATCCACCATTTTCAAATTCAAGATTGGGAAATTCAATTGCATTTTTAGCAGAAATAATTCCATATCCAATCTGATTATTTGGATTTGCAGAGTTTGATGAAGTTTCAAGTAAGATACTTCTAATTTGTGTATTTTTTAAATACGGATACTGTGATAAAAGCATTGCAGCAATTCCACTCACAATTGGTGCTGCAGCAGATGTCCCGCTGCTGAATTTATAACCATTTAATGTTCCTGCAATTGCGCCATAATTACTGACTCCATATGCAACTACTTCAGGTTTAATTCTTCCATCATATGTTGGACCATGACTGCTGAAACTGGCTGCATTGCCTGCATCATTTATTGCGCCCACAGAAATTATATTAAAACCATCAGCTGGAGCTATAATATAACCCCAGGAATTATTTCCTTCATTTCCAGCAGAAGTGAAGGTTGCTACTCCTCGTTGAAATGCTAACTCAGAAGCTTTGGTTACAATTGCAGTCCTTCCGTCCATATCAGCATAAGTGTATGAATAACCGTTATCAAAAATATTGTAACCAAGTGAACCTGTAGTAATATCCACTCCTAATGATTCCATCCAAATTAATGCTGCAGCATAATTATCTTCTTCAATATGTGTTTCGCTTCTTATGTCTTCTGTCTTTGCAAGTATGAAAGATGAATTAAATGCTGGTCCGATTAAAACACTATCAGAAAATCCGGCAAGGATAGAAAAGACATAGGTACCGTGGCTGTCCTGGGATGGATTATCACCTATTTGATTTGCGGTAACATTGTCATCAAATATAAAGTCATATTCTGCAACTACATTTCTATCTTTAAGTGATTCATGAAATTTCCAATCAAATCCTGAATCAAGTACCCCAATGATTACGTCTTTACCATTAATATTTTTTGAATGAACGATAGGAACATCGGACAAATCCATCTGCCTAAAAGATAAACCATAGTTATATAATGTGTCCGATAATTTATATAATTGAGTTTCCACAATATTTTCAAAATCTTTTTTAAAGTAGAGTTTTTTTACAGGTTCTACTGATTTTACAAAGAATAAATTCTTAACGATTTCTATTTGTTCGAAAGTTAAATATGCCGAAACGGAATTAAACCAATTAAGTTCACGAATAACTTTAATATTATTGCTCTTCAATTCATTAATATAATTTTTGTGAATTGATAAATCTTCGAATGTAATAAAATCTTCACCCATACTTTTTTTTCTACGGTCAATAGATTTTTCAGTCAGATTTTTAATTGCATCAGAGTAGGCTAAACTAGTTTTATTCAAAACAGTTCCGTTTTCAACTCCTTTATCTTTAAAATAAATAAAGTATTTATCTTGAGATAAAACTTGAGACGTTAAGAATAGGAATAATATAAAAAGGTATTTCATAAATAATCTTTTTTATACAAAAGTATGAAACGGGTAAATAATATCAACGTTAAAATTAGTACTTTTATTTAATCGATTGATTGCATCAATCTGCTGAACCTTATAGAACTAAAATAATCTGAAATACCAGAGGATTGAACTTGTAACTGAGACCAGTATATCATAAATGCTTTTCCGATGATCCAATCTTGAGGGATGTATCCAAAGTAGCGGCTATCAATGCTGTTTTTTCTATTATCACCCAACATAAAATAGTAATCTTTTTCAAACGTATAGTCTCTAACGGATTTATTATTAATGTTAATTACTGTTCCTTCTACACTAACAACCTTCTTACCAAATTCTGAATTAATTGCATTTTGCCATTGTAAAATATTTTTCGGGGTAAGCTCAACTTTCATTCCTTTTTGGGGGATAACAATCGGCCCATAATTCTCCAAGTTCCATTTATTATTATATGGGAAAAGATTTTTATCAATTTTTGTTAAAGATGTTTCGTTAAGGTTTATTTTGATATACGAAGGAGTTCGATACTTCTGCGAGTTTATAAATAATTCTTGATTTTTGATCTCAATTGTATCACCTGGTAAACCAATAATTCTTTTAACAAGTACTGAATATTCACCTGATCCAGGATCATAATAATCACTTGGAATCTCGAACGCTACAACATCATTAAATCCAGGTACTCCGGTAGAAAATATTTCTATTCTGGAAAGCCTTTTACCTAAGAATGGAATTTGGTGCGGAGTTGAAATTGAATAAGCACTTTTATTTACAAGTATAAAATCACCCTCAAGCAAAGTATCTTTCATCGAAGTTGTAGGGATCTTAAAGGCATCTACAATAAATGACTTTAAAATTAACGCTAATATGAAGACAAAAATCAGAATCTTTAATAAGCGCTTCATTGCTGCTTTATATTTTAAAAATTAATCTTCAATTTGTAAAACTGCTAAAAATGCTTCTTGAGGAATCTCTACATTACCAACTTGCTTCATTCGCTTCTTACCTTCTTTTTGTTTTTCAAGAAGTTTTCTTTTTCTGGAAATATCGCCGCCATAACACTTTGCTATAACATTTTTTCTTAAGGCTTTAACAACCGATTTAGAAATTACTTTTGTACCAATTGCAGCCTGAATACTAATTTCAAACATTTGTCGTGGAATTAAATCTTTAAGTTTTGAACTTACTTTTCTTCCCCAATCAAAAGATTTACTTCTGTGAACAATCATAGACAAAGCATCAACTGGTTCACCATTTAAAAGAATATCAAGTTTAACTAAATCAGATTCACGGTATCCAATATATTCATAATCAAAAGAAGCATAACCACGGGTTGATGATTTTAATTTATCATAAAAATCAAAAATTATTTCAGATAATGGAAATTCAAATTGTAAATCAGCACGAGTAGGATCTAAATACGTTGTGTTGATATAAGTACCGCGTTTATCCATTGCGATTTTCATTATGTTACCAACATACTCGCTTGGCGTAACAATTTGAGCCTTCATATATGGTTCTTCAACTCTATCAATATTTCCAACCTCAGGCATTTCAGCTGGATTATCAACCGTTATCTTTTCGCCTTTTTTTGTGTAAACATAATACTCAACGTTTGGAAGTGTTGTTATAATTGATTGATTATGTTCACGCAGTAAACGCTCCTGCACAATTTCCATATGAAGCAAACCAAGAAATCCGCAACGAAAACCAAAACCAAGTGCAGCGGAAGTTTCTGGTTGATAAATTAACGCAGAATCATTTAATCTAAATTTTTCAAGTGCATCACGCAAATCTTCAAAGTCATCAGAATCGGTTGGATATAAACCACTGTAAACCATTGGCTTAACATCTTTGTATCCTGGCAATGGATCTTTTGCGCCGTTTCTAAGATGAGTAACTGTATCGCCAACTTTTGTATCGTGAACATCTTTAATTCCGGCAATTAGATAGCCAACATCGCCCGCAGATAAAACATCAGATTTGATTTTTCTCAAACCTAAAATTCCAATTTCTTCAGCTTCAGTTTCTTTATGCACGATAAAGAATTTTATTTTATCGTTTGTCTTTAATGTTCCCTGAAATATTCTAACGTAAGCAATTGCACCACGATAAGTATCAAAAACTGAATCAAAAATTAATGCTTGCAATGGTGCGTTTGGATCACCAGTTGGGGCAGGAACTTTTTTAATTATGGTTTCTAATAAATCTTCAATTCCAATTTTTGATTTGGCGCTAACAAGAATTATATCTTCTTTGTTACAACCAATTAATTCAATTATCTGGTTTGATACTTTTTCAATTTCAGCACTTGGCAAATCTATTTTATTAATAACCGGAATTATTTCTAGTCCAGCATCAATCGCCAAATAAAGATTACTTATTGTTTGTGCTTCAACACCCTGTGCAGCATCAACAACAAGTACAGCTCCTTCACAAGCAGCTAATGAGCGCGATACTTCATAAGTAAAATCAACATGACCGGGAGTATCAATTAGATTTAAAATATATTCCTGTTTATCTTTTGTACGATAATGCATTTGAATTGCGTGAGACTTAATAGTTATACCACGTTCACGCTCAAGTTCTAAATCATCCAAAATCTGATCTTTAGCTTCACGCGCAGAAACAACTCCTGTCGTTTCAAGCAAACAGTCCGCAATTGTAGATTTACCGTGATCAATGTGCGCAATTATGCAAAAATTTCTAATGTTGTTCATATTCTCTGATTAATTTGAGTGCAAATATAGTTAGGTAGTTAGTATTAAAAAAGATATGTGATTTTAAGGTTAGAAATGACTTTTAAGGATTCTGTTCAATCAAATCAAATACAACTCCTTCTCGCAATGCAAATTCTGATAAAACCATCTTTTTTATGTTAAAGATTTTAAAGACTTGCTTTAAGATTATCAATCCGGCAGGAATTACATCAGCGCGTTTTGCTTCAATTCCAGAAACTTTCATCCTTTCATCTGATGTTTTGAGATTAATTATCTCATTATAAATTCGATTAAACTCTTCTATTGTAAATTCATAAGCATTTAGTCTCTGGGTCGCTTTTCCATCAATTTTAAATTGTTTTACTAAGCAAATTGTATCAACTGTTCCAGATGAACCAATTGCAAAATCTAATTCAAAATCATTAATAATATTTTTGTTTGATAAAATTTGATCTGCAACATATTCTTCACAATTTTTAACGGCTTCATCATTTATAACATAATCCTGGAAAAACATTTTGGATAATCTTACAGCGCCAATGTTTACGCTTTCAGCAAACTGAATTTTCTCATCAACAGCGTAAATAAATTCAGTACTTCCACCACCAATATCAATTCCTAAAACTGATTTATCTTTTACCTGTAATGCATTTTTCATTCCGTTAAAAATTAAATTTGCTTCTGTTTTACCATCAATTATTTCAACTGTAATTCCAGTTTCCTGCATAACTCTTTTTACAAATTCTGAATTGTTTGAGGCTTCCCTAACAGCACTTGTAGCAACAGCACGCACTTCAGCATTATGGTATTTTACGATTGAAGCAAATTTTTTTAAGGCAGTAATTGACTGATAAAAATCATCGTCCGAAATAAAACTTTTGCCATCTTTGATTCCGGTTCCAAGTCTAAGAAAATATCTCTCTCTATCTAAAAACTTTACTTTACCATTTTCTTTAACTTCAACAACAATTAAGTGGAATGAGTTTGTACCAATATCAATCGCTGCAATCTTTTTAGATATTTCTTTCAACGAGAGTTGCCTAAAAGAATTTTACAAACATCAAAAACATCATCAACTTCAATCTCATCCATCAAATCAGATCTACGAAGAAATATTTTATTTTTACCGCAAGGTGCCCAGTTAAAAGGGTTGGTCGGACCAAACAAAGAAATCTGTGGTGTCAATGTAGCCCCGGCAACGTGCATAATTCCCGTATCGTTAGTTATAAAAAGATTGGACATTGAAATCAATGCAGCTACCTGAGAAATTTGTTTATTCACAAACAAGTTAAGTTTGATCTTCGATAATTTTATAACATAATCAAGCTCATCTTTATCTGCGCTTGATCCAGTTAGATAAAAATCGCATCGATAATCATTGTTTAACTTTTCTATCAAATCAACATATTTATTAAGCGGCCAGCGATTGGAAGGTTTACCAGCTCCAACGTGTAACCCAATAATTATTTTATTAGAATCATCTTTAATATCACCCACATATTTGTTTGCATAACTCAAATCAGAATCATCAAAAGCAATTTCTGAACTTAGATTAATTGTATTTATACCAAATGGTTTAATGATTTCTAAAATATGTTCAGATACATTAGAATCAGGATATTTTCGCCAGTCAATTGCTACTCTTCGATCAAATAAAAAAGCGCTATCATTTGGCCTGCCATCAAGTGATTTAGGTCCTATTCTTATCTTACTATTTGATAAACGTGCCAGAAGATTACTAGTGAATGAAACTGAAACTGTAACGGGCACAATAACTACATCAAATTCTTTTCGAATCCGCTTAACAAAGAAAAACAGATTTACCGGTTTAAACATTTTAGATTTATCAAAAACAATTAATTCGTCAATATATTTGTTCTTAATAACTCCAAAATAATTTTCAATACTCGATAAAAGAGTTAGGTGAGAATCGCGATATTTTTCTTTTATTGCACGGAAAAGTGAAACCCCTGCAAGCATATCACCAAGTTGATTATGCTGCCTGATAATAAGAATATTTTTTACTTCACCAAGATCTTTATCAATATTTTCATCAACAGCAAGAAGTTTCTTCAGAAGTGTATTTATAAGAATTGATAAGAAAGATTTACCAGTCATTGCTGTTTAGTTTTTCTTTTCATCTTCCGGTTTGATCTCAATATACTTTGCGTCCTCAACGTTTTCAAACTTAGATTTTTTCTTTGGAGATTGAACATTTATCTTTTGATTACTTTTAGAACCAAATAAATAACTCAAGGCACTTCGCACTAATCTAAATAGGATTAGAAACACGATAAAATAAAAAACAAATCTTAATACTCCACTCATCCAATACTCTTGCTTTCAGGTTTAAAATATTCAATTACTCCGCGATCTTCTCTGAATATTTGTCTGAACAATTCATCAAAATCATCATCATTGTTTACAAAATCAATATCAGTTGAGTTTACAATTAATAGCGGAGTTGAATTATACCTGAAGAAAAAATGATTGTACGCATCACTTAGTTCTTCAATATAATTTTTTGTAAGATTTCTCTCTATTGATCTACTGCGTTTTTTAATATTAAACATTAATCTATCTAAACTTGATTGGAGAAAAACAACCAAATCAGGTTTTCTTAAGTTTCTGGAAAGCAAGGGAAATATGTTTTCGTACAGTTTAAGTTCTTCTGCAGAAAGATTTAAGTATGCAAATATTTTATCTTTATCAAAGATATAATCGCAAACAATAAAATTTGTAAAAAGATCTTCTTGGTTCAACTCTTCTTGTTGCTTAAATCTATTAATTAAAAAAAACATTTGTGTTTGAAATGCAAATCGTTTTCTATCATTGTAAAAGTTTTCCAAAAATGGATTTGCCTCAAATTGCTCAAGTATAAGTTTTGATTCTAATCTTGCTTTTAGTTTTTTGGCAAGCGCCGTTTTACCAGCTCCAATTACACCTTCAACAGCAATGTATTTTATTTCATTTTCATTTATCAAAATCTGCTTCTTCCAACAATTGTGAATCAGAAAATTTATTTATGATATTTTGAGTTACTAGTTCTGAAATAAACTCAGATACTTTTCTTTTAAAAACAGGATGAAATAATTCAGGTTCAATTTCAACCAACGGAACTAACACAAAATCGCGATAAATTAAACATTCGTGTGGTAAAGTAATAATTTCATCGGAAAAAATTAAATCGTTATACAACAAAATATCCAGGTCGATTTCTCTTGGTCCCCATTTTTCTCGTTTAATTCTGCCTAATTTTTTTTCAATTCCCTTCAACTGAACAAACAATTCATTTAAAGTTAGTGTTGTTTTAATTTTTAGAACTGCGTTTAAAAAATTTGCCTGGTTAAGATTTCCAAACGGAAAAGTTTCATAAACAGATGAAACCTTTTCAACCACACAACTATCAATTTTAGAAATTTCTTTAACAGCTTTTTTTAGATTAAGGATTTTATTTCCTTCATTCGATCCAATTCCAACAAACACATTATTTACTTGAACTTCGATCAAAATTATAAATCTTTTCTTTCCTTAATCACTTCAACTTCAACACAATCAACAACGCCACCAAGCGGCGGATTATTTTTTCTAACTCTTACAGCAATTTTTTCAATCGCTGTAAATTTTGTTAATAACTCGTCAGCAATTTTAATAGCAACAGATTCGATAAGATAATTTTTCTGTTCCAATGCAAGACTATAAAGTGCTTTGTATACTTTGTGATAATCAATTGTATCGTGCAATGAATCCTTTTTTGCAGCTTCAGCAAAGTTTGTGTACATATCAACATCAGCTTCAAACTTACCGCCAACACTTTGTTCTTCACTCATTACACCATGATAACCGTAAAATGCGGCTTTCTTTATCCGTATAATATTTTGCATAATCTTTCTAAAATCTGTTGAACAAAATTAACGATTAAATTTATCAGATTCTTAAACCGTTTTTGATTTTGAATTTATTAAGGAATCTAGATTTGCTGTTAGCAAGCCAACGAGAACTAGAATGCTACCCAAAAGATGTTGAGTTGTTAATATTTCATGATAAATTATCCAGCCAAGAACTAGCGCAATTATCGGAGTGATAAAAGCTGTAAAAGAAAGCATTATCACATTTATTTTTTTCATCAACCAATAAAAAACTGTAAATGTAATTAAACTCCCGAAAAATGCAAGATATAACACTGAAACTACAGCTGTCTGATTTATTTTTATATATGATAAATCCTCAGTAAGCAATCCAATTGCTAAACCTGTAACTCCAGCGATCAACATTGGGATAAAATTCATAGAAAGTGGATTTAAATGTTTACCAGATTTTTTTAGAGTTACCGCAATCCAGGCTTGCATTATTCCACTTATTGCAACTGCAACCATTCCTAAAAAAAGATTTGAAAAATCAGTTGAAAATGAATCAGAAAAAATCACAACGATACCAATAAAGCCTAAACTCATTCCAATAATTTTAAGTTTACCAATCACTTCATCAGGCATTCTGAAGTAAGAAAATATTGCAACAAAAAATGGATAAACACCAAACAAAACAGAAGCCAATCCTGAGGGTACAAATTGTTCGGCCCAGTAAACTAAACCGAATGGAATTACAAAAGACATAAATCCCATTAACCAATAAAGTCGAATCGATTCCTTATCTTTTTGTAATGATACTCCTCTCACCTTCATCAAAATTAAAATAAAAACTGATGCAAGCAAGAATCTTACTCCACCGCTAATAAATGGAGTTAATGATTCCAGGCTTGCGCGAATTGCCAGCCAGGTTGATCCCCAGATAAGACATATAAGAACATAGCCTAAAATTATTTTAATTGGTGATGATTTCATTCTATTCTTTTATCGCAATAACGCCAAGTGATCTGCCCGACAAATTTCCATCTCTTCTAAAAGAATGCAAAAAATCTTTTAACTCATATGTACATAATTCTGATTTTTGAATTTGATTTTTGGGTATTCCAAAATCCAGAAGCATTTGATAATTAATTCCAGCTACATCAAACAAAAATTTATCTCCAATTGGTTTCAAATAAGAATCACTAAACTTTTCAGCAACTTCTTTTCCTATTTCATAATTAGCTTGAGAGATTGATGGACCAATGTACGCAATTATGTTTTCAGGATTTGAATTAAAATCATTCTTTAGTTTTACTAAAGTTTTCTCTAAAATTTTACTTTCAGTTCCTCTCCAACCAGAATGAACAGCAGCTATAACTTTGTTCTTAAAATCATAAAGAAATATTGGAGTACAGTCAGCAACGCTAACAGCTAATCCAAGATTTTTTTTTTCAGTTATCAAAGCATCACTTGCGCCATTATCTCCTCCACATCCAATAACATTTACAATATCAGAATGAATTTGCCTTTGGTATCCAACATTATCAATCGATAATCGTAATGATTCAAAAAAATCTTTCCTGTTTTTATCAACCACAGATTTTTCATCACCAACTGAATAAGAAAGATTAAAATAAAATGGTGGTTTTGCATTATCAGAAATCTTTGTACTGAATCCAAAAATTATTTCCGGAAATCTTTTAAATATGTATGGTTTAAGTATGTTCATTTTTTTTGCGAGCAAATTTAATCAAAGTTTAGTAATGATTTACCATGCTGATCAAAGAGTGAAATTGAGTAAAACTGAGCTTAATGCTATATTGCTTTAACAAAATATTTAATTAAGGAAAACATTGAGAATTTTAGTATCAAACGATGATGGAATTGATTCTGCGGGAATTTATTCTTTAGTAAACGCTCTTAAAGAAATTGCAGAAGTTACAGTAGTTGCGCCTCACAAAGAGCAAAGTGCTGTTGGGCATGCAATCACAATGCAAACTCCGCTTAGAGTTTTTGAGTATCAAAAAAACGGTGCATTCTTTGGTTACGCAATTGATGGAACACCAGCAGATTGTGTAAAAATCGGTATGAGAAATCTTATGACAACTCCACCTGATCTGGTTGTCTCTGGTATAAATCACGGAAGCAATACAGCGATCAATATTATCTATTCAGGAACTGTTTCAGCTGCAAGAGAAGCCGCTATAATGGAAGTTCCATCAATAGCAATTTCTGTTGCAAGTCACCAGGTTTTGGATTTTTCTTTTGCATCTAATGTTGCAAAATTGCTTTCTCAAGAAGTTTACAAACGTGGGCTGCCTTTGGGGACAATGCTTAATGTTAACGTCCCGAACTTACCTGAGAGTGAAATCAAAGGAATGATTGTAACCAAGCAAGGTAAATCCAAGTGGGATGATATTTATGAAAAACGAATTGACCCTTATGGTAGAAATTATTATTGGCTTACCGGTAATTTAAAAGATGTTGATGAAACGTTAGATCTTGATCAAGCGGCTATTAAACAAAACTATGTTTCTGTTTCACCAATCCATTTTGATCTTTCAGATTATCAAACGTATGATAAGATGAAAGAATGGAAAATCGAGAATCTGCTTAATGGCAAAAGAGATTGAGATTTTTCAAATAGATGCTTTTACAAAAGAAGCATTTGCAGGTAATCCAGCAGGAGTTACTTTCTCCGATAATTTAACTAAAAACGAAAAGCAGTTAGTTGCAAAAGAAATGAATCTTTCTGAAACTGCTTTTATAAGTAACTCAAATGAAGCTGATTTTAGATTGCAGTGGTTCACTCCAGCAAATGAAGTTAAACTTTGTGGACATGCAACAATAGCATCACTGCATTTTCTCTATGAGAAGAATATTATTTCAAATAAACAGCAAATTACCTTTAAAACTTTATCTGGTATTTTAAAATGTTCTGTTCAAGATGATAAGTACTTAATGCAGATTCCAACTCAAGCTCTTGAAGAATTTAGTGGATGCAAAGAAGAAATCTTAGCAGCACTTTGCATAGATAGAAATGATGTCAGCGATTTACCTTTTATTATTAACAAGGATGGTTATCTTTTCATAGCTATTACTTCATTAAAAGCGCTTTGGAATATCAAACCCGACTACAAAATGTTAAAACAATTGAGTGTTGATAAAAAAGAATTTTTTGATGTTTCAGTTTTTACTACAGAAACAGTTGATAATAATTCATCAGCTCACATTAGATTTTTTGCTCCATTTCATGGGATTGACGAAGATCCCGTAACAGGTTCTGCGTGTGGACCGATGTTACCGGTTTTGCTGAAGCTTGGACAATTAAAGGATTATTTGAATAATACTTTTATTACAATTGAACAGGGTGATGTTCTCGACCGCAAAGGTAGAGTTTTTGTTAAAATTGATTCGCAAAATAATGAACTTTATATAGCAGGTAATGCTGTTACAGTTTTTAAAGGCAGTTTAAGTTTTTAATGTTTGGATTTGAAAAAATAGATTTAAGTTTTTCTTTCAATTCAATCTTCTTTTTTATTGGATTGATTCTCTTAGCTGCTTATTCATTTTATGTATACCGATTTACACTTCCGCCAGTTTCCTGGTTAAAGAAATTTTTATTAACACTTCTTAGAGCTTTAGCTTTAATAGTTTTATTGTTTATCTTTTTTGAACCGGTTTTAACTTTATCAAAGAAAAACATCTTAACGCCATTAAATCTTTTTTTTATTGATAACAGCAAATCAATTACGATTAAAGATGGAACTGATAGAATTAATTCGGTAAAAAATATTGTTAATAAAATCCAATCATCTTCATTTAATGGAGATATAGAATTTTATTCATTTGGAGCTGAAGTAAATCAAATTAGTGAGGATAGTTTAGAGCAATTTACTTTTAATGAAACATCATCTGATTTTGCAAAAATATTTTCAATGGTAAATCAGAGTGAAAGCAATATAGCTTCAATTACTATTGTTTCAGATGGTGTAATTACACAAGGATCAACCCCAATTTACAGCGCTGAAAAAATTGGCATTCCCGTTTTTACAGTTGGAATTGGTGATAGCTCAAAAAAGAATGATGTTGAAATTAAAAATGTTATAAATAACGAATTTATTTATGCTGAAACACCGACAACAATTATTGCAACAATATTAAACAAAGGTTTTAATGGAAAGACAGTACAAGTATCTTTGCATGATAATTCACAGTTTATCGAAAACAATAATATAGTACTCGATCAATCTGGTGTTAATTCTATATCATTTGATTATACACCAAAACAAAGTGGTGAAAAAAAGTTATCATTAAAAATTAACACACTTGATGGCGAATCTAATACTCTAAATAATCAAAAAGTGTTTTACATAAATGTATTAAGCAATAAAATTAATGTTCTTTTAATTGCTGGCAGTCCTTCTTCAGATTTAACATTTATAAAAAATTCTCTCAGCACTGATATTAACCTAAAAGTCAACACACTTACTCAGATTAGTGCTGGTAATTTTCTGGAACAGAATTCAACAGCAAAACTTGATAGTGCGGATATAATTTATTTAATCGGTTTTCCAACCAACTTAACAAGTGATGATTTTTTAACAAGATTGGTTAATATGTTTGAAAATAAAAATACACCATTCTTTTTAATGCTTACTTCAGATATCGAATTGAAGAAGTTAAATAGACTCAATAATCTACTTCCAATTTCAGTTTCCTTGATTGACAAAAATTATTTGCAAGTACAGCCTGATATTCAGATAAGTGAAATTGATAATCCTATTGTACAAAATAATTCAGGGAATGATTGGAGTAATCTGCCGCCAATTAATCAGCCAATAGTTTCTCTTTCGGTAAAACCTGGGAGTAAAATAGTTTCTAAAGTTAATATCAATAATCAGCCAAGAAATAATCCTCTAATAGTTTCAAGAAATTTTGGTTCAAAACGCTCTGTTGTTCTAATTGGTAAAGATATCTGGAAGTGGAAACTTCAAACTGCAAATAAAAGCTTAAACTTGTTTGATGATTTTATTGTTAGTTCTACTCGTTGGTTAAACGCACCTGATGATCAGAAGAAGGTTAAAATTAAAACTTCAAAGAAAATTTACTCATCTGGTGAAATAGTAGAATTTACATCACAGGTTTATGATGAATCATTTAATCCGGTTAGTGAAGCTGAGGTAAAAGTTAAAATAAATGGTCAAAACTCAAAAGATGAATTATTACTAAACTCTTTGGGCGCTGGATTGTATGATGGAGAAATTTCATTGAACCAGAATGGTGATTACTATTTTAGTGGTGATGCCAGCTTGAATGGTAAGATGCTTGGCAATGATAACGGAACATTTAACATTGGCGACATTGATATCGAAATGATTGACACAAGAATGAACTACGAATTTCTAAGTTTGCTTTCAAATCAGACAAAGGGAATATTTTATATTCCAAATGAAGTCAATTCTATAATCAGAAAATTAAATGAACTTAATCTTTTAGCTTCAAAAGAAAAACTTACAACTTCTGAAATAAGACTTTGGTCTGATGAATGGCTACTTGTAATTGTGATTTTACTTTTTGCCTTTGAATGGTTTTTACGAAAGCGTTCGGGAATGTTATGATAGCTTTGGGGGAAATAAAAACTTATGCAACAAAATTATTTGATTTTATCCTTCCCAGGTTTTGCTGTTCCTGCAAAACTAAACTACTTACAATTGAAGACACAATTTGTCAAATTTGTTTTTCCAAAATCCAGCTTGCATCTGATGAAAGATTGAATAGAGAGTTTGAAAGAAAATTTCAAAACAAAAATATTATTTCCGATTTCTTTGCTCCTTTTGTTTTTGAAAAAGATAAAGAACTTCAGCACGCAATTCATTCGCTTAAGTATCAAAATAAATTTCAAGTAGGAATTTTTCTTGGAAAAGTTCTTGCATCTAAAATTCAATCAACTCGATCTGATTGGAAAATCGATTTAATTATTCCCATTCCACTTCATCAATTAAAGAAAGCTGAACGTGGATATAATCAATCTTATTATATCGCTAAAGGAATGAATAAAGTTTTAAATGTTCTCTGTTCAGATCGAATTGTTAAGAGGAAGAAGTACACGGAATCTCAAACAACAATGACTTTAGTGGAAAGACAAGAAAATATTTCTGATGCATTCAAGATCAGAAATAAGAAGGTAGTAAATGGGAAAACTGTTTTGTTGATTGATGATGTAATTACAACTGGGGCAACTATTAGTGAATGTGGAAAAATCCTGCTTGATGCCGGTGCTAAAAAAATATTCGCTGCTTCAATTGCAATTGCTGATTAATCACATTTCTTCTGGTGCAGAAACACCAAGAATACTTAACCCGTTTTTTATTACATTCATTGCGGCATAAGCCAATGCCAATCGAGCTTCGGCAAGATGTCTTTCTGTTCCAAGAATTCTACAAGATTTATTGAATCTATGATAAGCGGCTGATAATTCATAAAGGTAAGTACAAATTCTATGTGTTTCTAATTCTTCAGCACTCTGTACAACCTCTTCTTTAAACTGAAAAAGAATTTTTATTAGTGATTGTTCATCATCATGAATCAATGTGTCAAGATGGTTTATAGAAACCTCTAGTTGTTCTTCTTTCACTCTTCTTAAGATTGAGCTAATTCTTGCGTGCGCATATTGTACATAAAAAACCGGATTTTCATCAGATTGTTTTTTAGCAACAGCAAGATCAAAAATCATATGAGAATTTATATTTCGCATATTAAAGAAATAACGAACAACATCTTTTCCAACTTCTTCATTTAACTCATCAAGCGTAATGTAATTAGCTTTACGAGTGGACATTTTAACCACTTCCCCACCATCCATAATTGTAACAAACTGATGAATCATTACTTTTACTTTAGAAGCATCGTACCCAATAGCTTTCAATCCAGCCATAACATCCGGATATGTTGCATTGTGATCAGAACCAAATAAATCAATCAGTAAATCATATCCACGATCAAGCTTAACAGAATGATAAGCAATATCCGGTAGGCGGTAAGTTGGTTCACCGGAACTTTTAACCATTACCTTATCTTCCGGCTGGCCAAGCTCTGATAATTTTAACCAAACTGCTCCATCTTTTTCATAAGTAAGATTTTTTTCTTTAAATATTTTTAAAAGAATATCAATCTTTCCTTCCTCATATAATGAATTTTCATTAAAAAAGATTTTATGATTTATACCTAGATTTGTTAAAGATTTTTTTATATCAAAAAATATTTCCTGCTCTGCTGTGTCTTTAAAAATTGATTCAGGATCTTCATTGCGAAGACTATCGCCATGCTTAATAAATAATTGCATTGCAATATCTTTAATGTATTCCCCCTGGTAATAATCTTCAGGAAAATTTATTTTATCGCCAAGAATTTCTAAATATCGCTGTTTAACGGAATCCCCAAGCACGCGCATTTGGCGGCCGGCATTATTAAAATAATACTCGCGTTCAACATCGTACCCAATCCATTCGAGTAAATTTGCAATAGTATCGCCAACAACAGCATTTCTTCCGTGCCCAACAGTTAAGGGACCAGTTGGATTTGCAGAAACAAATTCCACATTTGCCTTTTTACCACTAAACTTTTCCGATTTTCCAAACTTATCTTTTTTATCAAGAATTTCTTTTATGACTTTTGTAACAAATTCTTTACTAAAGAAAAAGTTAATAAATCCAGGTCCGGCAATTTCAACTTTAGAGACTACTGATTTATTTATGTCCAAAGCATCAATAATTTCTTGTGCAATTACTTTTGGATTTTTCTTCAATCTTTTAGTAAGCAGCATTGCTGCATTCGAAGACAAATCTCCATGTTCAATTGATTTTGGAACATCAAACGATATTGAGATTTCTTTAAGTTCGGGAATTTTATTTTCAGCTTCTCGGAACGCAGAGTAAAGATATTCTTTCAATTCAAACTTCTTCTATATTATTCTTTTGTGGTTTTCTTTTTTACAGTTTTGGTTGTTGCTTTTTTAGCAGTTGTTGTCTTAGTCGATTTAGCTTTAGTTGTGGTTTTCTTTGTAACAACTTTTACTTTCTTTTCTTCTACTTTAACAATTGCAGGATCAGTAACTTCTATTGAAGGAGCATCGCCCCAAAGTTTTTCTATATTATAAAACTCTCGCGATTCTTTTTTAAAAATGTGAACAACAACATCAACATAATCTAGAAGAATCCAGGTTAAAGCAGTATAACCTTCTTTATGCCAGCATCTAATTCCTTCATCTCGCAAAGTTTTATCAATTTCATCTGCTATAGCTTTTACTTGTGTATCAGAATCTGCTGAACAGATAACAAAAAAATCAGCAAATGATGCAATGTTCTGTAAATCGATAATCTTTACATCATATCCTTTTTTATTAAATACTAAGTCTGCGATTTTTTTTGCAAATAATTTTGAATTCAATATTAGCTCCCGCTTTTGTTAAAATAATTTTGATAATCTTTTCCTATCACAATTGTGAGATCAAGAAAAAGACTTTTGTTTTTTTCGGTTATAATAAATCGTTTATTAAGAATTAATGAATCCGCAACTCTTTCTGCTGTTTCAATTTTTCCCATTCTATCAATTATAAAAGTATTATCAACTTCAAACGATCTGAAATTACCGGTTTTAACAACATCAATACCTTTTGCACGTAAAACATCTGTTAATCCGTCACCAATTCCTGTTACTCCACATCCGTTTAAAACTTCAACCTGAATTAATTGCTGGACATTTTGTGGTTCTGTATTTTCTTGTTCACCAAATTCAATCAAACCAGATTTGTCTAATATCGAATAGAGTAAAAAGGATATAAAAACTAGTAAAACAGTTGAGGCAATAATAAGGAAAAGGTATGAATTTTTTTCTTTGAAAGTTATTGTTGATTGTTCTTCAAATTGCTTTTCTTTTTCCTGCACTATAGAATCTCAATAAAATTAGTACATAAATGAATCATTTGATGATCCCATAAATCCATCAAAAAAAGAGTTACCATAATATCCATTATATCTGCTAAACGGATTATAATAATAATTAGGGATGTTTCGATATTGAATCGAAAAAGTAACATCATCCCAAGGCTTAAAATTAAATGCAGCTTTGCTTATATAAACCCCTTGTATTGAATTTTGAAACTCTTTACCAAATGAACTATAAGGACTAGTTACAAAACTTGCATCAAGCTGGAAATTCATTTTGTCCGAAAATTTATAAAACATACTGTTAGTATAGGTTGCCAAACTTGTTCCATATCCACCAATTGTTGAGTATGATAATCCAATTGAATGATGCATACTAAAATTTTCGCTACTCAGAAAACCAAATAATGATCCTGATGAATTATCAGTAATTCCATCTTTGGGTTGCTCAGTCGGAAAGACTGGATCTTTAAACTGTGCATTTGTGAATGATGCAAGTACTATTGCAAAAACTAAAAAATACTTTTTCATAATTTTCTCAAAAATTTCACTTCGATTTTATAGAAATCCTAACTTAATGTCAATGAATCTTATTGTACTTTGGACGTTTTAATTGCCCTTATTCCTCATAAATAATCCTTATCACATAGTTTTTTTTTATTTTAAGATATGAAAGTATTAGTTATAGACAATTATGATTCATTTACGTTTAATCTTGTCCAACTTTTGGGAAAGTTTAAATGCAAGATTATTGTGAAAAGAAATGATGAGATAACTCTTAATGCGATTAAAATATTGAATGTAAATAAGATTTTAATATCACCCGGACCAAAACATCCGGAGGATTCAAAACTATCCATAGAAATTATAAAAGAACTTGGAATAAAAATTCCCATTCTTGGCGTTTGCCTAGGTCATCAAGCAATTGTTACAGCTTTTGGTGGAAAAGTAACAAAAGCTAAAAATCCTATTCATGGAAAAGTTTCAAAAATAAAGCATGATAGAAAAACTATTTTCAATCATATTCCACAGAAATTTGAAGCAATGAGATATCATTCATTAATAGCTGAAAGCATATCACTACCCAATGAGCTTGAAATCTCAGCAAAAACAGATGATGAATTGATTATGGCGATTAGACATAAAACATTTCCAATTGAAGGAATACAATTTCATCCAGAATCAATCTTAACTGAATATGGATCTAAAATAATTTCTAACTGGTTAAAACTTTAATCCGAAACTTTAACAATCATTTCAATTTCTACTGCAGAGTTTAAAGGTAACGCTGTAACTCCAACTGCACTTCTAACGTGCTTTCCTGCTTCTCCAAATATTTTACCAATTAATTCCGAAGCTCCGTTTGCAACTTTTGGTTGAGCTGTAAAATCTTCTGCACTAGCAACAAACACAGTAAGTTTTTCAATCTCAACAACTCTATCAAGATTTCCAATCACACTTTTTATTGCAGCCAAACAATTTAAAGCGCAAACTTGTGCTGCTTTAATTCCATCTTCTTCAGATAAATCCTTACCAATTTTCCCTTTGTATAAAATCTCGCCTTTTACCAATGGAACTTGTCCCGACGTCATAACAAGATTTCCAACTAGTTTAGCTGGAATGTAAGCAGCCAAAGGTTTTGCAACTTCTGGAACTTCAAATCCAAGTTCTTTAATTTTTTCTTCTATCATAAAATCTCCTAATGGATAATATATTTTTCTTTAAATTTGATTAGAAACATTTAATTAAAAGGATTCCTAATGACTGAGAGTAAATTTACAGATTTTGTACAGATTGTTAAACGATTACGGAAAGAATGTCCGTGGGATAGAGAACAAACTAATGATTCGATAAAAGCAAACACAATCGAAGAAGCTTATGAAGTTGTTGAAGCAATCGATAACAAAAATTTTGATGAATTGAGAAAAGAACTCGGTGACTTATTATTACACGTTGTATTTCACACACAAATTGCTGAAGAAGATAATCATTTTACTATAGATGATGTAATTGATTCGATCCAGGAAAAGTTGATTAGACGGCATCCTCACGTTTTTGGAAAAGTTCAAGTTTCAGATTCGAATGAAGTAAAAAAGAATTGGGAAGAAATAAAACTTACAGAGGGAAGAGAATCTATTCTTGATGGAGTTCCATTTAATTTACCGGCATTACAACGTGCTCATCGTTTACAAGAAAAAGCAGCTAAAGTCGGTTTTGATTGGGAAAAGAAAGAAGATGTTTGGAAAAAAGTGATTGAGGAAATTGAAGAAATGCATGAAATTGAAAATTTCAAATCACAAAAACCAAATTCCAAAGATCAAGAAAAACTGAATTTGAAATTGGAAAAAGAAGTTGGTGATGTTTTTTTTGCTATGGTTAACTACGCAAGGTTTTTAAATATAAATCCAGAAGATGCATTAAGAAGGACTAACGAGAAGTTTATAAATAGATTTAATTATGTTCAGAAAAAAGTTAAAGAAACAGGTAAAGCGATAAATGAATCGAGTCTTGAAGAGATGGATAAATTCTGGAATGAATGTAAAAAGTTACCTGAGTTTAACTAATCTGGTTACAACTTACCGTTTCCATTGAATTTATCATAAGCATCAATGATGTCCTTAACAAGTTTATGTCTTACAACATCTTCTTTCTCAAAGTAAACGAAGCCAACGCCAGTAATTCCACTTAAAATCTCCTTAGCCTGAATAAGCCCACTTTTAGTTTTGATAGGTAAATCAATTTGTGTTATATCACCTGTAATAATCGCCTTGGAGTTTGCACCTAATCTTGTAAGAAACATTTTCATTTGAACATCAGTTGCATTTTGTGCTTCATCAAGAATTACAAATGCATTGTTTAACGTTCTTCCACGCATATATGCTAAAGGTACGATTTCGATAATTCTTTTTTCGATATAACCTTTAAGTTTTTCAGATGGAATCATATCATCAAGTGCATCATATAAAGGACGAAGATATGGATCAATCTTTTCCTGAAAATCGCCAGGCAAAAATCCCAAACTTTCACCAGCCTCAACCGCAGGACGAGCAAGTACAATTCGTTTTACAATTCCTTTTTTTAATGCTGATACTGCAAGTGCAACTGCAAGATAAGTTTTTCCTGTTCCTGCTGGACCAATAGCAAAACAAATATCATTTTTATTGGCAATTAAAAAATATTGTTTTTGACCGGGAGTTTTAGCCTTAACAACATCATTCTTTGTGTATAAAACGATGGAATCAAAATCTTCTTCGTTAATTACTTCTTTTCCTTCAACTGTAAGATTAAGAATTGTCTCCACATCAGTTCGGCTTAATCTTCCACTGGTATTCTGAACGTAAGCCATTTCCTTAATCACTTTTTCTACAAGCTCAACTTCTTCTAAAACACCTTTAATATTTACAATATCTCCACGTACTGATATTGTTGAATTAAATCTATCTTCAAGTATGTTAAGATTTCCATCATTAACACCGAGTAAAGAAAGCATATCTACATTTGATAATGTTATTTTTTTTTCGGCTGTTGTCATTATTGATCAAGTTTGGTTTTAACATAAAAAGCCCTCATCAACAAAGATAAGGGCTTACAAAAAGAATATTTAAACTAAAGTACAATTATTGAACAGGAGCTGGTTTATAATTTACTCTTAGTTTTTCATATTTTGATTTTTCTTCTTCTGTAAGATTTGGAATCTTGAAGTTTTGATCTGGATAAATCAAATCAGGATTTTTAATTTGATCTCTATTGGCTTTGTATATTACCGGCCAAGCAAATGGATTTCCATAATGTTCTTGTTTCTTAGCTATACCCCAAAGATGATCACCTTTTTTAACAGTATAGTTGATATCTTTTGGTGCTTCTACCCAATTATCAAGATCTCTTTGCATTTGATTATGAACTTTGTTGAAAAATTCTGGCAAAGCAGAAATCTTATTCATCTTTAATGAATTAAGATCTGTTTGTCGATCGTCTTTCGGTCCTTCTTTTCTTTTGATCTTACCATCTAATTCGTTAACAGCTTTTCTATAGTTGTTAACATCATTTCTTGTAGCACCAACTATTTGATATAACTCATCAATACACTCTTCAGGATCTTGAAGATTCATTGCTTTTAAGTTATCAATATCTGATTTAAGAGCACTTATTTCACTTTCAAGTGCAGCCTTCTTTTCTTTGAAAGAAGTCATTTCAGCTTCCCACTGCTCTTCTGTCATTTCTTCCTGTGCAAAATTTACAAAAGAAAATAGAAGCACAAGGGAAAGTATTCCTAATAATTTTGCTTTAAAATTCATTACTACATCCTCTAATTTTTTTAAAATCATTAATTATTTATTTTGGTAATTTTTCCAAATTTGCTCTTGCTTCTTCTTTTTGTTTTTCACATTCAGCAAGTTTTCTGTTTGTTTCTTCAACTTGAGCCTCAAGTTTTGCTCTTTGATCTTTAAGTGAATTAGCTTCTGCTTCTAATGAAGATACTTCGTTTTTTAGATCGCTCAATTCTTTAATTTGAGCTTCATCTAAGCCGCCGCATCCGCTTAGAAAGGCAGTAGTAAGCGCAATGCCGCCGATCATAACGGCAGTTCTCAATGATTTTGTTACGTTCATTCGATACCTCCGAATATATTGGTTAGTGATTAAATTATTGATAAAATTAAACTTTTTCCTCTAAAGTATACATTACCTCATTGCAATTTATATAAAAAATTCTTTTAAAGAAACCTATATTATTAACATTATTATATTTTTTTTTACGCGTCAAATAAGTCGCCTTTCTACAAAACTTGTATAGGAATTTCCTGCAATAATTACATGATCAAAAACAGGAATATCCATCATCTTACCCGCTTCAACTATTTTTTTTGTGATAGAAATATCTTCATTGCTTGGTTCAGTATTCTCACTTGGATGATTATGAATTAATATTATGCTTGCAGAATTATGTTCAACAGCAGTTTTAAATATTTCCCGAGGATGCACAACACTAGAATTTAAATTCCCCTGTGATATTCTTTCATATCTAATAATTTTATTTGATGAACTTAGACATACAACTAAAAATTGTTCTTTTACCTCATCTCTTAAAAGGGGAATGAATATTTCCGCAATATCAGCAGGTGAAGTTATTTTTTTCTGTGAAAACCATTTTGTTTGAGAAAGAATTCTTCTGCTTATTTCAAAAGCAGCCAGCAAAGTTGCAGCTTTATCTTTTCCCACACCAGAAGTTTTTACAAGATCAGCTGATGACTTGGACGCAAGTTGTGCAAGATTAATTTCTTTAGATATTATTTCTTGCGCCATTGCAATTACAGACTTGCCCTTTTTGCCAGTCCTTAAAAGAATAGCAATTAATTCTGCATCAGTTAAATTTTGAGGACCTCTTAAGAGTAATTTTTCTCTCGGACGATCATCAAGCGGTAAATCTTTTACTTTTGACATTTGCCCCTCTATTTTAATCTCCACCACGGAATTTATCTACAAGTTCAAACAGACCATCATTGAATCTAACGATATTTAAATATTTATTACTTCTTTCAGTATCAAATGAAATGTTGTTATGAAAGCCTGAAACATTAATTCCAGATTCAATTTTATACTTTATGTTTTTTCTGGTGGGATCCAAATTGCGCATAACAGTTAAAATGAATTTTGCTGTATCATATCCATAAAGAATATTTCTATTGACTTCCAAACCAGTAACATTTTTAAAACTGTTTGAAACTTCCTTCAATTCTGGATCATTAAAATCTATAAAATAATCTGAATCAAATGTTAACTTATTGCTAATGGCAGATGAAGATTCAAATCCCTTTCCTAAAAACCAATCCTGATTTCCATAAATTGGTTTATCAACACCACTTTGCACCATTTGAGAAAGTATAGCTGTGGCATCACTTGCATCAGAAATTGGGGCATAAATACCTTCATATGAGTTTGCGATTGAAGACAGTCTTGCAAATTGCTCTGCTAAACTGAAACTTTTACTTTTATAAGTTTCTTTTGCAACAATTTCACCACCCAATCTTTCAAATTCCTTAGTAAAACTTGCAGCAAGTAAAGGTGAATAACTATCAATAGAATTTAGTATTGCTAAACGTTTCTTATTTTCTACAAAGTAAAGGTACTGAGCAAATATTTTTCCACGATAAGTTAATGAAGGATTAGCTTGATAAAAATTATTGCTTAATGACAGAAGATCATCATCTGTAGCAGTGGGCGAAATGAGACAAATGTTTGATTTATCAATTTCCTTTATCGCTATTCTTACATCATCACTAAAAATTGGACCTATAATACAACGGATATTATTGTTTGATATAATTTCACTAACAGCATTTATAGTATTGTTTTTATTTCTTTGAATATCTTTTACGATTATTCCAATTTTTTCTGAATGTTTATTGTTGAATTCGTGAAATGCATATTTAATTCCTTCAAGCATTTCCTTAGCGACCTCTATCTGTCTTCCGTTTTGATCAGTCAGTGAAAGTAAAACAGCTACTATAGGATAACTATAAGATGGTTCATTATCCAAATTACTTTTTTGTAGATTAAGTGCTTCTACATATTCCTCGGAAGTTGTGTGTCGTGAAGTAATTTCACTAAACTTTTTTAATGCGTTAGTTTTTTCGCCTTCAGACAGCAAAATTTTTCCAGATAATAAAAGTAAGAATGGATTGATTATTTCATTTTCAGAATTTAATAGATATGACTCCAAATCAGAGCTTTTTAAATGATTAACAGCTATTTTTTCTGCGAGAACTTTTGCCTCTTTTTTAAAGACAATTGATTGTGAAGATTTAATAAACTTTATAGCTGAGTCAAATGCTTCTATATAGTTTAATCTATCAACACTACTTTTAATTACTAAATATTTAACTTCGTCACAATACTTACTTTTAGGATACTTAACCAAAAAATCATCAGCAACTTTTTCAATTTCTGAATATTTTTTTTGCTCATCTAAAATTTTTATAATAAAAAAACCTGACACAGAAGCTTTAGAATTATTTTCAACTCGTTTCTCTATCTTTTTAAATATAGAAAGTGATTCCTGATATTTTTTTGATTTGTACAGCTCAAGCGCTTTCTCAAAATCTTTATTGTTATCAATAGTAATATTCTGTGAGAAACTTATGTTGGTGAAAAAAATAAATAGTAGTATAAAATTTTTCATAAATATTATCTATTAATTAAGTTTTACTTTTGCAGCAATTGCAGGTTCATATGTAGGATCGACCCGTAATGCAAGATCAAAAAACATTTTTGCCTCATCACTTTTCATCTGTTTCAAAAAAGATTTTGCAAGCAACGTGTATATCTCGGCTGATACTTCTGAACTCAACTCTATACACTGAGCAAAAAACTCTTCTGCTTTTTTATAGTCTTGTAATTGATAATAGATCTTTCCGGCATATTCTTGAACTACTGAATCTTTAGAATTTAGTTTTAGAGCTTTTTGAATCGGAGTTACAGCATGAGCAAACATATTTAAATTATAATAAACTTTTGCCAAAATTAAATTTAGCTCCCAAAAATCTGAAAATAAATATTTTGCTTTGTTAGCATAATCTAAAGCCGAATTATAATTATGTAATTCAAATTCAACTTTTGCAAGATATAGATTTGCTTCCTGCTTTAGCTCACTACTATCTTCAGCAGAAATATAATTTGTAAAATACTCTTTAGATAACTCAAACTCATTTAACATTAAATAAGCATATCCAATCAAGAACTCTGTTAAAGGATTTGAAGTTGATATTGGAGTTAATACCTCAATTGCTTCGAACCACTTTGAATTTCGCAAGAGAAATTGGCCTAAAAACAGAGCAATACTATCATCATTATTTTTTATTTGTAACAAATCATTTAAGATATTCTTACCAGCGTTTACAAATCCCATATCTTCATAAAGTTCAGCAAGCTGGAAATAAAAATCTTCTTTCCCATCTTCTTCTATGAGTTTTCTATAAATCTGAGCAGCATGTAAATTTTTTCCTTCGGATATAAATGCTGCTGCAAGTTTTAGTTTATATTTTTCTTTTTCTTCGTCCAACTATTCCCATTCAATAGTAGCAGGTGGTTTTGAGCTTATATCATAAACCACGCGATTAATACCACGAACTTTATTGATTATCTTATTTGAAACTTCAGATAAAAAAGTATGATTAAAATTGTACCAATCTGCTGTCATTCCATCAACAGAAGTTACCGCACGTAAAGCAAGAACATATTCATAAGTTCTGGCATCACCCATAACACCAACTGATTGCACTGGTAAAAGCACTGCAAATGCCTGCCATATTTCGTTATATATTCCCGATTCTTTAATCGCAGTTAAATAAATATTATCAGCTTCCTTTAAAATATCCAGTTTTTCAATATCAACAGGACCTAGAATTCTAACTGCTAAACCTGGTCCGGGAAATGGATGGCGAGCGATAAACTCCTCCGGTATATTTAATTCTCTACCAACATTTCTAACTTCATCTTTAAACAATGAGCGAAATGGTTCAATAAGTTTCAGGTTCATCTTTTCAGGCAGTCCACCAACATTATGATGAGTTTTAATTGTAACAGAGGCTCCCTTTACGGAAACTGATTCAATTACATCCGGATATAAAGTACCTTGAACTAAATACTCAGCACCTTCAATTTTTTTTGCTTCTTCTTCAAAAACTTCAATAAAGGTATTTCCTATAATTTTTCTTTTTTGCTCTGGATCTGATATCCCATTTAATCTACTTAAGAATTTTTCTGAAGCATTAATGTGTATATGATTTAAATTTAATTTTTCTTCAAATACTTTTGTAATTTCTGCACTTTCATTTTTACGCATTAACCCGGTATCAATATGTATACAGGTTAAATTATCTCCAATTGCTTTTTTAACAAGTACTGCCGCAACAGTAGAATCAACTCCGCCGCTTAACGCGCAAATAACTTTAGCTTTACCAACAAGCTGCTTAATATCTTTAGTGCTGCTCTCAATAAAATTATGTGGATTCCATTCCCCTTTACAATTACAAATTTCAAATAAAAAATTGTGGATAATTTTTCTACCTTCATCAGTATGCATTACTTCTGGATGAAATTGTACGCCATAAATTTTTTGTTTCTCATTTGCAGCAGCGCCAATCGGAGAATCATCAGACTTTGCGATTATATTAAATCCTTCCGGAAGTCCGGTTAAATAATCACCGTGACTCATCCAAACTTTGGATTGAACTTTAACATCAAATAACAATGGAGAAGTCTGGATTATTTCTAAAGTAGCTCTGCCATATTCTCTATCTTTTGCAGGCTCAACTTTTCCGCCCAGTTTTTTACAGATAAGCTGCAAACCGTAACAAATACCTAGTATAGGAATTTTTGTATTTAATATTCTATCATCAAGATCAGGTGCGTCTGAATCATAAACACTCATTGGTCCACCTGATAGAATGATTCCTGTGGGATTAAATTGTTTTACTTCTTCAAGGGATATTTTATGTGTATGAATTTCGGAATAGACATTTGCTTCTCTTACTCTTCTTGTGATAAGCTGAGTATACTGTGAGCCAAAATCAATTATAAGTATTCGTTCTGTAGGTTTCATAATTTAAAAAGGTTTAAAATAAAAAAACAAAATTCGGCTGAGCAAATTTTGTTTTTTAAGTTTTCAAAGAAATTTATTACTGGCCTATTAAAGCCTGATAAGATGTAGCATCAAGTAAATCATTAAGTTCAGAAACATCACTAACATCAACTTTTATCATCCATCCTGTTCCATAAGGATCAGAGTTTACAAATTCCGGACTGTCTTTTAAAGAATCATTCAATTCAACCACTTTACCAGAGAAAGGGGCATAAATATCACTAACTGTTTTTACAGCCTCAATTGTTCCAATTGATTCACCCTTTTTAACTTCAGACAATGAAGGGTCTATATCTATATAAACTACATCACCCAATTCGCCCTGAGCATAATCGGTAACACCAATTGTTCCAATATTACCTTCAATTAGAACCCACTCATGTTCTTTAGTATACTTTAAATTATTTGGAATGTTCATTTTATCCTCGTAAATATTTTTCTGTAAATAGAATGCTAAACTAATTTTCTGTATTAAACTTTTCTAAAAATCCCGTATCAAAATTTCCACTAATAAATCTCTCATCTTCTAATACTTTTAGATGAAATGGAATTGTAGTTTTAATTCCCTCAATAACAAATTCACCTAAAGCACGTTTTCCTCTGGCAATTGCTCTCTCCCTTGTTTTGCCCCAAACAATAAGTTTTGCCACCAATGAATCATAATGAGGAGGAATTGAATACGATTGATAAATATGAGAATCAACTCTAACACCAAAACCACCTGGATAGTTTAAAGAGGTTATCTTTCCCGGAGAAGGTCTAAAATTGTGTTCAGGATCCTCAGCATTAATTCTAAATTCTATACTATGACCCGATGGCGTTTGAGGCGGAGTATCAATTTTTTGACCAGAAGCAATAAGTATTTGTTGTCTTACAAGATCAACATCATAAACCGATTCCGTAACAGGATGCTCCACTTGTATACGGGTATTCATTTCCATGAAATAAAAATTCTTATGTTTATCTAATAGAAATTCTATTGTTCCAGCACCTAAATAGTTAACGGATTTAGCACCAAGAACCGCTACATCACCCATCCTTTTTCTTAGATTTTCATCTAGTGCGGGGGAAGGTGATTCTTCGATTAACTTTTGATGTCTTCTTTGTACTGAACAATCACGTTCACCGTAATGATAAACATTCCCAAAACTATCACCCATAATTTGAAATTCAATATGCCGTGGATTTTCTAAAAATTTTTCTATGTAGACATCCGCATTACCAAATGCAGCCCCTGCTTCAGTTTGAGCAGTTTGAAATGCTTTTTCAAATTCTTTTTCTTCCCAAACAATTCTCATACCTTTACCACCACCACCTGCGGAAGCCTTTACTATTACCGGAAAACCAACTTCGTGCGCTACTTTAATTGCTTCCGATATTTCTGTTACAACTCCATCACTGCCAGGAATTACGGGTACGCCATTTTTACGCATTGTATCTTTTGCAAAAGATTTATCTCCCATCGCTCTAATCATTTGAGGAGAAGGACCAATAAATGTAATATTAGACTCGTTACATATTTCAGAAAAATCAGCATTTTCTGCAAGAAAGCCATAACCAGGATGAATCGCATCTGCACCAGTTATTTGGGCTGCAGAAATTATGGATGGTATTTTTAAATAACTTTCTTTTCCTAAAGGCGGACCTATGCAAACGGCTTCGTCTGCAAATGTAACGTGGAGTGATTCGCGATCAGCTTCAGAATAAACTGCAACAGTTTTAATTCCCAGTTCCTTACAGGTTCTTATTATTCTTAAAGCAATTTCACCGCGATTAGCGATTAGTATTTTTTTAAACACAATATCTCAATTTTTGGATTAACTTTTCTGAATTAAGAATAATGGCTGATTGTATTCAACCGGTTTTCCATTTTCTACTAAAATTTTGATAATCTTACCACTTACATCTGATTCAATTTCATTCATAAGTTTCATAGCCTCTACTATACAAAGAACTGAACCGGCCGAAACAACATCACCAATTTGAATGTATGCATCAGCATCAGGCGCGGGAGCTCTGTAAAAAGTACCCACTATCGGAGATTTTATTTCGTGTAAGTTTAAATTCTCTTCAGAAGATTTCTTTCCCTCAGTTTCGGAAAGAGAAACTGTTGTCTGATTTTCAGTTGAAGCAGCAATTGGTGCTTGAGGAATCGAAACTGCCTGAGTAACACGCACTTTTTTGGCAAGTTTAACACGAGTACCATTTTCTTCTATTTCTAGATCAGTAACTTCGCTTGTCTCAAGAATTTTTATAAGTTTTTTTATAAGATTTAGATCCATTTTATTTCCTTTAATTAGGATTTTACTCTTTCAACATATTGCCCGGTACGTGTATCTACTTTTAATAGATCATCAACATCGATAAATAAAGGGACGTTAACAGTTGCTCCGGATTCTAATTTTGCTGGTTTAAAAGCATTTGTAGCTGTATTTCCTCTAAATCCAGGCTCAGTTTCAGAAACTTTTAGATAAGCAAAAATCGGTGGTTCAACAGTTATAATATCATCACCATTAAAAAGAATCTCTATTTCTTCACTGCCTTTTAGATAATCCACCGAATCACCAAATAAAAGGATGGGAACATTTATCTGTTCATAAGTTTCATTATCCATAAGAACAAGAAAATCTCCTTCTTTAAACAAATATTGAAACTTTTTTCGTTCAACACGAATAATTTCTATTGACTCACCTGATCTAAACGTATTATCTAAAACTTTACCAGTTCTTAAATTTTTAAGTGTACTTCTAACAAACGCGCCACCTTTGCCAGGTTTAACGTGTTGAAACTCTGTAATCACAAAGGGTTCATTTTTAAATCTGATGATTAATCCATTTCTGAAATCTGAGGTGTCTGCCATAATACTCTAAATTAATTGTTAATAATTGACTCGAAAAAAATAGAGATAGAACTCTGTAATGTCAAGAAAGCGATTTTGATGATTATTCACAAAAAACCGTGAATTTCTTCACGGTTTTAATTAAAAATCTCCAAAAATGACTTAATTTATTTGAGTAAGATATCGATCTACTTGTGAAAAAACCATTGAAGTCTTATAATCTTCTTTAATGGTTTGGAAAAGATTTTTTGCTTGTTCGATATCACCTACCTCAAAATAATTTACGGCTGCCTGAAAAATAAAATCAGCATTACTCATATCTGATTTAGTCACTTTGGATGCTTTCATGTAAAGGTCAGCAGCTTTTTCATATTCATTTTTAGAAGCATAATAACTTGCTTGCCCAGCTAAAGATGCAGCAATATAAATATCAATTTTTCCACTATAATCTTCGTAGTACTTTATTGCTTCATCCGGTTTACCAAGGTTTGAATAGCTATTTGCTAAATAAATTTTTGCAGTTTCACCATTTTCTGTACTTCCATATTCTGATACTATCTCTTTTAATCCAAGTATTTTGGCTTCTTTCTTACCTTCTATAGCACCAAGAAAATCGCCCATATCGTACATTTCCATAGCCTTTGATAGATGTAATGCTGCATCTTCATTTTGTCCACTTCTATAATTCATAAATAGAATTACGGCAACTACAACTAATCCAATAACTCCCAAGTATGTAAAGATCTTATTCTTATTTTCTTCGAAAAAAGATTGAGATTTGTAGTACATTTCTACAAGTTTGTCTTCTTTTATTTCTTTTCTTGAAAGTTTCTTCTGTTTTGTTAACATTCTTTATTCCTGTTCTGATTCATTTTTAAAAACTGGGCCAAATTTAACACAAAAGTGCCCAATCTTCAAAGGAAATCACCGACTCATAAAATAATTCTTATAAAATTCGATAATATGATAAATTTAATAATTTTGTAGAACTTTTGACTTTACATATAAGAAGATAAAAATGGAATTAATTAGTTGGAATAAATCTTATGAAACCGGGCATCCAATTGTGGATGGGCAACATAGAAATCTTTTTGCTTTAGTTAACAATTTACATACTGCAATTCAAGATGGACACACAAAAACCATCCTTGTTGAAACAATGGAAAAACTTGCATCGTATGTTGATACCCATTTTAAAACCGAAGAAGAATTAATGCTTTCTAATTCTTATCCATACTTTGAATCACATAAGCAAAAACATGATGAATTAAAAGATCAGGCTTTTAAGTTAATTAAGTTATTTAGTATGGGTAAAGTTGATCTTACGGCAACGATTTCAAAATTCCTTTCTGATTGGCTTACACACCACATAATGGAAACTGATATTGCGATGATTAAATGGGTGAAAGAGAGCAATTCAGTTTAATTTTTGAATTCAACATACAAAGCCAATTCCTATTTCCGTTTGAGTTTAACACATCCGTATTATATCCAATTTTCGCTTACTAGTTTTCGGGTAGGTTGATAATGAAGTTTTTATTTTCTGGTTAAAAGGATTTCGCTTGTTATAGGTTTATTAGAAATAGAGTTTACAATTTTTAATTCCGTCATATTTACCAAGGATCTTAATCCTCCAATTTCAACATAGTGTTTAAAATTTGTATAGTGTTCCTTTCCTGCTGCAAATTCAACAACTTCATTTAGCATCCCCCAAAAACCTTTATTTGTTGGGACCAGATAATCACCAATAATAATTTTATCAGCAATTTGTGCCATCTCACTAAGCAACTGAATTCTTTCTTCCGGATTTACTTCATGAATTACATAAGTCATAGCAGCATAATCAAAATGATGATTTTGTGATATTAGACTTGCGATATCTGTATGAAGAAATGAAATTTTATTGTTTGGATTTTTTTGAAGAGTTTGATTTGCAGTTGTAATATTCTTGCTCGATAAATCAACTCCGACAACTTTACTTACTTTATCAGCTACTGAAAAAGAAAATCTTCCTGTACCACATCCAACATCAATGATGCTTGAGTTTGGTTCGATAAGATTTTTAATCTCACCAAACATTCTATCCTGATTTGGTGCAATTAACTTATCATAAAACCAACCGTCGTACCAATGATTTTTATTTTGCATTATTAAACTAATTCAATTGTTCAGCTTCAACTTTTTTAAGATTGTTGATATAATCAGCAGCACTTAATGCTGCAATAGTTCCGTCAGCAACTGCGGTTGTTACTTGCCTGTATCTTTTCTGAATTGAATCACCGGCAGCAAAAACTCCCATTACATTTGTTTTCATATCTTTATCAACCATAATTTCTTTCCACTGATTTAGTTCAATCAAACCATCAAGCGACTCTGTGTTTGGAACGTAACCTATAAAAATAAAAACACCATCAATTTTCATTTCAGTAATTTCATTTGTTGATTGATGTTGTACTTTTACTGATTCAAGTTTTTCATCGCCAATAAACTCAATTATTTTTGATTCCATAATAAAGTTTATCTTTTCATTATTCTTTGCTTCATCAACATAATGTTCTAAAGCCTGGAAATGATCAAACTGATGAACAATAGTTACCTTTGATGCATATTTTGTCAGAGATACAGCTTCTTCCAAAGCTGAGTTTCCACCACCGACAACAATAATTTCTTTATCCTGAAAAAAATCGCCATCACAAGTTGCACAGTACGAAATACCTTTACCTTTAAATTCATTCTCACCAATTGCACCAATCATCCTGGATTTTCCGCCGGTTGAAATTATAATTGCATTTGCAGTATAAACATCTTTATTGTTTACGGTAATTTTTTTTACTTCATCATTAAGTTCTAAAGATGTAATCTTAATATTAGATTTGATTCCACATCCAAACTTTTGAGCTTGAGATTTCATCGTTCGCGCAAGTTCATATCCACTAATATTTTCTACGCCAGGATAGTTTGCAATCTCGTGAGTAAGAACCATCTGCCCACCAATCGCACCTTCATTCAAGATCAAAGTTTTTACTTTTGCGCGTGAAAGATATATTCCGGCAGTTAAACCAGCGGCTCCGGCTCCAATTATAATTGCATCAAAATGATTGTCCATAATCTCTTTGCTTAAAAGTTGAAATAATTAGTTTTTGTTTAATTAGAAATCCCATAACATCAAAGTTACAAAAGATAATTTAGCCTCATCCGTTTTGAATGAGGCTAATTATTTAATCTACAACAAGCTTATAAAAGCTGTAACAGATAAAAAGTAACAGAGTTGCTTTTGAGAGTGACTAAGTTACTTTCCAAATTGTTCATCAAGTATAGTTGTTACCTGATCTTTTGATTGAATACTGCTTGTTGCTTTAACAACCTGTCCGTTTTTATAGTAAACAACAAATGGTAATCCCTGAAAACTTCTGCATTCAGGAAGATTTCTGATAACTTTTGCATCAGGTGAATCAAATTCCATATCGGCAAATTTAATGTTTTTATATTCGCCTTCAATTTCTTCCATAACTTCGTAAACAGGTATACACATTGGTCCCATTCTACCGCAACAAATCATTACATTTTCGTTATTCTTTAATAATTCAGCATGATCAGCCTCTGAAAGCACGTGAGTTAAATTTGTTCTTAACATTTTTTTCCTTTTTAGTTTAAATTTTTATTAGTTAGTCTTCAACAACAGCAAGGATATCAGAACGTTGTAATATTCTGTATTCTTTACCATTCATTTCAACTTCATCTCCACCGTATTTAGCAAATAAAACTTTGTTACCTTCTTTAATTTTTTCTCTTAAATCTTCATCAGTTCCAACTGCTATTACAGTACCAACACGTGGCTTTTCTTTTGCTGAATCAGGAATTATTAACCCTGAAGAAGTTTTTTCTTCAGCTGGCATTGGTTCAAGTAATATGCGGTCATCTAAAGGTTTAATTTTCATTATAGCTCCGTTAATTTTTTATGTTTAACATTTGATTAATTTTATTTCTATCAAAACCTACGATTGCGGTGTTGTTAATAAGAATTACTGGAACACCCATCTGTCCTGTTCTGCGCATCATATCTCTTGCTGCTGATTGATCTCTTGAAACATCAACATCAGTAAAACGGATGTTTTTTTCTTTAAAATATCTTTTAGCTTGTACGCAGAAACTACAAGTAGGAGTTGAAAATACTATAACTTTGGGTTGTGCAGTCGTCATATAAATTTCTAAATAGTTAATTTTTGTAAGGGTATGATTCAGGAGAAAAAAAAAGGATTCAATTGCTGGATTTGATACAATTAATAATTGTTTGTAGAGATATTTAGAAATTTTGTAATAATTATTTTCAGCAGATTTGGTTTCGATCTTCAAGTAAGATGAATCAGTTGAAAGGATTTTTGATTTGCAATAGTTTATTGAACAGATTTATTCTAAACATCCACTCTAATATGATTTGAATAAATCCAGGCACGATCTTCATTAAAAACTTCAACACGGTAAACACCTTTTTTATTTACAATGAACTCGGCATCAATTCCATTTGAAGTCTCTAAGACTTTTCCGTTTCCAATAAGTTTTATCTCTGATTTCTGTCCAGGAAGTAAAACATTTAACTTAATATTTTTATGATCTAGAACAGTATCACCCATTTGAAATTTTTTATTGTTGTGTTCCGCAAAAAATCTAAATCCTTTTGATTCAGCTACATAATCATTTGCAACAAAACATTTTCCATCTTTTAGCGCATTATAAATTTGCCATTTTGCAGTTTCAACATCTTTTATGCTATTTCCTTTTTTTATTTCCTTATCAAGTAAAACGTGTGTTCGAATTGATTTAAATAAAACTTTGTATGGAAAAATTTCAACTTCTAAAAATCCCACAAGATTGTATTTATGTGCATGTGCATCAATTCCACCAATGCCAATAACTTTTCTTTTTAAACTAATTTCATCCCAGACTTTTAGAGTTTCTTTCGGTGGAGCGATAATTGTTCTTAATGGATGCAAAAAAGATCTGTATTTATTTTCTTCAGTTAGATTTTCAACCCATTCAGACATATGATTCCAGATTTCAATTCCTGTAAAATCTTCAGTGTCCCATTCAACCCAGGGATAAGCAGGATGTTCTTTGTGCTGTCGTTTTTCGTGCGGATGAGCTAAAAATCCGATGCCGCCAAGTTCTTTTACTTCTGAAACATATTTTTTTGCAGGAGTTCGAGTTGAAAATGCTTTATCAATCCCAAAAGCCAAATAATGATTTTTATTTTCTTTATCATTTATCTCACAGCCAACTAGACAGAGCGTTTTGCCAAACCACTTTTCATAACCTTCATGCTTTGCTCGTAAAGTGTTATGATCTGTAAGCATTATAAAATCTAAACCGACTTCATCAGCAAACTTTGCAATATCCGGCACTTCTCCCGTTCCATCAGAAAAAGTTGAGTGCATATGTACTGAGCCAACGTATTCGAACATTTTTTTTATCTCTTGTTTGAGACAAAAATAGATATAATTAGTTTATTTGGAAAGGAAGTTTTTATTAAGAGATTTTAAAATCTTGTAGTGATATCAAAAAGAATTCTGCCATAAGTTCGTGTTGATTCAAAAGCTCCCTCATAACTTATTGAAAATGAAAATGGACTGAATGCACTTGTGGAAAAATCAAGTATCAAAGCTTTTTCATCAAACTTTGAACTAGCATATGAAAAAGTATAATCAGTTTTTCTAAAACTTATTGATAGATCTGATCGGATGTCTGAAAGTGATTTATTTAATGTCACTGAGTAAACATATCCATCAACGTAATTGCTAATCAATCGATTAAAATTTAAACCAATTGATGATTGAATTATTGGAATAATAGAATACGAAATGTTTCCGCCATAGTTTTCACTCGGTTTAACATCAGATTTACTGTATCGGTAACCATATTGTACCCCAACAGTAAGCCCATTAAAAGGTCTTACTATTGATCTTATTCTAAATCCCTGTCGTGTTTCATTTTCTAAAACACTATCGGAAATAGATTTAAATGTTTCGTAGTAATAAACATTTTTACGTGCATCATAAGAAAGGTTTAGAGAAAATTCTCGAACTGGAGCATATCTTGCAGAAAGATAAAGTGAAGTTAAACTAAAATCATCTTTTTCAACTCCCAGTTCTTTTTTGTATAGATCAACCTCGGTAGAAGCAAATAAATAAATATTTGAAATGATATTATTAGTGTGCTGTAAATAAGCAAATCTTCTATCTGTTATAAGATTATTTGTTTGCTGAAATAGTGAAAAAGTATTTTCCATAATTCCATTACCCAAAGTATCAACTCTATTCAAGTAAATTCCATACTCAAACAATTTCGTGTTTAATCCAAAATCTGTAAAATTTGGTCGAGATCCAATTACAACCCCTGTTGTTAAAAATGAAAACGCTTTTTCAAATTGCAGCCCATCAACGATACTTATATTTGATATTTTTCTGTTTAAATACCTGCCAAACCATAATTGAGTAGATTGATCAAACTTATAATTTAAGTTTAAGTCATAAACTTTTAATGCTCTACCAAGATTAGATGAAACAGTTTTCCAATCATCTGCTTTATAGGCAAAAATTGAGTAAGTAGAAAAAGATAAATCTGAACCACCAATATTCTGGGCACCAAATCTAAATGAATGACGCCAGCGCTGATAATCTCCATTATCAGAAATATTATTAAAATTTGAGTACGATTGAATTGAATATCTGCCAGTTATTTTTGATTCAATTTCCTTTATCTCGACTTCTTTTGATTCCTTAATTGTATTTACAGGTTTAACTTCATTTAATTCTGTTTCTGTTAAAACCTGAATATTTTGATTTTCGTTTTGTTTAATTTCTTTAACATAAGCATAAACAATATTTCCAGATTTAAAATCATTGCTGCCCAATCTCTCGCAAGCAGCGGAAGATGAGGACAAATATTTTACAATTAGAACAGGTGTGGTTCTATTAGTTTTTTTTAAGTAAAGCGTATCGCCTTCTGTAATTCCGTTAGTGTTTTCAAAACTAACATAAACCAATTGTGAGGAAATGTAACCAACCTTGCCTTCTCTTATATTTTGTTGTGCAAATGTTGCACAACTTAAAAAGATTATTACGCCTATAAGTAGAGTAATGATTTTCATTAGTTTACTTCTCGGTTTTTTAATCCTGGCCTAATCAATTTATTATCCCAATCATTCGTTTCATGACAATTCCAGCAATCTGTTCTATCTCCTAAATCATGTTCATCAAGAAAGTCTTCCATATGACAGCTAAGACATTGTGGTTGATAGTTTGTCTCCGAATGACATTCATTACAATCAACATTGTTATGATTATTTCCTATAGGAAAAAAATTATGATCAAAATTGGCAGGAGTCCAACCATTCATTGAGTGACAGCTTAAACAATCTTCAGAAAAATTTAAAGTCTGATGTGGTGGATCAGTTGTAGCATTAAAATCATCCTGATGACATGCAAAACATTCAGTTGGAGTTCCAGTATAACCACTTGCATGACAATTTGCACAGGCCACTGATGTATGAGCTCCTGTTAATGGAAACTGAGTAATGTTATGATCAAAATTTGCATCTTCCCAATTTGTTGTACTATGGCAAATAGTGCAGTCCGTGGGATAATTTTCTGCAACATGGTTAGGATCAGTCGTAGCATTAAAGTCATCCTGATGACAAGCAAAACATTCAGTTGGAGTTCCCGTATAACCGCTTGTATGACAGTTTGCACAAGCAATTGATATATGAGCTCCTGTTAATGGAAACTGCGTGATGTTATGGTCAAAACTAGTTTGATTCCATGCATTTGCATTATGACAAAGTTCACAGGTTGTCGGATATGATTGTGAAACATGGTCTGGGGCAGTATTAAAATCAGGCTGATGGCAAGTTATACAAGTATTGTTCAATCCTGTTAAAGTACCAACATGGCAAGATGAACATTGTAATGGCTGATGCGAACCTAATAACTCAAATCCAGTTGTTGTGTGATTAAACGTTGATGGAACCCAAGCTGAAGAAGTATGACAAGTTTCGCAAGTTGTTTGTATACCTGCGGCACTATGATTTGGATTAACAGCATTATTATAATCAGTTTGATGACAACCAATACATAAATTAGGTGTGGATGTATAATTTCCATTATGACAAGTTGCACAATTATTTGCAATTTGTAAATGGGCTCCAGTTAATGCAAATACCTGATCGTGTTGTGGAAATGTTGCCGGTTGCCAATCTGCATTTGGTGTATGACATACCACACAATCAGTAGAAATACTTAACGTTTGGTGATTCGGATTAACAGCACTATTATATTCGTTTATATGACAGTCTGAACAAAGAACAGAAGTTCCGGAATATCCATTCTGATGACATTGAATACAATCAGCATTTAAATGTTCACCAACTAAAACAAAATCAGATAAAGCGTGGTTGAAGGCTCCTTCTTTGTCACCATTCGGATGACATGCTAAACAATCTTCACTATTATAATTGTAACCTTGCACACCCTGATGTTCATTATCCATATCTGGTTGATTGTGTTCGTGGCAGGAGATACAAGAAAAAACTGCAAAATTATTCGCAACAGTATGACAATCTGAACATAAATTCCACTCCCCATTGTGCTCTCCAGAGTAAATCGGGAAGTACTGATTATCATGATCAAAAGTAGCTGGATCCCAGGCAGTAGTTGTATGACAATCTACACAAGTTGTTGGAAAACCCGCAGCTTGATGATTTGGATTAGTAGAATTATTATAATCTGTTTGATGGCACGCTACACAATCAGTTGGTGTTCCCGTATAACCACTTGTATGACAGGTTGCACAGGCCGTAGTAATATGAGCACCAGTTAGCGGAAACTGTGTTAAGTTATGATCAAAGTTTGCATCTTCCCAATTTGTTGTATTATGACAAACCGTACAATCTGTTGGATAATTTTCTGCTACGTGATTTGGATCTGTTGTCGATTGATAATCCGACTGATGACAAGCATAACATTCTGCCGAAGTTCCGGTATAACCACTTGTGTGGCAAGTTGCACAAGCCACAGATGTATGAGCTCCTGTTAATGGAAACTGTGTTAAGTTATGATCAAAGTTTGCATCTTCCCAATTTGTTGTGTTATGGCAAACTGTACAATCTGTTGGATAATTTTCTGCTGCGTGATTTGGATCTGTTGTTGATTGATAATCCGATTGATGACAAGCATAACACTCTGCCGGAGTTCCTGTATAGCCACTTGTATGGCAGTTTGCACAAGCTACTGATGTATGAGCTCCTGTAAGCGGAAACTGTGTTAAGTTATGATCAAAGTTTGCATCTTCCCAATTTGTTGTGTTATGACAAACAGTGCAATCTGTTGGATAATTTTCTGCTGCGTGATTTGGATCTGTTGTTGATTGATAATCCGATTGATGACAAGCATAACACTCTGCCGGAGTTCCGGTATAACCACTTGTATGGCAAGTTGCACAAGCCACAGAAGTATGAGCTCCGGTTAGTGGAAATTGTGTAATATTATGATCAAAGTTTGCATCTTCCCAATTTGTTGTGTTATGACAAACCGTGCAATCTGTTGGATAATTTTCTGCTGCGTGATTTGGATCTGTTGTTGATTGATAATCCGATTGATGACAAGCATAACACTCTGATGGTG
>JBATOT010000035.1:0-1557 GCA_049291095.1 Ignavibacteriaceae bacterium | reverse complement strand
ATTTTTGAAATTGTGTTTTTGTTATAGTTTATTGTTCTAAGTGTTCTTATTAATTAATTAACTTGCCTTCGGTGCTTTGCTGACGCAAGATAAGCACCTACGGCTTAATATTTATCAGTTGTGTTTTAGCTTGTCTTCCTTGTTATGGGCGGCGGGTTAGGCGCAACGTCGTTAGCCATCTTTAAATATGAAGCTTACTATTTTAATTGATTCTGAAATTAAGCCTATGGCATTTTATTGGCTCGGGAGAATTGAAAAAGATAAATTCAATAATTGGCTTAAGGAGCTAAATTTTATTCTCCCTGATGATCTTAAAGAATTCTTTGAGATTACTGGTGGCGGAACAGCATTTGAATCTGAAGAATTTCTTTGCCCAATGAATATTCCAATCTATGAATCAGATTTTTCAGAAATAAATAAATCCTATCAGATGAAAGGTTTACCGAAAGATTATATAATTTTTCAATTAGGTGTTTTCTTATCAGCAATAAGATTGTCAGACCAAAAATATGTACTTCTTGAAAAAAATAATTACACGGTGATTAGTGAATTTATTTCCTTTAATGAATGGTATGCAAATACTATCAGAGATGAATTTGCAGTTAGATATGGTTTAGCATAATAGCTGGCTAACCAGCGCCTCAACCCGACCGCCATTTTAGTTCGGCGGATTTAAGATTTTTGAAATTGTATTTTAGTTATAGATTTTGTTCAAGGTGTTCGTTCTAATTAATTAACTTACAGCCGTTTGCGTTGCTGTCGCAATTTACGCAACGGCTGTTAAATATTTATCGGTTGTGTTTTACTTGGCTTCCTTGTTTGGGGCGGCGGGTTAGGCGCAACGTCGTTATACACTTTAAATAATATTATTTGCAAACCAATTTTTCTAAGTTTCTGTTTAAGGTTTTCGTTTTATGTTAAATAGTTTGGTTGCAGTTTAGTTTTGCGTTTTAGTTTGTTGCACTTTGTTTTTGTTTTCTCTTAAAGTTTTGGGTTACGTTACAAATCAGTATCAATTGTTTTCAGCTTTTTATTTTCAGTCGTTAATTTCTTTGTGTAAGTTTTTATTGCTTCGTTTTTGTTTAGTATAAGTTTAGCGCTTCTGTTCTAAGTTTTATTTTTATAAATCATTTCTTGGTTTGCTAAACTAAGTTTTATGGTTTTGTTTTTATTTTAAGAAAGTTTTAATTCAAAAAGTTCTGGTTTGTGTTTTTAATAATTGTTCGTTTTCCTTTTGTGCATAACCAGCGCTTCAACCCGACCGCCAAGTAAGGTTAGCGTTTTTTAGATTTTAATCATTTAAGTTTTATTTGGCATTTTGTTCTAAGTGTTCGTTCTAATTAATTAACTTACAAACTGCACTTGCTGATGCAAGTTAAGTGCAGTTTGTTTAATACTTATCAGTTGTGTTTTACTTGGCTTCCTTGTTCTGGGCGGCGGGTTAAGCGCAACGTCGTTATACAACTAAATTTTGATTATGAATAAATATATAACCTTTTTCGTTTTTCTTTTGTTTTCATTTTACTTAAATGCACAAACAAATGGAACTAAAACATT
>JBATOT010000034.1:0-5170 GCA_049291095.1 Ignavibacteriaceae bacterium | reverse complement strand
ATAATCTACTTGTTCACATTGGAATAAAAGGGAAAGAATTAAAACGCGATCAGGCTGGACCAAGCAATTTAGTTTTTCTGATTGATGTATCAGGTTCAATGCAGCCTGAAAATAAATTGCCATTACTAAAAAGAGCATTTAAACTTTTAACAAAACAATTACGCAGTGATGACCGAGTTTCGATTGTTGTTTATGCTTCATCAACAGGACTTGTGCTTGAACCAACTTACGGTTACGATAAAGAAATAATTCTTGATGCAATTTCAAATCTTGAAGCAGGTGGAAGCACTGCAGGCGGAGCAGGAATTCAACTTGCATATAAAATTGCAGAGCAAAATTTTATGAGTGATGGAAACAACAGAGTAATTCTTGCAACTGATGGAGATTTTAATGTTGGAATTTCAAATACAGATGAACTAGTAAAATTTATTCAGGATAAAAAACAAAAAGGAATTTTCTTATCAGTTCTTGGATTTGGCGGCGAAAACTTAAAAGATTCAAGATTAGAAAAACTTGCAGATGATGGCGATGGACATTATTCCTACATTGATAATTTTATGGAAGCAAAAAAAATTTTTGTAAATGAACTTGGTGCTACACTTTTTACAATTGCAAAAGATTCAAAAATTCAAGTTGAGTTTAATCCTGCAAAAGTAAAAGAGTATAGATTAGTTGGATATGAAAATCGCGCTCTAAATGATGAGGACTTTGATGATGATAAAAAAGATGGTGGTGAAATTGGAGCGGGACATACAGTAACAGCGCTTTATGAAATATCCTTGCAAGATGATATTGAGGAAATAAATCAATCTCAGTTAAAATATCAGGTTATTGCGATAAAGGAATCTGCGATAAGCACAGATGAGATTTTAACTGTTAAGTTCAGATACAAAGATCCTGATGGAACAGAAAGTAAATTAATTTCTCAACCTGTTTTGTTTAGTTCATTAAAAGAGAAGCCAAGCATTAATTTTAATTTCTCGGCTGCAGTTGCTATGTTCGGGATGATACTTAAAGATTCAGATTATAGAGGTGAAGCAAATCTTGATGATGTTCTAGAGCTTTCAGAATCAAATCTAGGTGATGATCAATTTGGATACCGAGAAGAGTTTGTTCAGCTTGTAGAAAATACAAAACGATTAAACCATTTTGCTGAAAGATGATTCATTAATATTATCGGGATACAATTTTGTATCCTGATAATTATGTTTTTTAAAAGATGCTATTTAATCTCTTTTGTTATAATTTTCACTATCTAATAATTGAGAACGATATAAAATTACAGAGGTTTGGGTGGTTTTATGAAAACCCTATTTTTTATAATCTTTAATCTTACTGTATATGCTCAAACAGGGACGATCATAGGAAAAGTACTTGATAAAGAAACTGGTGAAACACTAACTGGTGCTATGGTAATTATTAAAGAGTTGAATATTGGAGCAGCAACTGATATTAATGGAGAATATAATATTATTAATGTTAAGAGTGGGTTATATTCATTATTTGCAGCATTTGGTGGCTACATAAAACAGTATAAAGACAGTATAAATGTTCATTCAAATTTTAATGTAGTAAACTTTGAATTAGAACCAGATTCCACAATATCACAATTTATAATTTATGAAAGGCCGATCACTAAAATTAAAAGAAGTTGTGAACCTCCATATGATTTTTTAAAACCAAGGGGATTATTTATTGATACTTTAATACATAGTTTCAAAAACGATATGTCTCCTGATTCCGTTAAAATTAAATAAACATATTTTACTATTATTGTTTTATAATCAAGGATTTAGATGTTTAAATACACATTAATTTTTTTACTCCTTTTTGCTTTATTAAGTTCAAATTTATTATCTCAAAGCTTAAACACAGAAAGATATATAGCAGTTACTTTTGATGATCTTCCGATGAATACAAAATATCTGGAAGATGGAAAACAATGGATTGAACAAACGCAAAAGCTACTTAACACAGTTAAACAGTATAAAATTCCAGCAATTGGATTCGTAAACGAGTACAAACTTTATGTAAATGAGGTTTTAGATTCATCAAGATTAAAAGCATTACAGCTTTGGGTTGATGCTGATCTTGAACTTGGTAATCATACTTTCTCTCATCCTGATTATCATAACACAGAAAACGAAGAGTTCTTTGCTGATATAATTAAGGGTGAAAAAATCACTGAAGAATTATTATCGCAAAAAAATAAAAAGTTGGAATTTTTCAGACACCCTTATTTGCATACAGGAAATTCATTAGAGAAAAAGAAAGCTTTAGAAGATTTCCTAAAAGAACACAATTATACAATTGCTCCGGTAAGTATAGATAACGGTGAATGGATTTACGCTCGAGCTTATGAAAACGCTTACAGCAAAAATGATCTTGAATTGATGAAACAGATTGGCTCAGAGTACGTAAGCTATATGATTGATAAAACAATTTATTTTGAAAATCAATCTGTAAAATTATTTGGAAGCGAAATAAAACAAATTCTGCTTGTCCATGCTAATATGATAAACGCTGATTACTTTGATGAATTAGCCGAAGAATTATTAAAAAGAAATTATAGTTTTATTTCTTTAAAGGAAGCTTTAACAGATTCAGCCTATTTATCTGAAGATACCTTTATTGGCAGAGGTGGGATTAGCTGGCTTCATCGCTGGAGCTACACACGAAAAGTTGAAAAAAATTTTTATGCAGGCGAACCGGAAGTTCCAGAATCAATTCTGGATAATGCAGAAGTTGAATCGGAATAATTAATAAGTGAACAATGATTTATTTAATTAATAACATTAGTGAATTAATATTTAAACTTATTATTTTATTCGTTTTATCTAATTCAATTTTATTTGCGCAACTTGAAAATTACTATCCTCAAAAGGAATTACAACAATTACGCAAATCTAATTTTGTAGAATCAATTACTGAACATCACAAAGAAATCAAGATGGATGATTCTTCGTTAGTAAGTGAATGGGAGAAAACTTTTATAATCGATTCTAATGGGTACTGCATTAAAAATATTTTTGAAAATAAAACCGATCAAAAAAAACAATACGAAACAGATTATGAATATGATAGTCGTGGAAATGTATTAAAGAAAATCATCAATGGACACTTAGAAAATATTTTTGTTTATAATGATTCAAATGAAGTTGTGGAAGAATGTTTTTATAAAGCTGACTCGCTCATAAAATGTGAAAAGACCTATTTTGATAGTTTAGGGAATAAAACCATAAATACAATAAATCTTTCTGATGGACAAATTGATACAATATCAGCATACAATTACAATTACATCTTGGTAAATGGAAAATTCTTATACGATTATATCCAAATTTTACCAAATGATCACAAATATACTTTTGACTATGATAATAAAGGTAGAGTAGTATCAAGGTTTACAATGAATAGTAAAATGGATACTGTCGAATATGAACTTACTTACTATAATGATGATGAACATAAAGATTCTTGCATAAGATATGATAGTAACCCTTCCGCTTCTTTTAAAAATCGTGATATTGAAAAATGGGTTACAACATTGGATTCAAATGGGAATCGTATTTCCTTACTGATTTACAATCGAAATGATTCTCTCACTGGTTATATATTCACACAATATGATGAAAACGGAAATAGAATAATAGATTCTCTACATTACGATAGCAATGATGATTTTATATATGCAGAATTTGATGCATATAACAATCAAATTGAGTTAAAATATATAACTAACGGAGAATTAATCTTTTTGTATGAGAAAAAATATATTCGCGATAAACTTTTAACTTTGGATAAGTACTATAATTATAAAAATAACAGCATTACTACTAAAGAGTATATTTATAAATTTTTTGAATAGATATTTTATCCCTTATCCATAGGATAAGGGATAAATAAATGAGGGTTTTATTTCAGCAGCATCATCTTTCTTGTTTGTTCAAATCCACCAGCTGAAATTTTATAAAGATAGAGTCCGCTTGTTAAATCTTTTGGTTCAAAATTTACTTCATGTATACCAGCAGGTTTTTCTTCGTTAACAAGAGTTACAATTTCTTTTCCAAGTACATCATAAACTTTTATAGTTACAAATGATGATGAAGGAATCTGATATTCAATTGTTGTACTTGGGTTAAACGGATTTGGATAATTCTGCGATAACCTGAAATCATCAGCAAGTATAAAATTAACATCAACTTCATTTGAGTATTCATAATCACCGTTAAAATCAACCTGCTTTAATCTGTAAGAATAAAATCCGGAAGATATTGGTTCATCCATAAAACTATATTCATTCAATCCGGTTGTTGTACCTTTTCCATTTAAAAATCCAATTGTTATCCAATCATTATTAATGAGTGCTGATTGAGAACTGTGGAATTGCTTTCTCTGTATTTCAAATCCCTGATTATTCAATTCACTTGATGTTTGCCAGTTAAGATTTACTTTCCCATCTATTACATTTGCAGAAAAGTTTGTTAGTTCAACAGGAATAACCTCTGAAGAATCGTTTACAATTGCCGTCCAAACAGTTAGCGCGCTTACATCCAATCTCATCCACATCGGATATACCATTTTATTCATTGCGGCAATGTTTGTGTAATCACCAAAGAAAACACTTGAACTTGGATTGAATGACGATTCACTTACTTTAAAATTTGTAAATGTCTCTCCGCCGTCAGTCGAGCGAGCAACATAAACATCAGTAAAATTATTTGCAGTGTTTCTTCTATCATAAAAAACAAAATATAACACACCAGTTGTCTGATCAATAGTCATCCATGTAAAAAACTGATGTCTTGTTGTGTTATCGTCATTAACTTTTTTTACAGCACTCCAGGTATTTCCTCCATCTGTAGATTTACAGAGAAAAACATCTGTGTTGCCGGTACCATTTCTTTGGTCAGTCCAGTTTATATAAATATTGCCTCTGTAGGAAGTATGACTTGTATCGCAAGCCGTTACCGGTAAACCATTAGCACGAGAAATTCCGGGAATAGAATAATCCCAGCCACCAGGAATTGTCGAAGCAAAAATATCTGTTCCCCAAGTTAATCCGCCGTTTGTAGATTTATCAAACATTAATCCCAAAGGTCCCGCCCAGCTTACGTAAACTTCTCCATTTGGTCCAACACAAGGAACTGCACCTTCAACAGTATTATCT
>JBATOT010000033.1:0-16000 GCA_049291095.1 Ignavibacteriaceae bacterium | reverse complement strand
AAGAGATTGTTTTTTTAAATGGTGAGCGTAGCTCAGTTGGTTAGAGCACCAGGTTGTGGCCCTGGGGGTCGTGGGTTCAATTCCCATCGCTCACCCAAAACATTTATTAAATTAATTTTAAGTTCATTTTCGTATTGGCCCCATCGTCTAGTGGTTAGGACATAGCCCTTTCACGGCTGTAACAGGGGTTCAAATCCCCTTGGGGTCACTTTAAATCCCGGTAAATAATTTTATCGGGATTTTTTATTTGACATCTGTTAATTGATATTATATGTTATTTTGGGTACGTTTACAAAAAAAAATAGGTAAACAAAATGACACGCGTATCATTTTTTTTATTTTGGCTACTCTTTCTCTTCTTAAATATTACAAATCTTAGTCAATCAAACTTTAATATTGAACTCTATAAGCAATTTCTTCAATCAAACCAGAATATGAGCAGCGAACAATTATTGCAAATGCATCCTGCTGGATTATTTGCTGGAGATCAAAATCTTGATTTAATTGAAACTAGATATTTAGATTCTATTTCTTTAAAATATGGATTAACCGCTCACGAATTAGAATTACTTTCACAAAATGGATTTGTAGTATCAGAAAGAATGAGTAAGATTTCATTTGGTGAAGCATTTTTAGAAATATTCCATAAAGATCTTCCGGTATTTGTTTCTACAGATGCAATACTTCATGCTTTTCACATCTCTTATGATAGAATTTTGAAAGATGCTGAACTGGGTTTATTAATCGACAAAGTTAAAACACTTTTACAAACATTACATTCTCAACAAAGTTATTTAAATACCAAATATGGCAACGATCCTGAGATGATGAAAATGTTGAAGGATGTTGATGTTTATTTAACTGTGCCATTGAAGTTATTTGAATTTACTGTCAATCCATATTATTCAGAAAATTCTGGAACAATTGATACAATTTTGCAGTTGATTGAAGCAGAACAAATGGCTTCATATAATTTATTTGCAGATGTTTGCCGAGTTATCGATTGGAGTCAATTTAAACCTCGCGGACATTATGATGTTGATCCAAATTCATTTAATGAACTAGAACTTCCAAAATACTTTAGAGTAATGATGTGGCTTGGAAGAACAGAACTATACTTGACAAAACCTGTGGCACTTGATTCTATAATTTGTCCACTGCCTTCTTTTAAAGACGTTCAAAGACAAATTATTGATTCATATCTGGTTAGAGAATTAATTGATCACTCAAATTCATATAATGATTATTTAGATATTGAAAACACAATTAAAATATTTGCTGGTGATCAGGATAACGTTACGTTAGATCACTTAACCTTTATGAAAAATGCAGTTGGATTTAATGATACTAATGAACTTTTGGATAGCTTACAAGTTGTTGAATTTCAGGATACACTTAAGAACCAAAGTTTTGCATACCAACTAATTTTATCACAGATTCTTTTTAGTGATCCATTTAGCCCTGATAGTATTATTCCGGCTTCAGCATTTATGTTATTTGGGCAAAGATTTGTAATTGATTCTTATATAACCGCAAGTGTTGTTTACGATAGGATTGGTACTTATTGTAGATTATTTCCTTCATTATTAGATGTTTTGTTTAGTCTCGGTAACTCCGCTTCTGCACAATTGCTTGTTGATGAATTGAACACTTATCATTACTCTTCAAACCTTGCAGCATTAAGATATTTGATTGATGCTTATGATGATGAATTTTGGGAAGCAAATCTTTATTCAAATTGGTTAAACATCATAAGAAAACTAAATCCACCAATTGATAGAACAAATCTTCCTCCATTTATGCAGACCGCTGCTTTCTGGCAGGAAAAAATGAATACCCAACTAGCATCGTGGACTGAATTAAGACATGATAATCTATTGTATGCAAAACAATCTTATACTGGCGGTTCCATATGTTCTTATCCTTACAGTTATGTTGAACCTTTTCCAGAATTCTATCAAACACTAAAAGATTTTTCTATCACAGCATCAAATAAAATCCAAACAATAAATTTTTCCGATCCAGGAACACAAAATAATATTGTATCCTATTTCAATACTCTGGGTTATGTGATGGATACTCTAAAAATAATTTCTGAGAAAGAGTTGAATCAGGAATTATTAACTACTCAAGAAATTCACTTTTTACAAAGTATGATCTATGAAAATTATAATGGCGGATCTGGTGAAACGCCTTATAAAGGATGGTATCCAAAATTATTTTACAACGATGACTATGTTGCGACACTTACAACTTTTTCTAATCCAGGTTTGATGGAAAGTGATCATCTTGTTGCAGATATGCACACAATTCCAACAGATTGTGGTGGTACACCAATGGGTTGGGTAAAACATGTTGGTACTGGGCCCATAAACCTTGGTGTGTTTGTTGCCCAATGGAATGATGGAGTTGAAACAGCTTATATCGGTCCGGTTATGAGTTATTATGAATACACTACAACCAATTTCTTGCGTTTAACAGATCAGGAATGGAATGATCAGTATTTGCAATCTGCCTTAAGACCGGAATGGGTAAATATTTATTTAGCTGATTCAACAGGAAATTCTCGTGGTGAAGGTCCATCATTAATTACATCAGTTCAAAGTGATCCAACGAAGAATACAATTCCGCAATCAGAATTATTGATTTCTAATTATCCAAATCCATTTAATGCAACAACATTAATTGTTTTTACAATTCCGTATAATTTAACTAATAAAAATGTGGAACTTAAAGTTTACGATGTTCAGGGTCGTTTAGTTACTACTTTAGTTAATGAACAACTCGCCGCAGGAAATTATATTGTAAAGTGGGCAGGTAAGAATGATAATCTTCAAAATGTTGCAAGCGGAATATATTTCTATAACATAAAAGTTGGAGAGCAAGTAAAATCAGGCAAGATGAATCTTTTAAAATAGTTTGATGAACTATTTTTTAGTTTTATCTTAGCAATAAAAAAATCTGATGTTAAATTATTTTTTAGTTTCTTTGGGCGCTGCAATCGGCGGGGCTTTACGTTATGGAATTTCCAGCTACATCCACAAAAATCAATCAATAATATTTCCTTACGGTACTTTAGTTGTAAATGTTATTGGATCATTTCTTTTAGGTTTTATAATGTTTCATCTAAATGAAAAAGAATTGATTGGCAGCGAGTTTAGATTATTTTTAACGGTTGGCGTTTGCGGCGGCTTTACAACTTTTTCCACTTTTTCTTACGAAACATTAATGCTATTAAGAGATTCTGAAATTGGGCTAGCTTTTTACAACATAACACTAAATTTAGTTCTTAGTCTTTTGGGAATTTATCTGGCATATTTAATTTCAAAAATGGTAGGATGATTAATGCAAACTAACAGTGAAGCAAAACTTTTAAGAATATTTATTGGGGAAAGCGACAAAGTAAAAGGCAAACCGGTTTATGAAGAAATAGTTTTAAGAGCAAGGGAAAGGGGTCTTGCAGGGGCAACTGTAATAAAAGGAGTAATGGGTTTCGGTGCTAATAGTAAAATTCATACTTCAAAACTACTCACTCTTTCAGAAGATTTACCCCTGGTAATCGAGATTGTTGATACACTCGAAAAAATTGAAAATTTTATTCCTATAGTAAATGATATTTTTGAAAGTGCAAACAATGGTGGCTTAGTCACAATTGAAAAAGCTCAAATAATTAAATACATTTCAACAAAAAAATAGCATATACAATCTTTGCTGTTTTTTTTCTTTACAATTCCTTAACACACAAATAACACTGCCTTAACATTCTCTTAACATTAGAATTATAGTTTTCGGGCGTCGAAGGAAAACAAAAATATTTAATGGAGAGAAAATGATAGATAAAATTCAATCTAAAAAAAGTGTTAATCATAAGTTGAAATACATTATTCTAATAATATTAATGTTAACGATGGAATCACAAATGTTTTCGCAGCAAACCGGAAGCATTACTGGTAAAATTACAGACAGAAGTAATAATGAAGAATTAATTGGTGCAAATGTGCTAATTGTTGGAACTACTCTTGGCGCATCATCAGATATTGATGGAAAATTTAATATTGGAAGTTTAAGTGAAGGAACTTATTCAATTAAGATTTCTTATATCTCGTATAACAGTATTACAGTTGAAAATATTTTTGTTAAAGCCGGAGTTGCAACTAAAGTAGATGTTTCTTTAGAATCAACAGCAACAGAACTGGAAGAAGTTTTAGTAACAGCAGAAGCTCTTAAAAATTCTGAATCATCTGTGCTTAAAATCCAGAAAAATTCTGCAAACATTGTTGATGGATTTAGTGGTGAATTGATTAAGAAAAATGGAAGTTCTGATGGAGCTGATGTATTAAAGAGAATGACTGGCGTTACTATTTCTGAAGGTAAGTATGCATTCGTTCGAGGCGTTGGAGATAGATACAATAATACTTTATTAAATGGCGCTAGCTTACCAAGTACCGATCCAGAAAAGAAAAGTTTTTCTTATGATATTTTTCCAGCAAACTTAATTGAAAGCGTAATAACTGCTAAAACATTTACACCAGATAAACCTGCTGATTTTACAGGCGGTCTTGTTCAAATAAGTACGGTTGAATTTCCAAATAAATTTACTTCTGAGGTTTCATTTTCTACTGGAATGAATACATTAACATCCTTTAAAAACTATCTAACATACTCAGGCGGTAAAACAGATTATCTAGGAGTTGATGATGGAACAAGAAATTATCCTGGTACGATCGGTTCTACAAAAGTAGTTAAAGGAAATTATCCAGATGCTGAATTACAGGACATTATAAAATCGTTTTCAAATAACTGGAAAACATCTGATTCTAAAGCTCCAATAAATGGTGGATTTAAAATCAATGCGGGTGATAAATATGAAATCAGTTCTGATCAAATATTCGGTTACATAGGATCATTTTCTTACAATAATTCATTCAAGACAACTGAAAAAGAAAAATCATTATTCGATGACGAAGGTAGAAGATATAATTATAAAGGATATGATTATAACTCCAGTATAATGTGGAGCGGAATGTTAAATTTAAGCTACAAGTTTGGTTTAACAAACAAAATAAGTTTAAAGAATGTTTATAATCAAAATGCGGATAATGAAACTAATACTCGTAACGGTTATTATAGATACTCTGGTCAAAATCGTGATATAACTTCACTAAGATTTGTTTCAAGATCATTATTATCCTCTCAATTTCTTGGTGAACATAAATTTGATTTGTTAAATGGTTTAAACTTTGATTGGGCATTCAGTTATTCTAAATCAGATAGAAATGAACCAGACGCGCGCAGATATGCTTATTGGAGTGATCCGGAAGATCCTTCAATTCCGAAACAATTATTATTAGATCAATCTGTTACAACAAGATATTATGGTGATTTAGTTGATAACGATTACAACAGCGTTGTGAATTTTGAGATTAAACCTTTTGAAAATCCAGAATTACCTAAAATAAAAGTTGGAGCATTATACAATAAAAAAGATCGTGATTTTAGTGCAAGAACTTTTGGATTTAAGAATTTAGCTGGCGGCAATGAAGAAGCAATATTACAATTACCAATCGATCAGATTTTTGTTTCTGAAAATGTAACAAGCACATTTATAGGAATAGAAGAAGTTACAAAACCTTCAGATAGTTATACTTCAAATCAAAAAGTTGGGGCTGGTTATTTAATGTTTGATACAAAAATTATTGATGAAGTAAGATTTATTGGTGGCGCAAGGTTTGAATATTCTAATCAAATATTAAATGCAAATTACAGTAAAGACTCCTTAATTAATGTTGATGAAATTTATAGAGATTTCCTTCCAAGTATAAACTTAACTTATTTAATTAGTGATGAAATGAATTTAAGAGTTGCTTACTCTAATACACTTGCAAGGCCAGAGTTTAGAGAGTTAGCACCATTCAGTTATTTTGATTTTGTTGCTAATGAAAATGTTGAAGGTAATCCTGCATTAAAAAGAACAATTGTAAAAAATGCTGATTTTCGATATGAATATTTTCCTAACAGCGGTGAGCTTTATGCTGTAAGTCTGTTCTATAAAAACTTCAGGGACCCAATTGAACAAATATTAAAAGGCAGCACTGGTAACGAACCAACAGTTTCATTTACAAATGCTTTAAGTGCAAATAATTATGGAGTTGAGTTTGAAGTAAGAAAATCACTAGCACTATTTACAGAATATTTAAATGGATTTTCTTTTGTCGGAAACTTAAGTCTTATCAAATCTAAAGTTAAATTTGAAAACATCAGTTTGAATGGTGAAACTTTCCAGGAAACTGAAAGACCATTACAGGGACAAGCAGATTATATTTTTAATGTTGGTTTATACTACGATAACTTTGATTTAGGATTTAACTCATCACTCGTATACAATAAAGTCGGTTCAAGAATTTCAAAAGTCGGTTCAACGGAATTAGGTAACATTATAGAAAACCCGGTTGATATAATTGACTTTTCTATCTCAAAAAAACTTTTCTCAAGCTTCGGAATTAAACTGGCTGTTAAAGATTTATTAAATCAGGATAGAACATTTACACAACAATCACCAATAGGTGATAAGATTTCTGAAATAAATCATACAGGCAGAAATATCTCAATAGAATTATCATATCAAATCAATTAATAAAAGGACACATAAATGAAAAAAATGTTTTCGGTAATCTTGTTTTTGTCACTATTTGCAACGAGCGTTTTTGCACAGGATATCGTTCTTTCGGGTGATATAACTACTAACACTACATTAACCGCAAATAATACTTATTTACTAAATGGTTATGTAAGAGTTCAAGCGCCAGCTGTTTTAACAATTGAAGCTGGTACAAAAATATTCGGGGATAAATCAAGTTTAGGAACTTTAATCATAAAACCTGGAGCCAAGATTATGGCTGCTGGTACAGAATCCAATCCAATCATTTTTACAAGTGTATTTGCAAAATCAGGTTCTGTTACTACACCAACTTATGGTGATTGGGGTGGAATTATAATTCTTGGTAACGCAAAAATTAATCCTGCAGGTGGAACCGCAGCTATCGAAGGTCCAGGCGATTCTTTTGGTGGAACGAATGATGAAGACAACAGTGGTGTTATGCAATATGTTAGAATTGAATATCCAGGAATTGCTTTAACACTTAACAATGAAATTAACGGATTAACAATGGGTGGCGTTGGTCGTGGTACTACAATCGATCATATTCAAGTTAGTTATAGTGGTGATGATTCTTATGAATGGTTTGGCGGAACAGTTAATTGTAAATACTTAATTGCTTTCCGTGGATGGGATGATGATTTTGATACTGATTTTGGATACTCTGGTAAACTTCAATATTTAGTTGCGTTAAGAGATCCAGATATCGCTGATCAATCAAGTTCAAATAGTTTTGAATCTGATAATGATGGTTCTGGTACAGATAATCAACCGTTTACATCCCCAACCTGGTGGAATGTTACTCTTTTAGGTCCTAAAGTTGAATCAAGTACAACAATTAACTCACTTTATAAAAGAGGAATGCACTTAAGAAGAAATTCAAGAAATAAAATTTCTAATACACTTATAATGGGATGGCCAACAGGTATAAGATTAGACGGAGCTAAAACTATTCAAGCAGCAATAGATAACAACATGTGGATAAATAATTCTATAGTTGCAGGTTATACTTCTGCTGCAATGGATACAGTCTCTGCTGGTGGTGCAAGCTTTAATATTGGTAACTGGTGGACAACAAATAATGGAAGAACATTTGCCGCTAATACTGAAGTTGCGTTAACTGATGCTTTCAATTTAAATTTGCCAAACTTTTTACCAACATCAAGTTCACCTGCTCTAACCGGTGCTGCAACACCACCAAATGATGGATTCTTTGATGTTACTGCAACTTTTGTTGGTGCATTTGGTACAACTGATTGGACTTCTGGTTGGGCTGATTTCACTCCAGGTAATTATGTTACTTCAGTTGAAGAAAATAAATTATCATCAACACTAGCTGATTTTAATTTATCACAGAATTATCCAAATCCATTTAACCCAACTACAAAAATTGTTTATTCTGTTACACAACCTTCACAAGTAAAATTAGTTGTTACAAATATTCTTGGTCAGGTTGTAGAAACACTGGTTAATGAATTTAGAAATGCTGGAACATTTGAAGTTAACTTTAATGCTGAAAACCTATCAAGTGGTTTATACATTTATTCTCTTGAAGCTGGCTCTGTTTCGATGTCTAAAAAGATGACTTTATTAAAATAAAATTGTTCTCTCTCCTCTCTCCTTCGACGAGGGACGCTGTAAGACTACAGCGTCCTTTTTTATTTTTGGGAAATATTTTTTATAGATTTAACTCAATGAAAAATATAATTCAAATACTGTTAGTAATTATACTATTCTACCCGCAAAATATTTTTGCTCAAAAGTTAAATACGTTTTACTCAATTCGTGATTCTATCTCAGCTAAAAGAATAATGAATCATTTATTGTTTTTAGCAAGTGATTCACTTGAGGGCAGGGGAGTAGGTTCTAAAGGTGGTAGCATCGCTGCTAATTATATTTCGGATAAATTCAATCAATACTTACTTGAAAAAATTCCAAACCAGAATTCATATTTCCAAAATATTCCTATGCACGGTAGTTTACCATTATCATCTTCAGAACTAACTATTATTTCTGATATCGATACTAATAATCTAAAATATGAAGAAGATTATTTTTTATATAGATGTGGACAACAGACTTTTATACCAACGCCATTGCCAACTGTATTTGTTGGTTACGGAATTGTAGCTCCTGAATTTGATTATAATGATTATCAATCTGTAGATGTGGAAGGGAAGATTGTTGTTTATATTGATGGTGAACCCGCATCCGATGATGAAGATTATTTTGATGGTTTAGCACCAACTGTTTACAGTTATTCAGAATCAAAAAGGCGAATAGCAATTAGTCGTGGCGCGGCAGGTACAATCCAGATTCCGATAAACCAATACGAGGATTGGAATGAAATAATTAAAGATTTTAATTCTGAAGATGTTACATTAGCTTATTCAGTTTCAAGTAATCTGAGTTTGATTTTAAATAAAAAATCTGTTGAAAATATTTTTAATAACTCAGGTTATACTTTAGAAGATATAATTTTAATGGATAAGCAGAACATAATGAGATCTTTTCCATTAAAAACTAAATTGAAGTTTAAAGGCATATTTAGGGAAAGAGATTTTATTGCACAAAATGTAATAGGAATTTTTAAAGGCAGTGATCCATTACAGAATGATTCTTACCTGATAATTTCGGCTCACTATGATCATCTTGGAATTGGAACGTCTGTTAATGGTGATTCTATTTATAATGGAGCATTTGACAATGCAATTGGTGTTTCTGTTATGCTTGAGTTAGCAAAATCATTTTCGGAAATAAATATAAAACCAAAGAGATCAATATTATTTATTGCTACAACTGGAGAAGAGAAAGGCTTGCTGGGATCCAGTTACTACATTGATAATCCTGTTGTTCCGCTTTATAAAACTATTGCAAATGTAAATATTGATGGAATAGCTTTGTTCAAAGATTTTAATGGAATTGTACCTATTGGTTCTCAGTATTCAACTTTGGATTTTTATCTTAAACAAACAACTGATAATTATGATTTAAAGATTGAAGAAATTCCTCCTCAATTTAGAAGCTTTGATGCGTTCAATAAGTCGGATCAATTGGCATTTGCTATTGGCGGAATTCCATCAATATTGATTCTTGAGGGATTAAGTAATAAATCAAAAACAAAAGAAGAAGTATTAGCGGGTTTTATAGATTATTATTTAAATAGATATCATTCACCATTTGATGATTTATCACAAATAATTGAACCTCAAGCTTCAGCCAATCAAGCAAAAGTATTATTTGATTATTGTTTCAGACTTGCTGATCAAATTGAAGTTCCAGAATGGAAAAGTGGTTCGTCATTTATAAATGCTCGATTAAGATCAATTGCAGAAAAAAAATGAAACGAGTACTATACAAATATTTTATTATTCTATTATTGATTTTCAACAGTTGTTCATATAAACCAATTGAAACAAATGAAATAAGAATTGTTGGCTCCGATACAATGTTGGAATTAACTTCAAAACTTGCAGAACAGTATATGAAAGAAAATCCAGGAATCTCAATTATTGTAGAAGGCGGTGGAACTGCAGAGGGAATAAAAGCGTTAATAAAAAATCAAACAGATATTTGTACTGCATCAAGAAATCTTAAACCTGAAGAGACAAAACTTTTAGCTGATTATTATGGTTCTCTCGGTCTGGTCTTTCTTATCGCAAAAGATGCTTTAAGTATTTATGTTAATCCAAAAAATACTGTAAACGATTTAAGCATAACTCAACTCAAAGAAATTTACTCAGGTAAAGTTAATAATTGGACAGTGTTAAATGGTAAAGATACTTTGATTGTTCCAGTTGTTAGAAATCCAAATTCAGGCACTTATCTTTATTTTATGGAACATGTTTTAGAAGGTAATGAATACACTCCAAACTCGGTTACAGAGCCAACAACAAAAGAAATAGTAAAATTTGTTGAAGACAATGAAAATGCAATCGGTTATGGTGGAATGGGATATAAAGGAAATGTTATACATGCTAGGATTAATGGAGTTGAACCATCAGAAAATAATGTAAGAAATGATACTTATCCAATTATAAGATACCTGCACTTCTTTACTACAAAAACTCCAAGTGGTACGATTAAAAATTTTATTGATTGGGTTCTTTCACCTTCTGGGCAAAGTGTTGTACGCAAATCAGGATTTATTCCCTTGTGGGAAAACAAATTATAAAATTATTACCATTTTACAGGCATCATACAGTGATTGTCATAACGAATAGTTTAGGAATTAAAATATTTCTTAATCATTCCATAACATTAAAATAATACTGTCTTAATTTTTGATAAAACTTAATAAATTATCTTTCTTAAAAAAGAAAGAAAGATTATGGAAAAATCAAGTTTGTTTTTTACTTACTTAAGTAAATTAGGATTGCAAAAAAATAATGAGATTGATGAAGAGAATAATAATTTATCTAATGAAAAATTAAATGAACTTGTTAAGATCGATAATGAATGGCTGCAAGAATACGAATTGATTTATAGTTCTTATTCTATAGAGGGGTATTAAGGAATTAGGATATTTTTAAGTAGGGTTATCTTTCCTAAATCTTCTAAAAGCAAAAAGAGTTTGAGAAATATAATGAGCAGGGAAGAATGTCTTCAATCCATATTCATCAGCCTTTGTTTCTGGTAAGTAAGCTGTCCCAAACATCCAATCCCAAAAAGCAAATTTAGTAGCAAAGTTTCTGTTTCTTCCTTTACCAGTCGAATGATGCCAGCGATGCATTTCTGGTCCATTAATTATTCTTTGCAGCCAGCCGGATTGAATATCAACATTACAGTGAATGTACATTCCCCAAACTGCGCTTATCAATCCTTTGTATGCAATCACTTCAACAGAAGCACCAAGTAAAATTATTGGTGCAAATTCTATTGTTTGATTTAAAATAATTTCTAATGGATGCGAACGTGATCCTGATAACCAATCTACTTTTTTTGGTGAGTGATGAGCTTCATGCAATCTCCATAACCATTTATTCTTGTGCATCCAGCGATGCATCCAGTAAATGTAAAGATCGTGAGTTACTAAAAAGAAAATTATTTGCGCCCAAATCGGAATGTTTGCAAGCAACTGTAATCTTGATATTCCAGTTGAATTATCCAAAAAATTTATTATTCCACTAAAGATTATTATACTTAAAATATAATTTTGAGCGATCGTGTACATTGCAAAATCATCAAAAAAACCTTCACGTAAAATCTTTTGGTCTTTTGTGTAGGGAATTAATCGTTCCAGAACTACAAATATTATTGCAGAAAGAATAATTGATGATGTTGAAATTATTTCTGCGGATGACAGACTATTTACGTAGTTGTAAATTGTACTAAATATTTCTGAAAAAATGGTTGCTTTCATAATCTATTTTATTGTCATTGCGAACAAGTCTTCGAGTGAAGCAATCTTATTTATTCTTCAGATTGCTTCGTTCCTCGCAACGACGTTTCTGAATTATTTAACTCTTCTTAATTTTTTAATTTGTCCAAGTTCACTCTCGTAAACTTTCTTTATTCCATCTCCTAAAGATTTTTCTATATCACGAATATTCCCAATTAATCTTTCCATTCCTCCAACTTCAACTGAAGCAGCTTGATCAGTTCCCCACATAGCACGATCTAAAGTTATGTGGCGTTCAACAAAGCAGGCACCAAGTGCAACAGCAGCCCAGGTTGGAGCTAATCCAACTTCGTGTCCGCTATAACCAATTGGAATATGTGAATATTTTTGCTTAAGTGTTTCAATCATTTTAAGATTTAGTTCTTCATTTTTGCAAGGATATGCAGAAGTAGCATGAGCAATCATTAAATTATTTTTATCCATAAACGAAATGGCATTATCAATCTGTTCCATTTTTGACATCCCGGTGGACATCATTATTGGTTTGTTTAGTTTTTTATGTTTTTCTAACAATCCAAAATCAGTTAAAGAAGCCGATGCAGTTTTGTATAGTGGCGGATTAAATTGTTCAATAAAATTAACAGCTTCCTCATCCCAGCAGGAAGCAAACCAAATCATTCCAATTTCTTTACAGAACTTATCAATCTCTGTATATTCTTTTATGCCAAACTCAACTTTGTGCCTGTATTCGATATAAGTCATTCTGCCCCAGGGAGTATCGCGTTCAATATTCCATTGATCTTTCGGTGTGCAAATTTCGGGAGTGCGTTTTTGAAATTTAACAGCATCACAACCGGCGTGCTTCGCGCCTGCAATTATTTTTTTTGCTATTTCAACATCACCATTATGATTAATACCGATCTCTCCGATTACAAAAACAGGATGTCCATCACCAATAAAACGAGCACTAACTTTAATTTCTCTTTTGCTCATAAATTTCTTTCAAAATATTTTTAAGGTTTATACTTAAATGATAAAATCAATTCTGCAAACTCGCGAAAAGCACCGTAACCAGCCTTAGTTTCACAAATATAATCTGCAATGTCTTTTATAAAATTCATTCCATCATTTGGAGTTGCAGTAAATCCACATAGCTGCATAACGTCGTAATCATTTGAATCATCACCAATATAGGCAATGTCTTCTTTTTCAAATCCATTTTTCTTTTTTATGATTTCTAAAACTTCTTCTTTTTTATTTACCCCCAGATAATACTCTTGTAATTTCAGTTTTTCTGCACGAGTCTTAACTGTATTAGTATTTTCACCTGTAATAAAAATAGTTTCAATTCCAGCATACTTACGCAAACGTTCAATTCCCATTCCATCACGAACAGAAAATCTCTTAAACGCTTCACCATTTTGACCGTAATAAATTCCAGTGTCTGTTAGGACACCGTCAACATCGGTTAAAATAACTTTTATCTTCTCAGCTTTTTCTTTTAAACGTAGATTCTTATCTCTGAGTATTTTATCAATTACCATGCTGTCCAGCCTCCATCAACTATTAAATTTGCTCCCGTCATATATGCTGAAGCATCACTTGCTAAAAATACAATTGCACCTTTATAATCAGTTGGAAGTGCCATTCTGCCCAAAGGTGTTTTAGCAGAATAATTATTTACAAAATATTCATCCTGATTATTTTCTACTCCACCGGGAGTAAGTGTATTTACTCTTACACCTTTGTTACCCCAATAAGCTGCAAGAAATCTTGTGAAGTTTACAATTGCTCCTTTAGTTGCCGGATAAGCTGGTGATTTGTAAAACGATTGTGAGCCATCAGGTTTTTTGTAAATTGATTGATCAGGTCCAACTAATCCATAAGTTGATGCAACATTGATTACACTACCTTTATTAGTTTTAGCCATTTCATTTCCAATAATTTGAGAACATAGAAATGTACCGGTTACATTTACATCCAAAGATTTTTGCCACATCTCAAGCGGATAATTTTCAAACATAGATTGTTCTGCAGCTGCTTGTGGATTTTCGAACATATCATTTATTGCGGCGTTGTTAACTAGTATATCAATGCTGCCAAATTCTTTTAGTGTTATATCTCTAAGACTTTCAACTGATGATTTATTTGTGATATCAACACCAACCCCAATTGATTTTGTTGATAGGGTAGAAGCAAATTCCTTACATTTACTTTCATCAAGATCGCAAACAACAACATTAGCTCCAGCTTCTGAAAGAGCAGTGCAATGATTTTTTCCTATCAACCCAAGTGCACCAGTAACAATAGCAACTTTGTTTTTTAGTGAGAATAGTTCCAATGAGTTCAATTTATTTTCTCCAAGTCAAGCTGAACTTGTTTCAGCTTCTTTATTTTAACAAATCTATAATTGAGATTTCGAAACAAGTACGGAATGACAACCTCATCATTTCTTTTTTGGTTTCATATTAAAGTTACTAACTTTTCTGAAGACAGGCTCAACAGGTTCACCGCGTAAATAACTTTTTACATTATTTTCTTCCACAGCTTTTTTAAGTATTGGAAGAACTTCTTTGTAAGCTTTTAATGTGTATTCAATATCGGAATCAGAATGGGAGAAAGACATATTGTGAAATCCTCCCCAAAGAATTCCACGTTTAATCATTTCCTGTTGAACTAATGATTTCATCTCAAGTGGATTTCCTGCTGAACCATCAAATGTCATAATTGTTCTGCAATCAAAACCTGAGCACTTTGTATAATTCATTCCAAGTTTTTCTGTAATTTTATTATATCCAACTTTTAACTTGTTGCCTTGTTTTGCTAAATGTGCCGGAACATTTTTTTTAATCATTTCATTTATAGTTGCTTTAGCAGCAGCAAGTGATAAAGCTTCACCACCAAATGTATTGAAGAAGAAAACATCTTTTTCTAGTACCGACATAAATTCTTTTTTACCGGTTAGAATTGAAAGCGGCATACCGTTGGCAACTGCTTTGGAGAAACATGCAAGATCAGCGTTAACACCAAAATATTCCTGTGCACCACCAACAGCGATTCTAAATCCGCTCCACATTTCATCAAATACTAAAAGTGTTCCATTTTTTGTACATACATCACGAAGTTTCTGCAGGAAATTATCTTTTGGCTCTTCAAAAACATAAGGTTCAAGTATTACACAGGCAGTATCTTCATCAATTGAATCAATAACAGATTGAATATCATTATAACTGAATGTAAAAGTTAAATCCTGAATAGCTTGTGGAATTCCTTTATTACGATCTGTTACTGCGATGTACCAATCATGCCATCCATGATAGCCACAGCAAAGAACTTTATTTCTTCCAGTATAAGCACGAGCTACTCTAACAGCACCGGAAACAACATCTGCGCCGCCTCTGCTATAACGAATTGATTCTGCATTTGGTACAACTTTACTAATCAACTCTGCAACTTCAACTTCCAACGGATGTGTTAAAGAAAAAGTAATTCCATCCTTTAATTGTTCTTTGATCGCATCATCAACAACATCATAAAAATAACCAAGTGATAGCGGGCCAACACCCATCGTGTAATCAATAAACTCATTTCCATCAACATCCCAAACGTGCGAACCCTTACCGCGCTGCAAATATTTTGGAGCAACGCCTTTAATGTTTTGTCCAGTTCCTTTTGCAAGGGTTTGAGTTTGTGCAGGAATTAATTCCAGTGCAATTTTATAATATTCATCCGATTTAGTAATTGTTGGATAATTTTTATTTGATTCTACTTTGTTAGGCATAATTATATAATTTTAGTTTGTTCTGAAGTAATTGTTTTTAATTCACTTAAATGATTTCTGTACCAGTTAACTCCGCAATATTCCTCGTTTATTTTTTTGATTTCTGGTTTTCTCTCGAGCAAATCAATAATATTTTCTAATGTAAATTTATTGTTAATTGGATAAAGTTCATCATAAACCTGTTTTATGAAATTGTAATCTTTTTCATAATCAATCGTAAACC
>JBATOT010000032.1:0-31399 GCA_049291095.1 Ignavibacteriaceae bacterium | reverse complement strand
ATATAAAAACATTACTGACTTTACATTTTCAGAATAATAGTAGGCAGTACGACCATAGGCACCTTCTTTTTCAAAAAATTCTGCTTTTACAAGATTGATTAGTCTTTTAACAAAAGGATGTCCAACTTCAAGGATTATGGAATCAGGATGAGTAAGTCCAACTTCAGGATCGAAACTTACAGGTTCAAGGGTGTTACCATATTTAGAAACAATCAGACGTGGATCATTCAGAACAAATTTATAAAATGAAGAACCAATAGATTCTATATTGCAATTAAAATTTTTAAGTGCTGAGATTACAAATTTTTCAACCTCTTCTTTTGATCCGACTATGTTTTGAGTTTCTTTAATTCGTTTATCAATTTCTGGTAATGAAATGTCTATCTCACCATAAAAACTCTCCTGACGAATTCTATCCAGAACTTCTTTTTCAAATGGATTAAAACTTTTTGCAATACCTTTTTTTACTGAGTCTTCGTCAAATTGTTCTAAAAAGGTTAATTGGTTCGGATCAAACTTGGGTTTTCTTCTTTTATAGCTTCTCCTCTTTGCTTTGAGAATCATATCGCTAAGAGAATTTTCATCTCCAAAGTAAGCACCACTGTATTCTCTATCCTCACGAATGGTCTGAGCTTTTCTTATAAGAAGATCCAGAATATCTACATCCAGACTATCTTCAATAATCATAGTTCTTACTTGAACAACTTCCTTTTGCTGTCCTATCCTATCAATTCTACCATTTCTTTGCTCAAGTCTGTTTGGATTCCACGGAAGTTCGTAATGCACAATATTGGAGGATTGTCTTTGCAGATTTAATCCTTCAGAAATTACATCAGTCGCAACCAGAATAGCTTTGGAGGATTTTTCAAATTGAAGTAAAATTTCTCTACGTTTCTTAAAACTAAGGTCACCGTGAAGATCAAATAGCTGGTAATCTCTGGAGTTCAGATTTTTAACCAGGTAATCTAAAGTATCTTTATACTTAGTGAAGATTATGATCTTATTATCATAACTGAATAAATCTGGAATTACTTCTGATAATAACTTTTGAAATTTTTTATCATCTTTAACTTTAATTAGAGAAGCATACTTAATAAGTTCTTCAACTTTAGTTATTTCCTCAGGAACAATTGCAGATTCATCAAGTTTTTCAGATAATTGTTCTTCAGTAGATCTTTCATCAACATCAAAATCTTTTATATTCAATGAAAGAATGTCTGCACTTTCATCATTCTCATCCTCAACAGCTGCTTTGACTTTTTCGAGTCTATGTAATAAAGACCTTTGTAATGCAATAGGAGAACTGATGGCTCTTTTCTGCAAGTGAAGCGCAACCCATACTGATACTTCCTTTCCTTTTCTACTCTTATTACTATCGATTAAGAAATTGCCATAGTCCTCTACCTGATCTAAAAGAATTTTTAGTTTGTCTTCACTTTCTAATTTAATGTTAACTTCAATCTGATTTCTCAAAGGAAATGGTGACTTCAGATTCTGAGATTTATACCAATCCTCTAGACTTTTTCTGTTTCTCTGACATACATTGTAACGTCCTTCGCTTTTATTGAAAATCACATCCTGGTTTTTGTAAGTAACAATATCTTGATTCAAAAGTTCGAGTAAACTTGCAAAAGAATCAGAGTAGCCATTATGTGGAGTAGCTGTTAAGAAAAGAATGTTAGGCGCAACATCACAAATTTCCTTTGTCAGCTCATATCGTTGCATCTGCCTTGTATTATTATTTCTTATATGAGGTCTTGCGCAGGTATGAACTTCATCTATTAAAACCAGATCCCATTGTTGTTCCAAAATTGAGTGTTTTATTTCAGGAGTCTTTGCATAGTCGAGCGATGCAATGCAGAAATTAAAATATTGCCAGGGATTTGCACCAGCAGGTAATTCTTTTTCATATTCTTTTCGTGAAAAAGAAGAAATGATTTTGGCATCAATGTGAAAGAAATATTCCAGAGCTTCTTGCCACTGTTCTTTAAGACTAGCCGGTGTTAAAAACAGAACACGCTTTATATATCCCCGTTGGAGCATTTCAGAAATTATCAATCCTGCCTCAATGGTTTTACCCAAACCAACATCATCGCCGATTAAAATTCTTGTCTGAGGTTTCTCAAGAGACATCATTAGCGGGACTAATTGGTAGTTATAAGGTATGACAGAAGATTTCTGCAAACTCAAGAAGGGTGCGGAACCATGAAGCAGATCGAATTTATAAGCTCTTAAAAGAAGTTGTTGGAAAGCATAATTACCAACCTTCTTCTCATTAATGATTTCTAAATTTGCCGCTTTGATATTTTCAAGTTCAACAAGAAATGTTTTTTTGTGAAATTCGCTGGAATCAATCGGGCTTGCCTGGAGCTCTACACCGTTATACTCATCAATTCGCCATAGGCGATTTCTAAGATTAATTATTTGGCCTGGTTTGAGTAACAAATCTTTCTCTCTTAGATTAATTTCTTAGTGCCTTACCCACCAACTCGGCGCTTAGGAAGGATTCTTTGCAGGACTTGCTCATAGTGTCAGCAACTTTCCAATCATTACTGTTAAAATAAAAAATAACCTGCTGATGTCTAAGGTTTTAGATTAAAAAAATTAGTTTTCTTTTAACATCTGAAGAATAATTTTTCCTCCCTTGCTACCTAAACCCAAGGATGCACTTCTCGCCTCATTATTGTCATATCGGATAATATTTTTGTGTTTCGGTAAATCCCAGTATTTCGCTTTTCGAGTTATGATTATTACTGCTTTGTTATGCTTCGCTTTTGTGAGCAAATCATTTTTGACAAAATCCTTCATCAATGAAACGCTTCTAAGATTATTCATTTTTGTTTTGCTAAGACCAAATGATTTTGAATGATAAGGGACCAACTCTATGACTGCAATATTTTTTGAGAGTAACTGAAGTACATCAACATAACTGATTTCTCTCAGGTCCATTATTTTTTTTATGATTGGATTTAACTTTTTAGTCCAATATTCATATCCACCAGTCCAGGCAAATTCAGGATTGAGCGAAAGCCAAGGAAAATTTTTTTCTGAGCTACTATCTTTCAGTCTCTGTTTCCGCTTGTTAATTATTTTTTTAGAATGTGACTCCTCATAATAATCTCGAATACTAAAGCCAGGATTTAGCGCTAAGATAAAAATCTTAGCTTTTAAGATATTCCCACTATATGGCACTGGAAGTAAACCAGTGTGGAATTTAGTTGAATCTATATCACCAAAATTTTTATCGCTGATAAATGTTTGATAATTTTTATACTTATGAGTGTGTCCATTGATTACTTCATCTCCATCCAATATATACGGAGGTTTGGAAGTATTTAGAGTTTTCCAGGCTTCGAGTAAATTCTTTGTAGCATTATGCATTTATATCTCCTCGATTAAAAACGATGAACAAAAATAGGTATAAGAATAGTAATACTAACTAATTAGGAGTGTTACTATGTCGTTCACCATTGGCTGCGATCCAGAGTTGATCTGTCATCGCAATGGACAATTTGTCCCTGCTCATAATTACTTCAAATCAAATTCAAGCTTTGGACTAGATGGCTGCGAGAGCACAGCAGAAATCCGTCCAGGTTTTTCAGAATCACCTGTTGATCTGACATCTAAGATCTACCAGATATTAGATTACGGTCACGATAAAGCACCAGATCTTGAGTTTATATCAGGGCACTATGTTAATGATTATTCAATAGGTGGTCACACACATTTTTCTATCGATCCATTGTCAGAGATTATTGATGGGTTGGATATTGTTCTTGGTTCACTAAGTAACTGCATTGATGATAAAGTGCAGAGACAAAAAAGAGAACGATCAGGTTACGGTAAGAAAGGTGCTTACAGAAGAAAAAGTTATGGATTCGAATATCGGGTTCCAGGTAGTTTTTTGCTTTCACCTAGTGTCACACTTGTTCACCTTACACTTGCAAAACTTACTGTTGTTGGAGTACTCGAAGACAAATTTGATTTTAATGAACTTAAGAACAGACAACATTCAGCAAATTTTCTTCGTCAGCTAAAATATTCACTGCATACAATTCCAGATGATTGCCGAGAAGGGTTAAAAGAACTTGATACACTTCTAGGCAGAAGACTCAATTGGACTTGCGATATATTACCTAACTGGGGATTAAGGAGGGCTGCCTGATATGCACTGTCATAATTGTGAAGATCCAATCAACGATGATCAAGCAAGATGGGCGTTCGAGGAGCCCTATTGTGAAGATTGCTTTGATAATATGTTCAATTACTGCTGCAGATGTGATGGGGTTATCTATCGTGAGTCTGCTCACTACAACGATGAGGGCGATCCGTACTGCAATGATTGCTACGAGGATAACTACGATGATGATGCACCTGATAATCCGGATGTCTCTGATTCAGATAGAGAACTTGTAGTAAAACTTTCAAGAAGCTGGCTTCAAGGTAAAATTGAAACAAGAAGGCCTCTTTTCATCAATGATAAAGATATTCTACTCAGAACAATCAAGGATAAAGTCGGGTTGGTTGATAATCCAATTTATATTTTTGGATTAACAGACAGAGATGAATATCAACTATCAGTAAGTGCAGATCTGTTTGAAAAAGTTCAAACCTTTGTTCAGCTTAATGATATTAAAGCTATTGTTGTATCGAGTCCAGGATGCAACAGACTTGGTATATCATTAACACTTCGCAAGAATAATCAGAAAGAAATAATTGAACTGATTAAACAGATTACCACTGTAAGAGAAACAGTTCCCGCCTAACTAAAAACAAAAACGGAGAAATTATATGTGTGGAATAATGGGCTGGTACAGCTTCGGCCATACTCTGCCCGCAAAAGAAAAAATAACAAATATGTTTTCGTTACTTGAAAGCCGTGGGCGTGATGCTTGCGGCATCGCTTTTATAAAAGATAACAATCTGGTAGTTAACAAAGCTGCCATAAAATCATCTGAGTTTATAAAAACAGAAGATTGGAAAGAGCTTACACTTCCCTCCTCAATGATCTTACACACAAGAATGAAAACACAAGGATCAGAAAAGAATAATGCTAACAATCATCCTCTGTTCTCCAAGAACGGAATTGCAATTGTTCATAATGGAATCATTTACAACGACAAAGAAATCTTTGGCAAGAAACAGCGAGATGCAGAAGTAGATTCAGAAAGCATACTTCATCTTCTTTCAATGAAAATGAAAGGAGATAAAATCAAAAGACTGTTTGATAAGGTGGAAGGAAGTTTTGCAGTTGCTGTTCTTGATAAATATCAACCTGAAAGATTAGTACTGATTAAAAAAGATAATCCAATAGATCTCTATTACGATTCAAAGGATGATATTTTCTACTTCTGTAGTGAACGAGAAATAATGCAGGAAGCACTCAATATTGAAAAGATTACTGTGCGTGGATTTAACCTGGGAGAAAAAGACTTTAACTTCTATGAGATGCATAACAACTATGCGTTATTTATAAACAGTGAAGGAGTTGAAAGCTATCAGAAATACTATCCATCAAAAAGTAAATGGTTTGATCGAAGATTTAATTATCCGGTGACATCTGATTTTGATGAGATGATAATAGAATGTCCCTGGTGCTTTTCTCAGACAACTTATTACGATGGTAAGTTATTTAATAAATGTGAGGTTTGTGGTATGGGGATAAATGAGGAGGACTTGTATGTCATATAGCCCAAAGATAAAACCTGAACTTGTAAGAGAACTTTACCTGCTTAAGCATTCAAATGAAAGTAAGATACCAATGACAAAGTTAGTTAATGAAGCTGTTACACAATACTTAGAAAGGAATAGAAAATATGGAAAGCAAGAAATTGATTCGAATCGGAATGAAGCTTACAGAAGCTATAGTTGAAATACTCAAAGAAGAACTCAGTGATGATAAGAAAGTGAAGGTAAAGAATGCGCGCAAACAGAAAACGGTGGTTAAAAGAAATAGCTAATACAGCAGGTAAGATTGCACTTGAAATTTTAATCGTGATAATATTAAAAAAAGGAGGCAGATTTTGGAAGTAAACTTTTTAGATGAGCTGCTTATGGAAGTTGAGGCGAAGGAACAGCAACAGACTGAAGCAGGTTATGATCTTATGCTTCTTGCAATAAAAAAATATCAGTCAGAGATTAAGCGAAACTTCGAGGAAGGTGACAAGGAATGTCAGTTAATTCAGAACTTTGTTCTTTCTAAGAACTCACAGATACAGGAAAAAGTAATATGGCTGGAGAGAAAGCTGGAAGCTTATATTCGTGAGCAGGAAGAAAAGACAATCTCTCTTCCGAATGGAACTCTCAAGATGCACAAGAAACCTGATCGTGTTGAAGTCGACGATCTGGAACTTTTCCTGAAAAATGCCCGAAAGGAATTAGTGACAGTAATTCCTGAACAGCTGAAGCCAAATCTCTTAGCAATTAAAAATCACATAAAGACCAAGCCTACTCCAAAGGGAGTAAAAGTAATTGGGGGCGAAATTGAATTCAGCTATAAACTAAACAATGAGGAAGAAAATGCCAGAGAAGAAACCGAAGCTGGAACTGGAATTAAACAAGCCAGTTAAAATCGAGATCCTTCAGGACCAGCCGTTAATAGGCACGTCAAGGTTCGGAGAGTACTATCTCTACAACGTCCGAAATGGAAACGAACAAGAATACAGCTTTTTCCCTGATAAGGATGTTCACGAGAAACTGAAAGATCTTCGTAAGGGAGACAAAGTAGAAATCTGCAAGCGAGCGGAACAGAGAGGAAGTAAAATCATTACCTCATTTGATGTGAAGGTTCAACAGAATAATATTGAAAGTCCAGAGAAACCTAACAACAAAACTCCTGATGATAATTATTACGACCTAATGTTAAACTCCTGTAGAGATGCAGTACGAATACAAAATGAACTCGGTGGGCTTATGGATGCCAAGTCCCTGGCAGTGACTTTATTCATTGCTAGGAGCAAGATCACTCCTAACGGATACAATTAGGAGATTCAATTATGCCAGAAGAAATATATGTGTTCGTTGAAGGCGGCAGGATTACAGAGATTAAAACTGAAGCAAAGAATATCAAAATAATCATAATCAACCTTGATATACGAAAGAAAGGTGAAGAGCCTATCATCGAGTTCTATGAAACAGAGCTAAAAAAAAGAGAGTTCTCACTAAACTGAAAAATTTATTCTGCAAATTAAAACAGTAATGCCGGGCAGATAATCCGGCATTTTTTATTAATTCACATAGAAATGAGATGAAACAATTAATAAATGATTATTGATTGTTTAGTATTTCCCAATGAAATTACTTTTTTCTTAATATAAAAATTAGTTCTTTTACTAAACTATAAATTACAATTGGATTAAAAGCTCGTTCAGCACTAATTTAGTTTAGTAAAAACTATTAATATCATGTTAGTAAAATGTTAGAAAAAATATTATTAAGCATTCTGAGTAAACTTGGATTTGAGTTAGTCAAAAAACTTTTTTCAAACCAGGACCCATCATTAAATGATAAAATGAGAAAAGCAATTAATAATTCAATTGAAAAATTCAAAGAGAAGTATTCTACGAGTACATATGGAGACGTAAATAATAATTTCTTAGCAAGCCAACAAAACTTTGATAAGTTCTTGGAATCTATTGATTATGATATGCCTAGTCTTTCAAAAAGTGACCTTAATCCTACTAGTTTTGATGGTACCTCTTCAGTGCCAGAAGAAGTTGTTGAGGACTTCATAACTATAATTAATCAAGAAATTAAAAATTATCCAGAACTTCATATACTGAAAGCTGAAAAAGCTATATTGGAAGAGTTAAAAGAAGTAAAGAGTTTGCTTCAAAGGGAGCCAATCAACCCTAAATTTGTTAATCATAAGACTTATTTTAATAATCATGAACGACATTTGTCAGAAATATCCGCTACACAAATTGAAAGATTTAAAGAGTACTTAGACCAAATTCAGTCTTTTTTTGAATCAGAAGAAAATATTCTTCTACTATGTGGTAAGGGAGGAAATGGTAAAAGTCACATTCTAAGGGAATTGAATTCCATCATTCAGGATCAACACAAATTAATTTTTGTTCAACCTAATATAAGAAGTTTTAATGACGCCTTTCAGGATGAACTTTCACCTAGTGAGAAATATGTATTTGTATTTGATGATGCCGAAAGATATCTAGAAGAAATTCCTGCCTTAACCTCTATCATAAAATCACGGCAAAGGGATTTCAAACTAGTATTGACATTTAGACCCTCAGGAAAAAATTCAATTGAAAAAATAATTTATGATTATAGGTTAGAGGATGTCTCAATTAAACTGAATTTATTAGATTGGAAAATACCTGAACTTGTACAACTATTAAACGAAATGAAAGTAAGCTTGGATGATGATAAAAAAATATTAATCGCGCAGAAATACCCAAACCCGTATTTAATCACTTGGATTGGTAGACAAATTAGAGGAGAAACTACTATTTCTATTGAGAAAATCAGGGAAAAATTTATTGGTGACATTAAAAGAGAAGTTGAGAATGATTTAAAAGACATTTTATCAAACCCTCTAGAATTTTTAATTGACCTTACTATTATTGTTCCATTTAATTTAAATGATGAAAATTTGATAAAGAATCTATCGACACGATATTCAATATCAATAGATATCATAAATCATGTTGTTAATCTTCTAATTGAGGTAGGAATTTTAAGGAGAATTGGAGAAACTATAAGATTTGATCCTGACATGAGAGGAGATTTACTACTTTATTACTATTTAGAAAATAATGATGAATTATCTAATGAATTGTTGAAGTATTGGTTACCTGTATTTCCAGAAAAAGTTTTCATTAACATACAATCATTAAGTAGATATTTTACGTCATCAACAATTAAAGATTTTTGTTCTATGATAATAAATGGTTGGATTGATGAAGCGGAAAACTCGAATGGTTGGGAACGTATTAGTAATTTGAAGCTTCTAAGTTATATCGCCTATTTAATTCCGGAACAAAGTATAAATCTTTTAAATGTTTATTTATCTTCTCCTGCATCATCCACAAAAAAAAATCAAATTTACAATTTTGAACCTTCCACTGATGATTATGGTCCCGTTTTGATTTCTTTAATGTGGTTAATTGATTGGCGTGAACATCTTTTAGACATAATTTTAATACTAACAAACAAAAAAATAGGAATATATGATAATTATAAACCTAACAGATTAATACAAGAGCTGATTTCCCCACTTCATCATAAATCAGAAAATATCATTAAAACTCTTGAGAAGATTGAGCTATGGCTTCAAAAACCGAGCAGTAGTCAAATTGAATTAGTAGAACATGCTTTAACTGAAACATTGGCTTCAGCACATGAAGTAATTGAAAGCTATGGTAACATGATTAAAATTTTAGAGCTACCTTTAAAATTAACCAATGAAATAGTATTGATGAGGAAAAAAGCACTAGAACTTTTAATAATGCTTATCAATTCGAATGAATCTGAATTAATTTTGATTGCTTTAAGAATTTCGAAGCAAATTGGTGACTCAAAAATGAGAAGATTTCCGAATGATAAGATTCCATTAACGAAAGAAATTATTGAAGAGCGGAAATCTGTTGTACAGGTAATTGGACAATTATTAAATCAAGATTTACCACTAAAAGTTTTACAAGAAATTGAAGACTTATTTCTACATTGGTATGCTGCGGAAACATTAGGCACTGAAGAAGTTGTAGATTTTCTCATTTCCTTTCCAAGAACAATAGAATACTTAGTATTTAAATCTTTTGTTGAACCTCATTTTCTTATAACAGATTTTCAAGAAATTGTTAATAATGCTCCCAATGAAAAAAAATGGGATTGGATGTTTGAAAGTTATTATAATAAGAATTTCAGAAATAATACACAGCTTAATTCTAAATTGGCAAAGGAACTAGAAAATAAATACTCATCACCCGAAAGTACTCTTTCATACTTAAAAGAATTGGACAATATTCTTACTCCCTTGACGCCTTGGAATCATCCACTAATTATAACAGAATGGATAAAAATTAATAAAGAAAAGTTTTTGACATTAAAATCGGATAATGAGCAATGGCCTTTTATGCCAAACAGATTCAAAAATGAAATAGATATTGAACTAAGTAAGCAGAATGATGAATATATAGGGAGTTTAGCAGAGGATATTTTTTCAAATGAAATAAATTTAGACAGAATCAGAACATTTTTATCGGTACTCCAAACAAAAAATGTGTCTCAAGATAAATTAATTTTCTGGCTTTCTAAATTAATTGACACAAATAATTTAAAAGTTTTAGAAGAAACAGCATATTGTTTATGGAACATTTTTAGTAAATATGATTTATATGAATATTTGACTGCAATATGTATAAAACTTATAAGTCCTTTTGATCTGGAGAGAACAAATATTTTCTCAAATCTTGATTTTTCATTTGACTTAATTCGAAAAAACCGAGAAAAAGTATCAAAGGAAAAACTAGTAGAACTAGCTGAAATAAGTAATGTATATCTAAAAAATCTTACTCATTTAGATTATAAACACGAATCAATTTTATTTTTAACGTTTAATAATAGAATTCCCAGTTTTGTAGATTTCCTAATCTATAGATTTGACGTGGAGAATAAGGATTATCGGAATTTTCAGGCTGTTCCACAAGGAGGTTTTCACAAACTAAAATACATAATTGATTCCAAAGAAAAATTTGGGTTACTCGTAAAAGGAATAGAAAAAATCAATGAAGAAATTTCTTTGGGTGGTTTGAGACTGAAAGATTTGAACAATAGTTCAATTTCACTGGTTAATGAACATACCAACAGACAATATTACGTCGAGTATGTTGAAGAATTAATGAATGTCGAGATACTAAGAGCCATCAAATTATTACCATTTATCGCTGACAAAGAAAAAAATATTCAATTAATTTTTGACGTAGCCGATAAAGGTATATTAGAAGGTTATAAAGAAAATGTTATCAATACATATAGTTCATTATTTGATAATACTTCATTTAGTTGGGGTACTGAGGAATTTGAAAAAGGCAAAGAACTTTTCTCAAAACTAAAAGCTAAATCAAAACCAGGTTTGCATGCTAAAATTATACAAGATCAAATTGATTACTTTGATAAGAAAATTAAAGAATTTAGTCGAGATGATGAAGATTTTTATATTCCGCGTGGATGAAATAAGTTAGTTGTGAAACTGCCCATCTTACCTTCGAGAAATTATATTATCGAAAGAAGGGATGTTAGATGCGTCTAATTATTTCAAGAATTCTTTGTAATGCATCACGATAAAATATCAATACATTTTTCCACGCATCTGAAAAATTTACGATTGGGTAATTTATCCCAAAAAATCTATGTGCTTCTTGGACTCCATCAACATTATCCCCGTGGATTGGATACATTTGACGCAACCGATTTATGCTACGAAATGTTTTTATAATAACTTCACTATTGTCATCTACCTGCTGTAAATAATTTTGAAGTAAGGTTATTGAACGAGTGTTTTGATCTTGATTTTGTGTAAGTTCCCTCAATAATTCCTCATCCATATTCGTAACAAAAGACTTAAGTGCCCCGATTCGATAGGTGAAGTCTTCGATAGAATTTGCCGATCTTAATAATTGCAAGAGATCTCTTTCCTCCGAAAAAAGAAATAGCTTTTTGTTATGTCTTTCTTTCATAATAGCATTTATAAAGTCACGAGTATCAATGATTGTTGAAGCAATCTGAAGTAATGAAGCATCTTCCGTAATTTTTCCTTCCACTTCAAAATCAGTATACGTACCAATTTTACTTACAATTCGGTCTGATTGAAATGGACATTCGTTGGGGAAATTAGTACTCATAATTTCTAATTCTTGATTTTCTTGAATACTTCCATCTTTTATTTTTTGTATCAATTCTCTTTTTGCATATTCATAGCATACCTTAATAAAATCAATATTTGGCTGTTTAGCTATCCAAGCAGCCTCCATTCTACCAGAGATGAATACTCTGATTTTGTGGGACGAGATGTAATAATTCTCTTCAGGCATTCCAATTAAGGAAGTATCAACTAATGAAAATCGATAATGATATTCGCTGCCATCTCTGGCTGTCATTCCTTCAATAGCCTCTAATAGTGTCAACCGTTTTTGCATATATTTCTCAAACTTTATTATTGTTTAGTAAGTTTTTTAGAATTCCAAGTTCTTAACTTATCTAACCTGAGCTAAAAGACAAAGTATATGTCTTAAGATCTGTAATATTATAAATGTCATACTCTGCCTTTGAAAATTTAAAAATAATTTACACCTGATTTAACGTCAAATTATAATATATCTTCTCAGCGTATCTGACTAACATCTTTAAAAATAATAATCATAAACTTATATCAATGAATAAAACTTTATTACTAGGAGATATAAATGAGTAACAAGAAAATCACACTCAAACAGGAAGAGCTTTACGATAGAGTCTGGCATACACCTATGATTAAACTAGCAGCAGAGTATGGAGTAAGTGAAAATGGTTTAAAGAAAATTTGTGGGAAACTCAAAATTCCAGTTCCTCCAGTAGGATATTGGCAGAAACTAACATATGGTTATAATGTTCAAAAACCTATAAGACTCAAAATAATTTTTATAAAAAATTTCTGTAAACTTGATTTTTTAAAAGAAATCAGAAAAATTTAAGAATGTGTTTGAGGTAAATCAAGTTGTCAATAAGGGGGTAGGCAGAGGACCCGATGGGACCCATCAAGATTATTCTGATAATAATATTTAAATAGTTGGATAAACTATTTCCAATTTCAATCCTTTCGCATCTGTTTCTGGATGATTAGGCAGATGTTTAAGATCCTTGTAAAACCTTGCACTAACTGCTCCGACTAACGCATCAAGAATATCATCAGTTGCTAAATCTTTTTTCAAGTATTTTGTTCGGGCTTCTTGAGTTAATTTGTTTGTATTTGAATAATATTTGTTTAGAATAAGCTGGCGTTCTTCAACTCCATTGGATATCTTTTTTTTGAATTGCAGTGGCTGATAATTATTCAAGGCCCAAAAACAAATCTCAGGATGCATTTCTCTGAACTTACCCTGCAACTTATGAGATATAATGAATTCATCAACTTCTTTAATCTTTTTTGAGAGGGCAAAACTCTGTTTACTTAATTTTCTGCCCGTGTGATAATAATTTGCTTTACTTGCTTCAATATAATTATCGTATACTAGCGATAGTCTGGACGGTGGTGGGAACACACTTGACTTACGATTTCCTAAAACTTTTCTTGCTTCTAAATCGCATAGCCTCTCTCGAGAATCTTTTTCCCGCAATCCGATCGGAATATCAACTAAAACTTGTACTGCTTGATCGACAATTTGTAATATTTCCTTAAATACTGATACAATTCCAAACTCATATTGATCATTTTCATTGATCCCAACGAAGAACCATCCTCTTCTGCATCCATCTATTCCGAAATATTCCATATGATTTTTTATAAAGAGATAATATTGCTTAATGTTTCTCAACCAATTTTAATGCATCTTCCATTGTATAACACAAATCAATATTGCTATCAACTAACTTTTTTTGTGCGTTTAGTAATTCTTCAATGATACCTTCTGCTTCAACATCGAATCCTCCTAAAATCATTTTATTTGCTTTTTCATAATCTTCTGTTCTGCGCAGTAGGTCAGCTGCTAATAGATAATCTCCTCCTTTTTCTTCCATCAGTGTTTTATCCTGATCCCAAAGTTTCTGGATCAACTCGAATGCCTTTATCCTGCACTTTTGTGCTCCTTTTTTGTTTTTGTCATCGTCGCAAGCCCATGCTGCGTGTATATAGGACCAGATTGAAGCAGATAATTTTCCTAGATATTCATAAATATAAGACTGACAAAGAAAAGATCTGGTTAGTTCAGAATAATTTTTATTTTCTAATAGAGATCTATACTCAGAGGAGTATATAATATCTTCCAAACCCTCTTCTGTATTTTCTACAGTTGAATTACAATACCCACAATGCGGACATCTTTCAACCCAATGATTTATTGTCGACCTTTTCATTTCAGGAGGTCTGGTATCCAAGTCAGGAGAACCAAATTCATTTGTACTGCTTATCCCAGTCTGATCACTTACTATATTACATACTGAACAAGTTTTCTTAGTTGTATATAATGTTGTCATATTTTTGAACTTCTCTATAATTTCAATCAAAAAATAGTGATAATTGAAGTAAAGATTTCAAATCCTATAAGACTTATAATAATTTTTACAATAAAATTTTCCAAACCCGATTTTCTATAGGGAATCAGATTATACTGAGAATGAGTTTGAGGTAATCCACGCATAAGCCAGAGGATTGGTTCTAGGTACCCAGTTTGGGAAGATTTGGTTTGAAATCTTTTTTTAATTCTTTTCTCTATCCTATTTGAATAGTATTTTTGGTTGCAAATGAAAATCTATAAACACAAATTTGGTTTTAACTACAGAGAACTATTTCCCGATTCAAAGATGATAGGTGGCTTTGAAGGTGGTGCAATATACAAAGCAATTAAGGAAAGCAAGTTCTATTTAATTATTGATGAGGGTACGCTAGCTGATTTTTTAGATGAAGATGATCAGGATGTCCTAGATCAGTTGATCAAAATAATTGAGTTTGAGAATGAGGATGAATTAAATAATTATTTAGGGGAGCGATATGGAAAATTTATTTTTAAGTGAATACTTTACAAGGCTTGTTAATTACAATAGAATCCCCAAGCTTCAAATAGAGAGAGCTATTTCTCCGTTCCTAAGTATTTTTATCGAAGATTTGATAACTAATTTTCTTAAGAATAATCACAAGTTAAGTGGTAAAGTGGAAATGATATTGCCTGAGTTTCCACTTAAAAAAGATAATAATCAGTCGACCAATATAGATTGGCTGTTAATTAACCGTGAGAAAGGTGTTTTATTATTCGTTGAATTAAAAACAGCAGCATCATCTTACAAACCTGAACAACTCGACATATACCAGGTCATACAAAAAAATATCAGTGATAAAACAGCTGGATTTTTGTATGAAGATATAATACAGATTAGGGATAATTCAAATGAGCCAAATAAATATAATTATGTACTTGATGAGCTTAAACCATTTACTGAATATTTGAATACCATCAGGGATGTCGTCGTTATATATATTGTACCTACTAAAACCAAAAAGCAATTATCCAAAGCAGAAGTGTTAACCTTTTCAGAGTTTCCAAAAGATCTTCCCACTAAATATCCTTACGAATGGATTCAGGTAAGGGAATTTTTGATTAGCATTGATAATCAAATCGATTCTACTTCTCGGTCACGATTAGTAAACGAAGAAGATTTTATGAATTCATTAAAACCCAAGCTAGAAAAGATTCAGAAAAAGTTTAATAAAATACCCCAGCTAATCTGGCTTGGAAGAACTGGGGAAGGTTCTAATCCAAATTTTCAAATCCAGTTTACTGATGGCAGTATAAAACCATTTTATTCTTCTGGAAAAGAATATACTCTGAAAGATAGATTTGATCCGAATAAGATTCGGGGTCCGTTTAATGTGGATGATTTACCTGAATAATAATGGGGAGCTAACTACTCCCCTTCTAATTCACTAAAATATTCCCCAATAAAACATTCAAGCGGTCAGTAAGCTCTTCAAATTTTTCATTTATTCTTTGCATCTCACAGAGTGAATCTTCGTCAGTTTTATTTTCCAACTCAATCCACCTTTTAGTCAGCTTCATTGAAATGAATTTAATATCAAAGAATTCTGGATATAACTCTTCTAGTATTACTGGTAATTGAGAAAGTTCTTCAGCAAACTGCTCAAGAGTCAAATCTGTTCTGTCGTAGAGATCTTCTGGGATTTCAAATCCGTAAATCAATTCAATCTCGGATAGAGATTTTATGAAATCTATTTCATCGAGGTTCTCATCAAACAAATCAGAGATAATAATGTCTGTGCTGTAATGTTTCCTGATCTTTGATTTATAGTCGAGTAGGGTAGCTAATATAAAAATATATTTAAGCATAATCTGGCCCTGGTTTAGTTTCTTTCATTGATGGAGTTGTAAATGTTCTTACTTCATCGAATGGATTTTTTGGTTTTTTCTGCTCAGCAAGCAGCTTATTAAAAACTACATCCGCTTTTTCTTTAGGTCTGTGCATTTGCTTTTCAAGCATCTGTTTATCGATATTATTTTTCATTTTAATTCCTCCATTAGTTTATTTGTTTAATTCGAGATACTGGTGAAATGCTTTTTTGTTAAACAGTAAATCAAACCCCATACCATCAGGACTCATAACGTGCATTTCATCCCTATGCTTGACAGCAATTATCAGACAGCCAAGCGGAATAGAAAATTCTCCATATTTTTTTTCAACCAATCGCAAGACATTCGTATCAGCTACGTGAAAATAAGATCGATCGTCGTGCCAATAGTAACCATCGAGCCAGTAATCACAGGTGTATGTAAACTTGTAACTATTTACTAACCCTACCCTACTTTCATCGTAAGCTTTATCGAATGGTCCATAATAAAAACCATCAAGAATCACGTTTGGATTTGCTAGAATTGTTTTCTCATAAAATTTAGTGTCTAATTTATCTGGATATATTATTGAGTTCATTTTTATCTTCCTCCATTGGGAATATTAAGTGCTTATAATAAGCTGCTGGGACTGTGCCAGCTTTTACGCCTTTGTAGATGGCGCTTAGTTTATTGACTTCACGTTTCCAGTTGTATTTGTTGCTCATATATCGGAGGACGTAAGGACTAACATATTCCTGCATTTCTATTGAGAGCAGCTCGGATGCTTTGTACATTCCATATTTGGTCCAATACTCTACTACCCTACCCTCTCCTAATTTTTTCAATAGTCTTTGAGTCATTGAATATTCCGTATTCCTCTTTTTTCTTATCCCCATTTTTTTAGCCTCTTTTTGTCTCTTTAATAAAACGTCTCTACCACGGTTTAATCGTTCTTTTAATATCTATATGAAGTAGACCTGACTAACCTACCCTGGTTTGTGCCAGGGTCAAACCATACTTGGTTTTTAAACTGGCTTTGATTACAGCTCATTTTCAAACAATACCAGGGTAAACCATACTTGCCAGGGTGGTTAGGTATTCTTAGGGTAAATTTATTTTATAGAACTTTATTCTCTCTGATTATTTTATACCCTGGTTACTATGGTTTAGTATGGTTTTATCTGTTTATTAATAATTTTCGCATCTTTTATTTCATTTTACCCTGGTTTGCACCCTGGCACAAGTATGGTTTGGATTTATTACCATTTATAAAACTGTTTTCTATCCTTCTCTGAATCGCTTTCCTTTTCTTTTAGTCTTTTTGCTTTGATACCATATAACTCAAGCTGCTTAGTAAGTTGAGGTTTAGTTACTCGGCTATTGGGGTGTATTTTATTGAATATCTCAACAGCTGTGTCTTTTAAGATTCTACCGTCCAGTATCTTCGCTTCAACATATATTTTGTCCTCAATAATTTTACTTGAGCTTACCTGACTGTCATTTAACCACTCACAATCTTTTGCTTTCAACCTATCGGCAAATTCCTGATACCTGTTCTTTGCAACATTAATAAGCGATTCTTTATTTTCATTATTTATAACAGCCTTTGCTTTTACCGGATCATAGTTCAGGTTCATTAGATATTGTGCAAATGCCGGAAGTTCTTTTTCTACTTCATCAAAGAATTTATCAGGAAGACTAAACCAGCTTTTATTTGTCAGCTTACTGCCTGTCTTTACAACATTGAATCGTCTATCGCCTGCTTCAATCAGCACAGGAATACTCTCGTTGCTATAGAACAAGCAATTAGCATAATTTCTAACAAAGTATGCTTTTACATTTTTCTCATTTATCTGAAGTTCAGGATCTGTAATAATTGCTTTTATCTTTGAGTTAGCACTATTACGTGTGCTGTTATCGTATGCAACTTCGTTGAACGCAATTATCATTTTATTCTCAAGCCATCTGTTAAATGAATCCCTTAATTGTTCATCTTCAATCTGAACTGCCTGAGTTGATCCGAATAATGGTTTAAGAATATGATGTAGCAAGACGCCTTTACCTGTTCCCTGCTCACCCATAAGCAACCAGGCTGTAAGCTGCTTTTCTCTTGTCTGCATTATTCCTGCAAGCCAATTAAGAAATGCTTTCTTCTCTTCATTCTTAGGAAATAGGTTTGAAATCAGTAAGTATATATTCTTGAATGATTCAGTTGGTTTGATTACTTCATTATTCTTCTTTAAGAGTAAATACTCTGTAGGGGTGAATAGGTTGAATAGCTTATTCTTAAGATCTATTTTCTGATCACTATGAACATCAAATACAACTTTCAAAACAGGTTTTTTGTTCGGCAGATACTGACCTTCTGATTCAAGTATTTGTTCAAGTATTTCTTTTGCAACTCCTATGTACAGCTCATTATTATGTTTATCATAATAAGCATATGAGCTTGTTGCTTTTTCAATGAACGGAAACAACTTGTTGCTCATCATATCCTGAAAATATTCGTCATAGTTTTTTGATATACTGCCTTTATATTTTCTGATCTGAGTTTTAATTACCGATTTATTTAATCCTGAAAGCTCGGTTAACTCGTCAATGAGAGATTCTTTAATGATCTCATTTCGGATATACTGACTGAACTCAAGTGTTTCGTCGATTGCTTTCTGCTGATCAAGATCCGACTGCAGATTATACTTCCCAAATATTCTTTTTACTATCCACTTCTCTGCACTTGTAGCTTTGTCGACAATTTTTCTAAATTCTTCTACACTATTATCCCGTACAAATTCATCTGGATCTTTCGATTTCCCCAGATCATTCGGATTAAGCACTGCAACTCTGATGTTTGTTTTACTTAGCAGCAGTTTAACCGCAGTCTCTGTGTTTTTAGGACCCACTCCATCATTATCTAAAGCAAGGATTACATTTTTAATCCCTTTTATTTTCAACCCATCCAGATGTTTTTCACCAAGAGCACCCTGACCGATAGCAACAACATTCTCCAATCCTAAAGTAGGCAGATAAATTGCATCCGGATAACCTTCAAGAATTATCAGAGTATCAATTACTTTTTCCTTCTCTTCATTTTCTTCTTTCTTAACTGACCTATTGATCTTATGAAGACCAAACAAATCATCTTTACTAGTCCCCGCAGTACTATCCCATCTCTGGTCTTTATGTTCTTTACCATCGTGGGTTGTGATATTCTCACCCTTCGGATTTGTGGATCTTTTCAACAATCCGGTTATCATTCCATCTCTATTCCTATACGGGAAGGCCAACCTAAAATTATCTCCATAGTATCCGTTCAGTTTTAGCTCTTTTATCTGTTCCGTTAATTCGGGATATTCTTCAAATAATTTCTGCTTGAGCAGATAAGATTTTGGAAAGTGAATAAACTCAGTCGTTTTTAATTTATCCTCATCATATTTCCTGTCATTGATCAAATAGTTCCGTGTTTCTTCACCATCGGGTTCGTAAAGCATTTTCTTTCCTATCTCCACAACTTTCTCAAGAAGAAAATCTCTTGTCTTGAGTTCCTGCTCTTTTTGTTTTTCTGCATCTGTTTGCTCTCTATAGCCTTTTTTCAGCCTGTCAAAATCATCACCGAGATTAAATTCTTTCTTGAACCACTTTAATAATTCTGCTCCTTTTAATCCCGTTGCAAGTTCTACCAGCTCAATAACACCACCTCCAGCTTCACAGTTATGGCAGAAGAACACTTGCTTCGCTGTGTTGATCATAAAGCTCATTCTACTCTTAGATGGGTGTTCTGATGGACACATACCCGCCAGTTCGTTTCCTTTTTCTGTAAGGTTGATTCCTAATTTGTCAGCTACTTCTTTAATTGTTATTCTGTTTTTCAGGTATTCATATATATTATCTCCTTCCTTCTTTATGTAATTGGTATTCATTGTTATTACCTCGGTTTGATGTTGATGTAGAATAAGAGTGAATGATACTCTTTAATGCACGAATTGAGTTTCCATATTTCATAGGTTCTACTTTTGCATTCATTGAATAGTATTCCGCCACTGCATCGTGGATGTCATTAGTGGATTCAAATACAAATGTTGTCAGTCCCTGTTTTCTGGTTAGCTCAATTAACTTGTAGCCTGTGGTCAGTAAATATGCGGAGAGGTAAAAATCCTCATTAGAGTAGGTTCGCATTAGATTACTCCTGTATTTAGTTCAAGTGGAATGCCCTCTCATTGAAAGAGCATTCCTATAAATTAGTTTTCAAGTTGTAAATTATTCGGGATGTTTTTGGCGAGTTTTAGTAGTGTTCAATTTTTCAGTTTTCAAAGCAAACTTCAACCAGCTTGCTCCTAATACAATATATTAATTACCCGTCATGAAGTCAACTGCGGAATAGAAATATTTTTCACTCGTTCTCAAAAACATGAAATTTAAACTAAAAATGCATGTTTTGTAAAAAAATATTTTATTATAATTCTAATTCAGAGGTTAACAAAAATAGAAAAGCCCGGCACTCAACCAGGCTTTTTTATTAGTAGGGAGCAACAACTTATTTATTTAGGGGCTGACAATTTAATGTCTCTGTGGGTTTGGGAGTTACCAAATACACATAATAATAACCAATTTATATCAACTTTGAAAAATGCGGCTGTACTTGAACTTTAAAAGGGTACATCAACCTAATAAATTAAACTGATGTAACAACTTCACTTCTTTTCCTAGCCATTGTCCATGTTGGGATAGGAAATAGCCCATCACAATATTTGTGATACCTCTTGTCGTAACTACTATGTGCAGTACAGCCTTTTCATTTTTCTTTTGGTTTAATATTAAGATAAATGGGATTTATTTTGTCGTGAGAAATTATTTCTACTTGGTAATGTGGAATAAATTTTACTTTATTCGTCGTTTGTGCCTTTCCATTACCATTTATAATTTGACATTCAACCAACCAATAAATAAGTGTATAATCTCTTTCTTCAAATTCATAAACCATATAATTTTCTATATCATCATCAGCATAAAAAGTACCTGTCCAGGATATACCTCGTTTTATAAATTTAGCTTTTCTATTAAACCATTTTATATCATATAATGATAATCGAACTTTACCAGGTCTGATCAAAAATATTGTTTTCATAAAATTTTATATACTTTCACATTAATTTAATAAACTATTCAAAAACCTTCTGAAAAATATCTCTTCAAACTTATTTTATATATCCCCAATCAACCTTATTCAATTTAGCATAGCCGCAGTCTATCATATCTAATTGAACCATTGACAATCTCTCATCAAGCTTACTTAGTGCATTCCACCCTTTATGGTTCGGCATTAATGCTTGCATAGGATGAGTTTTCCCAGAGATCAAATGTGGCTCCCCACTCTGGATATTAAGAGCAACATTGATTGGGGTATCTTTTCTACTTCCCGAATGTATAAGTTTTCCATCAATCAATTCAGCTTCAGATAGTTGTACAACATCTTGCCAGTTATAATAGTTTAGACCTTTATTCTTAATAGCAACAGCTCCCCTGGCAAATGCCATCTGTTTTAGGTTGTTCAAATCATTGCTGTTACCGTAGAAAGGCATCGCCATAACTCTAACAAAAATTCCTTCTTTAGATAATTTTTCAATTGTATCTAATCTCTTCTTAATCGTTGGTGTGTAAATTTCTAAGCTACGTAATTTATTTTCATCTTCAGTGGAGAAACTAATTTCAACTTGTACCATCTCCTTCATTTCTTTCAGCTTGTCTAAGTGTTTTAATATCAGAGGACTTTTAGTAAGAATATGAGGCATCCATTTATTTCCATTGTCCCAATGTCTTTGAAATATATTGAGTATTTCCAGCAAGGTATCAGGTTGATTTTGGTCCCTGATCTCTGTGAACAACTGAGGTAGATAATATTCGCTATGTTCGTTGATCTGCACCCTCTTCAAGTGCTGAGGTAGTATTGAATATTTCGATAACTCTTTATCCAGTTGCTCTGGGACGCCCAAACGGACTGTTACTTCTTCAAAGAAGCTGTCTCGATTACCTTTTATCAATTTGCATAAGCTGATCGGTGAATAACAAAACTTGCAGCAGAAAAAACAACCCATAGTCGGATTAAGAGTGAAGGGAAAACCATACGGATATATTCCGCCAGTCTGTGCAGTTAATGCTGTTGAGCTTTTTGTAGGGTTGAATGTAACTTTTGTATTTCTTGTCATCTTTAATCTCCTGATTAAATTGAGGCGGACTATCCCCGCCTCTGATTTATTTTAGATAATAATATTTATAATTTATCCACGTTAACTTAAATGAAGTTTCTACATCTACCAGTTTCTGCGTTTTACAATACAATAATCTGAATTTTTTGGATGTAATTTGACGAACTCGACCTGATACATTGGTACGTGTTCTACTGTGGAAAGACTACCTATCTTACCAGTACCACTTAGGACTTTTTGTTCTACTAGCCAATATGTTTTTGTCTGTTTATCCTTATGTATATAGGTATGAACAGCATAATGCGTCAGATCATTATGAAACACATTGTAAAATTCAATCCAAGATCTACCGTGTTTCAAGCAGGTACCATATTTTGTTTTATGACACCAGGACCAAGTCCAATATCGAAGTATAAAAACGCTTGCTCCAAGCATTTCAAAATTAATTTTCATAAGAATTCTCCTAATCAAAATGAGGCGGGTTATCCCCGCCCCTTGTTTATAATCATTTAAGTATTACCATCTGTAATCCGAGCGGATCCGTTACAGGTAATTCTTTTACTTCCATCACTATAACATCTTCCTCAACAGTTGAATCATACTCGAATTGATAAACATAAGGTTTACCAGGTATCACTTTATTTATTCTATTTACTTTGAGAGTGAAGAATTTTTCGTATACCTTAAAACCTGTATTCTGATCTACATCAAATATGCACGCACCTACCGTATCTGTATCAAGTGAATGTCTAAATGCTGCCTGCCAATTAATAGTAGCAGGGCTATTAAGTAATTGGTCTATCCACTGATCTGCATCCATAAATCCTGGTTGAAGAGGATATAATAAAGGGATCAAGTTTGAGTTCATAACAATCACCTCCTTGAACTCGAAGAGGTCCAGATAATACTGGAATTGAAGAGCTTACTGCTCTTTAGTCTATAATTTCTTGTAGTCATTAAATGTGTAATACAAATAATGTTCATCCGTGTCTTCATCTACAGTTTCCAACGCAAAAGATTTAACATCACAAACAGGAGTAAAACGAAAATAGTTTGTGTAAGAATTTCCCTCATTTATAGTGTGATCAATTGTCCACTGGCCAATTATTTTTTTAACTGGATTACTACCGTTCCAAACTATAACTGCTGCATTTTTATCCGCGCCACCAGCAATAAAATGTTGGATTGAGGTGACGGGTTTATGCTGCATTATTTTATTTACAATTTTGTGATCTTCTTTTCTTGCCTCATCAAGTTCCATTGCTAATTGAGATTTATGTATAAAAGCTCCGAATAAAAGTTTCAATATTTTCTCCTTATAAATTTGGGAGTGATCCCACTCCCTTTTTTTAGTTAATACTACCATCACTAAAAACTATATACTTAGGTACCTCAGTGTCCATCTTCTCGTCAAGTCCGAATTCAACATCAAAAGTATCTGATTCGAATTCTTCAATGACATCAACCTTCACATCCCACTGATCTTTACCCATAACTTTTTTCTTTTCAATGTCTTTTATTTCGACCCATTCGACATATGACACATCATATTGGTCGAACGTCGGAAAAGAATCAAGATAAGCGATCGCATAACCCTCGGTTGAATTCTGAAGACCATTTTTAATTAGGTCTTCCAATAATTCAACATTTGGGATTTTACAAAGCACTTCGTCCTTATTGGAATCAATTAATGTTGTGAACAGAACCTGAAGTTTTAGTAAGTTTTTCATTTTTACTTAATGATTTTGGTTTACATTGCAGCCCTGCGAGGTTAGGCCGCTTTTTGATAATTTACTTTTAAGAGTTTTGTTCATCATTGTTCTTATTTAGATTTTTAACTAGCTCTTCTCTTATTTCCATCCATAATTTTCCAAATACATTTTCACCAATCCACTGACCATCTTTCCTTACTGCGCCCCAAAACCTTGCTGATTCACGATCGTGTGTTGTGCAATCTTCTATGATTTTAGCTTTACCAGTTGCAATCAACTTTTCTTTCATATCAGGATGTTGCTCCAACTTTAGTTCCAAACATTCTTTCATTAACGGAATATCACTTGGGGCCTCATCCCATTTTACACCACGATTTAACTTCTCGCGATTCTTTCTTGCTATCATCTTTGCCCCCATCGGAGATTTACATTCGATTATTTCTTTTTGTATTTCTGGGTAACCGTTAAATCTTCGTGACTGGAATAAAGCTTCACACGTTCTATACTTCACTCCATTATAAGTAACTGGGTGGGGTGACATACAACTGAGCCAACCATTATCCTCTTTCACTTTTGTAATTGTCTTTTCCATAATCTTACTTCCTAGATTGTGTTACAAAAAATGCGGGCTTGTTGCCAAGCCCGATTAGTTTACCAGTTTAGGCTGATTTATCTTTTTTATTATTTCGATCTATTTTCTCCCCAGTTATGATATCATAAAAAATACCCCAGATACCAAAGTCGTAACTCATTCCTGGAATTCTAACTTTCTCACCTTGTAACAGTTTTTTGCATCGTTCCAGTTTTCTATTTTCAATTTTTATCTTATCCATACGTTCCTCAGCATACATTGCACTTTCAAGTGGACTTCCACACATATCCAGATATAAACCAACTATCCCATTCATAACTACGAATGAAACATTTTCCTCATCTTGATCAATTTGCCACTTGAATAAGTTGTTGTATAGATCAATCACTTCTTGCCTAAGCTTCACATCAATAACCATTGTATTTCTTCAATGTTTTATAATGAAATGTTTATAGTAGGATAATTTTTAGTCGTCCATATCCTTATGGCACATTGTAACATCTTCGCTTTCGAAGAGAGGTCATAATCAATCAATATTTAAAGAACAAAATTTAAAGAACAATGGCTTTAGGGATAGCAAAATAATTACCGTCGATTTTCGTCGGAGATCAATAGTCAGATGCGAAAAAGTTCGTTTATTAAATAAATTTGAGGATAAGGTTTATTATAAAAAATGGATTGGATGCTTTTTAGAAAAACGGTTGGGGGGTGTTTAATATTAATCCACTAAATGAGCTGTTTCCCTTCTTTAGTTAAATCATATATCTCGCCGGTTTGCTCATTCAGTTCTAATTTAAATTTTTCTCGTAACTGATCCTTATAAGTACTTACTGCCATTCGCATTTCTTTGGCCATATTTTCTTTTGTAGCTTTTACATCTCTACTTTTAATTTCTGCATAAGCTAATCGCATTTTAGAAATGAATCTTATTTTGTCGTCTTTATAATTATCAACTTTTCCTTCAACATAATTTAGCCTATCAATAAAATCTTTTATTACCTCAGCAAATTTTCTTTCAGCGTTGGCGCCGTTTAAGTAAGACATTGAAATAAAAAATAATGGTAATGAAAACAGTTCTCGCATTACACCATAAATAGAATATTCATAATTTCTTTTTCTTTTAGGATCCTTTGCTCCGACATATTTATAAACTTTAACAGAATAAATATCAGGCACTATCAAACTTTCTCCATCCATCTCTAAACTCAAGGCCTGTTTATTGTAAGATTCAACAACCTCATTCTCAATCATCTCAGTATCATCATAGTCTTTAGATCTTGTAAGTTTCTGCACCTGCCCTAAGAGAAAGACAGTTAGAAAATGCCTTAGTTTATTAAATATCTCGTCGTCCATTTTTGTATAAGTTAAAACTCTTTCTTTTATCATCTCCATTAATCTATCAACGTTTTCAAGCACTTCTTTATATATGAACTCATTCACTTTAACACTTCTTAAATAAAGTAATGGTAGCCCAGAAAAAGTCTGTCCTGGATCACCCTTCATTGGTTCTTGGGGTTTTTCATTTCCTTCATTCATTTTACTGATCCACTTCTAAATTATTGATTATTGCAGTTAGAATAATATAAAACATATTTCATAAATTTTGCAAAATCATTTTAATATTAATAGTTTGTATATAATTTTACATTAAGAATTTTATATGCCCTACAAACTCAACAAAATAATTTTACAGCGTGAATGGGAATGGGGACCTTAAGCAAATACATATTTTGATCCCCACTTAATTTATTTATTTCATTTCTTTAATAATCTCATAGTACGCACTCTTTGAAATTTTTACCTGCTTAATTATTTCTTTATATGTCAATCCCCTTTCTTGTAGCATAATTACTTTTTGTTTCGTAAAGGGCGGAATCCTTGGTCTGCCAATTCTTGCCCCACGTGCCTTAGCTTTTTCCATTCCTGCAATTACTCTTTCACGTATGATTGATCTTTCAAATTCAGCAAATGCAGATATCATTGTAAATAATATTTTACCAGCTGGAGTTGAGGTATCTACATTTTCTTTGTAACTAATAAAGTCGACTCCAAGACTATTAAATTCTTCCAAAGCATTTATTAATTCCTTAGTACTTCGTGCAAAACGATCAAACTTCCATACTAATACAACATCGGTTTTTCTTTTTCGAACATCATTAAAAAGTTTCTGGTAGTTCACCCGATCTGATTTGGCCCCAGAAGCATAGTCAATATAAACTTCAACGACTCTTAATTTTCTTAATTCAGCATATGACTTTAGATCTGAAAGCTGCATATCCACATTTTGTTCTTTAGTGGATACTCGAGCATAAATGATAACTCGATTCATAAAATTCCTTTCTTGTTATACATTTCTTTTACCAAGAAAGAATTGGTTTATAAAAGGTACTTTTGTGGAATTGATAGTGTTATAGTTAAAGTATTATTAATTTTGTTAAAATAATTCTTGATAGCTATGGTAAAGAAAAACAAATCAGAAGAAAAAAAGAAAAAAGCAGCAGTCTATTGCCGAGTGTCTACCTACGAACAAGGACAAGGTGAAGTAAGTAGTTTGAATGGTCAAGAAGATTTGCTAAGAAATTATTGTAAGGCAAAAGACTGGGAAGTCAATGGTATTTATATCGACAAGGCTTCTGGCTCTAGCCTAGAAAGAAATGAAATAATTCGTTTATTAAGTGATGCCGAGGAAAAGAAATTTGACATTGTTTTAGCCACAAAAATAGATAGAATTTCGCGTAGCGTATTAGACTATTTGGATGTTGATAAAAAGCTTACAGAACTAGGAATTGATATAGTATTTGCAACACAAAATATTGATACTACTACTCCGGCAGGAAAAATGCAACGAAATATTATGCTTTCCTTTGCTGAATTTGAACGAGATATGATTGCTGAAAGGACGAGAGAAAAACTTTTCTATCAAGCTTCTAAAGGGTATTGGGGTGGAGGTCATTCCCCATTAGGTTATGATGCTAAAAATAAATTGCTTGAGATAAATCAAACAGAATCTGAATTAGTGAATAAAATCTTTGATTACTATTTAGATGAATTGTCTGTTGATAAAGTTGCTAAGCGTTTAAATCGAGAGGGATTTAAATCCAAGACTCGAGTTACAAAATCTGGAAAAATATCTGGAGGAGGACCATTTAATAAAGATTCCGTCCACAGAGTAATTTCAAATAAAATATATATTGGAAAAATCACTTACAAGGACGAGGAATTTAAAGGGTTGCATTCACCGATAATTGATGGAACTAAATTTAATCAGGTAAACAAACAATTAAGTGTATCAAAGAATGATCGTTTTACTTCTCAAGTAGATTCTGAACTTTTATTATTAGGTAGATTAAAATGTGGATTCTGCGGTCGTAATTTGACAACATCATTCGTTGGGAAAAAAGACGGGACAAAAGATTTCTATTATAAATGTACAACTAAGTTTAAGTATGAAAGTTCTAAATGTGAAAGTAGAGATATTCACGCAAATGAAATTGAAGTATTTATTGAAACGCTCATAAAAAAGATTGCTTCCTCAGATCAATTATTTAAATCTGTTTTTTCGCAATTAGGTTATAATGAATCCAAAGATCTTAAAACATATGAAACACAGAAAAATTCCTTAATTGCAAATTTAAATAATATCAATAAAGAGATAAATAATTTAACGAGTTTTATTGCTAAGGGTTCAGCCAATGATTTTAAGTCGGTAACATTAAAGCTAGAAGAGTTAGAAAATCAAAAAGAAATGATTAAAGAGGAAAGAAGAAAAGTTGAGCATGAAATTTCCTTAATCAAAAATACTGTGGTTGATAAATCTGATTTGAAGCAAATATTCAAAGACCTGTCAAAGTATTACGATGCTGCTTCAAAAGAAGAACGAAAATATATGATTAAGACCATCATTAGAGAGATAACTATTAAATTGAAGAAAAAGGAAGAAAAAGGCACAATTGAAATTCATTTTAGAGGTGATGGGCATATAAAAAAAGAATGGGTTAACAGAATTGTTAACCCAGATAAGATAGTTTCGAGCTACTATCTCGATTGGCTCCGCGAGCAAGACTCGAACTTGCAACCCTTCGGTTAACAGCCGAATGCTCCACCATTGAGCTATCGCGGAATGAATATTTTCAATAAAAACGAGGTCAAAGATAACATTGACCCCATTGTTTGTCAAGCCTTCAAATACTCAAATTATAGGTTAATTCCCATTTCTTTTAGTAAAAAATCAGCACCGCCAACCTTTTGAGCAACCCATAAAACATATCGAATATCAACGCCGATTGAACGACTATAATTTTCACTCCAGGTATAATCATTTACAGTAGCTTCAAATGCGCGATCAAAATTTACTCCAACTAATCTACCGTATGCGTCCATAATCGGACTGCCTGAATTTCCGCCGCTGGTATCCATATTATAGATAAAATTAACCGGGACATCATTAAGTTTTGGATGAATGAACTGACCAAGATCTTTTTTATCATAAAGTTCTTTAACTTTTTTGTTCAATTTATAATCACCGGATTCTCTGCCCTTTTCTATCAATCCTGTTAAAGTAGTATTTGGTGAAAAGTAAGTTGCATCTCGTGGTGAATATCCACGAACATAGCCATAAGTTAATCTTAAAGTACTGTTTGCATCAGGTACAAATGATTTACTTAGCCATTGCCTTTTTACATCATTAAGTTTTGCAAGCAGGATATTGATCTTACCTTCTCTAGTTTGAGATCTTTTTCTTTCAGAATCACTAAGTTCTACAGCAGTTTTTACAAGAATAATATATGGATCATCGATATCTTCTAATGTTTCATCTTCATCTTCGAGCAATTCAAAATAATCTTTACTGTCTTTTATAAAGGTATCTTCATAAAGTTCAGAAATAAATTCTTCTTTGTTTTTTGCTAATCCAATAGATTTGAATGGTTCGATATTTTTCAATTCATTAAAAGTGGAAGCATCAATTAAAATCTTTTTAAGTATAATCGGATCAAGATCAGGCATAAATTCATTATAGAGATTTGTTATTGAATTGTAAAAATCAGCTCTTTTATCTTCTTTGTATAATGCTTTACGTTCTGCCTCTGGCTTAAGCATTTCTTTTTTGTAATCGATGAATATTTCTGCAAGACGATAATAATCAACATTACGGCTTAGCAATAATAAGACAAGATTTTTTCTACCACTCTCAAACGCATCTTTATATACTTCATCAATTTGACTTAATACAGTCCCATATTTTTCTTTTAACTTTTGATCAGAATCTATAAATGATTGAAGTTGTTTTTCTTCTTCCTGTTTTTTCTGGATTAGTTTTAATCTTTCTAATCCCTGAATTTTACCACGATAATTTTTTTCTGTATTAGCCAATCCCTGAATTTCGCCAACTATATTTAGTGCAAATTCAGGATCATCCTTCCCGCGTTCTTCGTAAAGATTTATTAGCCACGAAAACATTTCCTGAATATATGGCAGTTGATATTTTTCCTGCATCATTAAAAACTGTGATGGCTGATGTTTGAAGGTTCTTCCGGGATAACCAAGAATAAAAACAAAATCTTCTTCATTAACTCCGTTTGGATTTATCTGTAAAAATTTTTTGGGTTGATATGGCACATTCTCTTCTGAGTATTTAGCTGATGAACCATTAGGCGCAACGTAAGCACGGACAAATGAAAAATCTCCATTATGTCTTGGCCATATCCAGTTATCGGATTCTCCGCCAAACTCACCGATGCTTCTTGGAGGAACGTAAACTAATCTAACATCATTTATTGTTTTATATCTAAACAGAATGTACTGCTCGCCAACAAACATTTCAGAAACTTCAGCTTTTATTGTGCTGTCCTTTTTCTCTTCACGTTCAACAATTTCTTTTATTTTTTTTGAAATTGCAGTTGTTCGTTTTGAAATATCTTCTTCAGTGTTTGCAGCTTCTAAAACTTCTATACTTACGTCTTCATAGGAATCAGTGATTCGGCAGGTTAATCCCTTTGCTGGTAATTCTTTTTCACGGGTGTCTGCTAAAAATCCATTTTCAAGATAATTATTTTCAACTGTACTTGCGTTGGAAACAATTCCAAATACGCAATGATGATTTGTAATTATCAATCCTTCGTTAGATACGAATGAGCCTGTGCACCCGCCGATCTTTACAAGTGCATCAACTAGACTTACTCCATTTGGATTGTAGACTTCATCAACACTTATTTTTAATCCTTTTTCGTTAAGATTGATGTTTTTAATATCACTTAGCGGGAACATTCCTTCATCAGGATTGGATGGAATGAATGCTAATGAGATTACAACAAGAAGTGAGAATATCATTAAAAAAGAATGTTGAAATTTTGAATTATTGAAAAAGATTTTCATTTGTATTCCTTAGATTTTTTGCTGCCCTAATATAAAAAAGAGGACTGATTTAATTTTAGGAAATTAGCTAATGTTTATAAAACTTATTTACGTTTTATTTACTTAGCATATTGAGTTTTACTTCCAGCATTTTGTCTTCAAATTCTTTGAGTTTGCTAACGGGGATATCATTCATAATGTTTTGGATTTGCTGCGGCAGTGGTTTGCGCATTAATGTTTTAAGAGGATGGTTTTCTGTTTGTGTTTTTTCATCGGGGATCCATTCCATTAAATCGTTGGGGGAGCAGTTGAGATGTGTGCATAGTTTTTCTAACACGGCGGGTTTGATTGATGCTACTTTATTATTGATGAGCAGGTGAGCCATTTGATATGTGATGCCTGCTTTTGAAAGGTGGGAAAGCGGTTTTGTTATTCCGCGTGCCTGCAAAAGTGATTTGATATTGTATTTTAGCATTGTGTTACCTGTGTTTT
>JBATOT010000031.1:0-3219 GCA_049291095.1 Ignavibacteriaceae bacterium | reverse complement strand
AAATACTGGCATAAATTCTCGTTGAGTATCAATGTAAAACTATACCAGTAGTTGCGTATATTTAAGTGTTGGGCGTAATTATTCATTACACCTCACAAGTTAAAGTGAACCCGATCTTGAAGCTTTTCATTTTTCGTGGATTTTAAATACCTTAATATAACTTTTAAACTCAAACATTGGCAATGGAATTATATAAAAGTCTAGGTTTCACTGATAATCCTTTTTCGACATTCTCTGCAGAAGAAGAGAAAGCCTTCCTGAATAAAATATACATAAATCCATTATTTTACAATACACTTAAATCTGACTTACAAAAGGGACTTAGTCGCTTTATTTTGGGAGCCAGGGGTATAGGCAAAACTGCTTTACTACTATAATTGAAGAATGCCTTGGAAAGAGAAAATGTGTTTACCCTTATTATAGACGAATTTGACGGAGTGCCAGTAACAAACAATGAATCTGAACTAACAAGACTAATTATTGAGAAACTCGTCACAAATTTTTGTGTACAAATAGGAAAATTCCCCCAAGGACTTAAAAGATTAGACAAGCATCAAAAAGAAAAGCTTTCATTTATTCTTAAAGAATTTTTTGTAACCCTAAGCAAAAGTGAATACCAACGTAGATATAATAAAGCAGATAATTTCAAAAGGAGAAACTTTCTGAAAAACATTTGGAATTATATTTTTAATCGGCCTATTAATTTTTTAATTTCAGGAGGTGTTGAAATTATTGCAGAAACTGCGAGAAAATCTATGGGATTACCTGTGACTGACGGAAAAGAATTCTACAAAAACTATGTACCAGAACTTTCACTCGAGCAAATAGAGAGAGAAAAGAATCCTGAAAAATTCTTAACAGATTTTAAGGCCTTAAAAAGTATTTTAAATGATTTGACGGAAATTATTAAAGCAAGTGGTTTCACAACAACGGTTATCTTCTTTGACAAGATAGATGAATACACAAAATTGAATAGTGGCATTTCGGCTGTTGCTGATTTTCTTGAAAACTTTTTAAAAGACACAACTATTTTAATGAATAAGTCCTATGCATTAGTATTTAGTTTGTGGGATGTATTAAAACCGGATTTGACAAATGCTGGCGTTAGGTTTGACAAAATCAAGCCAATCGATATTACGTGGCAAAACAATAACTTAAGAGAGATTTTAAATTCACGGACAAAATATTTTAGCAACGGAAAAAAAACGATAAACGATATTATTCTTTCTGATGCCAAAATAAATGAGATAATTTCTCTGTCAAATTTTTCGCCACGCTATCTTTTTAGACAACTTTCATATATCTATGATCAACAAGCCGAACTAAACAGCGAATCAAAAGTATTAACTGATGAATCAATTGAAAAGGGCCAATTGGTATACTCGAAAGGATTTGAATATTATGCTATCTACCCAACTAAAAGAGGCTCAAAAGAAGACATTTTGACCAACATAAATAGGCTATTGAAAATTGGAAAGGAAATAATTATGACAAAAGATTTTGTGGAAGTTTTTAAAGTAAGCACTCCAACCGCAATATCATATATCAAGATTGTACAAGAATATAATTTGGTTAAGGAATTGACAGAAACGGATGCAGGAGCTAAAATGTATCAAATCCAAGACCCAGTGATCAAACATTTAATTAAATATGGTATTGTGGAAATTCAAAAGTAACTACGCCCAACATTGGTATTTGCAAAAGCTGGGCGGACGGAAACCGTGTTTCGACTTTTTGTTTTTCAATTTAGCTTCATATCGGGCAGACGAATAACTATTTAGCTATGTGCAAATCATCAACATTTAATTATAAATTTAACTTCAGGTAGCCAGGGCTGACGGAAGTCTATTTCCCAGCCTTCGCAAATACCTGCTCGTTAGGCGCAATTTTTCCTCTATGCAAAAAACTTTTCCAATAGTTTGGATTTCATCAGTCGAACATCTGGATGCATTTTCTGACATATCTAAAAAAAATCCATGGTGGAAGATTCTTTTAGGAATAAATAAGATTCCTGACAACTTTCCTCAAGTTAAAATTGGCAGCAGAAAATATCCAATTGTTTTTTATTCTGAGGGATCATTGAACTTATTTGAGAGGGAATTAGAATTTATAGCCAATCCAAATGCTTCTGTTATTAGAGGGAATTTTTTTAACTTAATGAGCGATTTAAGGTTTGAATTTGATTTTGGTTCTGTAAAAGTTGATCGATTCAAACATTCAAAGCCATTTATGAAAGCCTTTAATATTTCGTGGATTCAACTTTCGATTAAAAACGACCTACAAAATCAAATACTGTTATCCGTTGGAGGCAGCGGGTTAAACATAAATCAAATCACGAAAACAAATGAAGAAATATTTCAATTTCTAAAGAGAAAGAGTGAGTATGTACAATAATATGGCACTCCTGCGCCCAACATGGCGGTTTGGTGCAAGCATTGTTACCTTTGATACGAAAAAACATTAAGTTCATAGGCCTGCGCCAAGCCCTGTCTGTTACTGAAATCATATTTATCCCTAAATAATCTAACAAACTTCTTTCTATGAGAGGAATAAATTACATGGCTGCACTGGGCACTATATTTCTTTTTATAAGTGTATATAGTTTTAAAGCTGCCTTCTACAAGAAATCTTTTAAAGAGGAAATGAAAGAGGCAAAATATGTCCCAACCAGGAATTACGGAAAACCATTTTTGCTTTTCTTTAGTGTTATCTGTTTTATACTTGGACTTTTATTGATCTTAAGATCTTTAAAAATTATCTAACACAACGTCTGCCAATTTGAACTGTGCAAAAAATAAAACAAATTTCGGCCTTTATTACTGTCCTACTGAACAGTAATCCGGTTCATACTAATTATTATTTTTACCGGGCAAACTAAATGAGTAAAGAATGACGAAAGCGAACCAATCAACAACACAAAAATATTTTTTAGGATTTTTAGCGCTTGCGGGCTGGTTTGCCCTCGTTTCACAATTCTATATCAATATCAACAGTAAGGTGGCTGCGCTGCCTGAATTAATTACCCGTTACTTCAGTTATTTTACAATCCTTACTAATCTTATTGTTGCCATTTACTGCACGGTGTTATTATTGAATCCCCGTTCAAAGCCGGGGACATTTTTTGCCAGCTACAGAACAAGTACCGCTATTACTGTTTATATCCTTATCGTGGGCATCATCTACAATATCATCTTACGATTTATCTGGAACCCGCAGGGG